>JAFIGD010000092.1 GCA_020831625.1 Verrucomicrobiota bacterium | reverse complement strand
TCAGATCCGCGTTTTCCGACGTTCGGAAAACGCGGATCGAATTTTTCCGAGCGTCGGAAACGATCCGGACAGGGTGGTCTCACGTGTTTATGATCTTCATTATATGGCGTCATTTCGTAACATTCGCACTTTCCTTAAAATGTTAAATCGTTTCAAAAAGTTTTTGATAAAAAAGGCTTGTCTGAAGAGATTTTCTTTGTTTTTTGATTAAAATCATCCTTAACTTTTTTGTATCTGGAGCGATGTTATGCATATTCAATTTCATAAACCTTTGATGGGGGGGGGCTTACGGCCTAAGGGTTTTCGCGGCGCGCTTTGGGCGTGTCTTACAGGCCTTGTTTCCGTCGTTTCCGCGCAATTCGCTCCGATCGGAATTGTCGAATCGGTCGAGGTCACTCCAGAAACCTCTTCGGCCTTTTCGGTACCGTTTGATGTTTCTGATTTTGTTGAAGACCAACTGAGTCTTCAGGCTCCGGGGGATTCCCTTCGTCTCTTTCGTTGGGATGCCGCCGGGCAGCTCTGGAGTGAAAAGACATACTCTCCAGAGGAGGGTTGGGACGGTGCCGAGGGGGAAACCGGCGGGGAAGGTCCGATTCTTTTGCAAGTCGACGCTGCCGAGGTACCGCTGATTTTGTCCCTCGGCGGAGTGATTTCCGGGCAACCGCATTCACAGATCTTATATCCGGGGCTGAATTTGTTGCCGGAGCATGTGTTTGCTCTTGAAGACCTGACGGACGCGGGATTGTCGTTATACCCTGTGGATTCTGAGGTTTCCCCTCTTAAAGGTGCCGCGTTTTATTGGAGGGATGCGTCGAGTATCGGGAGTGTCTCGGCTCCGGCATTTTTATTCGAGTCCGATGATCACCTTCCGGCGGTGCTGGATGTCCGGTTTGTTGCAAATCCGTTGCGGGTTCGGCTGACCGTTCAACTGGCGGATCCGTCTGCACCGATTGCTTTTGAGGTGCTGGATCTTGAACCGGGACAAGAAATTGCCGATCCGGCGGAATGGTACGCCTGGACACCGGCTGAAACCGCGGGTGATGGCAATCTTGTGTATGTCGAGGACGCGCCGCCCATGGAGCCCGGACTTCGGCTGTATCGGGTCAGCGGCGTTAACGGAGGGTCGGAAGAAAGCGGTCAGGCTGAAAAAGATTCGGAGGTAACCGAAACCGGGGAAGCCTCAGACTCCGGGGATGCTTCTGAAGAGCAGAACAGGGTTTCAGGGGCTTCGGCAGGGGAAACGGAAGCCGCTGCCGGATTTAGCGGAACCGCTCCGCTTTTCGAACCATCCTCTACGCCCCCTGGAACCTCCGCCTCCGGAACCTCCGCCCCGGTTCAATTCACGGTCTTCACGCCCCTTCGCTAAACCATGAAAAATCCAATCATCGTTTTGGGAAGCATGATGCTTCTCTCCCTTCGTGCCGAACAACCCGTGGTGGTGGTCACGACGTTTCCGCTTCAATGGGTTGTGCAAGGTCTGGGAGGAGAGGACATACAGATCGAAGGCTACGCGCCGGAACGCGCTGAAAAGGGGCCCGATCTGGATGCGGCGGCCTTGATTGTGCTCAACGGCGCCGGACATGAGCCCTGGGCTCAAGGCGTGGAGCTTCCGACACTTTTCCGAAGTTCGGAAGCGGTACTGGAGGTCTATTCCGAAGCCCGGAATTTTGATGAAAGGACCCGGGCGCTTTTCCACCGCCGCAGTGAGGGAATCACCTGGCTGGATCCGCTGCACCTCCGGCTGCAGGCCCGCGCGGTCGCGGAACGTTTGGCCCCGTTCGTTTCCCCGGAAGCGCTCGCAAGCCGCCTGCAACAGGTGGAAGCCGATCTGGACACCCTGGAGGCGGAACTCCGCGCCCATCCCCGTTTGCGCCGTGAGGGATTTCTGGCCCTTCATCCCGCCCTTGAAGCCCTGACGCCGGGCTACGGATGGATTGTCCGCAGTCCTGATGCCGACGAGTCTCTGGAGACCTTCTACGAAACTTTTCCCGCACGTTTGGCGCTTTCATTAGGGCCTCCGGAGCCCGCCCGGGCCCGCGAACTCCAGGAGCAATTCCGCATGCATACTTTTCCCTTCGATCCCGGCTTGTATCCGGTGGACGGTCCCGCCGACTGGCCCGCTCTGATGCGCCGTAATTTCCGCACCCTCACCTCCGGATTCCTGCCATGAAATACAGATTTCTCCTCAGTTTTTTCGCGATGCTTCTTAGCGTTTCTCTCCATGCCGGCGAGGAAACCGATCAATGCTATGATCTGTTTATTTACCATGGGGTCGCGCATACAGATTATCAAAGCGGAGGGGGTAAAAATCATGGGCGCACAAAACCCTACACCTACATCGGGTCTATCACCGGCTGGGCGTTAAACAATGGTGTCAACATCACCTACCAAGGGAGCGACAGCCGAATTTTCAAGGAAGATGAAGAGGGCAACAAGACCCCTTGCCTGGAAACGCCGGGCGATCTTCTGAATTGGCGCTTCAGACTTTTCAACACCACGTCGATTCGCATTACGCATGACAATCAGCTTGTTGAAGGATCCGACCAGAATTGGAAGGTGAACTGTGTGCAGAAAAACACCGTGAATCTGGGGGACAGCACCTATGCGGCCGCCGGGGTGATCGCGGTGCGGCGGGGATTGTTAAAGGAGATGGGTCAGGCGCAATTCAGCGCGAATATGCAGAGCATGCACCAACTGCAGGGGCTGAACGAGTCTCAAATGAACTGGCTGAATCAAAACCAGGTCGAACGGGCCATGGAGGGGCTTTTTCCCGAGGCCTCCGCCTGCGGGTTGGATTATTATGTTACGCGTGTTGTTAACAACAGAGAAGACCGAAACAGCCATACCAACAATAACGCCGAGACCATGCAAGTCATTGTTCCGTTGCGCGCCAATCCAATGTGCGGCGGCGGAGGAAACTGTACGACCTTCACTCCCGCAGGGTGGTTGGCCATGGGCAACGAATGCGTGCATATGCAATTTTATCTGGGGCAGGACGCCTGGCTGAATGTTTACACCGAAACGCCCGTTCAGGATTTCCGCGATCCCGATGTGCTGCGCATCCCGCCGCAACCGGGTATTCTCACCCATCTCGACGCACACGGACAGGTGGATCAAATATACACCGGCAGTCATCTGACCGTTCTCACGCCCGTCCAGACCGATGACGACGTCACCACCCATCTTCTGGTGGAGCTGTTTGAAACCGCCAACCCGCTCGATCCGCTGGAGGATGATTATCTCCATACCCTGCCCGCGGATCCCCAGCCCGTCTCCACCCTCACGATCGAGCGGCTCGACAGTCTCGGCCACGATCTCCGTTTTCACGGGCAGCGAAACGGAACGCAGGACCACGCCCGTTTCCTCTGGGAAGAAGACATTGAAAATGTTCAGGGCCGCAACGGCTGGACGCTGATCAAAGGACCGGAAAACGGCGACCGGACCGCCACCCGGAAAGTCGAACGCCGTTATGAAGACAACGGGATCGAATACCTCGAAGTCATCGACTGGACCCTCGACCCCGATACCCTGGCTCCTTTTACCCGCATTGAAAAACTCTACCGCAATTTCCCCTCACCCGAAACGCAAATCGAAACCGTTCTCGGATGGGAAGACGGCGAACGCGTCGTGGATGTCTACACCCTCGATTCCCTTCCCGACTGGCGGCTGATCGAACAGACCGAAGGCTTTACCGGCGACACCCGCACCACCACCTTCGACTACTATACCGCCGCCGCCGGCGCCGCGCTGGAAGGGCTTCCCAAATCCACCCAATACCCCGACGGCAACTGGAGCCGCACCGTGTATGACGCGCAGGGCCGCACCCTCAAAGACGTCCGCTCCTATCAGGACAACGCCTTCAGTACCGCCGATGCCGCCAACCGCGTCACCGAATACGACTATACCCCCCTTGGAAACGATCCCGGCGACAACACCACCGCCCCCCGCACCGTCACCGAAAGCGTCAACGGTCAGATCGTCTCACGCCGATTCACCGTGTACGAAGCGGGGCAGACCCGCCGCATCCAGGCCGCCACCCCGACCTCCGCCTGGGACGACCCCGACAATCTCGTCACCACCACCTTTTATGTCAGCGGCGAACCCCGGGTCACCCTCCGGCCCGACGGACTCGTCTCCACCACCCACACCACCTACATGGGCGACTTCCAAACCGTGACCCGCGCCAACGGCAAACCGGACGCCCTGCCGGTCAGCGCCGCCACGCAGGTCGAAGAAGGCACCAAAACCGTCACCGTCACCCACCGCGACTTCGGGTATGCGGTTTCGACGCACACCTATCGCGTGACCCCCGCAGCGGACATTCTTCTCTCCGGCCACGAGGTTCTTGACCGCGATGACGAATTCCGCCCCCTTCATATCGTGCACATCGACGGCACCGAAGAAACCCGCACCTATTCCTGCTGCGGACTGGCGTCCGAAACCAACCGCGACGGCATCACCACCACCCACCAGTACGACGAGCTCCGCCGCCGTATCGCCTCCACCCGC
>JAFIGD010000008.1 GCA_020831625.1 Verrucomicrobiota bacterium | reverse complement strand
CGGGAAGGCCGTTGCCGCTTGTATCATGAAACTGGTCCCATCCGAGATCGGGCGGAGGGATGACCGGGCGGGTCTCGCCATGAATATCGGAAGCGTACACGCCCGGAGATCCGGCAGCCCGCGCGGGGGAAACGGCGGTCATCCAGCCACCATAGGCCAGGACGGGTTCCTGATCCATTCCGCCAAACTGCCCGCCGCGCAGGATGCTTGAAACAACCTCCACGCTCTCCGGTGTGCCCTGCACCCCGATCTCATTGAGTGCCGCCCCCTCATTCCACAGGATGCTGTTGACCACCCGCAGACTCGTTCCCGCACTCCAGCCATTGACGTATATGGCCCGCCCCTGACTGTCGGCGGAATTGCCCGTGATCGTGCAGTGTATCACCTCCAGACGGGCCTGCTGGTTGTAAATCCCGGCTCCGTTCCAGGCCGTGTTTCCCCGGATCAGGCAGTTGACCAGACGGATGCGGGGCGCCTCCGGCATGTTCCAATGTTTCCCGGTATAGACACCGCTTCCCGTATTGCCGGGAGCATGGGTGATGACAAAGCCGTCCATGACAGTGTCGGCAAAAAGACGAACCGTGTCGTTGTTTGCGTTTCGCTGCAAAACCACCGGACCGTCCATGCCCGCAACCTCTGCCAGCCACACCACACGTTTGGTTCCGCTTGCATTCAATTGACCTGTATAGGTGCCGCTCTTCACTTCAATCACCGCAAAGTCAGACGCCGCGTTGTACGCCGCCTGCAGAGTGGTGTGGGTGCCGCCGGACGCTGCGACCACCTGAGTAGATGCAGGTGTGGATTGCGGATCGTTCGGGTCGGTGCCGTGGATATATTCCCACAGATTGGGCACGCGGTCGCCGTCGGCATCCTCCATCGCATCCGCGGAATTAAGCGGATCAAAACCATGCAACACTTCCCATCCGTCCGGCATCCCGTCGCCGTCCGAGTCAGCCATAACCGTGACCACAACGCCTGTCGAATCTGTCGTGTCCCCGTAAACATCCACCGCCCGGGCGAACACGGTGTGCTCACCGGGCGGAGGGTTTAGCCAGGCGAATGTATATGCCGGCGTAAACCGTTCCCCGATTTTGGTCTCCCCCGCATAAAACTCCACGCGGGCCACGCCTTCGGCATCGCTTGCCGAGGCGCTTAACATCAGCGTGTCGCTTTCCAGGATCGTCACCGCACCCTCCGGCTGAATCAAAGTGACGACCGACGGGGTGTTTTCCACCGTGAGAACAAGGCTGGTTTCGAGAGGTTCTGCGGGCGATGCGGCGTTATGAGCGGTTGTCAGCGTGGCCGTATACGTCCCGAAAGGCAACTGTCCGCTTGTAAACACAGCCTCTATGCTGGTTGTGCTCTGCGGCGGCAGCGGTCCCGGAGACCCGGACAAGGTGACGAAAGCGGACTGCGGATCAATGCGGACCGCCATGCCGTTTTCGAGATAGGCTTCATTGTAAGCGATTTGAAGACCTTGCAGTGGTGCTCCCCCCTGAATGCCGACGGTCGCGGAATTTGTCATTCCCTGCAACTCATCATAGAAGAATTCAATCACACCGCTTGCGCGCAGAACAATCTGAAAGGTGTATTCCGCGACATCCGAAAGCCGTCCGACCTGATCAAACTGCACGATCAGATGATCTGAAAACTCCTGGTAATAAATATCACCGGTTGTCCGGGTGTCGAGGTCATCCCAAAACGCGGCGATCAGGTCGGGAGGAACATACAGGGCAGGCAGAGCCTGGTTTATATATGCACTG
Organism: Verrucomicrobiota bacterium; assembly: GCA_020831625.1. Lineage (GTDB taxonomy): Bacteria > Verrucomicrobiota > Kiritimatiellia > SS1-B-03-39 > UBA6053 > PXAS01. The sequence goes on along the minus strand of JAFIGD010000008.1, from coordinate 130,817 downwards.
CTGCCGTTTCCAAACGTGATATATCCGTTGGACCCGACATACACCCGGTCAAAACTGTTTCCATAAAACGGAAAAGAAAAATTCACCAAATCGATGAATTCAAATCCGTCCAGCACATTGGAAATGTGGTCCATGCGGGTTCCGCTTTGACTGATGTCGTTCCAGACGTGAGGTATGCCGTCATTCACCGAATCCTCAAACCCGTAAGAAGGCCCCAGGTGATCCGAAAGGGTGAGGTCCACATCAACGGTTGACGCCGTGTCATTCCACAGGATCAGCGTTTTTGGCAGGCTTTGGTTTAGAAAGAGCGTCACCGGCACAGACGGCGGCCAAATCGAAAACTGACCCGCGTTCAGGATTTCCCATCCGTCCGGAATTCCGTTCCCGCTGGTGTCAGGATTATTCGGGTCGGTGCCGTGGAGATATTCCTCCAGGTTCGTGAGCCCGTCTCCGTCGGCATCGTCATCCGGGTCGACCAATTCGCCGAAATGCCAGAGTTCCCAGCCGTCGTCCATGCCGTCGTTGTCACTGTCCACCATCCCGAGAGTGGCGCGAAGAAACATGGGATGGGGCGCACCCGCTTGTTCACCCGGATCAAAGGAAAAGGAAAGGCTGTCCCCCTGCCCGCGGTCCGCCAGCCATAAGGCCGGAAGACTTAGGCCGGGCAGCGGATTCCAGCCGTCCACCAGGCTGCCGTCCAGCCGCCAGACGGTCAGCGGGCCCGGAACAGTCTCCTCTCCGAGGTTGTATCGACATAAAACAGCTCTTCAGGCTCGCCGGTTAGGGGATCTTCAAGGCTGAGGATTATGCGCCCCTGCCCAGGATGCTCCCACACCAGCAGGGAGCCCGTATGACCCTTGGGCCAGATCGCGTTTTGCAGGTCCGGGGAAAACGTGCCTGCGAAACCACTGTGTCGCATAAACCAGCCCGGACGGACCAACCAGCGGATCCATGCCGCCTCGAACCAGCTTATTGTTGTCGATTTTTCCTCAAGCGCCGTCTCGTTTTCCGTCTGATGTATCGGCGGATTGAGCATCCATACCCCTTCCCGAAAGTCCAAATACCTGTCCACGATTTCTTTCAGGCTGTCGAGCTGAGGATCCTGCCTGCCCCATACTTTTTGAGACTGCGCCAAAACCGGCGTCATTAACAGCACAAAAAACGGGAAGGCACGTACATTCATAAAAATCTCGTATAAGATGGATAACTATAAAACATACAACCCATATCGTTCCAAATGTCAACCCTCACCTTTAATATAGCTCATAAAACGTGATTTTCGCATACTGCTTCTGGATGAAGCCCGCTTGACTTTCCGTCGCAATCCTCTACAAGCAAAACTTTGACAATTTTTGCACGAGGGAGAGAGGCGGCACCGAGCCGTCCGCCGAAGGTGAAACCTGCCCCGGAAGCTCTCAGGCAAAAGGACCTCTGCGGGCCGTCAATCTCTGGAGAGCAGCGCATGCGTTCACCGAAGGAGTCATCCTCTCAGGTATCCGAACAGAGCGGGGTCTATCATTAACCCTTCCACCCCGGACTCACCATGTCTTTCAAGTCTTTGCTCTCCCGCGCCGTTTCCGACAACGCTCCCACGCCCTTCACCCGCCGTCATTTAGGCCCCGTCGGCGGCGAACAGCGCGCCATGCTCGCCACCCTCGGTCTCGATTCCCTTGACGCCCTCGCCGCCGACGTCGTTCCCCCCGCCATCCGCCGCGACGCCTTCACCCCCCTCTGGTTCGCTCTCTTCGGACTGACCCTCTTTCTCGGCTGGCTCAAACCCCAGTAATCCCTCCACAACCAACAACACCCCAAGACACCACCACAACAACACCCCACAACCACACCCCCCCCCTCCCTTGAACCTCTCCTTTTCCCATCCCGAAGCCCTCATCCTCATTCCCCTGTGGGGCGCGGCCGCCTGGCTCTTCCCCAAAGCCCGCCTGCTCAAACCCCTCCGCCTCGCCGTCGGCCTCCTCTGGATGCTCGCCTGGATGGCCCCCCACCTGCCCCTCCAATCCCGCGGCCTCGATCTCTGGGTGCTGGTCGACCGCTCCGACTCCGCCCGCGACCTCATCGAACCCCGTCTCCCGGAGATGCAAACCCTCCTCGAACAGTCGCGAAACCGCGAAGACCGCCTCATCTTCGTCGACTTCGCCGAAGACGTCATCCAGCGCGACCCCCTCACCGCCACCGTCCTCAGCGGCTTCACCGACTCCACCCGCCTCGCCACCGCCCTCCACTTCACCCTCGACCGCATCGCCCCCCGCCGCCATACCCGCCTCCTGCTCCTCAGCGACGGCTACTCCACCGAACCCCTCGAAGAAGCCGGCCTCCGCCTCCTCCGCGAAAACATCCCCCTCGACCTCCGCGCCTTCACCCCCCTCGACGCCGTCGATTATCGCGTGGAAAGCATCAACGCCCCCCTGCGGGTCCGCCCCGGAGAACCCTTTCTCATCGAAGCCCACATCACCGGCACCCGCGACGGAGACATCCCCGTGCAACTCCGCCGCAACGGCGAACACCTCGCCGAAGGCATCGTCACCCTTGTCCGCGGACGCGGACGCATCCGCTGGCCGCAGCGCCTGGATCACCCCGGTGCCGCCGAATACGAAGTCAGCATCCACCCCGAAGAGGACACCTGGCCCGGAAACAACCGACAACGCCACTGGGTCGAAGCCGGCGGAGGCCGCCGCGTCCTTCTCGTCAGCGCCTACGAAGACGATCCCCTCGCCCGCCTCCTCCGCGACCGCGGCATGGAGGTCGCCCTCGTCACCCGGACCGCCACCCTCAGGCCCGGCCACCTCAGCGGCGTCGCCTCCGTCATCCTCAACAACGTCTCCGCCTTTCAGGTCCCCGGCCCCTTCCTCGAAGCCATCCCCTTCTTCGTGCGCGAACAGGGCGGCGGCTTCATCATGGTCGGCGGCAAAGCCGGCTTCGGTTCCGGCGGATATTTCCAGTCCGCGGTCGACGAACTCCTCCCCGTCTCCATGGAACTCAAGCAGGAGCACCGCAAACTCGCCGCCGCCGTCGCCATCGTCATGGACCGCTCCGGCAGCATGAACGCCGGCGTGCCCGGCGCGCCCGGTGCCACCAAAATGAGCCTCGCCAACGAAGGAGCCGCCCAGGCCATCGATCTGCTCGGCGACATGGACGCCGTCACCGTCTTCGCCGTCGACACCCAGCCCCACCTCATGGTCCCTCTCACCACCCTCGGCGGAAACCGGAGCGACATCGCCGCCGCCGTCCGCCGCATCCAAAGCTCCGGCGGCGGCATCTACGTCTACGAAGGCCTCAAAGCCGGCTGGGAGGAACTCCAAAAAGCCCAACAGGGCCAGCGCCATATTATCCTCTTTTCCGACGCATCCGACTCCGAACGCCCCCAGGGCTACGAGCGCATCGTCGACGAAATGCTCCGCGAAAACGCCACCCTCAGCGTCATCGCCCTCGGCACCGAAAACGACCGGCATGGCGACCTCCTCAAAGAAATCGCCGCCCGCGGACAGGGCCGCATCCTCTTCAACGCCGACGCCGCCCAACTGCCCATGATCTTCGCGCAGGAAACCGTCGCCCTCAGCCGCTCCGCCTTTCTGCAGGAACCCGTCGGCCTCCAGCCCATGTCCGGCTGGAGCGAAATCGCCGCCGCCCCCCTGCCCTGGCCCGCACACATCGACGGCTACAACCTCAGCTACCTCCGCCCCGGAGCCGCCGTCAGCCTCCTCACCGCCGACGAATACGAAGCCCCCCTCCTCGCCCACTGGACCCGGGGCCTCGGCCGCGTCGCCGCCGTCTCCTTCCCCCTCGGCGGCGAAGCCTCCGACACCGTCCGCGCCTGGCCGGCCTACGGAGATTTTGTCCGCACCCTCGTGGACTGGACCCTCCGCCGCGAACTCCCCGGCGGCCTGGCCCTCCGGCAAACCCGCGAAGGCGAGCACCTCCGCATCGACCTCCACCACGACGAAAGCTGGGAAGCCGTCTTCGCCCTCGCGCCCCCCGAACTGCACACCGTTTCCGCCGCCGACCCCGACCCCCGCGCCCACGCCTGGCGCCGCATGAGCCCCGGACGCTTCACCACCCAAATCCCCCTCCGCGGACAGGACCGGCTCCGCGGAGCCCTCAAAGCCGGAGAAGGCGCCATCCCCTTCGGACCCGTCAGCGCCCCCGTCGGCGCCGAATGGGAATTCGACCCCGCCATGCCGCGGGCCCTGCAACAGCTCTCCCGACTCAGCCAGGGCGTGAACCGCCTCGACCTCGCCACCGTCTGGGACGCCCCCCGCCGAATCACCCTCCGCAGCATCCGCAGTCCCCTGCTCATCCTCCTCCTGCTCGCTTTCCTCACCGAAGCCGCCCTGGTCCGCCTCGACGGACAGCGCCCCTCCCTCGATCTCCGCCGCCCCGTCCGCCGCGCCCCCGCGCCCAAACCCCCGCGACCCGCCCACGGCACCCCCGAACCGCCCGAACCCGAACCATCCCCCGCCCGCCGCCGCGCCTTCCAACAGGCCCGCCACCGCAACCGCCTCCCGTAAGACAACATTGAATTTGTAGAGAAACCCAGGGCCAGGAAAGCCAAATATTGAGGGGACATCATTTTCCCGAGGCTCCGCTTTGCTTTCGGAGTGCCATTTTCTGAAGAATCACCCGGCTGAATTGAGTGGATTTGTCACCAGGTTCGGCTTATAACATCCGCCGATGAGTACCCCTGGTCAACGAAATTTCTGGATCCGAAACCGCATCCGGCTTCTATGGGCGTATCTGGCCGTGCTGCTGTGTTCACACCTCACGGTCCGCCTTTCCGAACCGCCCGCGTTTTTCCAGCCCGCCACGGGTTTTTCCACCGGATCAGAGGCGGAAACGCTGATTCTGTTTGACCCGCTCGATCCCTCCGCGTCGCATGTCCTCGAGTTGCTGAATGCGCCCGGGAGCGAATTTCAGGTTACGATCCCCGAACTCCCCGGCCTCAACACCCTCGTTCCCTCTCCGGGCGGTTTCGAGGAACTGGCCGACCGGCTCGCCGATGCGCACAGGCGGGAAGCCCGCCCACCCGGCCTGATTCTGGCCAACGGCCACGCCGGCGCGGTGGCCCTGCATCTCGCCGCCAATCACCCCGAACAGGTCGCGGGGATCATTCTGCTCGACGCCACCGGCGTGCAGGAACTCAGCCTACTCGGCGAATATCACCTGAATTACGCCCTCTACGCCGTCAGCGAAAACGCCCTGCGGCTTTTTCACACCTTCGCCCCCCACTTCGGCGCGTCCCCCCGCTGGCGGCTCCGTCAGGCCCAGCTTCACCTGTTGCGCCACTCCGACCGGCGGGTGCTGCGCCCCCGGTTTTCCGATATCGAACACCCGGTGCTCATCCTGCGCAATCCCGGCGAGACCCTCCGCACCGTCGCCGCCCGGGAACACGAGCGGCTTCTGCCCCAAAGCCGCACCGCCACCCTCTACGCCGATCAGAGCCTCCACGAGGTTGTCGACCGCTACCGCGCGGAATATCAGCGCGGCGATCTACCGGTCCGTCATCAGGCCGACCCCGTCCGGCTGGAGGCCGCCGCCAACCGCGACCTCACACCCGAACGGCCCCCGCCCTCCGCCGCCGTTCTCATCGCCCTGTTGCTGGCCATTGCCTTCGCCACCCTCATCACCGAGGATCTCACCTGCGTCCTGGTCGGCCTCATGATCGCCAACGGCAATCTCACCTGGGCCCAGGGCATCGGCGCCTGCCTCGCCGGCATCCTGTTCTGGGATTACCTGATTTATATCGCCGGACGCCGCATGGGCCGTCCGGTGCTGCAACGCATTCCCTTCCGCTGGCTGATCGATCCGCTCACGCTCCGCGAAACCGAGGAATGGTTCGACCGCCGGGCCGCAGAAGCCATTTTCATCACCCGCCTGATTCCCGGCACCCGCTACCCCGCCTACTTCGCGGCCGGTATTCTCGGGGTGCCCGTGAAAACCTTCACCCCGCTTTTCCTGCTCGCGGTGCTCACCTGGACCCCGGCCATCGTCTGGATTTCCGTCCGGCTCGCCGAACAGGCCCTGGAATGGATGACCCGCTATCACCACACCGCCCCCGCCCTCGTCGTGGCCGGTCTGGCCGGATACTGGCTTTTCTCCCACATACTTCTCCCCGCCTGCAGCTGGCGGGGCCGACGCAAACTGTACGGCAAGTGGAAGCGATGGACCGCGCCCGAATACTGGCCAGCGATCCTGCTCTACACCCCGGTCACCCTGTTTCTGCTGCTGCGCGCCCTCCGGCGCGAAAACCGCCTGCTGGATTTCACCGCCTGCAACCCCTGCATGCCGGCCTCCGGCCTCGTCGGCGAATCCAAATCCGCCATTCTCGACGCCATGGAGGAACGCGCCGCGCTCGCGCCCTATATCCTGCTCCATCCGGACGAGCCTTTGGAAAACCGACAACAACAGGCATTGGATTTCCTGTCGCAACATCCCCCCGGATTCCCCGTTGTGTTCAAACCCGACAGCGGTGAGCGCGGCGCCGGTGTCCGCCACCTCGCGGACCGGGCCGCTTTAGTCGACGCGCTCGAAACCCAGCGAGAGCCGCACCTGTTGCAACTCGCCCAATCCGGTGAGGAATTCGGGGTCTTTTACATCCGGCATCCGCTGGAGGACCGGGGCCGGATCTTCGCCATCACCCGCAAAACCTTTCCCGTGGTCGACGGCGACGGAAAACGCAATCTGGAGGACCTGATCCTGGCCGATAAACGTGCGGTTTGTCAGTTTCGAACCCATTTCGAACACCTGCGCGACCGCCTCTACACCGTTCCCGCCGCCGGAGAGGCGGTTCCCCTCTCCAAAATCGGAAACCATGCCCGCGGCACCCTCTTCGAAGACGGCATGCACCTCCTCACCCCCGAACTCGAAGCCCGCATCGACGCCGTCAGCCGCTCGCTGCCCGGATTTTATTTCGGACGCTATGATCTCTTCGCCCCCGACACCGCCGCGTTTCAGGCGGGCAAAGGTCTGAGCATCATCGAACTCAACGGCGTCACCAGCGAAGCCACAAACCTCTATGCCCCCGGCACCTCCATCTTCGCCATCCTCCGGATTCTCCTCCGCCAGTGGTCCCATGCCTGCGCCATCGGCAAGACCAACCGGGAACAGGGCGCGCCCATCCTCACCTTCAAAGCGTTTTTGCACCGTTTCGATCAATCCTGCAAGCGCGACAACATCCGCCGACTCAAACTCTTTTCCTCCGGAAAGCCTCCAACACCATGAAAACGCTGCTTCTCCCGCTCGGACTGCTCCTCCTCTTCACCGGATGCGCCAACGGTCTCTTCTACCACCCCGACCGCCACATCCGCGCCCTGCCCGCCGAACGCGGACTCGACTTCGAGGCGGTTGAATTCGCCTCCACCGACGGCACCGCGCTCCACGGCTGGTGGCTCCCCGCCCAAACCGAGCCGCGGGGCACCGTCATTCACTTCCACGGAAACGCCCAGAACATTTCCACCCACGTCCGCTTCGCCGAATGGCTGCCCGCGAACGGATACCATCTCTTTGTCTTCGACTACCGGGGCTATGGCCTTTCCGAAAGCGTCCCCACCCGCCGGGGCATTGTCCGCGACAGCCTCGCCGCCCTCCGCTATGTCGCCGACCGCCCCGAAACCTCGCCCGAAACCCTGTTCGTCTGGGGACAGAGCCTCGGCGGCACCGCCGCCCTCAACGCCCTCGCCCAGAGCGATGTCGAGGTCCGCGCCGTCCTCATCGACTCCACCTTCGTCAGTCATGCATCCATCGCCTCCGAAAAAATGGCGGGGCTCCCCCTGTTTCTTCAGCCCCTGCGGCTCCTCCGCCCTCTTTTTGTCAGCTCCGGACTCGACGCGGAAACCGCCATCAGCCGGATTCAGGTTCCCGTCGCTTTCCTCCACGGCGAAGCCGACCGGGTTATTCCCCACCACCACAGCCTGACGCTGCACAAGCTCGCCCCCAATCCCGGACCGATCTGGATCATCCCCGAAGCCGACCACTGCGACGCCGTCCTCCGCTTCCCCGAAACCGTCCAACCGCTCATTCTCTCCTTTTTCGCGGACCCGGAAGCAAAATCCAGCGCCCACGATTGATTCGCCCTGCCCCCTGTCCACCTCACAGCTCCCGCCCCAAAAATCCGTGTTCATCCGTGTTTATCCGTGGTTAAACACCCCTGCCTTAAAGCCCTCCGCGCCTCAGCAGCTGTCAAAACAAAACCCGCAAACTCACACCCCCGCCCCCCGCATCCGGCGGATTCACCTCCACCCGTCCGCCGTCCAGGTCCCCGACCCGCCATTCCCGCGCCCGCGCGAAGCCCGTCTCCCAAAACACTCCGAGCGTGAGCAATGAAGCCGGCATCCATTCCAGCGCGGTCATCAGCCGCCATCCCTCCGCCTCCAGGCGCGAGCGCCGGGTAAACGCGCGGTCCCGCACATGCCACACCCCGCCATCCGGCCCCGCCTCGATTCGCAACCGCAAACGCCCGCTCATCCTCCACTGCAGCGAACTGTCCGGAAACCCCAGCGCCGCCTCCACGGACCGATCCCACCTCGATTCCCACCCCAGAACCGGCAGCACCCGGTATGCGCCCGTTCGGGTGTCGCCAATCAGTCCCCACCGCCACGCCCCCTCACCCGGACCGGGCGAACGCCTCCACACCGAAAACGCCGGTTCGATATCCCCGATTCTCAGGTCCCGCTGATCCCGCAGCACATTGGAGGAAACCGCCAGGGCGGGCGCGATCCGAACCCCCGTCGTGTCCGTTTCCCGCCGCCACACCGGCCCGGTGCGGTGGACATGTCCGTTGCCGACCACGGTCTGCTCCGCCCGCTCCGGAAACCCGAACGCCCGATAATCGTGCACATAGCCCCATGAATGGCCCTCAACCGAAACCCGCCGCCGCTCAAGCCGAACCGCCTCCCCCGAATCCTGAAACGACTCCGCCCCGTACTCCCAAAACGCCAAACCGTACCGCGTCCCGTCCTCTCCATAGAGCCGGAAACACAAAATCAGCCCGGTCAGCAAAACCGGAATGTTCGATATCCGTGAAACCTTCACTCCCGCAAACTAACACATTTGAGGACGTGTTGATATGATTTATTCCTTCCCCGGGCATTTTGGAGGCCCCACCGCTCACCGCCTCTTTAAAATACCTGTTATTTTAAGAAATCATCCCCGCAAAATTCGTTTTTCCGTTTGCAGTCTGTGGCATTTCAGACTATATTCATAAATCCGGAAATACAAATGAATCAAGAATCCCCCGCTCTCTCCATCTTCAAAGCCCTCGCGGATGACTGCCGTTTACGCATTCTTCGTGCGGTGTCGATTGCGGAGCTTTCGGTGGCGGAGCTGGTGCGGGTACTGGGGCTGCCACAGTCAACGGTCAGCCGCCAGTTGAAGCCCCTGCGGGAATGCGGACTGCTCGACAGCCGCCGCGACGGCACCTCGGTCTACTATCACCGCGGCCCCGCCTTCGCGGATGCGGAGTTGTCCTCCCTGCTCGACCGTCACCTCGCGGAACTGCCGCTGGACGCCGAGGACCGCACCTCGGTCCGCCGCGCCCTGGATCAGCGCCGGGCCCACAACCGCGACTTTTTCGATGAAATGGCGGGGCGGTACGGATCATTGACCGAACCCGGCGGCGGCTGGCCGGCTCTGGCCGCCGGTCTGGCTCTGGGGTATGTCGGACAGGTGGTCGCGGATCTCGGCGCCGGCGAAGGAGCCCTCTCCCTCCTGCTCGCCCGCGGATGCAAAAAGGTCATCGCGGTGGATCTCTCGCCGAAGATGCTGGTCCGCCTGCGCGAGGCCGCCGACCGCTCCGGCGTGGGCGATCGGATTCAGACGCTGGAGGCCGACCTGGAGACCCTCCCGATTTCGGACGCTTCCGTGGACACCGTGTTTCTCAGTCAGGCGCTGCACCACGCCGCCGATCCCGGCCGGGCCCTGAGCGAAGCCTCGCGCATCCTCAAACCGGGCGGCCGACTGGTTCTGCTGGATCTCTGCGCCCATGAACAGGACTGGGTGCGCGAGCAATATGCCGATGTCTGGCTGGGCTTCGATCCCGACACCCTTACCCCCCTGCTCAAGGCCGCCGGCCTGACCCCTCAATTTTACGAACGGCTTCCGGGCGCGACCATGGAGCTGCCCGTTCTTTTTTCAACCGCAATCAAAACTCAATCCGAAGGATGACATGAGCACCAAACGCAAAAAGACCAACACCAACACTGATTACATCATCAAAGATATCAGCCTTGCCGAATATGGCCGCAAGGAAATGCGCCTCGCCGAAATTGAAATGCCCGGCCTGATGTCCCTCCGGGAAAAATTCGGCAAAGAGCAGCCCCTCAAAGGCGCGCGCATCGCCGGGTCGCTGCACATGACCATTCAGACCGCCATGCTCATCGAAACCCTGCAGGCGCTGGGCGCCGAAGTGCGCTGGGCCAGTTGCAACATCTATTCCACCCAGGACCACGCCGCCGCCGCCATCGCCGCCACCGGCACGCCGGTCTTTGCCGTAAAAGGCGAAACCCTCAAAGAATACTGGGAATACACCGACCGCATCCTCGACTGGGGCGAAAACGAATATCCCAATATGATTCTCGATGACGGCGGCGATGCCACCCTCTACGTGCATCTGGGCTATCAGGCGGAACGCAATCCGAAGATTCTCGACAAGAAACCAGGCAGCGAAGAAGAGGAAGTCCTCTACGCCCAGCTCAAAAAAGCGCTGAAGCTCCGTCCCGGCCGCTTCACCCGTCTGGCCGAATCCATCAAGGGCGTCAGCGAAGAAACCACCACCGGCGTCCACCGTCTGTATCAGATGCACCAGAAGGGCGAACTGCTCTTCCCCGCGTTCAACGTGAACGACGCGGTCACCAAAACCAAATTCGACAACAAATACGGATGCCGCCACTCCCTTCCCGACGGCATCTGCCGCGCCACCGACATCCTCATGGGCGGCAAGATCTCCGTGGTCGCCGGCTATGGTGACGTGGGCAAAGGCAGCGCCGAGGCGCTGCGCGGCCAGGGTTCGCGGGTGATCATCACCGAAATCGATCCCATCTGCGCCCTTCAGGCCGCCATGGACGGCTACGAGGTCAACACCATGGACAATGTCTGCACCTTCGCCGACATCTTTGTGACCACCACCGGCTGCTGCGACGTCATCACCGAACGCCACATGCGCCAGATGAAAGACGGCGCGGTGGTCTGCAACATCGGCCACTTCGACAGCGAAATTCAGGTCGCCAAACTCAAGAAATACAAGTGGGAAAACATCAAACCGCAGGTTGACCTCATCACCTTCCCCAAGGGCAACCGGATTATTCTGCTGGCCGAAGGCCGCCTGATGAACCTCGGCTGCGCCACCGGCCATCCCAGTTTCGTGATGTCCAACAGCTTCACCAACCAGGTGCTCGCGCAGATCGAACTCTACAAATACACCGAAAAATATCCGGTGGGTCTGTACCTGATTCCCAAGCACCTCGACGAGGAGGTCGCCCGCCTTCACCTGGATCGGCTCGGGGTTCAGCTCGACTCGCTGACCCAGAAGCAGTCGAAATACCTCGGTGTGCCGGTTCAGGGCCCCTACAAACCCGAACATTACCGCTACTGATCGCATGAAACAGGTTTGTCCCTCCTGTCGGGAAGACGCCCTGTTCATCACCGACGCTGTGTACGACGGGTTTCGCAAAATCGGCGAAACCCGTCGTTGCACGCTGTGCGGCCATGTGATCCGGGACGGGGGCGGCCGCAAAGCCCCTCCCGCCAAAGCCGCCCCCAAAGCCAATCCCCTCTGGGACGCGTTCGCCAAAGAGGACGCGCCCGAAGCCTCCTCTCTCTTCGACATCGAAAACGAAACCGCGAAACTCTGCCGCAAATGCGCGCACTACGTCGTGAACCCGTTCACCCAGCGCTGCATGCTCCACGACCGCGAAGTCGAAGCCACCGACAGTTGCGGTCAGTTTGATCCGAAGTGATTTTTCATCGTTTCCGAGACTCGGAAACGCAGCCGGTTGTTTTTCCGACGCTCGGAAAATCCCGACCAACGTTTTCCGAACTTCGGAAAAGCGATTGCACACGGATTGCAGACTTGGTTTTTCCGGCGGATTGCGCATAACGGGGCCATGACTTTTCTCCCGCTTCTGGACGACGCTTTTCTCGCCTCCCAATGGCGCCACACCCTCCGCCCCCGCAACGTCACCCAAGCCTACAACGGCAAAAAACTCCACAACGACCTGTTAAACCTCAAACAAACCCAGGACCAAGGCCTAAAATCCAAAATCCTAAACCTCGACCACCAAATCACCGAACTGGATAAGGTGATTGAAGCGAAAGAGGCGGAGATGAATGGGATTGTGGCGGGGTTGTATGGGATGGTGGGTGAGGTGGATTGATAAAGGAACATCACGATAACAGGGCCAGCGAGACAGACAAATTGAAAATTTTGAAAGAATTTACAAGCGAGGAACTTCATAAATAGCCCTTTATTAAGATAGTTACATTGCATTTTCCAAACGCATTAAAAAGCCTTTACCTAGAATACTGATTTCACCCTCCATTCGAGAAGCAAGGGTCGCTAATTTTTTATAATTAATCCGTTCATTATGTTGATATTTAGCCAATCGATCAATCAAATTGATCGCCCTTGGATCATCTAAATCCAATTCACTCAATAGAAGTGAAAATAAATCTTCAGACAACTCGTGTATAAGCCGAAAGAAAGTTAGCATATATTTCGGTGGATCCAAAGTAAGCACATAAAGTGCCTCCACTAATTCCTGGAGCTTGTCAGTGACAAAATGCACGCATTTCTCCTTGTCAACATCTGCAATTGCGGCGATTGCCACTATAGTTTCGTTCCACCGTTGCTCACGACCAATTAATTTAACCCCTCGACCTGACTCTATAAATTTTATTGCTATATGGGGGGCCACACCAGCAAGCATCGGATCTAAAAGACCTTCAATAACATGCTCGCTACGTTCAACCCATGTTCGCGCTGGCTGGCGTTCCTTACCGATACAAAAAAAAGAAAGCAAATGTTTTAGTTCTCGGGTCTGATTCCGCCATTCTGAATCTGTGGCGAATTCAAAATTCTCTACAGCCACTATGGAAGCCACTCGGGAAACGAACTGAGCATCTACTTCATGAATAATTGACAAAGAGCGAGCTAAAGTCTCCATATCCCGATTGATAATATTCTTCATCGCTAAGGCAAAGACCCCGGGATCAAGTTTTGAGATAATGCTCTGAACGATCTGATTTTGCCGTTCGTCTGGACTTGATCCTTGTCGGAAAATATAAGGAGTGAAGCCGAGGCAATTCCAAAAGAAATCTTGCATAGATGCAATTGCGTGAATCGGATCTTCACTAATTGCTTTTACAACAAATGGGATAATTTCTTCTGAATATTTTAGGGTGAGCTTCTCATCTTCGCGACAGCCCAACAGACTCAGACTTCCGATAATTTTATCTACAGCATAAGCGTCACTTGCGCTTGCTGAGAGGATTATTTGCAATAATCTGGGCCAGTTGAACTGAACAAGGAACAACGATGACCACGATGGCCGATAAAATGCTAATCTGCCGAGTAAATCACCGAAGCTGTAGAAATCAGCCAATGTCAAATTATTGGCTAAATCGACAAGGCGCACAGAATCAACTTCTTCAAAAAGGTTCTTCGCTCCATTCGCTTCATCATACCTTCCAATTTTATCAGAGCAATTTATCAGGTGGTTCGCGATTCCACTACTAAATCTTGCAATTCTGCCGGTGCCAGCAGTAAACCACAAAAGCAATAACTCCTTGTCAACAAGGATTTCTCCAAGTGAAAGTTCAAAAATTCTGTAAATACAAAGAACGCAACCGACAGCCCATTCGTTCTTACGCCATTCGTCCCGGCACCTTCTAAGGAGTGGCTCCCGCATTCGCCTAAGTCGTTCCCCGTTGGACAACCTTAAAGCATCAACCATTTGTATAGAATCCAACAGCCAATAAACTCCTTTCAGTGGTGTATCATTATCCAAAACAACGGTTATAAGCGCATCAATTGTGGGATCCCAAGTCGTGAAGTTTTCACTGCTTAAACTCTCTTTAACAATTCTATGAGCATAGCTGATATGCTTAGTACGATAAATGTCGTCTGAAACTAAAATCAAACCCATAGACGCAAGGCATGAAACTGCTTTGTCTATTTCGTCTTCCGTTAAATTCGATTCAGCAGCAAAGCGTGATAATTTGACACCCGAAATACCTGCGTCGCAACTACTGATCTGTTTTAGGGATATCAAGGTAAGGAGTATATTTGCATTTGGCACCTGCTTCAGGCTTTCGTATTCAGCACGTGCTGTTCTCCACCCACCACGAAGAACCCAAAAAAACTCCCAAGGTGTCTTTTGGCGTGCACAGTCATCTACTCGCCTTTCATAGGAGACATCCATGAATTTGTCACTTACTTGGTCATCAAAACGCTGAACGATTGGAAGGATTTCATTGCGCCTTATTAGCATTTCAGTTTTAAGAATATCGATGCTAGATATAGGAGAAATGCATGAAGGATTGCGTGTTACAATCTCAGCAAGAGTGCTAGTAACGATAATCTTCAGATTTTCACATGAACATTCTAATATACGATCCACAAATGCCGAACCAAATTGTTGTGCGTCATCAATGACTATAACTGAAGGTGAGGCTGACGGAAGATTTTTCAACAACGTATTTGGATCGGCATTGTAGTTGGGTCTCCATATGATATAGCCTGTATCGTGAAATTTTTTCGCAGCTTGCCATGCAGTTATAGATTTACCGCAACCTGGTTGGCCAATGATCGAATACCAATGAGATCTTTTAAGCTCGGCCACGACTTGCTTACAAATATTAAATTCCGGACATGCTTCCACGTCCGCGGGACCGAGCCTCTGTCCGGAAATCGCGTTTTCGACTCCTCGTTGACGAGAAAAATCAACCAGCTCCCAGGTTAAAATAACTGGGGCAGAAACCGTAAGGATCCAGCCTTTTATTAGGTTTATGAATTCTTTCCTCTCGATAGGAGAACCGTTACTGGCTAAAATTGATAACTTAGTTATCAGGGTATCGACCATCATTTCTCGATGATGCGGCGATTGGGACTTAATATTCTCCTGTACCAAGAACCTGTCAAGAAGATGGGCGGCGAGTCCAATTAATCCTTCAAAATCGGCATTTTTCGGGCATGGAACATCGACATTCCCATACCGTTCCATTCTAGCGACTTGAGATGAGCATGGGCCAACAAGAATGAGTGTTAGTTCATCTGCTCTAGAATGTCGTTCCAATTCATCAGCCCACCGTTTTGCATCCGGTAAATTAATCTGATTAATAGATGACTTTACTTGGCATGACCTTGTTTTAGTCACCCCATGCCACAATATATCTATTTTTTCGGCATCATGAGAAGGCTCGATTGTGATCTTTACCCAATCAGTACGTTTGAGTGATTCCAATACCGCTATTACAGTTTGGATGAGGTAACCTCGGTTTCCGTCTTGACCACTCAAGTATATTTCCTTTTCAATAAATATTGAAGTCCGAGTGATGAGGATGAGGGGGTCATTCTTTCTCGACCTCTTCATAAAACGAAATCGAGGGAAGGGTCACCGGCCCGTTTGCGGAGCGGCTGGTGAAGGTGGAGATCATTTCACGGATGGCGCCATAGAGCATGGAGGCGCCGGTGATGCGGATCAGGCGTTCGGGGTCGCCCGAATAGCTTTCATGCACTTCATATACGCCGCGGGCCATGACCCTGCCGGTGTAAGATGGAGCCTTGGCGTCCTCGCCCTCCTCCCCGACCAGTTCTACGATCAACAACACCACCCATCGCTTCGGTATTTCCGGATCCTGGTGAAATTGTCGCTGAACTTGAATATCCCCTGTGCCAAAGGACTCCGCCGGGGTCGCATGGATTACCATGCTTAAAAATTCGTGGGCGATCACCTCCAGCGGTGAGGCTTTAAGCTGTAAGGGCTTCTCGTTCATTATCGTGCTCCGCCATTTGCAGGTTTGTTTTCAGGTTCACAGTTCCCGATTTAGCCCGAGAGGCATGATTCAGCCAAAAGATCTGCTGACAGGTCGGGGCCAAGGGTTCCGTCAGGTGGACTTCCCCGGTTCCACAGGCTGAGGCAGGTGCGAGGTCCCGGATCTGGATTTCCATGCGCTTGCCCACCAGGTGCAACAGCTCGGAAACGGTTTCCAGGGTGAAATTGGCTTTCCGGTTTTCATCCAAAATCCGCCCGACGTATTGGCGGCTCTTGTTCCACTTCTTGGCCAACTGGTTTCGATTGAGTTGTTGGGTATCCATCTCCTCCAGCACCGCCTCCACCACACGGGCCTTCATCAGTTCCGCCTGGAAGATCGGATCCTGCTGCGCGGTCCGCACGGCGTCGGCCAGCTCTTTCTCTTTTTCGACCGTGAGGGCCGGCGTGCTGTCAAACAGCGCCTTCAGTTCGTCGCTGAGGGCATCATCGGGGATTTCGATTTCGGTTTTCATTGTTGAGCTTTCTCGAAATGCGTTTTCAGTTCGTGGCATTGTTTAAACGCGGTGTCCTGCTTTTGGGCACTGCCACCCTTGCCAAAAAAGGGGACGGTGCAGACAATCAGGGATTCTTCCTCTTCATGGTAGAAGAACATCACGCGGGCCTGCCCTTTATGGGCACGAAACTCATAGGTGCCTTTGTAGGCGGGATTGGCGCAGGCTTTGACCTTTTTCGGGTCTCTCACCTGCCGGGTGGCTGCGGCCACCTTCATCGCTTTGAGAATTTTGTTGAATTCTGCGGGTTCGCTTTGTTTCCATTTCAGTAACTCCTCAATGACAGGACATTTATCATCGATCGCCAATGCCCGGACCTTCCACACGGAGGAGGGCTCATCAACGAGGCCGGGTATTTGACGCAAGATCAGCTTCATGTCAACTTAAAAGGTTACATTCTTTTTGCAAGCGCCTAACCAGTGGAAACAAGTGTCGAACGGCCATATTTTGCGTTTTAAGGTGAATTTAACACCTTTTCCGCCACCAATATCCTGCCAAGCGGCAGAACCGGATTTAGAAAACAGCATATGGGACTCAATGTTCATGGGGCTGGATTGTAAGAGTGCCGGAATCAGTCCTTTTTCATCCGGGTTTGATGGCCTCATCGGGATTCGCTCCACAAAATCACTGCCCCCGTCAAAGTCAAGCAGAGATAAAGAGGAGAAGAAATAAACGCATAATGAACACCGGTTCACTCTTCATAAAACGAAATCGAGGGAAGGGTCACCGGCCCGTTTGCGGAGCGGTGGGTGAAGGTGGATAGACGTTCACGGAAGGCGCCGCAGAGCATGCAGACTCCGGCGGGAATTTCAGAGTAGAGTAGAGAGGTTCCCGCCATCGAGGCGGGAACCTCTCTACTCTACTCAAAAAAAATCAATGCTCCCTTGGCAAGCTTGGGTCTGTCAAAAAATGGGGAAAGTCCTGATGCACAGATTCATCTCGAAATTTCCGGCCAATGGCTTACAACCAAGGCATATGTCCGATCCCAAAACAGAAATCACTCATACCCTTTCCGTTTCGGAACAGCGGCAGGAGCTGTGTAAAAACGGCCTGGACTATGTGCTTTACTCGAAATGGCACAGAAGGCTCTGCTACTTCCCCCTCAATCTCACCGTTATTTTTTTCTGGTTGGCCGTGGGGGGGTATTCCGTATGGTACTCTTCCGAACCTTTGTCTTTTAAGATGGCCATTACCATAGGAATGGGCGGGTTCGGATACGGGATTACCCTCCTGTTGCGCGCATCATACGGGTCCCGGATGCGCCATTATATGAAGTCTGTGATTTCAAAAACAGAAAATCCCATGACCATTACCTTTTCAGAGGGTACACTGAGTCTCACACAGGGGGAGACTCAAGAAATATTCCGAAAAGTGAACGGCCTTCTTCTGAAACCCTACCGGTCAATTATGATCATCACAACCAACGATCAGGAATTCTTTTTGCCCCGGAGACTGTTTACGCCCGAGGTTATGAGGCTTGTATCTTAATCTTACTTCTTCCCGGAATCCCACCCGGGTTAACCCCCGGGAAAAAGGGGTCGAAAAAGGTACCAGCCCGGAAAAAGGGGGCAGCCCGTGAATTTTAACATTCCCAACGCATCTGCCCCCTTCCATACCGCAGAATTTGGGTCAAAATAACAACAAATTTGGCGCGTTTTTTATAGGGGATGTCTACTCGCTTTCATGCATTCCATAAAATATTCGCCCATTTATGCGCTTTCCTCCAAAAACGAGTGGATTCGGGCGGTTTCCTCGTAGGAGCGGATGTTCTGGTCCCTGCCAGGTGCTGAGTATACTTTGGATTACCGCTGCGCTGTGTTATGCAACCGTTATGATTCATTCTGGAACGGAGTCTTTGGCGTGGCCGCATAATTCCCGTTACTTTTCAGAGATGCACCCTTCCCCATCTCCACCCCTCCGACCTGTATCCCCACATGGGCCGTTCCCTCTGCGCCGCGCAAGGCCTCGACCACATGCTGGCCTATCCCCTAGGAATCTGGGGCGAAGGGGGGCTTACCACGGGAGCGCCGGTCTCCGCACCGGCTGGGGCGAAGGGGGGCTTCCCGCCGCGCGCGCATTTCCACCGCAGGCCGATGCGGAGATCGGCGCTCCCGTGCCTTTCCACCGCAATGCCGATGCGGAGATCGGCGCTCCCTTAGCATAGCCCCCCCCTTCGAGCCCCCTACCCTGCGGCCGTCAGGGGCCTTGCGTGGGGGATTTCACGGGTGTCGGCAACACGAACCTGACCGGCATCGAGCTCAATAATCGCCGCTGTTTTCCCGTCCAGGGTCACAAATTTCACTTCGTAGGCCATGCCGTCATCAAACGCAAGCTCAAGAGGATAAGGACAAAATGAAATCGCCGAAGTTCATTCTTTTGTTTTGTACAGCTTCCGGTTAAGAAACAAAACATGCGTAACATCATGCTTTTGATCCTTGCCTTGTCCCTGTATCCTCTGTCAGCGCAGGAATCCCGGTCTGTGCAGGCGGTTCTGCAGGAAAGGCTTCTGCAACTGGAGGCGGAACGCGACCGCTCGGAGCGCGCGCTCCTGGAACTCCAGGCCGAGACCCGTCCGGTGATCGAGGAACTCACCCGGGAGAAAACCCGCCTGGAAAACCGTCTCGAACAGGTTCAGCGGGAAAGCCTTTTGCTGGATTCCGCTCAAGCCACCGCCAACCGGGCCGGCGAACAAGCCGAAGAGGAACTGGAAACCGTCCGCCGGGAGCTGGAAACCGTGCGGGAGCAACTTCGCGCCGAACAGCAGGAATTCGCCGAAACCCTCAATCAGCTTCGCCTTGAACAGCAACAAATGATCACAGAGCACACCGGCGAACGTGACGATCTGCAGGCGGCCCGAACCGCGCTTCAGGAGCGTCTGGAGGCGCTGATGGACCAAATGGCGGCGACGGAGCAGACCGCAGAGGCCCTTCGCGCCGGCAAAGAGACGCTGGAGCGCGAGGCGCGGGATATTGAGGGCCTCAACCGTCAGCTGGGAAGCGATTTACAGGAGGCCCAACGCCGCGAGTCGCTTGCGAACGCCCAACTGCTGGCCCTGCAATCCCGCGTGGAACAGCTGGAAACGTCCCTTCAGGAGGCGCAGGAGCAGCGGAGCCGTGCGGAACAGGAACGCGATCAAATGGCCCAGCGGGTGCATGATTTAGAGAATGAACTGGCCGACCTGCGCGAAACCTCGGTTCCCCGGGCCGAGCTCGAACAGCTTCAACAATCCCTGGAGGACACCCTCTCCCGGAACCGGGAACTGCAGGCCGCCCTGGACCGGGAATCAGCCCGCCCGGATTTGTCAGAGGACCTGACCCGAACGGAACGGGAACGCGATTTGCTGGACGCCAAACTGAAAACCCTGGAAACCCGCCTTCAAGAGGCGCGTGAACATGCCGAACGGGAGGAGGCGCGCAGGCATCAGGTCTCGGAAGCCAATGCATCCCTGACAGATCATATCGCGGAACTGGAGGCTTCCCTGCGGGAACTTCAGGAAGGGCGGGGTCTCCAATCCAATGAAATGATCGCAATGCAATCACAGCAGGATCAACTCCGGGCCGAGTTGGAAACCCTGACCGAAAAACTTGAAGCCGCATCCGTGGATCAGACATTATATGAGGAACTCCAACTGGATTTCCTTTCGCTGCAAAACGAGTTGCAGGCCCGAATCGAATTGTCCACGGATCAGGCTGAGGCCATTGAAGACCTTCAGCGCGCGCTCGGAGCCTCCATGCAGGAGGTTGAACGGAACCGCCGCGCGTTGGAAGCCCTGCAATCCGGCGAAAACGCCCCGCAGGCCTTCGCCGAAGAACGGGAACGGCTGATCGCGGCCCGGGAAAACTCCCGGCGGGATATGCGTATCCTCGCCAATCATATTCAAACCCTCCGCCGGGAACTGCAAGAGCAGCGGGAACGTCAGCGGGACTCGGAAGAGCAACGGCAAATTCTACTCAACCGGCTCCGCGAACTCGAAGCCCGGTCCCCCACCCCTTAATTCTCACACCCTCCCCGTTTCGAAAGGCACAAACATGAGTGATTCCTCCCCCACGCCCTCCCCCGACATGCTTCAGGATCTGTTCGACAAACAAATGGCGCTCAATCAGCGCATCGGAGTCAACCCTCCCGACATGAACGATGAGGAGCGCGTGCAGTGGGTGCTCAACTACACCCGCGCGGCCTCGCAGGAACTCGCCGAACTCATCGACAGCGTGCCCTGGAAATGGTGGGCGAAGTATCAGACCTTCGATCAGCAGAACGCCCGCGTCGAAGTGGTCGATCTTTTCCACTTTCTCATCAGCCTCGCCCAGGTGCTCGGCATGGACGCCAAAGATGTGCACGATCTTTACAATCAGAAAAACAAACTGAACTTCAAACGGCAGGACGACGGGTACGCCGAAAAAGACGAATCCGACAACCGCGGGCTGGGCGTTTAATCCTCCCGCCGGATCACCGGTCCATACAGCCCCCGCACCGAGCGCATCCACCAGATCCCCCGCTCGCGGCGGGTCACCGGATCGGCAAAACGGACCTGGTAGGTCACCAGCCGCAGATACCGGGGCGGCTGATCCGGAAACGGATTGACATCCAGCAGCCCCGTCACCACCGGATCATTCTCCAACAGTCCGCCCGCAAGACGCCCCAGCCAGGGATGCGCCTCCCACGCCCGCGGATTGGCGTGATGCAGGGCCACCTGATGAAACTGCTGGTCCAGCCGGTGCGTATGCACATCCGGAAACATGGAAAGCCGCTGCGGGTGGCCCGGTTTGACCTTGAACAGATACTCCCGCCAGTGTTCGCCGTCTAGACTCCCCTGAATTTCCACCTCAAACCGCCGGGGCTGCACACGACCGTACATGGCATAGCGGTTGCCGGCCCTTAAATGCGCCAACCCCTCTCCCGCCTGCCGCCAGGGCGGCCAAAAGACTTCGGCCTTGTGCCCGAAGGTCAGGCCCGCAGTCAGCGGAATCCAAATCAGCAACAGCGCCAGGCCCGGCAACGAAAGCGGTTTGGCAACCAACGGGACGGAAGCGGCGGGCCCCCGCCCTTCGGGCAGCCATTGCCGCCAGGTGCGGTCATCGATCAGCAGCAGCGACAAAAGAATCACCAGCCAGGGCATCCAGCCGTGATGTCCGCTGGCGATCACCAGCAGCATCAGCAGCGTGAAGCCTCCGGCCGCGATCGAGCGGAACAGACGGGGCAGGAATACATAAAGCGGCAACATCACCTCAATCATCACCGCGTACCAGAGCGCGTGCTTGAGCACGGTTCCGGGCAGATGATGAAAGAACCAGGCGGTGGCCGCAGGCAGAGGCTGGGTTTCAAAAAACACGTTCAGCGCGGTCTCCCGAAGCCAGAACGGATCGCCGCCGGTCAGCTTCATCCAGCCGCTGCCGAGCATGACCTTGATCAGCAGGCCGTTCATTAGAATCAGCCCTGTCGGGCGGGAGCCGATCCGGGACGGCGGCGGGAGTTTTCTCCATCCCGGCGAAGCCAGAAACAGCGCCAGAAATCCGACTTCCGCCAGCAGAACATCCCCCTGGAACTGAAGCCAGGGACCGTCCAGATGCAGCAGAAAAACCTGCGCGCCCCATGCGGTCAGCAACGCCCACCAGGGAAGGCGACCTGCAATCAGCACCAGCGCCGCCGCCGCGCCGCCCAGCACGATCGGCAGCACCCAGGGCCACAGGACGGAGGGCGTCAGCCCCCGGTCACTCCACAACCCGTTCGCCTGGGAGGCGATCGACCAGAAATTAAAAAAGAAAATACCGCCCAGAATTCTCAGGGCCAGATGAATGGAGAGACCGCTTTCCGGCATGCGGAACCCGCGGAGCCGGGTCTGAACGGCCTGAATCGGGGCGCGCATTACGGAAGCACCTCCGCAATCAGACGGCGAAATCCGTCCGCATATTCCCGCGAGGTTTGCCAGCCCGCCTCGTCATGCAGACCCGCAAGCCGGAAAAAGCCCCAGGGACGCGGTGCCAGCCGGTACAGGGTTTCCCCCATATCGAAGGGCACCACCTCATCCTCAGGACTGTGCGCCACCAACATCGGCACATTCGCCAAAGCGATGCGGAGATCCGAACGGTAGCGGTTCATGCAAAACAGATTCGGCAGCAGCCAGGGATAAAAGCGCTGTCCCATTTCCAGAACCGAGGTGAAGGTGCTCTCCAGAACAAGCGCCCGCACCGGACAGCTCTCCACCGCCTGCAGAGCCACCGCCCCGCCCAAAGAGCGCCCATACAGAATCACCCGCGGAGTCGTGTCCGATCCGCCCCATTTCTGCAGACACACCTGATACGCCGCCCGCACATCCCGGGCCGTGCCCTTTTCATGCGGAAGCCCCCGGCTTTTTCCGTAGCCCCGGTAATCAAATAAAAACACATGCAGCGGAACATCCGCCAGATCTTTGGGAATCCAGAGACGGTCGGAGATATTGCCGGCGTTGCCGTGACAGACCAACAAAACCCCCTTGGCCTCCGGATGTGCGAACCACCAGCCATGCAGCGTTGCCCCGTCCTCGGAGCAAAACGAAATATCCTCGGCCGTCAGCCCCTCGTCTTCCGGCAGCGCGCGGAAGGGGACGCTGCGCCGATACAAGAGCCGATGCTCTTTTACGCTCACCAGAATCCGAAACACCGCCAGGGCCAGTAGCGCCCCCCCGAAAAATTCCATCAGAGTCACAACATGAACCTTTTAGGACAGGTGGCCAGGAGCGTGCAGCCGGTTTCGGTCACCAACACCGTGTCTTCAATCCGCACCCCGCCGACGCCGGGATAATATAAGCCGGGTTCAATCGTAATCACCTGGCCGGCCGCCAGCGGACCGCCGGCCGGACTCACGGACGGTGCCTCGTGAATTTCGAGCCCCACCCCGTGGCCTGTGGAATGAATAAACCCCTGCGGCACGCCGTCCACGCGGCCGGTTTCATACCCCGCTTCGGCAAACACATCACAAACCGCCTGATGAATCTCCGCGCCGGTCACCCCGGCGGCCACCCGGGCCAGCGCCGCTTTTTGGGCGGCGAGCACCGTGCGGTATTGACGGCGCTGCTCCGGAGTCGGGCGGCCCCGGATCACCGTGCGCGTCATATCTCCCCAGTAGCCCGTCGTTTCGGAGCGCGGAAAGATATCCAACACAATCATTTCCCCCGCACGCAGCGGACCGTGACCGCGTTCATGCGGATCAGTTCCCTGGTCTCCCCCGGCAATGATAATCTCCTCTGCGTGAAACTGTTTTTCCAACAGCCGAACACAGACCGCATGACGGACCCGCTCGGAGGTCAGCGGGGCTCCGTCCACCTTCAAGCCCCCGTCTTTCCCGATTTCCGCAGCGGCAATCAGCGCCACAGCCGCCTTCATCGCGTCCGCGGTCGCCCGCTGGGCCTGCCGCAGCGCCCGGATTTCTTTCGGAGTCTTGACCGAACGTTCCGCAAACACCGGATCCTTCACCACCTTGACGTTCAGCCCCTTTTTTTCAAGACGACGAACCACCCCGATTGGACAACGAGGACTTACCAATGCATTATTACAGCCCAGCGCCGCCAAAAAAACCGCCGCCTGTCGGCCAAGATCCCGGCGCGCTTTCTGCGACATCCCGTAATCATCCGGTGTCGCACACGTTACCGAAGGCCCCAGCTTCAGCGCCCGGCCGATCTCAAGAGGGGAAACCAACAGACATTTTTCATCCCCGGTCTGCACATAGAGAAACGGATCCGGAGCCGAAAACCCGCTCGCATAGCGCACATCCACCGCGTCGGCACCGGCGCCGATTAAAAGAAGTGCTGATGTTGATTTCTTTGATTTCATGCAAAACTCCTTGGAAACAAACACTCTAGCTTTCCGCATGCCCCCCGGAAGGCGTCCGGGGATTTCCACGCAAGCAAAAGAAAAGCTTTTTTTTAGAAAAGAGTGAGGATTTCACGATGTTGTGGTGTTCAGAAGGTTAACCTACCTCCTGTTGGGGTATAAAATTTTCTCTGATTTCTCGATCTTAACGGCTTGTTTCTTACTCCGCAATAGAGTTAAGGTGTCAAAAGACAAGTGAAAGCGGATGGGAGACAGCCTGTTAATAACTTGTGTATAAACTTGAAACCGTCTGAAATCACGAAGAAACGCATACGAAATATGGAGAAGAGGACTTTCGCCCCTGAATTGAGCGACGATCACGGAACTGTGGCTCTCTGGTCACAGATCTGCGCCCTGTTGCGGGAATCACTATCCGAAGAGCTGTTCGACCGCTGGATTGCCGGCATCGAGCCCGGCGACCGGAACAAGGAGCTGTTTCATCTGCGCGTGGCCAACGATTTCTACTCCACCTGGCTTGAGGAAAATTATGTGCCCATGATAGCCGATGCCTATCGGGCCGTGACCGGCGAGGATATCCGCTTCAAACTGGTCGTCGACCAGCATCTGGCCGGCATGAAAGCCAAATCCCCGGCCAAGAGCGCGGCATCCGCGCCTCCCGCACCCGTCAGCCCCGCGCCCGAGGCCTCCCGCAAACCCAATCCGGCCTCCATCCGGCAGAGCAGCTCCTCGGACCGCTTTTCCCTGAATCCCCGCTACGTGTTTGAAACCTTTGTGGTGGGGTCGTCCAACGATTTTGCCCATGCGGCGGCCATGGCTGTCGCCCAAACCCCCGCAAAGGCGTACAACCCCCTCTTTCTCTATGGCGGAGTCGGACTCGGCAAAACCCATCTCATGCAGGCGATCGGCAATTTCGCCACCTCGGCCAACGCCGCCTGCAAAGTCTGCTATCTCTCCTGCGAGTCCTTCGTCAACGAATACATCGACGCCCTCCAGAACAGCAAACTGCCCCAGTTCCGCAAACGCTTCCGCAGCGCGGACATCCTGCTGATCGACGACATCCAGTTTCTCGCCGGCAAAGAACGCCTGCAGGAGGAATTCTTCCACACCTTCAACGCGCTGTTTGACGGCCATAAACAGATTGTGCTCACCTGCGACCGGCCCGCCACCGAAATCCCCGGACTCGAACGCCGTCTGGTCTCCCGCTTCGAATGGGGACTGGTCACCGAAATCGATGTGCCCGAATTCGAAACCCGCATGGCCATTCTTCGCAAAAAAGCGGAACTCATGGACACGCCGGTGAGCGACAACGTGATCCGCTTCATCGCCGAGCGCATTGCCGCCAATGTCCGCCGCCTCGAGGGCGCGCTGGTGCGCGCCGCGTCCTACGCCTCGCTCACCAACCGCGATCTCGGCCCGGAAAAACTGGAATACCTGCTGCGTGACTGCCTTGACGACGAGGCCCCCGCCCTGCTCACCATGGAGCGCATCCAGCGCGCCGTCGCCGAACATTTTGATATCCGCTTCAGTGACATCCTCAGCCGCAAGCGTCCGGCCAACATCGCCCTGCCCCGTCAGGTGGCCATGTCGCTTTGCCGCGAACTCACCAGCCATTCCCTTCCGGCGATCGGCGAGGCCTTCGGCAAAAACCACGCCACCGTGCTGCACGCCTGCCGTCAAATCGGTCAGCTTGAGGAGTCCGACCCGTCCATCCGGCAGAGTCTGACCACCCTGCGGTCCTCTCTTGCGCGCTCCGGAAAGTAAAGCTCAATCCGTCCGAACGGCACAGACGGAACCGCCCCCGGTCCGGTATTCCGGCATTTCGAACGCTAATTCCCCCGAATCCGTCATTTTTACATTGTAAGTTCCCGCTTTTTTCTCATAAAGAACAGCAAACCAATTTCTTAAACCCAAGGAACTTTGATCTATGAAACTGACCGCAAACCGTGATGCCCTGCTGGATGCCCTGACCCGAGTTCAATCCGTGGTGAGCACCAAAAGCACCATTCCCGTGCTGGCCAACGTTCTGCTGAGAGCCGATGAGGGGAAGTTGCGCCTGGTCACCACCGACCTTGAGGTCTCTGTCCGCACCGAAGTTCCGGCGGAAGTCGTCACCCCCGGTGAAACCACCCTCCCCGCGAAACGCTTCTTCGCCGTGATCCGCGAGTTGCCTCCCCACGCGGTTGAAATTGAAATCGACGAGAAAAACACCGCCTCCATCCGCTGCGGCACCGCTTTCTTCAAAATCATGGGCCTCTCCTCCGACGATTTCCCGGACATTCCCGAGCCCGAAAGCGAAAATGTGTTCACCCTGGATCAGGGCACACTCAAACACATGCTCAAATGCGTGCAGTACGCCACCTCCGTGGATGAAACCCGCTACGTCCTGAACGGGATTTATTTCTCCTTCCAGGAACAGAAACTTTCCGTGGTCGCGACCGACGGACGCCGTTTGGCCCTCTGCGAACGTGAAATCGAGTTTCCCGCGGGACAGGAACTCGACTTTGTGGTTCCCTCCAAAACCATCAACGAACTGCTCCGCAACCTCGACAGCGAAGGCCAGGTCGTCATCACCGCCGCCGGCAATCAGATCGTGTTCGACATCGCCGAACTGCACATCACCTCCAAGCTTATCGACGGAACCTTCCCGAACTACCGTCAGGTGATCCCCGCCGCCTGCGAGGAGCGCATCGCCTTCGAGCGGGAATCCCTCCTCACTGCCGTGCGCCGCGTGGCCCTGGTCACCAACGAGCAGTCCAACTCCATCAAACTCTCCTTCCAGGAGAACAAAGTGGAAATCATCAGCTCCACCCCCGATGTCGGTGAAGCCCGCGAGGAAGTCCCCGTGAAATACTCCGGCAAAGAAATGAACATCGCCTACAATCCCGAATTTCTCATGGCGCCGCTCCGCATTCTGCACACCGATGAAGTCTATCTCGAACTCATCGACGAACTCAGCCCCGGCGTCATGAAATCCGGCACCGAATTCCTCTACGTCATCATGCCCATGCGCATGCAGTAAGCACCCAGTACCAGCCCTGTCCCCGGGCGTGATACCGTACAAAAACAAAAAGCCCTGTCCTCGAGGACAGGGCTTTCGGTTATGTTGAAGGGATGACCCTTATTCCGAAACGGTCACCAGGACCTCAACGGTCTTGCCTTCCGGCTGCACCGGGATGAGGTTTCCATCCAGTTGAGCGCCGTCGAGGGTGATGTTGACCTTGCCCTTGGTGATGCCTTTCGGCTTTTCGACGCGGATCTTGTAATGCGCGCCCCGGAAATCACGGTCCATTTCCGCCCATTCCCAGTCCGACGGCAACGAAGGATCCACCCGAAGTCCGTTCACATCCGGCTCGATGCCGAGCATGTGCTGCTGCACGTTCAACAGCGTCCAGCAGGCGGTGCCGGTCGCCCAGGCGTGGCTGCCTTCGCCGGGCCGGTCTGCTTCATTGGCATAGGTGAACTGCGGCGCGACATAGGGCTCGATCAAATACACATCCGGCTCGGCCTCGTGGCGGGTGCAGGGCAGCATTTTCTTGAGGATCTCGTATCCCTTGTCCGCGCGGCCGGCTTTGAATTCGGCCCACACGCGCCAGCGGGAATTGTGCCCCTGCAGGGAGCCGTTCTCTTTGGTGCCCGGCGCGAAGCGGCTGATAATGCCCGCGCGGGGCTCCGGCTCCGGAAACGGCGGATAGAAACAGTAGCTGCCCCGCTCGCTGTCCAGATATTTGTCGAAGGAGGCCAGAATTTTATCGGTCTTCTCCTGATCCGCGATCCCCGCCACAATGGCGAAGGCGTTGGGATTCCCGAAGATCATGCCGCCGCGGGTGCAGCTCTTGGATCCCAGCACCCAGCCGCTGTCATGCGTGCCGCGCCAGTACCAGTCGCCGTCCCAGCACAGCTCGTTCATTTTTTGCTTCATCGCCTCCGCCCGCCGCTTGTACTCGGCCATGCGGTCGTGATCCCCCATGTGTTCCATGCAGGAATAAAACAGATCCAGACAGATCAGCGCCCAGCCGACCAGCATCGAGGACTCCCCTTTGCGGGCGTTGCCGAGCTGGTCCAGGGCGTCGTTCCAGTCCGCTTTCAGGATCAGGGGCAGGCCCCGTTCGGAGAACTGACTCCAGAAAAACTCCATGCCCGCGATCGCGTGCTCGTAAATGGTCGCGTCCGGTTTTTTGGATTTTCCGGAAATGCGGGTCACCGGATCCACCCAGGGGGTCTTTTCGGTCAGAATGCTGTAATCTCCGGTTTCCAATACATAATGACCCAGAATAAACAGGGGATTCAAGGGGTCATCGGAATGGAACGTCCGCGATCCCTGCATCGACACGAAATTGCCGCCGTGCGCGTAATCGCCCTCGTCAAACTGCCAGATCATAATCCGGTCCTTAATCAGACTGCGCACCCACTTGGGATCCTGCGGGAGTCGGCTGACCGCGTCCTGACAGGCGTCGCGCACGCCGTAGTTGTAAATTCCGAAATAGCAGTATCCGGTGTTCCGGTTCCACCAGCTCAGGTTCGCGCCCTGATACTTGAACCAGGTGTTGACCATCATGTTCAAGTCCTCGTCCGGGGTGCGGACGACGGGGGTGGCGATGACCTTTTTCCAATAGGCTTTGGTGTTTTCCAGCGCCGCGTCCGCCCGGGCCACGGTTCCGTAAAGCGAGGTCAGATCCGTGACCTTCCCGTCTTCGTGGGGCACCGCGCCCAGCACGATGACGTAATCCGCGCTTTCGCCCGGCTGAAGTTCAAACACGTGGCGCAGGGCCGCACAGGCGTCCCGCCCCTCGCCCACCGCGTTGCGGAGCGCGCTGTCCATTGCCTGCGGGTTGCTCAGATCGCGGTAGGAACCGGTGAACGCGTAGCGTTCGCCCTCATATTCCGCAATCGGCGCCGAGGACGCCAGGAACACCGCCTGATCATAGGGGATGTTGTTCTCGTCGCTGTTCGCCGCCTGCCAGCCGCCGGTGTACTTCACCCACTGCACGTTCCGGGTCACAATGGCGTTGTCCTCAAACGACTGACGGTTGAACAGCAGATAGAATTCGCGCCAGGACGTGTCTTCGTACCAGTTGCCCAGCGCCAGTTCGGCATAGTTTGTGGCGCTGATTTTGCGGACGCGGTCCGTGGTGTTTTTGATGGAAATCCGCCACAGCAGACAGGCATCGCCGGAAAGTTTCGGATTCGGATCCCTGGCGTCGGGCATCGGGCAAAAATAGGAAATTTCGGAGGCGATGCCGTCCTGCTTTGCACGGATGGTGTTGTAGCCGAGTCCGATTTCACATTCCCAGTTCTCAAGCGGTTTGGTGGGCGGGTAGCCGTTCGCGGACCACCAGGCTCCGGACTCCTCGTCGCGCAGATACACAAATTTGCCCGTTGTGTCGCGCGGAACCCCGTCAATATGCCAGCGGGTGATCCGTCCGACCGTGGGATTTCCCAAAAAACTGTAGCCCCCGCCGATATGGCTGCAGACGTCGCACCAGTTGCCGTTCGACAACACATTCATCCAGGGACGTTCCAAAAGCGGTTTCTTCAACAAAAACGCGGTGCCGTCCGCGGAAAACTGGCCATAGTCTGTTGGGGTCATCGATACTCCGTGATTCAGGGGGTTCAAAAATAATCGGAAGGCATTTCCTATACCCGTTCAAGGCGGGAACATAAAGAAAAAAGCCCCTCGGGAATGAGGGGCTTGAAAATGGTGGCGGTGGAGGGACTTGAACCCCCGACACGAGGATTATGATTCCTCTGCTCTGCCAGCTGAGCTACACCGCCTTGAGACGGGGCGTTTCATAAAGATCGGCGGCGGAATTGTCAAGGCTTCCGGATTATTTTTGTGCGGCGAACGCGGCGGCGTTGGCGCGGATGGTTTTGATCATGCTGTTGAGGCCGTTCGTGCGGTTCATGCTGAGATGAGAAAGAAGCCCGACATCCTCAAGAAACGTTAAATCGGTATTCAGAATATCCTGGGGGGGCTGATCCTGATAAATCCGGAGCAGAATCGCGATGAGTCCCTGAACAATCAGCGCGTCGCTTTCGGCCTGGAGCGCCACCCTGCCCTCGTCGCTTAAGTCGGCATGCAGCCAGACCTGGGACTGACAGCCTTTGACTTTATGGGCGTCATCTTTGTAGGCCGGATTCATTTTGGGCAGTTCCCGGCCCAGTTCGATGATGTGGGCGTATTTTTCCTGCCAGTCTTCAAAAAAGGCGAATTCGTCACGGATTTCGTTTTGGCGGTCGGTAATGGAGGACATGATCTCCTTATAAAGAAGGGATGTGAGATGTCAAACGCCCCGGGGGGCATTTCAGTCTTCGAGCTTTTTCAGCGTGTGATACACGCCGCTCATGTCTTCAGCCTCGTCCCAGACGGATTTGACCACATAGAGCGGCGCGTTCAGTCTGGCGGCCAGGGCGATACAGTCGCTCGGCCGGGCGTCAATCTCCACCACCTCTTTCCCCAGCTCGTTTTCCTGGAGCAGGTGCAGCTTGGCGAAAAAAGTGTCATTGGCGAAATCCGTGATCACGCCGGCGGTCATTTTGACACCCAAACCCTGAAACACCGAAACCATAAGATCGTGGGTCAGGGGCCGCTCCGGCGCCTCGCCCTCCATGGCCATGACGATCGAGGACGCGACCGCGGTGTCGATAAAAATGGTGATCATCTTATCGCCGTGGGACAGAAAAATCCCCGCACCCGCAGGTGTGGGGACAATGCCTTTCAACTGGATGGGAAGGGTTTCGCTCATCAGGTGGAGACCGGAGGTGTAACAATCCCCTCGTCCTCAGGCGGCTTTTCGGAGACGTTGTTCCGGTCCCAGTCACGGATCCCGTCTTTGATTTTCTGAAATTTGTTGCTGACCTTGTTGAGGCGCGCGTCCCAGGTTTCGTCGATGGGCTGATCTTTGATGCAGGTGTGGAATTTTGTCATGATCATGATCAGAAACAGCGGATGCAGAATCGCGGTCTGCACGTTGAAGGCGAAAAGTGCCGCAATGAAAAACGCCCAGATGCCGGTGCTGGATCCGGGCATGAGGTACGCGACACCGAATGCGGGCAGGAACAGAATGATAAACGCGACAGCGGTGAGAACTTTCTCCAGCAATACGATGCCGATGGAGGTTTTGAGAATTTCCTTGGAGTTTTGGGCGTAATAAACAAGACCGTCTTTGCCGGAACGCCAGGGGTTCTCATCGCCGCGGGCCAGATTATACGAGAAAATCGTCTCGTCGATATAGGTGGTCATGGCGTGAAGCACCATCCCGACAACCTTGGTGACATTTTTCAGTCCGGGAACCGGCAAAAGACTGCCGATAAAATCCAGCGTTCGGTTGAACGCCCGCACCACACCGGTGATGAGCATATCCAGCCCGAACATCACGTTCACCTGCTTGAAGCGTTTGACCACCACGTTTTTTCCGTACTGGAACATGTTTTCCCCGCCGTTGCCGATTTCGTTTTTGGTGATCAGCTCGGTCAGGACCGCGATGTGCCCGCATTTCAGCAGATACAGGAAGTAACGGACAATCGTGTACCACACGTATCCGTAAATACCGAATCCGCCGATCATCCAGGCGCCGCCGACTACTTCATGCACGCGGGCGCCAAGCCAGGCGCTGATGCCGACAGTGCTGCCGATCCAGATAATGGTGGCGATGCTGATGCCGACCAGAATACCCAAACGCACCAACGCGTAAGGCAAGGTGCGCATGAGCAGTTGGAACGATGGCCCCACTCCGGCTTTTTGAATGGCCAGGGGATAGGAGTGCCGAACGGAGGCGTCCGGATGACTGTAATTTGTTTCAGGAGTTGTTTCAGGTGTTGTCATGAGTTCAATAGAATAGGTTGTTGAGGTTGGAATACGATCAAATGATACATAGAACCGATGTCAGGATCAATCCTTCAATGCGGACAATCTTCCAAAAATCAGTTTAGACTCGAATCCGGAAGGAATTCTCCTTAAAGGTTGCGGGTATGAATCAATCCATCGGCAGTTCATTTTCACTCGGTATTCTTGGCGCGGGACAACTGGGCAAAATGCTGGCCCAGGCGGCCTCTCCCTGGGATTTGCGCCTGCGGATGCTGGACCCTTCCCCGCAGGCGCCGGCCGCGCATCTGTGCGAAACGTTTGTCCGCGGCGACTTCCGGGATTATCAGACAGTCCTGGATTTCGGAAAAACCTGCGATGTGCTCACCATCGAAATTGAACAGGTGAATGCCGAGGCGCTGACCGAATTGGAAGCGGAGGGCGTAAACGTCTATCCTCAGCCGTCGGTGCTGAAAATCATTCAGGATAAAGGCCTGCAAAAACAGTTTTTGGTCGAAAAAAACCTGCCGACCAGCGCGTTTACGCTCTATGACGGTCCAGAGGCGGTGCGCGCCGCCGCCCCGCCCCTGCCCTGCGTTCAAAAAACACGCACCGAAGGCTATGACGGCCGCGGGGTCAAAATGTTGCGCAAACCGGAGGATTTTGACACCTTGCTGCCCGGGCCCTGCCTGGTCGAGGACGCCGTGGAGATTCACACCGAACTGGCGGTAATCGCCGCGCGCTCCCCCTCAGGTGAAATCAAAACCTATGATCCGGTGGAAATGAGCTTTCACCCCGAAGCGAACCTGGTCGAGTTTCTCGCCGCGCCCGCCCGCATCTCCCCGGAACAGGCATCTGAAGCCCGGGCTCTGGCCGAAGCGACGATTGACGCATTCGGTCTGGTGGGCCTGCTGGCGGTGGAGATGTTCCTGGATACCAGCGGCAATCTGCTCATCAATGAGGTGGCCCCCCGTCCGCATAACAGCGGTCACCACACCATTGAGGCCTGTGTGACCTCTCAGTATCAACAGCACCTCCGCGCCATCCTCGATTTGCCTCTGGGCGACACCCGCCTGCGCGCTCCGGCGGTGATGCTGAATGTCCTCGGTGCCGATGGCTTCAGCGGACCGGTCATTTATGAGGGCGTTGAGCATGTGCTGTCGACCTCTTCCGCGTTTTTACATTTGTACGGCAAAACCGAAACCCGTCCGTTCCGCAAAATGGGCCACATGACGGTTCTGGGGGATTCCCTGGAGGAGGCCATTGCCAAAGCCCGCGCCCTTCAACCTCTTCTGAAAGTCAAAGCATGAAACACCCCTCCCCTGTTGTCGGTATTGTGATGGGCTCCGATTCGGACCTGCGGATCATGGGTGAAGCCGCGGAGGTTCTGGAGGAACTCGGCGTTTCCTGCGAAGTGTCCATTGTCTCCGCGCACCGCACACCGGAGCGCCTCTTCGAGTATGCGGCCTCGGCGGCGGAACGCGGACTCAAAGTGGTCATCGCCGGCGCCGGCGGGGCCGCGCACCTGCCGGGCATGATCGCGGCGATTTCACCGCTCCCGGTCATCGGCGTTCCCGTCAAATCCCGCAACAGCATCGACGGATGGGATTCGCTCCTTTCCATCGTGCAAATGCCCGCCGGGGTTCCCGTCGCCACCGTCGCGGTGGACGGCTCCAAAAACGCGGGCATCCTCGCCGCGCAAATTCTGGCCGTGTCCGATCCGGCCCTGCTTGACCGGATTCGAATCTATAAAGAAAACCTGAAATCAGCGGTTCTTGAAAAAGTCGAACGCATCGAGGCCGACGGATGGAAGGCGCTGCGGGGATGACCTCCACCCCTGAATCCTGGGGACGGCTCCCGAAGGTCACGCAAACCTGCCGGACGGTCTATTCACGCTTTGCGACGCTGCCGGACACCGGCGCGCCGTTTTTGGCGCACGGCCTGGGACGCAGCTATGGCGATTCCTGTCTGAATGATCAGGGCACGCTCCTGTTGACCCGGCCGCTGGATCAATGGATCGCCCTGGACACCGCCAGCGGCATCCTCGAATGCGAGGCGGGTGTTTCGCTGGCGGAGATTCTCACGCGCGTGGTGCCGGAGGGCTGGTTTCCGCCGGTCACCCCCGGCACCAAACACGTCACCGTGGGCGGCGCGATCGCCAATGATGTCCACGGGAAAAATCACCATGTCGCCGGAACCTTCGGCGCGCATGTTCTGGGATTTGAATTGCTGCGAAGCGACGGCTCGCGCGCCTGGTGCTCCCGCACCGAAAACGCCGCCCGCTTTCGGGCCACCATCGGCGGACTGGGACTGACCGGTCTCATCACCCGCGCCCGGATTCAGTTGAAGTCCATCGCGAACCCGGTCATTGATGAAGAACAAATCCGGATGCGGAATCTGGAGGATTTTTTCAGGCTGGCGGACGAATCCGACTCGACCCATGAATATACCGTGGCCTGGCTGGACACGCTGGCGACCGGCGACCGGATCGGCACCGGGGTGTTTATGCGCGGAAATCACGCCGGGCCGGACGCTCCCGCCAAAAAAATCAAAGGCCCCCTGCCGGTGTCGGTTCCGGTGGATGCCCCGTCTTTTCTGCTGAACCGTCAGTCGATCAAACTGTTCAACACCCTGTACGCCCGGAAAGTGAAGGGCGAACGCCACCGGGGTTTCACCCACTACGAACCGTTTTTTTATCCGCTGGATGTTTTGCCCGGCTGGAACAAACTGTATGGCGGGCGCGGATTTTTTCAGCACCAGTGCGTGGTGCCGAGAGACGGGTCCGGCGGTCCGATCCGCGATATTCTCGAGACCATTTCCCGGAGCGGCGAGGCCTCGTTTCTCGCGGTCCTGAAATGTTTCGGTTCCGCGCCGCCGGAGGGACTCATGAGCTTTCCCCGGGAAGGCGTCACCCTGGCCCTGGATTTTCCGAACCGGGGCACCCCCACCCGCGAACTGATGGACGAACTCGATCACATTGTTCTTCAGAACGGCGGCGCGGTTTATCCCGCCAAAGACGCCCGCATGGCGCCGGAAACCTTCCGGAAAAGTTTTCCCGCCCTTGACGCGTTTCAGGCGGAGATCGACCCCGCGTTTTCGAGCTGTTTTTACCGCCGGGTGACAGCCAACCCCAATCAGGAGTAATCATGTCGGATACTGTTCTCATTTTCGGAGCCACCTCGGCCATGGCGCTGCACACCGCCCGGAATTTCGCCGCCCAACATGCGAACCTCGCCCTTGCGGGCCGGGATCGGCAGCGCCTGGAGGCCCTGGCGGAGGATTTGAAAATCCGCGGCGCGCAACAGGTGGAAATCTTTCCGGGATTTGACGCGGAGGACGAAACCACAATCCTAAAAACCGTGGAGGCGGCATGGAAATCGTTAGAAACCATCCGCCATGTGCTGATTGCCTACGGGACTCTGCCGGATCAGTCCAAAGCGGAATCCGATGCCGCAGTCCTCCGAAGCGCCGTGGAGGTGAACTATTTCTCCGTGGCGGGTCTGTGTCATGCCGTGGCCGACCGCATGCTGGAACAGGGCTCCGGAACGCTTTCCGTCATCAGTTCCGTGGCCGGATTGCGGGGACGCCAAAGCAATTACGTGTACGGATCCGCCAAGGGCGGCCTGAACCTCTTTCTTCAGGGATTGCGTAACCGTTTGCATCCCAAAGGCATTCGGGTTCTCACTTTGCTGCCCGGTTTTGTGGACACCCCCATGACCCGGGATGTGCCGAAGGGGCCGCTGTTCATTTCCGCGGAAAAAGCCGGAAGTCTGATCCACAAAGCCATGACCCGCAAAAAAGCGGATGTGGTGTATGTTCCCGGTTTTTGGCGGGTGATTATGACCGTCATTCGCTCCATACCCGAGCCGGTCTTCAAAAAACTCAAACTCTGATGATAAGGCTTTTCGCGTTTTTGACCCGCCCGAAGTCCGCGCCCCACTTGCGGCTGGGTCTGTGGGGCGAAAAACAGGCGGAGCGGTTTTTGAAAACCCGGGGCATAAAAATTCTGGGGCGAAGGGTCCGGGTCGGCAAACACGATGAGCTGGATCTGTTGGGACGCGAGGGGGATGTGCTGGTGATCATCGAGGTCAAAACCCGGGCGGTTGAAGGACTGGAGGCGCCCCGGAAAGCGGTGGACGCCCGGAAACGGTACCGGCTCAGCCGCGCCGCCGCCCGCTACGCCAGACGTTTATCCCCTCCCCCTGAACATGTGCGCTTCGATATTGTCGAAGTCATTGGCGAACCGGGAGGGCCGCCGCCTGAAATCCGGCATCACCCCGCCGCGTTTTCCATGCATCATCACTTTCGCCTGTAATGAAATCTC
This sequence comes from Verrucomicrobiota bacterium, assembly GCA_020831625.1. GTDB lineage: Bacteria > Verrucomicrobiota > Kiritimatiellia > SS1-B-03-39 > UBA6053 > PXAS01. The sequence continues at coordinate 94,338 of JAFIGD010000008.1, read as the reverse complement.
GTGACAATCCCTGTCAGGACGTTATTACAGAACGACGCTCCATTTAAACCCCATTCGATCTTATGAAAACCCGCCACCTTTTGCTGATTCTTATCTTTAGTCTGTCCGGTTTGAATCTGTTTGCCGAAAATGATTCGCTGGAAAACATGTTGTCGCAGGCCGTGATCGCTTTGATGGACGGTGATGAGCAGGCCGCACAGGGAAACGCGCCCGCCGCCGCCGCCCTCTACGAACAGGCGCTTGAGCTTCTCCGGGGGATTCAGGAGAGTGATCCGGCGTTTAACACCAACATTGTTGAATTCCGGATTGAAAACCTTGAAGAGAAGCTCGCGGAAATTTCTCCGGAAACCGGACCCGCGGAACAACCGTCCCGTGTGACGCCGGACGTGCAGGATTCCACCCACTACGAAAGACTGTACATTGAGGCCAAAGAAAAAGCGCTGGCCGACTCACAGCGATTGTTGGAGGTGGAGCGGCGCAATCTGGACCTGCAAATGGCCTTGCGGGAACGGGAGCGGGTTCTGAATCAGCAAAGGGATCAACTTCAGGAGAGTCAACGCGAAATCGCGCGTCTTCAGAGAGAAAAAGAAAGCAGCACTCAGGACACAACCCGGGAGTTGCAGGATCTGCGCCGGTTCAACAATCTTTTGCAGGACCGGGCCAACGCCTTGGAGACAGAGAACGAGGGTCTGAGCGAAGCGCTTGCGAATGTCCGCGAGCGCGATGCGGAACGGGCGGTGCAGATTCAAACATTCCGGGCGGATTTACTGGCCGCGGAACAGGCGCTTGAACAGGAACGGGGAGCGAACGAGGCGGAAATTGAGGAATTAAGGGCGCATCTGAGCACCTGTGCCTCCGAGTCAAGGGAGCGTTTTGAAAAACTGGAGCAGGCCTATCAGGAAATCGAAACGCTCCGGGAGCAGACCGCCGGGGTTCCGCTGTTGGAGGAAACGGTCATCGAACTCAACCGCCGCCTGAATCGGCAAACGCTGGAACTGGAAGCCAAACAGGATGCCGAAGCCACCGCAAAACGGCGGGAGGCCGAAAGCGCAGAACTCCGGGAAATGCTCAGCGCAAACCTTGCGCGGCTGACCGACACCCTGAATGAATTGACCCATGCGCATCGGCAACTTGAAGCGAAAGAGCAACGGCTTGCTGAAATCACAGAACAGCTGGCGGAATTGCGGGAGGTGATTCCGGACGATGCGTCAACGAATGAAGAGGAAACAGATCAAACCGGGCCGGATGCCACGGCAGAGGAAGAAACGGCCGAAAGCACGCCCCCGGAGGAATAACCCCTCAAACGCCCCGGGCGTTCGGATCCCAGATAAACTTGTGAAGCTGGAGTTGAAACCGGACCGGCAGGCCGTCGTCCAGAATCCATTCCGCAAGTTCCTGAAATTCGATTTTGCCCCAAACCGGTGAAAACAAAACCGGGCAGCGCTCGGGCAGCTTTTCCCGCAGCACAATTTCCTTGGCCCACTCGTAATCAAGACGGTCGGTGATGACAAACTTCAGCTCATCGGTTTTGGTCAGGAGAGATAAATTCGCCATACGGTTGCGGCTGACCATGCCCGAGCCCGGACATTTCAAGTCCATAATGCGGCGGACGCGCGGATCGACCTGACCGATATCCAGACTGCCGGACGTTTCCAGCATCACCTCGTATCCCGCATCGCAAAGTCGGGTCATGAGAGGAAAAGCCCCGGCCTGCGCCAGCGGTTCCCCTCCAGTGACCTCCACCAGCTTGCACGGATAGCCGGAAACCGCATCCATCACTTCATCGATGCTCATTTCCCTGCCCTCATAAAAGGTGTACTCCGAATCACACCAGGCGCAGCGCAGGTTGCAAAACGACAGGCGGATGAAGATGCAGGGCCAACCCGCCCGGTCACCCTCGCCCTGAATACTGAAAAACAACTCATTAACCGTCAACGTTTCATTCATCCCCCCCTGATAACACGGCCACAGCGAAAAGCAAATCCGCCGTGCAACAGGTGGATTATGAAGAGCTGGTGCGTCGCATCCGCAGAGTCTGGCCTGAGGAAAAAGTGGCAAAATGGGTGAATGCCTATCGGATCGGCACGGATAAAGAAAAGCAGGAAATGAAAAAGGCCTTGGAGGCTCGCATGCACTCTTTACCCGCGTTCATGCGGATATTGAAACAGAGTTTTTCCGTCTGGTTTAATGATCAACACGATGTTTGCGGCACCCTGTGGGAAGGTCGATACCGCAGCATGATCGTTTGTTAAGAGCAACCCATTGAGTTCCCGCAGTTAAAACATTTGTAGCAGGCGCCGTTCCGGACAGTGATGCTTCCGCATATGTCACAGGCCGGAGCGTCATCCATGAAATGCTCAAACTGGGCATCCACCCGATCGGATCCCGCAGATTGCGACTTCACCGAGGGCGGCGGTGCCGTGTCCGCGATCTTTGCGGAGGAATCCTTTACTTCAACAAAAGTCAGTTGCAGCCAGCGGAAAATGTAATCCACCAAACTCTTGGCCATGGGAATATCGGGATTCTTGGTAAAACCGCTCGGTTCAAAACGTGCATGCATAAATTTGCGGTTCAAGGCCTCAACCGGCACACCGTATTGCAGACAAATACTCACCGCGGTGCCGAAACAGTCCATCAGCCCGCCCACAGTACTGCCCTCTTTCGCCATGGTAATGAAAAGTTCGCCGGGAGAACCATCAGGATACAACCCGACATTGAGATAGCCTTCATGTCCGGCCACTTCGAACTTGTGCGTGAGCGAATGACGGGTGTCCGGCAGCCGCTGTCTGCGCGGACCGCCCTGTTCCCCGGGATCAGCCTTTTTCTCTTCTTTCCCGGAATTAACCGGCTGACTGCGCTTGCTGCCGTCGCGGTAAATCGCCACCGCCTTTAAGCCTAGTTTCCAGCCTTCCAGATAGGTTTCGGCAATTTCTTCAACGGTCGCGTTTTTCGGCATGTTCACCGTTTTGCTGATCGCGCCGGACAGGAACGGCTGCGCCGCCGCCATCATGCGGAGATGCGCCTGATAATGCAGACTCCGGGTGCCGTTTCTGGGTTTGAACGCGCAATCAAACACCGAAAGGTGATCATCCTTCAAACCCGGCGCACCCTCAATCGTATCGGTCTCGGAAATATATTCGATGATTTCGGAAATCGATTCCTTGGAATACCCGAGATGCTTCAGCGCCATGGGAACCGTCTGATTCACCAGTTTCAGCATCCCGCCTCCGGCAAGAAGTTTGTATTTCACCAGAGCGATATCCGGTTCGATGCCGGTGGTGTCGCAGTCCATCAGAAACCCGATGGTGCCGGTCGGTGCAAGCACGGTCACTTGCGCGTTTCGGTATCCGTGATTCCGTCCCAGCGCGAGCACATCCTCCCCCAGCGATTCCGCCACACCCCGCAACGCCGCCGGGCATCCCTGACCGATGCCCTGCACCGCATCCACATGTTGCTGAATGACCCGCAGCATCGATTTGTGATTCGCCGCATACGGTTCGAAGGGCCCCTTGACCTTCGCCAGACGGGCCGACTGACAGTAGGCCTCCAGATGCATAATCGCGGTAATGGCCCCCGCAAGGCTGCGGCCCTCATCCGAGTCATAACTCAACCCCTCCGCCATCAACAGCGCCCCGAGATTGGCATATCCCAGGCCCAGCGTACGATACAGGTGACTGTTGAACGCAATCTGTTCCGTTGGATAGCTGGCCCGGTCCACAATGATTTCCTGAGCGGTGATAAAAATGTCCACCGCCGAACGGAACCGGTCCGTGGCGAACGAGCCGTCCGGAAGCACGAACTTCATCAGATTCAATGAGGCAAGATTACAGGCGGTATCATCCAAAAACATGTATTCCGAACAGGGGTTGCTCGCGTTAATCGGCCCAGATTCCGGACAGGTGTGCCATCGCTGAATGGTGTCTTCATACTGCACCCCGGGATCCCCGCAGATCCAGGTCCCCTTTGCCATGGCATTCAACACATCCCGGGCTTTATAGACGGGGCCCGCCTTGCCCGGATCCGTCACCCAGCTCGTGACCCAGTCCTTATCCTCCTGAGCCGCCTGCATAAACGCGTCCGTCACCCGGACACTGAGATTTTCATTTTGAAAAGCCACCGACCCGTACGCATCGCCGTTAAAATCCCCGCTGTATCCCTGTTCAATCAAGGCCCAGGCCTTTTCCTCCTCCTTGGTTTTCGCTTCGACAAACTCCATAATATCCGGATGCGTCACCTTCAAACTGTTCATTTTCGCGGCCCGGCGGGTTTTACCGCCGCTTTTCACCACCGAAGCCACCGCGTCATAGACCCGCAAAAAGCTCAACGGACCACTGGGACTGCCCCCGCCGCTCATGTTTTCCCGGGTACTGCGAATCGTGCTCAGATCTGTTCCAGTTCCACTGCCAAATTTAAACAGCATCGCCTCACTCTGCGCCAGTGCCATGATGCTGTCCATGGTGTCATCCACCGACTGAATAAAGCACGCCGAACACTGGGGATATTCATACTGGGTTGTGGCGCGGCGGATCGTTCGGGCCGCCGGATCCCAGAAAAAGCTCCCCTCCCCGCTTCCTTCCCCCACTCCGTATTCCTGAAACAGTCCGCAGTTGAACCATACCGGCGAGTTGAAGGCTCCGTGCTGGTTCACACACAGCCAGCACAACTCCTCGTAAAAAACCTCAGCATCCGCCTCCGCGGCAAAGTATCCGTCCAGTTTCCCCCAGTCCGCAATCGTGCGGCACACGCGATGAATCAACTGTTTCAATGAAAATTCGCGTTCTTCCGACCCCACTTTGCCATAAAAATACTTGGAGGCCACAATGTTTGTGGCCAGCATCGACCAGGTGGAGGGAACTTCCACATCATGCTGCTCAAACAACACGCCTCCTTTGTCATCGCTGATCGTGGCTGAGCGCCGTTCCCAACTGATTTCGTCAAAGGGATGTTTGCCCTCACGACTGAAAACGCGCTTAAAAGAAAGTCCGGGGGTTGCGGAAGCGGGATCTGATGTCTGCGGCATGGGAGGTTCTCCAAGGATATGAGGTTAAGCGACTTGCAAATAAATCAACGAAAAAGGATTCTTTTTGTCGGATATGAAACACTACATGTTGTAGTGTATAAGAACTATTGAGGTCAAGACTACAATCTGTAGATTTTTAAAAATAACACAAAGAGCCAAGGTTTACAGGGTTTTCAGCCAGTCATCCAAAAGCCGGTACAATACATCGGCCGTCTGAACAAAGGGATGAACCGCAGCGAGGATTTCGTCATCGGTTTGGACCGAAGGGCTCTCGGAAATGAGTTCATCCCCGGCATGATCCACTAATAACGCAAGGTTTTCGCGGGAAAGTTCAAGATGAAACTGGAGAGCCAAAGCCGACCCGAGGGCAAATCCCTGGTTTGGACAAGCCGCGCTGGACCAAAGCGGGGTTGCACCGGGGGGGATTGCAAACTGATCCCCGTGCCAATGTAAAACCTTCAGTGTGTCAGGAAATGTGCGCATCCAGGAAAGCGGGCAAGCAACCTCCAGTTTCCAAATGTCGTACCATCCGATTTCCTTATGCGGCATCTGTGCAACAGGTGCGCCGGAGACATCGGCAATCAATTGAGCCCCCAGACAAACCCCGATTGTGGGGATGTTTCGGGCTAACGCCTCCTGAATCAGGACCTTCTCGGGGGCAAGCCAGGGAAAAAGATGTTCATCCCCCACACTCATCGGACCGCCCATAATGCAAAGTAAATCCACATCCTCCAGATTCGGGAGCGGGTCACCGCGATGCTGCCAGGTGGCGCTTCGGGTCCATCCGCGACAATCCGCCCAGTCCGCAATCCGGCCCAAACCTTCGAACGAAACATGATGAAGACTGTGTAAGTGCATGCGTCACACTTCTCTCAAATACAAAAAATCACAAATAAAAAAACGAGTGCCGTTTCCGACACTCGTAAACCGTCATAAAATGGCGGAGAGGGAGGGATTCGAACCCTCGGTACCTTTTTCAAGGCACACACGCTTTCCAGGCGAGCCCATTCGACCACTCTGGCACCTCTCCGAAAGAGGATGAGTCCTTAGCCGAATCGAACGACGCGGTCAATCCCAGACAGTTCTTTTTTCCAAAGCAACATCAATACGAACCCGATCAAGGCGCCGCCCAGATGCGCGAAGTGGGCAATTCCCCCGCCGAAAAGCGAAAAGCCGGTGACCCCGGAGAACAAATCCAGCAACAGCAGTGCCGGAATAAAGAACTTCGCGGCCACGGGCACCGGGAGAAAAATCAGACTGAGTTTCGCCTCGGGGAACAACAGACCAAACGCGGTCAGAATCCCGTAAATCGCCCCGGAAGCGCCCACAACCGGAATATAAAACGTCATGAACAGATCACGGATCGTTTCCGGTTCAACCGAATCCAGGGCCCGGGGATTCTCCCGGAGAATTTGCAGCGCGAAGGCCTGTAAATCCTGCGATTCGCCCACACGATCAAGCTGTTCCGCCGTAAGACCTTCGGTCATCAGGGCTTGCCGGGTGGACCGGAACTCAAATTGATTCACACCCGTATAAATAAACCCGGCTCCAAGGCCGACCACCAGATAAAACAGGACAAAGCGCTTCGGGCCCCAGATTCGCTCCAACACACTGCCGAACGAAAACAGAGCGAACATGTTGAAAAACAAATGCCCGGTATTGCCATGCATAAACATATGCGTCAAAAACTGCCAGGAACGAAACAGATCGTTTTCAGGGAAATAAAGCGGTAAGAGCGCCCAGAGATCCTCCAGATTCGGAAGCAGCACGTTCACCGATACATAGACAAGCACATTGATGCCAATGAGAATTTTTGTGGCGGACAGAGGCGTTTTCATCGGGGTATTCATCATCAGGGACCCTTACCGTAACCCGTCAACAAATCAACCCCGACCGACATCAAGGCTCTGAAAAGCCGCGTTTTCCGAACATCGGAAAACAGGATTAATTTTTCTCAACAAGTCGGCTTGTGTTTTCGGCAATACGAAAGAGTACGATAATCATCTCGCACCAAATTCTTGCTCCAAGTACATAAAGTAAAAACAATAAGGGTGAAAGGATGAGGAACATGATCCCCTTGGATCGATACAAGTTCATCGTATGTTTCCTTCCTGTGTTGGTTTCATGTATTGCAAGGATTTCTTGCAACTGTGCAAGTATTGCGGAATCAGAGTTTGATGAAAAGAATAAAATGCCCCTTCTGTGAAAGGAGTTTGAAAAATTATGCTCAGAAGGTACGGATTGAATCCCCACTTCATGATGCAACCCTCCTTTCAAATCCCCCACGGCGAAAACCTCCCGCTCTCTGAGCGGGAGAAATGGTTTGCGGAGGAGCGTGAGGCTTACGGCCGGATCCGACCGTCACGCGGCTACCCGTATCATGCCGCAAATGTTCGACACGGCTTTCGGCATCTCCCGGAACAAACCTTTGCCGGGGTGCTGGCTTTCGGAGCCGGAAGCGGCGACGAACTGCGTCCGATTCTTCCGCGCATCCGGCACATCACCCTTCATGAGTCCTCGTCCGGAATGGCGGACACAACGGAGCTTCACGGCGTTCCCTGCACGTTCTCCGGGGCCCGGGCGGACGGATTTCTCCCCTTTCCGGACAGCTCGTTTGATCTGATTACCTGCCTCGGCGTCCTGCATCACATTGCCAAAGTCTCCACGGTGCTTGAGGAATTTCACCGGGTTCTGAAGCCGGGCGGACACGCGCTGATCCGCGAACCGATTGTGTCCATGGGCGATACCGGCAAACCACGAAAAGGACTCACCCCAAGAGAACGCGGACTCCCCCTGCCCTGGCTGCTGGAACAGGTCCACCGGATCGGATTCATGCCGCAACATCAAACCTGTTTTCAGTTCCTGCCTTTTTCGATTCCCTGTGATTTTTTAAATATTCAACCCTACAACTCCCCGGTACTGACACGCCTGGATGAAACCCTCTGCCGGATCTTCCCAGGCTCCGGACGCTATAAACGCACCCGCCTTCATCATATATTCTCCCCGACCTCAGTTTTTCTGGTATTAAAACGTCCATTATGAAAACGAATCATCTGACATTTCAACAGGCGCTCGAACGCCTGTCCTCGCAGCCGCTTTCCGAGGCTGACGCCCAGTATTTTGCCATGTACTCGACCGAGTGGGACGCCATCGTCACCGATCCGCGCCTTATGCGGGTGCCGGTGGACGATCACCTGGTTCACCGGGGAGACGGAGTGTTTGAAACCCTGCTGTGGGAAGGCGGTCGGCTGTACAATCTCGAGGCCCATCTCAAGCGTTTACAGCATTCGGCATCCCTTATCGGCCTGGAGCTTCCCTTTTCTTTGGAAACTCTGCGGCAGATCCTTGCCGACCTCTGCGAAACGGCGGCGAAAAAGCGTTTTCTGGTCCGTCTGCTGCTCGGCAGAGGCCCCGGAGGCTTTGGGGTGGATCCCGCTGAAAGTCTGCGGGCCAGTCTCTACGCCATCGCCTATGCCGCCGCCCCGCCCTTCATGGAGCGTCACCCCGGCGGCGCGACCGTGATTCTCAGCAAGATCCCGCCCAAATCCGGGGGCCTGGCCAACATTAAAACCTGTAACTATCTTCCCAATGTGCTGATGAAGGCCGAGGCCTCTGCGGCCGGTGCTCATTTCGCGCTGGGGATTGATTCAGATGGATTTTTAACCGAAAGCTATACCGAAAATATTATGGCGGTGACACAGGAGGGCGCTCTGATCCTTCCGCCGCCCGACCACCATCTCCCCGGCACCACCCTCCAGCGCGTCGCCGAACTGGCGGGTAAAAGCGGCATGACCGTCCTTCACCAAAAGCTCGGTCCCGGCGACCTCAAGCAGATGTCGGAACTGCTCATCCTCGGCACCACCGCCTACGTGACATCCGTCACCTGCTTTGAGGGAACGGTTTACCCGATCGGCCCGGTCGCCCGGAAATTATCCACGATGCTGCTCGGGGATATTCGCGGGACTCAAGGCTTGTAGCCCCAAACCTTGTAAAAGACAACCCCGCCCACGGGCGGGTCAGCGTCGACAAAGGTGTTTACCGGAGGCGTGGCGGGCAGATTGAAGGCGATCTGTTCGAAGTCACCGTCCAGCGACGTGGCCCGCTCCACAAAGTAATAGAAACCGGGCGCGCTGTTCCAGGTGATTTGACTGCCGTCCGCGACCTGGCTCATCTCCACGGAGACCGGATGAATCGTAAACGTGGCCCCGGCGTGGTTGTTCATAATGGAGGTCTCATCTTCTAACGTAGCGCCGACATTCACCACCGCCAGGGTATGGAAGGTTCCGAAAACATCCGGAGCCCGAAGGTTTTCGAACGTGAAGGTTTTCACTTCGCCGGCCGCCAACTCACCGACAGCCGTTTCGAGAACCGGCGCGGGCAGATCCCGGGTGTACGCGCCGTGCGCGGGCCAGAGGCCGAGCGTTCCTGCATCACCGGACCGGGATCCCTCATTGGCGACCTGCACAACCGCATTATAGCGGGCTCCAGTCGTGACAGGGGCGGGAGACAAACTGACGGAACGGACCACAAAATCCGGTTTCATCCATGCCGCTTCCGGATTGTGCAGAAAATAAAAATGCATCAAATGATTATTCCCGAACGAGTATTCATCAGTTACCTGATCGGGGTTTACGACAACCCGAACATGCGAACTGCCGGCTGCAGATGAGGCCGTCAGACCGCTTACATTTATAAGTCTAGACTCTCCCACCTTTATGAATCCGGCATCCACATCCACAAAAGGATCTTCGGGTTTTACTTGGCCGGAAACAGAGGGCCAAATGCGTAAAACATCGGCATCACCAGGTTTATCCCCCAAGTTTGACACAATGATTGTGAGATCAAACTCTTGTCCGAAGGCGTTGATTTCGGAGGAGACGATTAAGCTTTGGATCACAAAATCAGCTTTATTCCCAACCGGGTATACGCCCAGGGTTGGCGGGGTCAACGGCTCTGGTTCCGGGAAAATCAACTCATGCGTATCCGAATGAGAAATCGAGTGCCCGGATTCAGTTTCGGCATAAACCAGGGCGGTATTCAGAAAACGTTCTTCTTCCAAATCCAATGCTGTCAGCAAAAGAGTCGCCGTAAATGTTGTGCTGTCGCTTTCACCCGGCAACAAACTGATCGGTCCGCCGTTTACGTGAACCAGCGGATCTTCAACCCGAATATTCGTGAGAGGAACATCGCCGGTGTTTTCAACAGTGAATGTGTACTCAACAGCGGGAGGATTGGACAGACTGTGGGAATCCAAACAGACTTCACCCTTGAAATAGAAGTTATGAAATTCAAAACCGGCTTCCGACACCACATCTCCTCCTAAAACCGCCCGCCCATCGATCGACCCTCCGGAGAATATCCCGTCAGCAAAGGGCGCTAAGACCGAGGCGTCTATTTGAAAACCGGCGGTTTTCAAGCGATGAGCATTCGGGAAGTTAAAAACGGTTTTTTCTTTATCCGGACCCTCAAGAAGAACACCTCCATACCTGAATTCAACCTCTTGAGCCATGAAATTCACCAAAACCGTTGAGCTTTCCGGAGCGCGGATTTTCAATTGTTGACTCCTAAATGCCCCCTCATGCACCTGAAAAACATTAAGATCCGGGTCATCGCCTTCCAGCACCCAAATCCAATCTGATTTTTGGTTTACGGTTCCATTGGGTATGCGATTACCCAGATAGACAGACCGCGCTTGCAAAAAGCCTTTCATTTCGGCGAAACTTAATCCCTCCCCCGAAGCGGGCACATTTCCCTCATGGTCAAATCGGATCGGATTTACATGTCGCAATAGATTTCCATTTACCATCCAACGAACCGGCCCGGTGCGGTTTCCACCCACAACGATATTTCCGTTCACGCCGAAAACACCGTCCGTGAGATCACCGCCCACTATCAGCATATCCGTCCCGTCTCCAAAATGTTCAGGAACCGGATGCCCCATTAAAGCAAAGCCCACGCTGTACCCGTTTTCTGGAAATATCGCATTTCCCGCAACGGCGAGACGTCCTTCGGTATCTCCGCCTAACGGGGTGAAATCCCCAAAAATCAACGCATTGAAGGCATGAGCTGAACCAAAGACATTGCACAGCGACCAGGGGTCAAGCGTCCCCGGGACAAAAACGCCATCCTTCACGATCCGGATCGATGCAGTGGTGGCGACCAGACCCGCGTCAATATCCCTTCGATGCGTTCCGGCGGGTAAAACGATCAAACCGGTTTTCCCGGTCACCTTGTCCGCGTTGCTGTCTTTCTCCGAATCCGATCCCTGTTTCGGTTTCGTGAAGGTATACGCGGCATTGTGCGGCAAAACAAATTCCACCCGGTACTCACCCTCAACCAGATCCTCAAACAAATAATAGCCACCGGCATCGGTGACCGCGGTTTTCAGGACATCCCCCTCATGCGTCAGCAACCGAACAGTAATTCCGGGAACCCCATCCTCATGCGGGTCCTGGATCCCGTTTGCATTCGCATCCAGCCAAACCCAATCTCCGATCGAGGACAGTTCATCCTCAATCTCGCTTTCATCGCAACCGCCCGACGGACCGCAGAGTTTTCCGGTCGTATAGCCGGGGCCGGCCTTAAACGCGATGTTCATAGGCTCCGCCGCATAATTTCCGTTCACGGTGAAATAATAATGCCGGGTGGCTCCGTCATTGAATCCGAGATCAAATTTCAAGCCTTTGACCTGAGTGGTGGGGTCGGTTTTGGTCACGCCCTGTCTCGGTTCGGGCATTCCAGCGTTCAGGTTGGTGTTTGCGTAGTTCGTGCCGTCCCACATTCCCGCCGCGATAATCCGAAGGTTGGGACAGGGCAGCGAAAAGGTGATGTGACTGATCGAAGGCCGGTTCCCTGACGTGAAAGAATAATACCAGGTTGACTGCCCCGGTTGCGGATAATCATACAATACCCCTTTAAAACTGGCGATATGATCCGCACCCGGGTTGTTGTGCTGCATTCGGAATGTCGGCACCGAGATCGGCGTGTCGTCACAGTCCCCCGGAAACGTATCCGCAACCATAGCGGAAAGATGCCCGTTCAAAAGGGACATCATCATCACAAACACCCACGTTGATTTTTTCATAATTTCACACCTTCTAAATGACAACCTCAGTTAACTTCTTAAAAAAGCCGAAACAACTGAAATGACGGAACTGTGCAAATATTACAAAAATTTAAACGCCGTTGCAAGGGATAAGCATAGAAAAAATACCCGGCCCTTAAACATAGCCTCCGCCTATTACCTTAAGGATTAGGACCCTATGGATGGTTCGTGCCACCGCCCCGAAGAAAGCGTCAGGGATCAAACCAGATTGGCGATGATCGCGTTGAGCTTGCGCCGCAGCACCTCATAGCTGAAAAAATGCTCGGCGGTGCGGTAATTATGCTCCACCATTTCAGCGCGATAGTCCGCATCGCCGAGAATATGCTTCACCTCGTTAACCAATCCCCGGGTCACATACCCCTCCATCATCGGAAAACGGAAGCCTTTGGGTTCAATGTCCCGGGCGAAAATGTCATAGCGGTTGATCAGCGTTGGTTTTTTGAAATAAATCGCCTCCAGCAGCGCGTTGCCGAAGCCTTCATAGATGCTGGGATAGGTGACAAAATCCGCATGGGGATACAAATCCCAAAGGGTGTAGATTTTACGGCCCTGCTCATCGCGTCCCCGCAGGTCCCCCACCCGGTCCGCCACCACCCGCATATCCACACCCGCCTCGTGCGCGAGTTCATTCAGCATATTGATGTACGCGAACCCCTCATCGCCCGCCTCATGCGAGATAATCAGTTTGCATCGGGGATCGTTCATGGATTCCACCAGCTTGATCGCGTGCTCGATTCCCTTGCGGGGCACAATCCGGGTCGGCTGCAGAAAGAAAATATCATCATCATCCAGTCCCAGCTCTGACCGCACATCCGCTGCGAAGTCATCGGCTGGTGGCGGCGGATTTTTGAAATCAATCACATTCGGCGTCAGGATCGACGTGACCCCGCGCCGCCAGCAAAGCTGTTCCTGCGCCGCCTGGTTAATCACTGTATGCACCACATTCGGCAGCCGCGGCGGAAACGCCAGTTCAAGATAGTCATTCACCGCGTTGATCGAAAAGCGGATCCGTTCCCACGAAAAATCATGGTGATGCGCAATCGACGGATGTCCCGTTTCCGCCAGAAATTCGGTAATCGCCATGCCCAGGGGCACATGCATCGGAATGGTCAGGGCGTTTTCAAAAATCAGGAGATCAATCGAAAAGCGGTGCACAAACTCGTACAGGGTGCCCTTCAGATATTCCGCCATGCGCCGCACGCGTTTGCTCACCTCGGGATCGCGGGTTTTCACCCCCCAAATCCGCGCGTTGATCCATTCATTCTCCTCATGTTTGAAATACGCCTCGGGCACCGACATGCTCGCCCCGGGATCGCGGTCCAGCTTTCCCGCATACCAATACGACACATGACCGGACTCCCACAGGATCTCCGCCCACTTGGCGCTCTCAAGCGTGACACCGTCCGTTCCCGCGAAACGGGTGGAGACAAAACCGATATTTAATGACATTCTTTTGCCCTCAAGGTTGATCATTCACATTCATGACGTAGGTGAAAAATAGTCCGTTCGCCCGCCCCTGCAAACCCAAAGGGGTTTTTTGGCGGTTTTTTGTGAAAATGGAGGAAGGAAATTCAATGAATTTATCAACAATCCCCCCGGAAACTCTCCGGCAGCACGTCCGCGAATGCCGGGATTTGCTGCTGGCGAATCTGGTCATGACCGCCGAGACCGCCGCCCCAACCTTCGGGGAAGCCAACCGGGTCCGCTTTCTGCTCGACCGCTTCCGCGAGTCCGGCCTCGACAACATCAGTTCAGACGAGGTCAACAACGCCGTCGGTTTTCTGCCGGGAACCACTGGAGAGAAAACCGTCGCCGTGGTTGCCCACCTCGACACCGTTTTCGATCCCAAAGAAAACCACGCCCTGTCCCTCGGCCCGGACCGGGTCAAAGGCATCGGCATCGGCGACAACAGCCTCGGCGCCGCCGTGCTCGTGACCCTGCCCATGCTGCTGCGGCATTTGAAGTTTCAGCCCTCCTACAACCTGTTGCTGCTCGGGGTTTCCCGCAGCCTCGGACGCGGAAACCTGGGCGGCATCCGCTTCCTGCTCGAAAACAGTCCGCTGAAAATCGACGAGGCGATTTGTCTTGAGGGCTGCCCCCTCGGCCGCCTCAACTACACCTCCGTCGCCATGATGCGCGGGGAAATCTCCATACAAATGCCCGATGAATACGACTTCTCCCGCTTTGGGGTGTACGGCGCGATTTACCGCCTGAACGACATTATCAACCGCATTCTCGAAATCCCCCGCCCCAGCCGTCCCCAGACCTCCATCGTCTTCGGCAGCATCGAGGGCGGCAACACCTTCCATCAGCTTGCCCGCGAAGCCAAACTCCGCTTTGAAGTCCGCAGCGAATCCGATGAGGTCGCCGGCGGCATTCTCCACCATATCCGCGGCATCATCGACGAGGTCCGCGCCCGCAGCGGTGTCCGCATCGATCTCGAGGAGATCGCCTGGCGGCAACACGGCGGCATTTCCTTTGACCACCCGCTGGTGCAGCTCTCCCGGGATGTGATGCGCGGCCTCGACATTCCCCCGCAGATCGGCCCCAGCATGTCCGAACTCGCGGCGTTGATCGCCGCGAAAATCCCCGCCGTCACCCTCGGACTCACCCACGTCCACAACGTCAACACCCTCGAAGAAACCGTCGAAATCGAACCCATGTTCGACGGCATCGCCCAGGTCCTCGGCGTGCTCGCCGGGCTGGATTCGAAAGGAGACCTGTCATGAAAATCGACGCCTGGCTTAAATCCAACACCTTCCACCACTCCACCTTCTGGGATCTCAAACAGCTTGTGGACGAGAAGGAGCGGCAGAACCTCAAAATCAGTCTCTGCATTCCCACCCTCAACGAAGAGAACACCATCGGCAAGGAGATCGTCATCTTCCGGTCCGAACTGATGACCCGCTATCCGCTCATCGATGAAATCGCGGTCATCGATTCCGGCTCCACCGACCGCACCCTAGAGGTCGCCGCCTCCTTCGGGGCCGACACCTATTTTTCCGGAGACATCCTCCCCTCTCAGGGGTTCAAGCGCGGCAAGGGCGAAAACCTCTGGAAAGCCATCCACCAGCTTGAGGGCGACATCATTGTCTACGTCGACGCCGACATCACCAACATCCATTCCCGCTTTGTCTACGGACTGGTCGCGCCCCTGCTTTACCAGCCCGAAACCCAGTACGTCAAAGCCTTCTACGACCGCCCCCTCGCTTTCTCCCAGGGGATCCGCCCCTCCGGCGGCGGCCGCGTCACCGAAATCCTCACCCGGCCGCTGTTTTCCCTCTTCTTCCCGGAACTCACCGCCCTCATGCAGCCCCTTTCCGGCGAATACGCCGTGCGCCGCAAGGTCCTCGAGGAAATCGCCTTCCCCATCGGCTACGGCGTTGAAATCTCGCACCTCATCGATGTCTACACCAAGTGGGGACTCTACGCCTTTGCTCAAACCGACCTCGACAAACGCGTGCACCGCAATCAGGACACCCGCGACCTCGGCAAAATGGCCTTCGGGATCCTCCAGTCCTTCCTCAACCGCGCGCAGCAGCTTGATATGATCGACGTCAAAGCCGAGGTCAGCTCCATACTGCGGCAGTTCCAGACCCGGGAGCAAATGTTCGAGCAGAAACAGTTCACCATCGTCGAAGAGGAACGTCCGCCCATCATCACCGTGGACGAATACCGGGAGAAATTTCACGCGTGATCGCGCTGATCCATCACCACCTCCGCCGCGGCGGAGTCACCCGGGTGATGTTCAGCCACGCCCGCATCCTGCGCGATGCCGGGGAGACCGTGGTGATCTACAGCGGCGAGCCCTCCCCTGAACCGCTCCCTCAAGGGGTGGAACTCCGTATTCTTCCCGAACTCGCCTACAGCCAAACCGCCGACACTGAAGCCGTTGAAACTCTGGTCCAGCATTTCCGCTCCGTCGGCGATGAGACACTCCTCCATATCCACAATCACAGCCTCGGCAAAAGCCCCGCCGTCACCGCCGCCGTCGCCGAACTCGCCCGCGGCGGCACGCGCATGGTGCTGCAAATTCACGACTTCGCCGAAGACGGACGCCCCACGAACCTGAACAGCCTGCTCCGCGCCCTCCCCGACCCCGGTCACACCCTCTACCCCCATTCCCCCCGCATCCACTACGCCGTGCTTCAGGCCCGGGATCACAAGATTCTTCTGGACGCCGGCCTCCCGCCGGAGCGCGTCTCCATCCTGCCAAACGTCATCGAATTCGAGGCCGATCTGACGCCCCCCGCAAGCCCGCCCCGGAATGTCCTCTACCTCAGCCGCTGCATCCGCCGCAAAAACATCGGCGAATTTCTCCTCTGGGCGAAAACCTGTGGCAAAGAAATGGACTTCGCCACCTCCCTCATACCCGAAAACCCCGCCGAACGCCCCGTGTTTGACCGCTGGGCCGCCCTCGCCCACGACCTCAAGCTGTCGGTGCGCTTCGGGGTCGGCATGAACCCGAACACCTCCTTCAACCAAGTTGTTTCCTCCGCCGACGCCTGCATCACCACCAGTGTCGGCGAAGGCTTCGGCATGAGCTTCCTCGAGCCTTATCTGATGGACCGCCCCCTTTTCGGCCGCGACCTCCCCGACATCACCGCCGGCTTCAAAACCGACGGCATCCGCCTCGACGGACTCTACGAAACCCTCCCCGTTCCCCTCGACGCGCTCGACCCCGACTTCTGGCCCCGCGCCCTCCGCACGGTCAATAGTTATCGCGCCACCCTCGGATGCCATGAACCTCTCGCCCCCGCCGCCCTGTGCGCCGCCTGGGTTGCCGACGAACAGATCGATTTCGGCCGCCTCGACGAAACAGCCCAGGCCCATGTCCTGCGCGGCGGATACGCCCCCGACCTCCCCCGCAACACCGACCCCGGCCTTAGGCGACACAACCGCGCGATTCTCCAAACCCGCTACAACCCCGCCACCACCCTCACCCGCCTGCGCGAACTCTACGCCCGCACCCGGACCGACCCCGCCCCGCCCGCCTGGCTCCCGCCCGCCCGCATCCGCGACGCCTTCTCCGACCCCGCCCGCATCCGCCTTCTGCGGACCTGATCCCGATCCGAATTACAGACCTTTTTTAAGGGAATTCGCTGCTGGTTTCTTCAATCATGGAGAAGCACCGCCTCTTTCTTCGTCGCGTAGCGACGTTCGATGAATAGCCGTGGATTTGAATCCTGATGAGTATACACATTTATCTTTACGCGCTTAGTTAACAAAATGCCCCAACGGGGCGATGCATACCAGCCCAGCGCAACGCGCTGGGAAAAGAGTTTACACACAGAGCGGTCTGAAGGACCGCCGTATATTCATTTGCATGGGCTTCCTCATGGGACACCGATTATGCGGCGTTCCTTCAGAACGCACCTTTGGCTCGATCCCAAAACCCGGGGCGTTGCCCCGGGCTGGTATGCGATGCCCCGTTGGGGCACGTTACGCAGTGACAATTCAAAAATGTGTATACTCGTCAGGATTTCAACCCACGGTTCGGGTACAGCCCAACCCCGGCGCCGCGTAGCGTCGCCTGACGGACATGGCGGTTTTAACCCCATCTCGATTTTTTTTGGTGGGAATGAGACAACTCATCGGCTTCATTGTAGTCCCCGCTCCTTGAAATCCATCCATGCGACGAGTACAATAGTACAATGGAAATTAGTTTTTTCATAGTATTCCTGAACGTCTACCCGCACCGACTTGTTCGGTGCGGGGTTGTTGGATTTAGGCTACGGCTTCCGCGTGGATTTTCAGATTCAGGGCCTTCATGACCTTGAGTATGGTGTCAAATCCCGGGGTTCTTTCGCCGGAAAGTGCCTTGTAAAGACTTTCCCGCGAGAGCCCGGCGTCGCGGGCGACTTGGGACATCCCCTTTGCCCTGGCGATGTCGCCCAAGGCTTTGGCGATGAAGGCGGCATCTCCATCCGACTCTTCAATGCTGGCGTCCAAATAGGCGGCCATTTCTTCGGGAGTCCGCAGGTGTTCCGAAATATCGAAACGGGTGGTTTTCGTTTTGGGCATGGTCATTCTTCCAGGTTTTCCATCAGGTTGATGGCGGTTTGAATGTCTTTCGATTGGGTTTTCTTGCTTCCTCCGGCCAAGAGGATGATCAAATGATCCCCCTGCTGAACGAAATAGACCCGGTAACCGGGTCCATACGGAATCCGCATTTCCGAAACGCCTTGTCCCACCGGCTTCACATCACCCGGATTGCCATTCGCAAGCCGGGAGATCCGAACCAGCACCTTGGCCTTGGCTTTTGGATCTTTCAATCGATCCAACCAGCGGGCAAAAGTGTCGGTTTTGCGGATTTCCATATTGATAACTGTATCCATTAGGATACATAAATCAAGACAAAATTAAAGAATTGTAAGGAACGCAAAAATGCCTTGAGCGGAAGCAATCATAATCTCAGAGAGTTGTTTCAGTTTATCCTTCAGCTTTGGCACAACATCCACCCGCACTGACTTATTGAGTGACAGGGTTGTCGATAGATTCGTAATTACACAGTTCTTTTCCTGTCAACAATTGTGAAATATCGTGATCCGACACATCTCCTCCAGTGAATCCAACCTCCCGCATTGATTGAACAATCCGGATAAATGCCTCAGATTTCCTTTGATCAAACAACAATTTAGGCAACCGGACCGACGGAGGAGGTTCGGTTGACCTCATTTTTGGCAGATGGGGGTTCAACCACTGATGAACATTGATGGACACTGATAATCTCATGTTACTCGTGAGGATAGTCGGGTTCCCGGGCATTTGCAATTCGTTTTCGGGTTTTCCCGGCTTTTTGGCACCGGCTTCCAATGTCCCCGACCTCATTTTTCCCGGATGCATGGATCAGTGTTCATTCCGTCTGGCTATGCCTGAACGGGTCGGCATGCTTCCTGTCAGCATACCGAGAAACGAAAGGGAAACGAAAAGAGATCCAAAAGAACACAATATCACGAAGAACGGATCATGAGATGGTGCTAAAAACCATACAGCGCAAAATGTCAGACAGTAAATTTCTTTCAGAGTTTACGACATTGATCAACTAACTTACCGTGGAGTGCAAGAAGACGCATTTCGCCCTCATCACCATTCTGAAGCATGCTTCTATAAAACAAACCAATCTTTGAGGTTACGTCGTTTATAGCTTTATGGGATTCAATTGACAAATCGAGGCGAACTTGAATTTCCTGAATAAGTCTTGCCACTTCATCGTGATTTGCGGGGGATGATTTCGAAGGTTCAGTTTCGCAAAGTAAAGAAACAGAAGCGTCCCTAATTTTATTACGGTTCTCTTCAATTTTCCTATGTGTGAATTCAATCTTTAACTGCTCAAATAGCTTTTCGCTTTCATGCCTTAAAACATCTTTAGTTGCTTGCCTCTGAAGCTTTGCAGTAAGGAAAGCAACCCCGAACATGGCAAAAATGGTTAGTAATGTGCTGACTACTTGTTCATTCATTGTATTGAGTTGTTGTTAAGGAAAATAATGTCGCAAATCAGCGGCGCGGTATTCAGCGTACGCTGAATTTGTCTTGTTAGCCATCTGTCCCGGTCTTGTAGCTTAGCCCCTTTCCTGTTCCGGGATGCGCCGCGTGTTCACCTGCGAGATGATGGTATTTTTCGGGAACAGTATGCACGGGTTCCGCTTTCGGTATGGTGTCGCAACGGGGAACGGCTAGCGTGGGCGGCTCAGATATGCCTCGTCCAAATACCTGCCTGCCTATCTCTCTCGCAAGTATCTCTCCCATGAGGGAAGGTACTGCGTTGCCAATCTGCCTTTGAATCTCAGTTCTCGGCGCATCAATCAAGAAATGATTAGGTAAGGTCTGTATGCCTGCCATCTCCTGCCACGAGAGCTTTCTGTTGCTCCAGTGGAATGGACCAATGGCTGAGCCGGGTTGAGCTTGAATTGTCCAGCTCGGCAGCCGTTTTGAGAGCTTCAGCAGAAAGCTCCAATATCGCGTTCTCCACCCAAAGAGCGGCAACCCGTCCTTTCGGTCGGTGTGCCAAAGATAGTTCTCTCCTTCTGGAATGGACGGCAACAAATCTGCCCACTTGCCGCCAACCTTCAGCTTCTGTTTGGAGTCGAGAGGAATCTTGCCGATAGCTTCCCATGCCGACACGTAGGGCATGATGCCCATTTCTCCAAAAAGCGATGATTTCGCTTCGTCCAAAGGAATGTGAGTAGGGTCTGGAAATCTGAACCGTGCCCCGCTACGTGATGCGATAAGGAAGAAGCGCACCCGAAGCTGAGGAACGCCGTAGTCTGCGACATTGAGTACAGACCATGACGGAATGTAGTGTAGCCCGGTTCTTCGGTTAATTTCCTTGATACGTTCGATAATGAATTGAAACCCTTCTTCCTTTCCGTTGTAATTCAAGCCGTGAACGTTTTCCAGAAAGAATGCCTGCGGCTGAAGCTCCTCAACAAACCGGAAATAGTGCTCGAGTGTGTTGGCACGAGGATCAGCGAGACGGAGCGTATCGCCCTTGCTCCAATACGCAGATTTTGAGAATGGCTGGCATGGGGGGCCACCTATCAATACATCGCAAGCTCCCGGTTTGGAACCGATGATCTCCTTGACGGTTGATGTGCTGACCTCCTCGATGGGGGCATGGACAACGTTCTGTCTCTGATTGAGGCGAAGAGTTTCACATGAGAACTTGTCATAGTCGTTCGCAAAGCGAACGGAGAATCCCGCCGCTTCAAATCCGTAATCCAAGCCACCACAGCCGGAAAACAGACTTACCACCTGAAGATCAGATTTCTGGATCATACACAACTTCCGTCTTCTTTCGATTGATTGCCTCAATGATATCGCCGAGGCTCTTGCCGACGATTCGGTCAAAGACCTCGGTCCAAGGCTTTGTTTCTTCGGCAACCGATATGTGCACATTGACTTCGGCACTTGCCCCGGTTCCCCATGCACGAAGGCCGATGCCTGGTGTGCGTTTGGGTTGCTTCTGGAGAATTCTAATCGATTTTCGAGCAGAAATCAGCCGAAATGAGGAATTCGAAAACTCTTGGCGGATGCTGTCCCAATGTCTCGTCGTAATACCATAAACGAACTTGTCCTCGGCATCTCGAATGCGGGTTCCTGAGAAGTCGTTCAGGATTCTCCACACGATTGTTTCGTTCTCGTCAAACAACGGGATAAGGTGGGTATTGATTGAATTGACAAGGCCATAGTCAATGGCTACCGCGTACAGGAGGTTCGGCTCTTTCTCAATCGCGTCGTATGCCTTGTAGACTGGAATGGGAATACAGTCATCGGGTTCCAGGCCAACGAGTTGTAGGGCGCTCTCGAAACGTGTTCCTGCATTTTTCACGTTGATCGGGAGGCGAAAATCGCCTTCGACCAACGTGAAGTCGACAAGCGTGTGCCCCGATTCCCTGTCGTCTTCATAATCAACCGTGTTTCTCTTTGCGCGGAGCGCATCGACTTCCTCAAGAAAACGTTGTTCGGTAATAGCGGCAGGGAACATCTTGGTGATGGGGTTCTCCGCAGATCCAGTTTTAGTTCGAGATTTGATATGTCCGAGGAATCCACCCTCTTTCAGTGTCGGAACCAGTTCTCTGGCCTTCGTGAGGGAATAACAGTTGAGGTCATAGAGATGCCGCGCAATGTCATCGGTCTCTCTGCTGCCATCGACGGCCCAGAGATATGCCTGCGCAAGCCCCGCTCCAACCCAGCGCGAGTCAGGTAAGACAGCAACGATTGCCTTGGCCGCTTGTTCATCGGTGTATTGCGTCATGTAGTCTCTTTTCTCTTGTTGCGAACATTAATGTAAGCATCGTATTGTTTTCTCTCCTTCTTGCCCGGATCCAAGAACAACTGCAAGGAAAAACGGGATATTACAGCGATTAATGTATACATCCGCTGTTTAATATTCTGTGTACAAAATGGATCTTAAGCAACAGCCTCCAAATCGATGCACCTTTGCTCAACAAAGGCCTTTCGGGCGGGAGGAGCCCGCTGGATGGGTTGCGGACAGCCGGAAAATCCTTTTCCGACGGTCGGAAACGGGACAGCTTGGTTTTCCGATGTCGGAAAACGCGGGCAGCGCTTTTTCGCGCCTGATCCCGGGCGCGGGACGCGCTGTGTCGCTCCGCCTGCATAAATTTTCTTATTTTGAGGTTTACGGCGGGGGGGCGAGTCAGGCAGAATCCCCGGAAAAAGGAGGCAGACGTATGATCACGGTTACTTTACTGGCTGCGGGTGCGGGCATTTTGGCGCTGGTCTTCGCGGCGTTAAAACACCGGTGGATTTTAAAGCAGGACGCGGGCAGCGACCGGATGCGGGAAATCGGTCTGGCGATCCGCGAGGGAGCCATGGCCTTTTTGAAACGCGAATACCGCGTGCTCACGGTGTTTGTTCTGGTCACCGCTGTCCTGCTGCTGCTGGTGAATCCGGGACCGCTCCGCTGGGTCGCCCTCTCCTTTCTGGTCGGCGCGCTGTGCAGCGGCGTGGCGGGCTTCATCGGCATGCGCACCGCCACCGCGTCCAACATGCGCACCGCGCAGGGCGCGACCCGGGGGCTGGGTCCCGCGCTGGGCATCGCGTTCTCCGGCGGCACGGTCATGGGCATGGGGGTTGTGGGCATGGGCCTGCTGGGCCTGACCCTGCTGTTCGCGCTCTATCAGCATCTTTTCGGAAATTCGGCAGCCGAATTGCAGACCCGGGTGCTGCCGGCCCTCAACGGCTTCGCCATGGGCGCGAGCAGCATCGCCCTCTTCGCCCGCGTGGGCGGCGGCATCTTCACCAAAGCGGCGGATGTGGGCGCGGACCTGGTCGGCAAACTGGAGGCGGGCATTCCCGAGGACGACCCGCGCAATCCGGCCACCATCGCCGACAACGTGGGGGATAACGTGGGCGATGTCGCGGGCATGGGCGCCGATCTCTTTGAATCCTATGTCGGCTGCATTATCGGTGCCATGGTGCTCGGCGCCGCGCGCGGCGACGCGAGGCTGGTGCTGCTGCCGGTCGTGCTGGCGGCGGCGGGCATTCTCATCTCGATCCTGGGCACCTTTCTGGTCCGCGTCGGCGAGGGCGGCAACCCGCAGCACGCCCTGAACCTCGGCACCTTCAGCAGCGCCGCCGTCATGCTGCTGCTGACTATTCCCATCTGCCGCATTTTCGCTCCGGATCAGTGGTTCAACCTCTTCGCGGCCACCGGCGGCGGACTCATCGCCGGGGTGTGCATCGGCCTGGTGACCGAATATTACACCTCCGACGCACGCAAACCGGTGCGCAGCATCGCCGCCGCCAGCCAAACCGGCGCCGCCACCAACATCATTTCCGGTCTCGGGGTGGGCATGGCCTCCACCGCGGTGCCGGTTCTCTTCATCGCCGCCGGCATCATCTGCGCCAATTATTTCGCCGGCCTCTACGGCATCGCCATCGGCGCCCTCGGCATGCTCGTCACCACCGGCATCCAACTGGCGGTCGACGCCTACGGGCCCATTGCCGACAACGCGGGCGGGATCGCGGAAATGGCGGAAATGGCACCCGAAGTGCGTCAGCGCACCGACAAGCTCGACGCCGTCGGCAACACCACCGCCGCCATCGGCAAAGGCTTCGCCATCGGCTCGGCCGCCCTCACCGCCCTGGCGCTCTTCGCCGCCTTCCGCGCCACCGTGGGCATCGAGGTGATCTCCATCACCGATCCCCTGGTGATGGTGGGGCTCTTTCTGGGCGGCATGCTGCCGTTCCTTTTCAGCTCCTTCGCCATGGGCGCGGTGGGACGGGCCGCCTTCGCGATGATCGAGGAGGTTCGGCGTCAGTTCAAAGAAATCCCCGGCCTGCTGGAGGGAACCGCCAAAGCCGATTACGCCCGCTGTGTGGACATCTCCACGCAGGCCGCGATCAAAGAAATGGTGCTGCCCGCGATGCTCGGAATCGTCAGTCCGGTGCTTGTGGGTTTCTTCGGCGGTCCGGCCATGCTGGGCGGACTCCTGGCGGGGTGCACGGTGTCCGGGGTGATGCTCGCGCTGTTCATGTCCAACGCCGGCGGCGCATGGGACAATGCGAAAAAATACATCGAGGGCGGAGAATACGGCGGCAAAGGCGGTGAGGCGCATCACGCCGCCGTGATCGGCGACACCGTCGGCGACCCCTTCAAGGACACCGCCGGCCCCTCCATCAATATTCTGATCAAGCTCATGAGTGTCGTCGCGCTGGTCATCGCGCCGCTGCTGTAGCGGCGCGGTCCGCCCGGGACTGCGGCCTCCCGGGCGGCGCCGTCGGTCACATCGCCAGTTTCAGCACGAACAGCGCGGCCAGTCCGATAGTGAACGGACTGAGGGCTTTGATTTTTCCGGTGGCCAGATGCAGAATCACATGCGTCAGCAATCCGAAAATGATGCCGTCGGCAATGCTGAAGGTCAGCGGCATCATGATCAGGGTCACGAACGCCGGAATCGCGCTGAGCATGTCGTCAAAATCGACCTTGCGCAGCGGCGACATCATGAACACGCCCACAATCACCAGCGCCGGGGCGGTGGCCGCCGCCGGAACCATGATGAAAATCGGGGCGAAGAACAGGGCCAGCAGAAACAGCATCGCGGTCGTGAACGCGGTCAGTCCGGTCTTGCCGCCTTCGGTCACCCCGGAGGCGCTCTCGATATACACCGTCACCGTGCTGGTGCCCAGCGCCGCGCCGACGGTGGTGCCGACCGCGTCCGCGAAGAAGGCCTGCTTGGCGTTGGGGATGCGCCCCTGCTCGTCCAGCATGCCCGCTTTATCGCTCACACCCACCAGAGTGCCGACGGTGTCGAACATGTCCACAAACAGAAACGTGAACAGCACCACCACCATTTCCAGCGTAAAAATCTTCGAGAATTCGAACTGCCAGAAGATCGGCTCCAGCGACGGCGGCAGGGTGACCAGATTTCCGTCCGGCACCTGCGTGACCCCGAACGGAATGCCCGCGAGCGTCACCGCGAACATGCCGATGAGCAGCGCGCCTTTCACCCGCAGCACCAGCAGCACGCCGGTCACCAGCACCCCCGCCATCATCAGAATCACCGGAGCGGATTTCACATCCCCCAGCGTCACCAATGTCGGTTCATAGCCGGAGATCAGCCCCGCGTTTTTCATGCCGATGAAGGCGATAAACAAACCAATCCCGGCGGAGATCGCATGTTTCATCGCCATCGGAATGGCATTGAGGATCGCCTCCCGGATGTTCAGGGCGGTGAGGATCAGGAAGAGAATGCCCTCCAGAAACACCGCCGTGAGCGCGAACTGCCAGGAGTGGCCCATGCCGAGCACCACGCCGAACGCGAAAAATGCGTTCAGTCCCATGCCCGGAGCCAGGGCGAACGGCAGTTTCGCCAAAAACGCCATCACCAGGGTGGCCACCGCCGCCGAAACCGCGGTCGCGGTGAACAGCGCCGGCTGGTCCATGCCCGCTGCGGCGAGAATCGACGGGTTCACGGCCAGAATATAGGCCATGGTCATGAAGGTGGTGATCCCGGCCAGCACTTCCGTGCGGACGGTGGTGCCCTTTTCCTTCAGTTGAAAATAGGAGGCGAGCATAATGAATCCTTAGAAGCTGTATTTCACAAACAGAGTGGGATTCACCTGCCAGCCTTTGTCGGGATTGCCAGCAAAATTGTGACCGATTTCAATTTCGGTGCCAACCGAGAACTGTTCTGTGACATTGTACATCAACTGCGGCTCGGTGAGAAACACATGTTTGGTGTCGGTTTCGCCGTCGAAGGTGAAATCGATGTCCTCGCGCCAGAAATCCGCAAAGCCGCGGAAGGTCACCTTGCCGTCGAGCAGATGCCAGTACCACACAAAGGTCAGTTGATAGCTGTCGTCATGCTTTTCGCGGATGTTTTTGTACAGCACTTTGAAACTCAGACCGCGGGAATAATCCTGCGCGTTCACAGAGTAGTCAATGCCCGCCAGCCAGGCGTCGTTGATTCCGTAGGCGTTTTCGGCTTCCGGCGAACGGTACCGGCCGTGCCCGCCGTTGTATTCGAGTTGCAGACCGAAGGGGCGCGTCTCGGGCAGACTGAACACCCGCGCGATTTCGAAATAGGTTTCGCTGATGCCTTTCACGTCATCGACATCATAATTGAAATCCACAAAGAAAAAGGTGCTGCCGTAGGCGTCGGGCTTGAACATCTCAATCGTGGAGGTGAAATGCTCCCGGTCCGAGCCGAAATCATAATGCAACTGAATTTCCTGAGCGGTCAGGATGGACATCGTCAAAATCGAAAGCAGGAGAACATGACTTTTTTTCATATCAGGTATATTTCTATCGGTTTAGGTTCAGGGAAACACGAGAACATCTCAAACGCCGCCGGATCGCCCGGACGCGCCTCAGCCGTCCTCAAATCACAATATCATCCTCATCCGAGGCCTCTACGCCCCCGGAATGTCCCGGCAAAATCAAATGCAGCAGCACGCCTACTGCCGAGGCCAGACCAATCCCCGCCAGCGTGAACTGACCCAGGGACACCGTCGCGCCGCCGATCCCCACCGCCAGCACAAGGGACACAATCACCTGATTGCGGGTCTGATTGAGATTCGTTTTTGAATCCACCAGGATTTTGATGCCCACACAGGCGATCATTCCGAACAGCAAGAGCATAATCCCGCCCAGAACCGCGACCGGAATGGTGCGCAGGGCTCCGGAGATTTTGCCGATAAACGAGAACAGAATTGCGGTCACCGCCGAAATCCGCAGGACCCTCGGATCCACCACCTTGGTCAGCGAAATCGCCCCCGTGACTTCCGAATAGGTCGTGTTGGGCGGACCGCCCAGCATTCCGGCGACCATGGTGGCAATCCCGTCGCCCAAAAGGGTTTTATGCAGGCCCGGCTCCTCCACGAAATTCTTGTGCGCCACCCCGCCGATGGCGTACATGTCGCCCACGTGTTCGATCATCGGGGCGATCGCCACCGGCAACAGATAAAAAATCGCCTCCGGATGAAAGCGGGGCATGGTGAAGCCCGGGAGCGCGAGCCAGGCCGCCTCCTGGATAGGGCCCGTATCCACCTGCTTCAGCAGCAGCGCGGCCGCATACCCCACAACCAGTCCCACCAGAATCGGAATCAGTTTGAGCATGCCCTTCGCAAACACCACGGTCACAATCGCCGCCGCGAGCACAATCACCGCCAGCAGCCAGTGATCCGAAGCCATGTCCACCGCGACCGGGGCCAGCGAGAGCCCGATCACCATGATCACCGGCCCCACGACCACCGAGGGAAACACCCGGGCGATGATCTGCGGTCCCTGCCAGCGGATCAGTTGAGAGACCAGCGCATACACCAGACCGACCGCCATCAATCCGCTAAGCGTTCCCGGGAGCCCGTACCGCTCAGTCGCGGCGATGATCGGCGCGATAAACGCAAAGCTGCTGCCCAGAAACACCGGAACTTTGCCCCCGGTAATCACATGAAAAATCAGCGTCCCCACCCCCGCCGTGCACAGCGCCACCGCCGGATCAATCCCGACCAACAAAGGCACCAGCACCGTGGCGCCAAAGGCCACAAACAAAAACTGAACCCCCAATATCAGGCGGCGTTGCGGCGTAAGCTCAACAGGTGCAATCGGTAAGGACATCGTAAAATCTCCAGCGGTGTGAAAGAATGCCGCACTCTTAATCGGACATACCGTATCTGAATAGATAAAAATGAATAAATTTTACGGCCTGGCTGATTGGCTCCACTTCGATCCAAATGAGTTGACACTGAATCATTCCTCCCTTCCCA
The DNA here is from genome assembly GCA_020831625.1 of Verrucomicrobiota bacterium. Lineage (GTDB taxonomy): Bacteria > Verrucomicrobiota > Kiritimatiellia > SS1-B-03-39 > UBA6053 > PXAS01. The sequence continues at coordinate 66,481 of JAFIGD010000008.1, read as the reverse complement.
ATCCGCCGAGTTTATTTACAGAAGGAAAGGAAGAAAACGAAGGCTTTGAGGCAGCTTGCCACGCGGAACGCGAGGGGGAATGCGGGGGAAATCCTTTGTTTTTTTGGGGACACGCCTCATGTTTAATCCCATGATCCGGTTCATCCTGTAATCCTGTCAAAAAAATGTGGGGCCTTCTGTTTATTTAGAATTGGCCGAGGACATAAACTGGTTTAAGGGAGTTCCTATGCCCATTTACGTCTATGAAACCCTGGCCACCGGGGAGATCTTTGAGTTGCACCAGTCCATGCGCGACGCGGCGCTCACCGCGCATCCCGAAACCGGCGAACCGGTCCGGCGGGTGATCCTGCCCCCGAACCTCGGAATCAAACACACAACCGGCAAAGAAAAGAAACTCCTCGACAACACGAACGTCGAAAAAGCCGGGTTCACCAAATACGAGCGCGACAAACTTACGGGCACCTACCACCGCGTCGCCGGAAATCAGGGTCCAAAAAGTTTCCGCAAAGACTGATTTCCATTGTATTTTTAAAATTCTCCCATAGAGGCAGGCAACCTTTGCGCGCCTATCCCATAAGCGCGTCCCCGCATCAACCCTGCAAGCCTCTTGCAAACCCCACTCTGCAACCCTCCTGGAGAATTTCCCGTGTCCCGTCCCCCCATCCGTAATATCGGCATTATCGCCCACGTCGACCATGGCAAAACCACCCTCGTTGACGGCATGCTCCGTCAGGGCGGTGCCTTCCGCACCAACCAGGCCGTGGCCGAACGCGCCATGGACTCCATGGACCTGGAACGCGAAAAAGGCATCACCATCCGTTCCAAGAACGCCTCGGTGAAATGGAAGGACACCATCATCAACATCGTCGACACCCCCGGACACGCGGACTTCGGCGGCGAAGTCGAGCGGATTCTGAAAATGGTCGACGGGGTGATTCTGTTGGTGGACGCCACCGACGGCCCCCAGGCCCAGACCCGATTTGTGCTCCGCAAGGCCCTCGAACAACACCTGCACCTCATCGTGGTGGTCAACAAAATCGACCGCGACACCGCCAATCCCGCCAAGGTCCACGACATGGTGCTGGAGCTGCTCATGGAGCTGGAGGCCACCGAGGAACAGTTCAACGCCACCTTCCTCTACGGCAGCGCCCTCAACGGCTATGTCGTCCGCGATCCCAAAGACGCGCCCGACACCCTGGCGCCGCTCTTCGACACCATTGTCTCCGAAGTGCCGCCCCCCAATGCCGACGCGGACTCGCCCTACCGCATGCTCGTCAGCAACCTCGACTGGAACTCCTACGTCGGCCGCATCGCCATCGGCTGCATCCGCGAAGGCAAAATCGCGCTCGGACAAAACATCCGCCGTCTGCCCCACGAGGACGCGCCCCAGACCGGCAAGGTCATGAAACTCTACGGCTTCAGCGGCATGGGCATGGTTGAAATCGAATCCGCCAGCGCCGGGGACATTGTCGGCGTGGCCGGTTTCGAGGATGTGTACATCGGCGAAACGCTCTGCGAAAACGACAAGCAGGAGGCCCTGCCCTTCATGGCCATCGATCCCCCCACCCTGCAGATGCAGTTCTGCGTGAACGACGGCCCCTTTGCGGGCACCGAAGGCAAATACCTCACCTCCCGCCATCTGCGCGACCGCCTCATCCGAGAGACCTACACCAACGTCTCGCTTTCCGTGCAGGAAACCTCCGGCAACACCTTCCTCGTCCAGGCCCGCGGCGAACTGCAAATCGCGGTGCTCATGGAAACCATGCGCCGCGAGGGCTACGAAATGCTGGTCTCCCGTCCCGAAGTGATTGTGACCATCGGCGAGGACGGCAAAAAGCACGAACCCTTTGAAGACGTCTGGATGGACATTCCCGGCGAGAAACTCGGCGACGTCATGCAGGCCGTGGCCGCCCGCCGCGGCGAGATCACCCACATGGAGCACGAACACCACAGCACCCGGGTGCTGCTGCAGATCGTCATGCCCACCCGCGGACTGATCGGTTTCGACAGCTATCTGACCAACCTCACCAGCGGCGAAGGGGTCATGAGCCACATGTTCAAGCACTACGGTCCCATGGCCGGAGCCATTCCCTCCCGCAACACCGGCGCGCTCGTCTGCAGCGACCAGGGAACCTCCACCGCCTACGCGCTCGACACCATTCAGGAGCGCGGCAAGCTCTTCATCGGCCCCGTGGAGGAAGTCTATGTCGGCATGGTTCTCGGCGAAAGCAGCCGCCCCGGCGACCTGCCCGTCAACCCCTGCCGCAACAAACAGCTCACCAACGTGCGCGCCTCCGGCACCGACAAAGCCATCATGCTTGAGCCCCCGATTCTGCTTAACCTGGAAAAAGCCATCGAATTCATTTCCGACGACGAATTCGTCGAGGCCACCCCCAAAAACATCCGCATCCGCAAAAAGATCCTCGATCCCAACCAGCGCAAACGCGCCCGCAAAGCCAGCGCGGAGGATTGATCGGGGTTGGGTTGGAAAAGAAAACAAGCCACTGATGGAAGCTGACCTGCCTTCAACGCTGTGCGTAGAACTGCGGCCAGGTGGACACGTATCTTTGAGGCAGAGATGGAAAAAGACCACGGATAAAAGACCACGGATGCTTTGAGGCAAATCGGGTACTCTTTATTATTGATAAGGTATAACACCGTTTTTGTATATACTGTTCTATTTTCTTCAGTTTATACCCCTTATCATGCTTATCATTTCTGCAAGCAGGTTTTCATTTTGAACCCTTGGGTATGAAAAAGTTACGGTTTATCGTCAATGAGGTATTCAGCTCAAAAATTCGCGGCTGCGGTGGCGGACGATTTCACCGGTAACGAGATAGAGCACTTCTTTGGCGACGTTGGCTGAGTTGTCGGCGATGCGCTTGGCGTAGCGGATGCTGAGAAATCCGTCGAGCAGTGCCGGGGTGCCGGCGGCCTGAATCAGGCGGGCGCGGAACTGGTCGATCAGCTCGTACGTGGTGACGTCGATTTCCTTGTTGGTTTTCCAAATCGCGCGGGCCAGATTCGCGTCGCGCTTCTCCAGGGATTTCGCGGCGTCGGTCACCGAGGCCTCAATGGTTTTAAAGAATTTACGGTAGGCACTGTCGGCGCAGCCGAGGTCGGATTCCACCTGATCGGGTTTCAGGTTGAGGTCGTGAATGTTTTCGAGCAAATCCCCCATCCGCTCAAAGTTGTAGTTGGTTTTGATAATGGTGGTCAGAAAGCGCAGGTCATCGGCCACCGGCTGATGCAGGGCGATGATTTTCAGGCATTCCTCCTCGATCTCCACTTCATTGGTGTCGATGGTCGAGTCGTCAATGTAGTCACCCGGTGTGGAATCAAATCCCAGCACGATGGCCGCGTTGTGGCGGATCCGGCTGGTCTGAGACATGAGGTGCTGTTTCAGAAGGTCTACTTCGCGGTCGTAATGTTTTAGCATGATAGAGGTCGGAGGTCAGAGGTGAGGGGTCAGGGAAGTGAAAGAGGTAAAATCGAACGTCAAACGTCGAACATTGAACGTTCAACTTCGAACATCGAAATCGGGATTGATATCGGGATCGGGATTACGATTACGATTACGATTAAGATTAAGATTAGGAAGAAGAGGTGGTGAGGTGATGCGGTTGTGAAGCGTTCAACAACACCGCATCAAAACACCACCCCATTCACACTTACTCGGCCAGGTAGGCGTCGATGTGCTCGACTTCGGTGGAAATGACGGTCATTCCGAGCGGGCCGGCGGCGATGCGGCGGACCTGACGCACAGGCAGACCGTTTTCGAGGTAGGCTTTGTGATCGGCGTGACCTTCGGGGAACACCCACAGACGTCCGTCAATGACGCGGGTGTAGAATCCGGGCTTGGCAGCGATGTAGGCTTCCAGATGCTCGGCCTCAGAGGAGATCAGCGTCTGTCCCTGCGGACCGGCGGCGATACGGCGCACCTGACGGACAGGCTTGCCTTTTTCCTGGTAGGTTTTGTAATCCTCATGATCTTCAGGGAACACCCACAGGCGTCCGTCACTGTCGAGGTTGGTGTAGAAGCCGGGTTTGGCGTAGGGAGCCTGCGCTTCAACCGCCGAGGAAGCGGCGGTTTTGCCGGCGTCGGCGGTCGCGCAACTCGCAAGAGCCGCGGCGGCGAACAAGATCGCGATGGTTTCTTTCATATGTTTTTTCATTCGTCTCTCCATGTTGTTATGCCATGTTGGTTGACATGTGGTTTTTGCTTGGGCGGATCAGCCGAATCGGCCGGTCACGTAATCCTGGGTTTCAATCAGTCTTGGGTTTTGGAAAATGGTGTCGGTGGGTCCGTACTCGATCAGCCGCCCCAGATACATGAAGGCGGTGTAGTCGCTGCTGCGGGCCGCCTGCTGCATATTGTGGGTGACGATGAGGATGGTGTATTCGCCTTTGAGCGCGTCGATCATGTCCTCGATCTTGTTGGTGGCGATGGGGTCAAGCGCGGAACAGGGTTCGTCCATCAGAAGCACCTCCGGTTCCGCCGCGATTGCCCGGGCGATGCAGATACGCTGCTGCTGTCCGCCGGAGAGGCCGAGAGCGCTGTCCTGCAGCCGGTCTTTAACCTCGTCCCAAATCGCGGCTCCGCGCAGACTGCGCTCGCACACCTCGTCGAGCACTTTTTTGTTGCGCTCGCCGTCAATCCGCAGCGAATAGACCACGTTTTCGTAGATGCTCATCGGAAACGGGTTGGACTTCTGAAACACCATGCCCATCCGTTTCCGCAGTTCGATCACATCCACATTCTTGGAATAAATCGAGGAGCCGTTCAGGGTCATCTCTCCACCAATACGGACAATGTCTATGAGGTCGTTCAACCGGTTCACAGAACGCAGGAGGGTCGATTTCCCGCAGCCGGAGGGTCCGACCAGGGCGGTGACTTTTCCTTTCGGCACGGTCATGCTGATGTCGTGCAGGGCTTGAGCCCTTCCGTACCACAGATTAAAGTTTTCAATGGAGAGGATGTTGTCCTCTTTTTTCAATTGCGGATGGATTTCAGAGCGAACCTCTTCGCCACTGGCAATCGCTTCAAGTCGGGTGCCGGAAGCCCCGCGGGTTTGAACCGGAGTCCGGGCTTGAGCTTGTTCAAGAGTTTCAGCGGTCATTGGATATTTTCCTGTGCGTTTGAGTTTAAAATGTGCCGGATTTGAATTTGCGGCGAAGGCGGGTGCGAATCATGATCGCGGTAAGATTGAGGATCACAATGATGGAGATCAACAAGAGCGTGGTGGTGAACACCATGGGGCGCGCGGCCTCGGAATCGGAACTCTGGAAGCCGAGGTCGTAAATATGAAAGCCCAGATGCAGGAAGCTCCGCTCCAGATGAATCGGTCCGGTGGGGATGAATCCCAGGGAGCCGCTCCAGTTGTGAATATCAAGCGGAAGACTGGGGGCCAGTTTCACCGCGCCGACGAGCATCAGCGGAGCCACCTCCCCCGCCCCGCGGGCCATGGCGAGAATCATCCCGGTCATGATGCCCGGCATGGATCGCGGAAGCACAATCCGTTTGATCGTCTGCCACTTGGAGGCCCCGCAGGCGTACGACCCCTCGCGCATGGAGCTGGGAACCGCCGAGAGTGCCTCCTCGGTGGCCACAATCACCACCGGCAGCGTCAACAGCGCCAGGGTGGCGGAAGCCCAGAGCACCCCGCCGCCCCGGAAAGTGGGCACCGGGGAATTTGAATAAAACACATCATCCAGATACCCCCCCATGATGTAACAGAAGAAACCGAGACCGAAGACGCCGAACACAATGCTGGGCACGCCGGCCAGGTTATTGATGGCGATGCGCACCGCGCTCACAATCGGGCCGGGTTTGGCGTACTCCCGCAGATACAGGGCGGCGATCACCCCGAACGGCACCACAAAAATTGTCATCACCAGGGTCATGGTCACGGTGCCGATGATCTGGGGAAACACCCCGCCCTCCATGTTGGCCTCGCGGGGGTTGTCAAAAATAAACTCCCGCCAGCGCTCTCCGAAAATCGCGATTTTCTGGAAGCGGCTGAGTTGATTGCCGGGAAACGCCATCACGATGTCATCAAAGAAGAGCGTGTGGCGGAGTCCCTGGGCGGTTTCCATCACCAGTCCGTACCGGCGGTTCTCGGTGTTGATCTCATCCACCCGTTTGGACAGTGCCGCGTGTTCACGCCGGGTTTGGTCGATCGTTTCTTCGGTCTCGTGCCGGACACGGTCCAGATCCCCGGCGGGGATCTCACCGTTTTCAAATTGACGGGTGGCCTCAACCAGTTGACGGCGGGCGTTTTCCTGACGGCGGTTGACCCGCCCCATGTCGACGGTGCGGATGCGTTCCCGCTCCCGAAAACGCCGGCGTACGGTGGGATGGATCTCCTCAAACCGCTCCCAGATTTCCTTCGGCGATTCAGTGAGAACTTCACCGTCCTGCTCAAAGGCGACGGGCATGCCATAGAAATTCCCGTCCATGCGGCGCTCGATCAGCAGCGCCCATTCCGGGTATTCCCAGGTGTTCACCTCATAGTCCGACACCCATTGAAACCGGGTGCCCGTCAGGTCATAATTTCCGGTGTAGAGCAAAGTGCGGACGGTGTATCCGTCGTTCGCGAGCAGTTTTTCGCGGGTGCTGTCCTGCAGGGCCTCCGGGAGCCGGTCCACATTGGCGATGGACGGCTTGTAGGATTGCGAACGGGACACAGAACCCATGCTCACCTGACCGCTGTGTGTGGTGACATGAACCACCCGTTGCGGCCAGAAGTTGGAGAAGCCCATCCAAAAGACATAGACAAGCATCGCCAGGATCATCAGCAGGGAAAACGCCAGCGCCCCGCCGGTCAGCCACACCATCGGCTCTCCCTCGGCGTAGAGTGACATGCTTTTACGGCCCGCGTCGCGGCGGCGGGTGCCCACATTGGAGGATTTTGGAAGGTCGGTCACAGGAAGGTCGGTCATAGCTGATAGGCCTTTTTACGATAGCTCTGCCGGATTTTCTCGGCGATGGTGTTGATGACAAACGTCATGGAAAAAAGGATCACGGCGGTGAGGAACAGGGTGCGGTAATTGGTCGAACCCTCCACCGCCTCCATCATTTCCACCGCGATATTGGCGGAAAGGGTGCGGAAGCCGCTGAAGATGTTCCACTCCATGATGGGGGTGTTTCCGGCGGCCATGAGCACAATCATGGTCTCGCCCACCGCACGGCCGAAGCCGATCATCACCGCGGAAAACAAGCCGCTCATGGATGTGGGCACCACAATCCGCACCGCGGTCTGCCAGCGCGTGGCCCCGGCCCCGAGGGAGGCGGACCGCAAATGATCCGGAACCGCGCTCATGGCGTCGTCGGCAATGGTGTAGATGATGGGAATCACCGCGAAGCCCATGATGAACCCGACCACCAATGCGTTCCGCTGCCCGTACTGGTCAATATAACTCCCTCTCGGATCCCAGAATGTGCCGAAAAACGTTGAGAGCAGCCAGGCGATCAGAAGGGCTGTGGCGCCCGCCGCCACAAACTTGGCCAAATCCAACAACGCGAATTGCATCTGCGAGGATTTTTGCGCTTTCCGCAAAAGCACCGGATTGAAATATTTCACGGTGGCGAAAACGGTGATAAAGCAGGAAAGTGGCAGGAACAGAATCATCCAGCCGCCCACCGGACTGCTCCGGAATTTCGGGTTCGCCGGATCCTGTCGATGCGCACTCAGCCAGGTGCGGATGTCTTTGACAATAATGGTGCCGTCGGCGGTTTGGGTGAATTCGGCTTCGGAGAGTTCGGCAACCAGTTCGGCCGCCACGGTTTCATCCAGAATCTCCACCCGGAACATCATCGCCTCAACCCGGGGACCCAGTTGGGAGGCAATCAACATGCCCGCCGGAATGGCAAGGATCATCAACAGGAACCGGCAGGTTTTCAACCGCATTTGCATCGTGCGGGACAGCAGTTGCCAGCAGGAGGCGGCAAAAATCAGCGTAAAGGGAACCGTGATAAAGGACAGGAGGGTTGCCGGCACCCGGGTTTCAATGAACTGGGCCAAAACCAGTCCCGCAAGAAATCCCAGCACCACGCTGGGAAGACTGGCCATCATCTCCACGGCGGGCTTGATTCTCGCGCGGGACTTCGGATGCAGAAACTCACTGGTGTAAATCGCGCCGAGCAGGGCGATCGGCACCGCGAAAATCATCGAATACAGCGTGGCCTTTACCGTACCGAACACCAGAGGCATAATGCCGAATTTGGACTCGAAGTCGTCGGTTCCGCCGGTGGATTGCCAGGCGTGGCGGGGTTCATCATATCCCTCATACCAGATCGGAGCGAAATACCCGCGCAACGTCGCCTCGGAGTGCGGCACGGAAATGTTCCAGAGCGAGACCAAACCGGTGCTGATCCCGATCAAACCGCTGTCGCGCGGATTTAACAAAACGAATGACGCCGGGCTCCCATCCTGCAAATTCACCTCAAACTGGGTGTGTTGCACCGTGGCGTTGTGCAGCCGAATCGCGCCGTTGGCGTGTCCGGCGACAAACATCCGCTTCCGTTCGGACGGGCTAAGACTCACCACCGGGGATTCTTCAGCGGGACCCGCCAGATGGAGTGCGGGCACCAGCGCCTGGTTGTCCGGGGACTGAATGTCCGCCACCCGGCGCTCCACCGGTTCTCCCCGGTTCACACCCTGCACATCAAAATCAATCTCACGCATGACCACGCTGTGCCGCAGATTAATCTCCACGTTTCGCGGGCGGACTCGGAACCATCCAGTGACCCCTCCTTTGCTGTCACCCACCAACAAAGTGGTTTTCCCGATCATGTATCCGATCGCGGTCACCTGCGTATCGGGCTCCGGTGTCAGGTCCACCGTTTCCACAAAGGAGATGTTGTCAAAATTCCGGATGTCGAAACGGTTTAGTATTCCGTCTTCCCAAATCACGTACAGGTTGTCCCCAAGTCCGGTGAGCTTGACATATTTGGGCAGTGCGGTCCGGGGAATGATCTCAACATCCGCAGTGGTCGTGCGGTAGACCACCTGGCGGGTCATCATGTTCATGCGCCCCCGGGCGCGCTGCAGGAAGATCCGCCCGCTTTCGGTCATGGCCGCATAATTGATGTCATTGCGGCTGCGGGTGTGATCGAGCAGAGTGATGGGTTCCGTCGCGCCGGTGTCAACCGGCTCCTGCAGTTCCACGCTCAGCCCCATGATGCGGAGCTGACGCTGGGGCGTCATCTGCACCAGTTTATCCTCCCAGGTGGCAATCTCCCGCACGGCAAGATTCCGCAAGGCCTCCGGAGCGTCTTCGCGTTCCATAAAGTCAAGGGTGAAGGAAATATTCGCGAAGCGGACCGTTCCATCCTCGAAACCGAAAACCGCGAGACTGTCGCGCTGGGGGAAAGACCAGGCCGTCAGGCGGGGACCGTCACCGACCAGAGAAATCTCATCCAGCACCTCGCCGGTGTCCAGGCGGAATTTACGGATCAGACCGTCCGGAAAGACCGCCCAGGACATGAGATTGTACTCATCGGCGGCCACATGCACGGGAAGATCCGCGGTGGTTTCGGAAGAGGGCAGCTCGGTTTGAAAGGCCAACTCGCGCTCCGGCGCTTTAAAGAGCGGTATCACCACTGAAATCAGGAAGAGGAACACCGTGGTCACCGCCACAATCGTGCCCAGACCGCCCACAGTGATGATGACGTGGGAAAGGCGGTCCTTAAACTTGACGCTCCAATGGGTGCTTCGGTTGCGCTTGCGTCCGGTAAAACTGCTGGGGGGGGTATCTGTCATGGGCTTCTGGAAATAAGAAAGAAACAGGGCCGGTCTGATCTGTCAGATCGGTCGGATCCGTCGGATCAGACCGGCGAGTGGGTTGTTTGCAAATACCGGAGCTTAGAATCCGGGCTCAATGCCGAGACGCTCAAGGTTGCGCTTGGCCACGCTGGCGTCGACGGGCAGATAGCCGTCACGCACCACGTCCATCTGTCCCTGGCGGCTGAAGATGTACTTGATGAACTCGCGGCGAAGCGGGTCGAGTTCGCTGCCGGGACGGTGGTTCACATACACGTAGAGGAAGCGGGCCAGGGGATACTCACCGGAATAGGCGAATTCGGCTTCGGCCGGAACCGGCTCACCGTCCGCGTCCGCGGTCAGGGCAATGGCGCGCACGTCGGGGGTGCGGTAACCGATGCCGGAGTAACCGATGCCGTTGATTTCACTGGCCACACCCTGCACCACCGAGGAGCTGCCGGGCTGTTCTTTCACTTCATCGCGGTAGTCACCGCCGAAAAGCGCGTTTTCTTTGAAGAATCCGTAGGTGCCGGAGGCGCTGTTACGGCCGTACAGGGAGATCGGACGGTTCGCCCAGGCGCCGGTCATGCCGACCTGACCCCAGCGGGTAATGTCTTCAGGATGTCCGCCGCGGCGGGTGTTCGAGAAGATCGCGTCCACCTGCTGCAGTGTCAATCCTTCGATGGGATTGTCTTTGTTCACGTAGACGGCGAGCATGTCGATGGAGGTTTCCAAGGCGGTGATCGGATAGCCATTGGCATCCTCGAACGCGTCCAGCTCACGGCCGCGCATCTCACGACTCATGGGACCGAACGCGGCGGTGCCGGCGATCATCGCGGGCGGCGCGGTGCCGGATCCTTTTCCTTCGATTTCGACCTGAACGTTCGGGTACATGCGCAGGAAGCCTTCGGCCCACAGCGTCATCATGTTGTTCATCGAGTCGGAACCGACGCTTTTGAGGCTGCCGGAGATTCCGGCAACCGGGGTGTATTCGGGAAGGTTGGGGTCAACCTGTGTCTGGGCGTTGGCCAGAGTCATGCCCGTGAGGGCGGTCGCCAGGATGGCGGAGAATTTCATTTTCATCAGTACACTCCTGTGTCGTTTTGGTTGCTTCCGCAAGTTACGGAAAGAATTGCTTATCGAGGCTGGCCGTTCGAAAACGACCGCGCTCCTTTTGACACAGTGACAAGCAGAGAAACAACCCCTTTAAGGTTAGGAGTGTGTGAGGAAAAAATTACCCGAAGGTTAAGAGAATTCAATCAATTGAACATCAAGATCTTACACCAAGTATAAACAACTAGTTTTCAACAAAAAATGGAAAAAAAACCGTAGGGTTTCCTTGATCATGGGGGGGGCAAAAAAAAACCGATCCGTCAGGGCAGACGGATCGGTCGGATGATTTTGAGCCCAATGGCAGGGAGAGGGACCCGCAAACCTAGTTCAATTCCCGCAAGGCCTCCCCGCGATCAAACGTCATCCCGGCTGATCGCATCCCCATAATCAAACTCCAGGGAGTCCTGTTGGGACAGGACTTCACCGGAAGTGATGACGCTGGGAGCCACGGAAATTCGCACCAAAGGTTCGGTGGGATGTTCCATGCGATACAGCAAACGGCGCACAGACCGCAACGCGATGTTCTCCAAATGAAGATCCATGGTCGCGGGAAGCGGGTCCAATCCGGTAAAACAGCGGATCTCGTGGTCGCAGCCGATCGCATGCGCGTCTTTGCCCATCCGGAGGTCCAACATTTGCAGTTGGGGCATGATCATGGCCAGCTCCAGATCGGTGGGAATGAACAGGCCGAAAGGACGCCCGCGGATGCCGGCGATTTCGCGGAGCAGATCCATGCGGGTTTCCAGAACCTTGCAGTTGGCGGACAACCCCTCTAACTCCTGTTCATAATTCCGGGATGCGCCTTTCTTGGCCTGTAGAAGCACCCGCACGGTTTTTCCGGCATCCGAAGCGGTGCGGACGAAGGCGATACAGCGTTCCATCCCGACCCCCTGCGTCTGGGTGGGGGAGGCGAAAACCAGTTCCTCGCACCCCAGCCCGATCAGGTGTTCCGCCGCCAGAATCCCCGCCTGTGTGTTGTCGGGGGTCACATGGTCGAGCCATAGACGCTGGTTTCGGTTTTCACCCAGGACCTGCACCGCGGGAATTCCCTTCAGCCAGGCAAAGGCCTCGCGGGTCACACCCCGGGCAATGGAACTGCGCAGCAAAACCCCCTTGGCATCGCCAATCACCTGATGGACTTGACACGATTCCAAATCGGGAATGTGATGGACAGTCAGCGTGCGTCCCAGAGCGTTCGCAGTGCGATGCAGGGCCTCGACCAAGTGTTCGGTCACCGGCGACTGGTTCTGGCCCGGAAACACGCCCGTGCGCACAAATGCAATGGGAGGCAAGAGGCCGCCCCCCTTCCCTCCCGGCCCCGCCAAAGTACCCTGAGAACGGCGTTTCCGTTTCGGGGTGTACTTCAGGTCCAGAATAGCCCGGCGGACCCGGCGTTCCGTCTGGTCGCTCACGGGCCCAATCCCATTCAAAAGGCGGGAAACGGTAGCGGTGGAAACTCCCGCGTGGCGGGCGACATCGGCGATGGTGGCGTTGTTTTTCGTTGTCATGTCATCCACATTACGCTTTTCCCCCCAATAGATGCAACGTTTATTTACATGAAAGTTATTCTAAGCCAACTGCTTAACCCACACTCGAAGTAATTTACATTATTTAATTTTATTTACATTTAAACAAAAACGAAAATATAATGTAAAATACAAGAACAGGTATAAGTCCTGCCATTTTTTACAAACCCATATTTTTATAAAGCATTGATTCATGAGATTTAACACAAAAATTAAAGACATGCCCTCCCCTCGCAACCCCAGGAGCCCAGAGATGTGTATGTACATGTATCAGAACGAGACTCACCCCGGATATGGCGAAAAAAACCCCTGAAAACACAGATCCCATGGAAAAAACAACCTCCTTCACGACAAAATTGCGCTCGGTTCTCCTGCTCTGGGCGGCGACATCCGCGCCAAAGAGGATGTTTCAATCCTTCCGGATCCTTTCCCTTCTGACCTTCGCTTTTGCGGAGCCCCTGCACGCCGAGGTTAACATCCTCATCATTGGTTCGGGTGTTCCGGGCGACATTGCTTTTGCCAGCACTGCCAACGGGTTTCCAGCTCGAACGCCGGCGTTTCGACACTTCGATGTGGCCGACCACTTGCGTCAGATCCTGGAAGGAGCCGGGCATGGTGCCGTGAATGTGACGACGCGGGAACACAATGCGGTGTTTAGCTTTAGTCGGGCGACCAACCTGTTCACCTGGTTCCATTGGCCTTACGGCACTGGGGGCAGAGCGGCCCGATGGGCGGATTTGCGCGGAGAAGGAGACACGGCGTGGGATTATGTGGTCTTGATCGGTGATACGTACACCATCGAAACCACACCCGGTTTGTATACACTTGGTGTCGCCAACGTTGCGGCGGAAGTCGCGAAGGGAAGCGGGCAGACCGTGTTGCTCATGCCCTGGCCCGCACCGGGTTCCACCTCCAATCTCGATCACTACAAAGAGGTGGTCTATCGCACGGGCCGGACGGCGGGCATTCCCGTCGCCCCCGCGGGCCTGGCCTGGCAGGCGGCCGGATCGCCGGCCGACACCATCCATCCGACCCAGGACGAGGGAGCCTACCTTGCGGCGGCGACGCTTTACAGCCGGTTGTTCGGTCAAAGCGCCGCAAATTCCTCTTATAATCCCTTTTCGTCTTTGGCGAACACCGCCCATACGACGGTCACCGAAAACCAGGGCGCTCCGCAATACAGCGGAAAATTCGAATTCAACAATCCCTTCAAAATGCTGGGGGACAAGCGGCGGCATGTTTATCACAGCGAACGCGGAACCAGCACCGAGCGGGATATCCGCCGGTGGATTCATGACTGGTTGCTGCCGGAACTGAATCTGACGCGCAGCTTTACCCACAATACCTATAACAGCAACACCCCGGATGATGACGGGCGGGGCTGGCCGCAGAACTGGCCCCTCCCCACCGCGTTTAACCTGGGCCGCCATATGGCCTCCGCGAGCGATGCCAACACCAAGTCCTACTTTACCAACCGCGCATTTTGGCAATTGGGGTTTGGGTATTCCTACCAGTTTGAAAGCTCCAATGCGAACTACATCGCAAATATCACCACCCGGGATCTTGACCTCGCCTACCTCATGAAAGAGGGAACCACCAGCCGCACGTCGTACAATTTGAACGCATACGACAGCGCCGAAGAGATTGCTTCGGCGCGCTTGATCCCTCTTCGTCTCCTCTGTGCGATCATTGATAAAGAGTTTCCGAATGAAAACTTCATGCGCGACAGCACCCACATCAGCCATGCGCTGGCGCGGGCCGGCGGGACCTTCGTTTATGCGCTTTATTCGGGGAGAACCCCGGTTGAGGACGAGCTGCGGCCGGCGGGCAGCGCGATCCCAAATCCAGAGCTGAACAACTTCGCGCAGCGGGTCGGCTACGAAACCGCCTGGATTCTCGGCAATGTGCAGGCGCGGGCTCCGGGCTTCAAGGTAACCCCGGCCACCAGCAATGCCAGTGCCGCCTCCGAACTCCTGAGCGTGCGTTTTCTTTTCCCGCCGCAGGAGGACGTCACCGTCCACATCGCCGTCAGCGATCCCTCCCGGGGGGAGGTCAGTCCTGAAACACTGCTGTTCACTCCGGAGAATTACCGGGTGCCCCAGGAGGTCTCGTCCCGGGCGCTGAACAACAGCAGCGTCTTGAGCGGCGGATACGAGGTGCTGTTTACGACGACCTCGGATGATGAAGTCTATGATGACCTGGACGATGCCTGGTCCTTTTCCATGCCGGACAACGCCGCACCCGCGATCGGGATCACCTCTCCGTCCGAAGGGCAGAATTTTCCCGTGGGCACGGATCTGACCGTTTCCGTGAACGCCAGCGACCCGGATGGCTCCGTCGCCCACGTGACGCTTTGGATCAACGATGCCGAGGTGCGGCAAATAAACACCGCGCCTTTCCAGTGGTCTCCAGCGAACGGGGACAATCTGCTTGCGGGACTTGTCGAGGATCAATACACCCTGCGCATTCGCGCCGTCGACAACCTGGGAACGGCCCATACCGTCATTCGTTCCAGTACCGTGGGCGATCCGGAGTCAAACCCGCCTCCCGCGCCAAGTGGCGTGATCGCCACCGCGTTCACCGATTCGGTGGCCATCGCCTGGGATGCGAGTTCGCTGGGAAAGCATCGCGATTATTCCATCTATCGCACAACGACCCCGGGGGCGTTTGGTGAACCGCTGGCAACGAAGCTGACGTCGAACCTCTTTACGGATCTCGATGTCGTGCGAAACACGGCCTACTATTATGTGGTGACCGCCACGGATATCTTCGGCAACGAATCCGTCTTCAGCGCTGAGGTTGAGGCCGTACCCGCTTTGCCGGGTACCGTGAGCCTGGATGTGAGGTTCGGAACCAACAATGATCGGTTTGCCGGATTTACGGAGGCGGCCACGTTCTCACCCACCGGCTGGACCGAGCAGTCCGAAGGCATTCGCTACGTGAATAACGGGAGCGCCACCACCAATTGGGTCAACTCGAGCCTCTTGCGCCAATATCCGTTGGATCGATCTGCAGGGTCTGCCTACCTCTTTTCCGGGACGATTGATGTCACCAGCATGGGCCCTTCCAGTCGGGCAAGCCGGGTGGGTTTGAGCCTTTTTGCGGGCTCCGGCGGGGTTGCCGGAATCAACTCCGGGCTCTCCCTGATCGTGATTCGGAATGGCAATCTTGCCTTGAACAGCCGTGGGATTAACAACTTCAGTTCTCCTTCGGCACAACCGGGCTACAGCGGGAGTGTGATCGGCGGCGGGGTCTATATTTACAGGGTAACGGTGCACTTCAATGAGGAGGATGCAGACGTCGCGGCGACTGTGACCGATTTCAACGGTGTCTCGCAAACGGTTACCCTGACCGTTCCGAAGAGCCTGCTCGCCGGAGAATTTTTCGGATTCGGGACGCGGTCCAGGACGGGTGGTTCTCCTGCTTTTGTGATCGAACCCCAAACCTTCAGCATCAGCGAACTGAATATGCCTGACGTTCCAACCGGATTAACGGCCGTTCCAAACGACGGATTCGTCTCGTTGAGCTGGGATGCGAACGACGATCCACACACAGCGACCTACCGGCTGTATCGCCGACAGGGTTCCGGTGCGTTTCCGTCAACAGCCCTTGCGTCGGACATCCCCGGAACAGCGTTCCAAGACAACGAGGCTGAGGGTGGGATTCTCTACGGGTACGCGGTTTCGGCGGTCGCTGAGGACGGCACGGAATCCGAGTTGAGCGAACCGGTGGAGCTGACGTATTTTCCCAATCTAAATCCGCCGAGCGTCAGTGCCGGATCAGCCCAGACGATCCCGTTTTCCAGCGCGACCGCATGGAGCCCGGCAGAGATGCCCGGCATCGTGGGCTGGTATGACGCCAGCGACGCCGCCACGCTCACCGCCGACGGCGGAAGTGTCAGCCAATGGGCCGACAAGAGTGGAAACGAACTGCACCTGACCCAGAGCGAAGCCGCCCGTCGCCCGGCGACGGGGGCGACCACGATCAACGGCACCAACGCCATCAAGTTCGATGGCGTGGACGACCGTCTGAACACATCCACCAACCCCTTCGGATCAAGTGTCAACGATGCATTCGTCCTTGCGGTCCATCGCGTGGATGCCAGGGTAAGCAACCAAACCTTGTTCAGCCTGACCGGCTCGAGTGAAAACGCGAACCGGTGGCAGTCGCATGCTCCCTGGGGCTCTGAAATTTTCTTCGATACCGGAGGCACCGGTGCGGAACGCCTTCGAACGAATTACGATGTGAGCGTTGGCGATGTGGTGCTGGCCGGCTTTTACGGCAGCACCACAGACAACGTGCAGCAAATTTTCAAAAACGGATCCCTCCTCGCTGGAGACAACTCCGGGCACAGCGTGAACACCGCAGGCAATCTCTTTGTCGGCGGCATCGGGAACCACTATCAAAACACCGCCATCGGCGAGTTCATCCTTCTCAACGGCACCGTCAGCACCGCAGACCGCCAAAAACTGGAGGGATACCTAGCCCATAAATGGGGTTTGGCAGGATTGCTTCCCGTCAATCATCCCTATGAGGATGAAGCCCCCGCGGAATCAAGGGTTGCGGCAACACTTGGCGGGGCCGTGAGCGATCCGGACGGCAATGCGCTGACGACCATTTGGAGCCTGCTATCCGGCCCTGCCCCGGTCACATTCGACAATCCCGCAGTCCCCGGAACCAGCGTCACGTTCGAGGGACCCGGGGTCTATGTGTTTCAGCTGACGGCCACCGACGGGCTGTACACCACCCATGACGAAGTGACGTTCACCGTTCTACCGACCTACGAGGACTGGCTGGAGAACACCACGCTTCCGGATCCGAAGGAACTCGACGGGGTGCCCCCCTACTTCCTCTACCTCGCCGGATGGAGCCAGGGGGAGGCGGTCGGCGGCGCGGGGCGGCTGTTCATTACCGAACCGAGCGGCGAAAACGGGCCCGCATTTTCCTGGGAGGTCCTCTCCGGATTTGAGCCCGGCCCTGATTTTGAGATCTGGACCTCAACGGACCTTGTTGACTGGACGCGGCTCGTCCCGGGGGAAGGTGCCCTGGTTCCCCACGCCAACCCCGCAACCGGCAGAACCCGCTATGAACTCCGGCTGGACCTGCCGAAAGTCTTCATCCGCCTGCAAGGTCCCTCCGCCAACTGATGAATCCATACGCCGCTGTAATCCATCTATGATTTATTTGCCTGTTTGAACAGCAACTCATCGAACGCTTTGGCCCCGAACAGGCCGCAGCGATCTTGAAATAACCCCGACATGAAGGAGCGATAATGATCTACAAACAACTTGGAAAAACGGAGTGGAACAGCTCGGCCGTGGGACTCGGCACCTGGAACATCGGAAACCAGTGGGGCGAACTCACCGACCGGGAGTCCGACGCCATTCTCCGCACCGCCATCGAATCCGGGATGAACCTCATCGACACCGCCGAATCCTACGGCATTCCGAACGGCTGCAGCGAGCTGCGCATCGGCCGCGTGCTTCACGAATTTGACCGTGAAAAGCTCTTCATCGTCTCGAAAATCGGGAACTGGGGCAAACGCACAGGACCCGGAGTGCCAAAAACGACCCCCGACATGATCCGCCTCTGTGGTCACGCCATCGCCGGACGCATGAAAACGACATACATCGACACCATCCTCTGCCACGAAGGGGACATCGAAGATCCTTCCGTTTACATCGAAGGATTTAAACAGCTCGTCTGGGAAGGGATGTTGCGCACCTACGGCATCTCCACCAACAACCTGGAGGTGCTCAAACGGTTCCAGGAGCTGTCCGGCGGAAACTGCGCCGTGGTCGAGCTGGAGTACTCCCTGCTTGACCGAAGCGCGGATGAGGGTCTCATCGACTACTGCCGTCAAGAAGACATGGGCATTCTCGTGCGGGGCCCCTTGAACAAGGGCATTTTAAGCGGGAAATATGATCTCGACACCGTCTTCACCGATTCCGTGCGCAAGAAATGGAACCAAGGCGGAGCGCAACGCGCATTCTATGAGGATCGCCTCCAGGCCCTCGGCAGAATGCAGGAGGTCGCCGGACAAAAAAATCTCACCGAAACCGCCCTGCGCTTCATCCTCAGCCATCCCGCCGGGATGGTCCTCATCCCCGGTGCCACACGCCCGGAGCAGGTCCTTCAAAACGCCGCCGCCGGCGCGGCCACCCTGCCCCCCGAACTCTACGAACGGCTCAAAGCATGCTGAAACAAGAGAATCTAGCCGAGTCCCGGGTCAATCCGCCCCCGGATCGAGAGGAATGGAAATGAACGTTTTATTCATCACCACCGACGAGCACCACTGGAAATGCATGGGGTACAATCACCCGGGCATCAAAACCCCGAATCTGGACCGCCTCGCGGCCCGGGGCACAATTTTTGACCGCGCGTATTGCCCCAACCCCACCTGCTCCCCCACCCGCGCCTCCCTGATCACCGGCCTGTATCCCAGTCAGCACGGCTGCTACAGCCTCGGCACCAAACTGCCCGAATCCGTGCCCACCCTGGGAGATGCCTTCCAACAGGCGGGCTACCGCACCACCCTGATCGGGAAAGCCCATTTTCAGCCCCTTCGCAGCACCGAAGAATTCCCCTCGGTGGAAACCCCCGACCATTTTGGCGACCGCGAATACTGGGAAAACCGGACCGGAGATTTCTATGGTTTCGACACCTATGAACTTCACCGCGGACACACTGCGGAGGCCTGGGTGGGTCCCCACTACCGTTTCTGGCTGGAGGACAAAGGCTTCGACAACTGGCGGGACTGGTTTATTCCCGAGGCCGGCATCTATAACGTTTCCCAACAAAAGGACGGCATCTGGCCCATCCCCGAAGAGGCCCATTACAACACCTGGATCACCGAACGGGTGAATGCCAAACTCGCGGAGCACAGCGACGCGGGAGAATCCTTTTTCCTCTGGGCCAGTTTTCCCGACCCCCACACCCCCTACGCGGTGCCGGAACCCTGGGCCTCCATGTATTCCGAAGAGGATATTCTCCGTGAATATGTGGTCCCCGGGGAGCATGACCGCAACCCGCTTCCGCACCAACTCACCCAGGATCCCACGGCGGATTTCTCCGCATACTTGGTGAATGGCATTCAGAACCACGGATATATGGAGCAAACCTGGAGCCAAAACGAGGATTTCACCCGGAAAATCCAGGCCTACTACGGCATGGTGAGCTTCACCGACCACGCGATCGGCCAAATTCTCGACCAACTGGAGGCCCTCGGCCTGGCGGACAACACCCTCATCGTGTTCACCACCGACCACGGCCACTTCCTCGGCAAACACGGACTGGGCGCCAAAGGCCCCTTCCATTACGAGGACGTGATCAAGGTCCCCTTCATCGCCAAAACCCCGGGACAAACCAATCCCGGCACCCGCACCGATTCCCTGATCAGCCTGGTGGACCTGCCGCCGACCTTCCTTGCCGCCTGCGGTCTGCCCGTGCCCCGCACCATGGCCGGACTGGATTTCACCCCGGTGTTCAAGGGCGAGACCCCAGCTCTGCGCGATCATGTGCTGGTCGAAAACCGTCACCAGCCCGACACCATTTTCCTGAACACCTATGTGGACTCCCGCTACAAACTCACCGTCTATTACGGACACCCCCACGGCGAACTCTGGGATCTTCATGAGGATCCGGACGAACTGCACAACCGCTGGGACGACCCCGAATACGCAGGCCTTAAATCCGAACTGCTGCTAAAACTGACCCACGCCCAAATGGGAAAAGACCCCGTCCCCATGCCCCGGGTTTGGCTTGCGTAAGCGATAGCGAACCCTTCACCCCACCTCCCCCGAAAATTCCGCCTCGATCTCCTCGATGCTGGGGAGGCTGCCTTTGAGTTCGTCCGGCAATTCCTCGGTGAGCCGGGTCTTCCATTCGGCCACGCCCATGGGGGTGTCGAGTCCGCGCAGGGCGTATTCTACCACCAATTTTTTTCGGCTTTTACAAAGCAGCAGGCCGATGCTGGGTTTGTCGTCGGGGTGGCGCAAGAGGTCATCCACGGCAGACAAATAGAGATTGAGTTGTCCAACAAAGGCGGGATCAAAGGGCACGGCTTTGAGTTCCACCACCACGTAGCACCGCAGGCGCAGATGGTAAAACAGCAGGTCGATCCGGTACTCCTCGCCCTCCACCTCCAGACGTTTCTGGCGTCCCACGAAAGCGAAACCCGCACCCAGTTCCAGCAGGAAGTCCTTGAGGTGATCCATCAGGGCCTGCTCCACTTCCCGTTCGCGGCGGGGCGCGTCGGTCCCGAGGAAGTCGAAGAGATACGGGTCTTTGAAAACTTGCTCCGCCAGATCGGAGTCGGCGGGCGGCAGGGTGAGAGCAAAGTTGTTCACCGTCCCACCCACCCGGCGGTGCAGGCCGGATTCGATCTGCATGACCAGCACATCCCGGCTCCAGCCGTTTTCAATCACCTGTTTCGCATACCAGAGCCGGATGGTGGATTCCTTAAGTTTCTCCAGCAAAGCGATTTGGCTTCGCCATGGAATTTGTGCAACGACCCGTTGCACTATTTCATTATCCGGCCAGGCCTCGGCAAAATTGCGCATGTATTTGAGATTCCGCGCCGAAAGCCCCCTCATCTCCGGGAAGGCGGCGGAAAGGTCGTGGGCCAGGCGGTCAATCACTTTGGCGCCCCAGCCCTCGCGTTCCTGGCGTTCGAGTATATGCCGGCCGATGTCCCAGTAGATTGGAAAGTTGTGTAGAGTCCCACATGGTCGGTTCAGGTCTGTGGCGGGAAAACCACATCCCACCAGTCATGGGACACTACACACCGGGCAACCGGGATGCAAGCGAAAGAAGAAAACACAAACGGCTTAGGGCGCATCTCACAATTGGTGAAAGGTCAGATCGCTATTCATGGAGGACAGCCTTTCCAGACTGTCGCGGTGCCCCTCCGCCGCGTCAGGCTGGAAAGCCTGACCTCCTTTTTTTAAGCCGCATGCTTTTCACCAATTGCGAGATGCGCCCAACTGCTTAAAGCGTTCCGACGGTCAGAAAATGACGTCGGGGTTTTTCCGAGGCTCGGAAAAATTCCCCGGCGGTTTTCCGACTATCGGAAAACCTTTTCCATGCAGGTTTTGAGGCGTTTGAAATCGCGGACGGCGTTTTCGTAGAGTTGCTCCTGGGTCAGTCCGTCCCGCATGCCTTCGGTGAATTCGATGGTGTAGGTGCCGTTGAAGCCCTGCGCTGTGAGGAACTCCAGCCGTTCGCAGACCGCCTGCTCTGACATCAGGCCCTTTTGGGAGAGGTTGGCGTGGATGTGCTGGATGCGGTCGCCATAGGCGGCGAAGCGCTCCCGGACCGTGGCGTCGTCGTTGTCCATGCCGTGAAGAATCATGCCATGGTTTTCGCGTCCCAGTCGGTCCAGGGTTTCGTTGGCCAGTTGGGTGTCCGCCATGGTGCTGCCGCGGTGGCACTCGCACATCAGACGGAAATCCTCGGGAAACATCGCCCGCCAGTCTTTGATCGCCTCCACATAGAGGTCGTGACGGTCGAACTCCTTGCCGGAATTGTATTTCATGCCTTCCGCGCCGAGAGAAACAGCCAGTTCGGAAATCGTCCGGCGTTCTTCGGCGTCCTCCGGATCGCAGGAACAGTAGGCGTTGAAGATTTTCACGGGACAGGGGCCGGTGCGGATGCGATCCACTTCTTCGGGGTCCACGTCTGTGGCGTGATACTGCCAGAGTTCCACGCCATCAAAACCGTCATCGGTGATCCGCTGCGCCCAGTCGGACATTTTAAAAGAGATTTCACCGCTGCCGCGTTTCCATCGGTTCAACTCCGGCAGCACGGTGCCTAAATATACAGGGGGAATTTTATTCATAGTTCGGTTCTCATTCGTTTTCAGGTCATCAGGGCATACTTGCGTTCGTCAATCAGATCTTTTAAGGGCCGATTCTCCATAAAAGCGCGGAGGTTTTCCAGCACGTTGACATCCCGGCGGGTGAGCGGGTCCTCCCCGGGCCAGGGCTCCATTTGACCGAAGCAGTGGCCGCCGTAGATCAGGTTGTCCCAGGTTCGGGCTTCATGGTCCTCCGGCAGATGGTCGGGGGACAGCACATCCAGTCCGGCGCGCAGGCGGCCCGCCTTGAGTTCGGCAAAGAGCGCGTCCTGGTCGATGATGGCGCCGCGGGCGGTGTTGACCACGATGCCGTGGTCGGGAAGTTTCGCGAGCAGCTCGGCGGTAATTGACTTTTCCGTCTCCGGCGTCAGCGCCGCGTGCACCACCACCGCCTGAATTCCGTCAAACAAGGCTTCGAGCGATTCCGCCCGGGCGCAACCCTCCGGAAGCTCGGCGGCGTAGGGGTCGTACACACGGATCTGGGTGCCCAGCGGCTGCAGCAGCCGCACAAAGGCCTTGCCGGCGTAGCCGTAGCC
This sequence comes from Verrucomicrobiota bacterium, assembly GCA_020831625.1. GTDB lineage: Bacteria > Verrucomicrobiota > Kiritimatiellia > SS1-B-03-39 > UBA6053 > PXAS01. The sequence continues at coordinate 43,686 of JAFIGD010000008.1, read as the reverse complement.
GTACACGCCGACCCGGAGTCCGTTTGTGGTGCCGCCGACGCTGCGGATGCGCTCCTGGCGACTGCCGTTGCGCCGCACATGCAGGATCCGGTGGTGGACATCCTTCAAACAGCACATGAGCAGGACCAGGGAGCCCTCCGCCAGTTCGACCGCCGGATGATCACCCCAGTTGGTCACCTGAATCGAAGAGCGGATGACCGGCAGTCCGATTTTGTTTTTGATGCCGCCGTGCAGATAGCAGATCCACTTTAAATTGCCGGGTTCTTCGGCAAGCGAGTCGGACAGCCCCGGGGCTCGCGAAAGCAGCAGGATGTCAAACGCCCGGATCCGATCGGCCAGTTGTTCAGGATCCATGGACTCCCATGCTGTTTCCTCCGTGAGTTCGATCCCCGGGACCGAACGGACTTTTTCAAGGGCCAACGGATTGAACCCGCCGGGATGACGTAAATAAAGGGCTCTCATTCGATGTCTGTTTCCGCTTAGTTTTGCTGAAGGGTCACATTCCGGATCAGGGCGGCGGCGGGCATTTGGGAAATCCCGCGGAGGCGAAAGCCGATGTGACCGGAGGGGAAAGGCTCCGGTTCTTCCACTTCGATGATGCGCTCGCCGTCAATTTCGAGCCAAAGGGTCTTTCCTTTGCGGCCGACTTCGATCTGATGAAACTGTCCCGACCGGACAAGGTTTCGGTCAATTTCCATCAGGTTGCCCCCTGGAAACCGCGCCAGAAAAGGCTTCCGGTTGTGGGCCACGTTGTGGAAGGCGAAGAAGTAGGTCTTGAGATCGCCGAGGGTCAACTCCGGCGTGTCAGGGCCCGCAGCGGGAAGCGTCCGCAGGTCGCGGCCTTCTTTATCGGTGGCGAAGAGGAGGGCGACGCAGATGCTGGCGGGATTCATCGGCATGATTTCATAGCGGACGGTGACATCCCCCGCGAAGACTTCGGGGCTGAAGACCATCACGCCGCTGCTGCCGGGACTTTCCTCCATGTAGAACATCCGGTTTTGCGCCGCGCGGGTTCCCTCTCCGAAAAAAGACCATTCGGTGGCCAGTTCCTGCGGACTGACGGTGACCGGTTCCGCCCGGATGACTGCGGGGAACAGGGTCATTGCCAAAGCGGCAAAGAGCAGAGTTTGTGTTTTCAGGATGGTTTTCATGGTATTCTCCTTGGTTAATCTGTTTTCGGTTCACGTTTTCAAATCGTACATTTCCGGGGTAATCACATTCTTAAGCGGAGCGTCTTCAGCGAGGGCGCGCAGATTCTCCACCACGAACTTCGCCAGTTGACGTGGGCGGGACAGGCCCGGTTCGACGCCCTTTCCTTTGGAGATAGCATGTGCCCCGAGGATGGCATTCCGGGTGCCTGCCAGCGGGGTCTTCCCCCACGCGGATCCCTCCTCGCACACCACATCCACCCCTGCCAGCAGACGGCCGGCGTGTACCCGTTCGGCCAGCGCCTCCTCATCCACGACCGCGCCGCGGGCGGTGTTGACGAGGATGCCGCCCTGCGGAAGCCGGTCCAGGAGATCGGCGGTCACCGAGTTCCGGGTGACATCATTGAGCCCGCAATGCAGGGTGACCATGTCGCTGTGATTAAAAAGTTCCTCCAGGGTTTCGCAGCGTTTGACACCGGCGGGGAGTTCGACGGCGTACGGATCGTAGACTGCGAGCTGCGGAGAGAAGGGTTCCAGGAGCATGGCCATCCTGCGGCCGATGGGACCATAGCCGTAGATGCCGATTTTGGCACCGAAGAGGGTACAGCGATAATTCTGATAGATCCGGGGGTCCTCCTCCTTCCCGCTTTCCGCCCAGTCATGCAGACTGCGCAGTTGCTTCAGGCAGGCCAGCATCAGCGCCAGCGCACCCTCGGCCACTCCGCCGCCAATCTGGGTTCCCCAGTTGGTGACGGTGATGCCGGAGAGCAGGTGCTCTTTGCGGACCAGTTGCCGGACCCCGCCGTGGCAGTGCAGAACCGCGCGGAGGCATCCCGGCTCCTGAATCAGCGCGTCGGGTATCCGCGGCGACTTGCGGCCGGTCACCACGGCATCCACCCCGCGCAAACGCCGGGTCAGTTCCGCCTCGTCCCAGTCAAGACAGTCCGGCCAGATCTCCACATCGAGACCGGCAAGCTGATTAACAAGGATGTCTTCCCAGGGATAGTCGTCCGCCATGGCCAGCGCGAACTTCGGAGGGGGGGGGCTCATCTTTGCCTCCAATCGTTTATTTGATTAGATCGATTGACGCGCCCGAAAAGTGCCACGGAAACCTTGTCTTGCTTCATCATACAGTCTGCTTACAACATTCTGATTCACAAAACTATATTTTACTGAAAATTATCCAAGCCGACGAAAGCGTTGACCCTGAATTTCTTGTTGTGAACATAGGAGGTTTAGCGGCCAGGCATGGGGGTATTCACTCCTTCAGTTTCATGTCACAGAAAAGGATACTGCTTCATTTCAGAGGGACAACTCCACTTTTCGACCTCGAAAAAAGAAAATGTCCCCGCTCACGTTCCGCTTGACAAAAGGACTTTGTCACTTCATGTTAGTACATATAATTTACATCAAAATACAATGCCAACACCCCGGAACGCCAGACAGTCCTTCATACAGCAGCTCATCGAATGCATCGGCGGTGATCAGGCCCGGCCGTGTCATCCAAGATAAACACTGAACCCAAACCTCCACTAATAAGGACACGCACATGAAATTTCCACTCCTCCTCCCCCTTCTGACCCTCATGACCCTACTCAACACCGCCTGCCAAACCGCGTCCGCCGAACGTCCGTCCGCCCCCGAACCCGGGGACATCCTCTTCGAAGATTCCATGACTGGCGACTGGCGGGACCAGTGGTTTTTGGACGGCGAAAAGGCCATACTCACCCAAGACGAAAACGGACTGCATTTCCAGGCCGACGGTGAAGAGAACATGTTCGAGCGCAGGCGCGAATCCCCGGAAATGAGGGAGCTGTTTGATTCCTATCACGCCGTGCTCTGGACTCAACAGGAATTCGAAGGCGAAATCGGGCTGAGTTTCGAAATGACGCGTACCTCCCCGGGGTTCACCTTCCTGATCTACATGCTCGCCCAAGGCGTGGGTTGGGGTCCGTATGCCGAGGACATTACCGAGTGGAACGACCTCCGCACCATCCCCAGGATGGACCTGTATCACGATGGCATGAACCTCACCTGCGTCACCTTCCGCTGGCAAATCCGACTCCGCCGCTATCCCTGGGTCGATGAGGAGGGCAACCGACTCAACGACAACCTCATCGGCGAATTTATCACGCATCCAGAGTACGACTACATTCCTCCGGAAAACTCATACAAGGTCGATATCGAATTGCGCACCGAGACCCTGCGCATCCGCATTGAGGAAATCGGAAATCCCGACAATGTTTTGGACCGGACCTTCAACCGCGTCGACGACCTCGATCCCCGCCGCCCCGCCCCCAGCACCCGAGGCCGCATCGGTATCCGCCACATGATCAACACCGGTGTCCGCTACCGCAACGTTCAGGTGCGCCAACTCTGATTTTATGTATTTCATATGATACAAAACCAATCCCAAGATCAGACGATGCCAAGCATAACCTCATCCCCCTCAGATTCGTATTCGTCCGTCTTTCCGCTTTTCAAAAAAAACCTCTGTATCCTCGCTATGAGTTATTTGCTTCCATTTGTTTCCGCACAGGCTGAAGTAGAGGAACTGCCCGAGTCCTGGGTCCATCCGCCCCCGGATCGGGAGGAATGGGAACCCGAGCGCCACGCATTCACGCCCAATGAATTCGCTCCGCTCATCTCCATGGGGGAAGACGGCCGATTGCACTACCGCCCGTACACCGAAAAAGGCGACACCCTGATGGACTGGTCATACACGGGCTACAAAAACAGCCGCACGCCCATTCCAGATGTCCCGGTGGCCGTCACCCTGAGTCCCCTTCCCGGCGAAGCGGTCCGGATCGGCGACCTGGCCTATCCCATGGGACCCGACAGCCGCGGCCTGATCCAGGCGGCCATCGACGAGGTCGCGGCTCTTCCCGCCGACGATAACGGCATTCGCGGCGCGGTGCTCCTGAAGCGCGGCGCCTATACGCTCGAAGGCGGACTGATCGTGCGCTCCGGGGTTGTTCTCCGCGGCGAAGGCGACGGGGATGACGGCACGGTGCTGATTTTCCGAAGCGCCGAGGGCGGCGGCGACGCCGTTTTGCTGGGGGACCCGGAAGGGAAAATTGAACCCGTGGGCGAAGCGGACGCGGTTCGGATTACGGACGCGTATCTGCCCTCCGGCAGCCGGATCCTCAGCGTGGCTGACGCCGGGCAGTTCGCGGTCGGAGACTTTGTTCAAGTCCGCAAAACCCCCAACCAGGCCTGGATCGACACCCTCGGCGTGGGCCAGCGTCTGCGCCATATCCGGGGGGGAAGACAAGGCGCGAACAAAACTCCCTGGAGACCGGGAGCGTTTCGGTTCGCGCACCTTCGTCAAATTGAAGCCATCGAAGGCAACACCCTCACCCTGGACGGGGTTCTGCCGCAATCCTTCGATCAGGAACATGGAAGCGGGGATGTGTACAAAGTGGACGTGAGCAGCCTGGCAACCCATTCGGGGGTGGAATCGCTGAGCATCGTTTCCAATTACGACACCACGGTGGAGGGAAATGACAGGAGCACAAACTACATAAACTTCCGGAATGGCATTGCCGTCAGGGGAACCTATGACAGCTGGGTGCGCGGGGTCACCGTCAAACACGTTTTCTTCGCGGCGGTACAAATCGGCCATCACACCCGGCAAATCACCGTGCGCGACACCAACAGTCTGGCCCCCGTGGGGCCCGTGCGCGGCGGATTCCGCTATGCGTTCAACATCAGCGGCGGCACCCTCCACCTGTTTTACAACTGCTATTCAGAGGACAGCCGGCACTGCTTCTCGCTGGGGTCGCGGCAAACCGGACCGTTTGCCTTTGTCCGAAGCACCGCCGTGCGCGGCGGTCTGTCCGAGCCGCACCACCGCTGGTCCACCGGGGCCCTGTACGACAATGTGATCACCCGGGACGGCAGTCTGGGCGCCCTCAACCGGGGCGATTCGGGCACCGGTCACGGCTGGGCCGCCGCCAACACGATGTTCTGGAACTGCGATGCCGGCTCGATTGTGGTCATGAACCCCGAAACCGAGGGCGAAAACAACTTCGCCATCGGCTTCCGCGGAGAATACGAAAAAGGCTCCGGGACCGGCATGCTGTATTATTCCAACACCCGCGCCGGCTACTGGGGCACGCCGAAGGAGGGGAAGTACTTCGGCTGCGCCCTCATGGGCAGCGGACACATTGAAAGCCCCGACCGTCCGGTATCCCCCGACAGCCTTTTCGAGCAGCAGCTCATTGAACACCTTGGTGCCGAACAGGCCGCGGCGGTCTTGAAATAACCTTGGACACCATGAACAACTGTTTCTGGATTGAAGAATTCATCAATGCGGTGGGTCGGGCTGGATGCTCTGATCGCCGGCCGGGTTTTCCGGGGTCACGCTGCCGTAGTAGCGCCCGACAGCGGTGAAACTGCCGTCAGGGTGTGCCGATGCTGCGTGACATCCCCCCCGGTCCGCCAATCGGCCGGAGCAAACTCGGTGATCATCAAGGGGCGCTCTCCATACATCTTCACAAGCTGGACTTCATGAGCACGGATATGCCGTCTTACAGATTTCAGCTCCAAAATTACCGTAATCTACTTGTTTTGCATATTGCCTCCTTCAGGCTGTGATGGCTGTATTTTGTGATGAACAGGAGTTGATCACGTCGATCCTGTTGTCATGTCACAAAATTAATGCCCAATTCGCAAGCCTGGGCCTGTCAAAAAATGGGGAAAGTCCTGGATAGAGTCAACCACCTTGCGACATTTTTTTAGGTTCTTCCGAAATAAAAAGAAATGAGAAAGCATTATATAGATTTTTCGCTTAACGGGTCTGCAAGAGTGGTATAGTATTGAAACTATTCTGTGCAGACACAAAATATGCACAATCCAGCTGACAAAAAAGGGATCAAATGAAAACCATTGGATTTATTGGAACAGGAGTCATGGGCAAAAGCATGGCCGGCCATCTTTTAAAGGCTGGACACCGTCTGCACGTCTATACACGCACGAAAGAAAAAGCCCGGGATTTGCTGACGGACGGAGCAGTTTGGGAGGATGCACCGGGCTCGCTGGCTGCCCGCTGCGACCTGGTCATCACCATCGTCGGCATGCCCTCCGATGTGGAGCAGGTGTATTTTGAGGAAGGGGGGTTGCTCGCCAACCTGCGGAAGGGAACCGTGCTCATCGACATGACCACCTCCAGTCCGGAACTGGCCGGGCGTATCGCGGACGCGGCAAAGAAGAAAGGGGGCGCCGCTCTGGATGCCCCCGTGTCCGGTGGCGACAAAGGCGCGCGCGAAGCCGGATTGTCCATCATGGTGGGCGGCGACCGGCACGTGTACGACGAGGTGCTGCCGGTCTTCAAGCTCATGGGGCGGAACATCGTCTATCAGGGTCCGGCCGGCAGCGGACAGTCCTGCAAGATGTGTAATCAGGTCGTCATTGCCTCGACCATGCTCGGGGTTTGCGAGGCCATGGCCTACGCCAAAAAATCCGGTTTGGATCCCCATACGGTGTTGGAAAGCATCAGCGCGGGGGCGGCGGGAAGCTGGGCATTGTCGAATTTGGCCCCGCGAATGATCGAGGGGGATTTCGATCCCGGATTTTATGTGAAACACTTCATCAAAGACATGGGCATTGCCTCCGAATCCGCCGAAAAAATGGACCTGGACTTGCCCGGCTTGGCCCTTTCCCTCAAATCCTATCGGGAGTTGGCGGCCAAGGGCGACGGGGACCTCGGGACGCAGGCGCTGGCAAAAATGTACGGTGTGGGTCCATCCAAATGAAATCATGAAGGATCCCTGTGGTCCGAGTGTTATCCTGTCAAAAAATGGGATGCGCCCGTTGCGTCCTGGTTCTTGATTGACCACACGCTTTTAATACTGCATCATATAAGGATGAAAGAAATAAGATGGGGTATATTAGGAGAGACATCGAATGCGCCCTGATGCCGCTGGATGAGAGTGTGGCCATTGCGGAAACCCTGGATACGATTCAAACCCGGTTTGCGACTTGATTCCACCAATACACCGCTGAAAGCGCACAACGGACCGGAACCGATTGTCGGTGAACTGGTAACGCCACCCCCAGACCGGACAACCGCAGGTTACCGGAAGACCTTATTTTCGATTCGTTCGAGTGCTCAAGAAGTGAGTTGTACTTTGTTTTCATCGTTCCCTGTACAAGAGGACCCTCCCCTCACAAGTTCAAGCCCATGCCGGGCATAAAATGGAAAACCTTTTTTCGCAGGATAAAGCCGTGCGCTTATAGAACCTGCACTATATTTCCTTGGTCAATCCGGCCGGACCTTTGCCGATTTACAGAGGGCAGTTGCAGCTGCGCCGCAGCTGAAGCTGCCCCCGGCTTCAACGTGTTGCCGCCCTTCGAATTCCGGGATCAGCCCGATTTGCCCCCCAAATCGGATCTACTGTTGATTTGCCTTTAGGCATCGTATATGTAAATAAAACAAATTTGAGCCAATAAATCAGATAATTTACATGTATAAAGTCAATTTTTCCAACCCCGATTCCACAAAGGCCGCATGATGGCGGATTCACATCTTCCCGCTGTGTTGGACATTAAGGACTTGCGCGTGCGGTTTCAAACCGAGGCGGGGGCCGTCGACGCGGTGGACGGGATTTCCCTGCGCATCGGGCGGGGACGGATTCTGGGACTGGTGGGGGAGAGCGGCTGCGGGAAAAGCGTCACCTCCATGTCCATCCTGCGCCTGATCCGCCCGCCTGGAAAAATCATCGGCGGCACCATCCATCTGAGAGGAACCCGGGAGGAGAAGACCGTGGAGGTGCTGGGCCTCAAAGAAAACGCAAAAGCACTCTATGATGTTCGCGGCGGGACAGCCAGCATGATTTTTCAGGAGCCCATGACCGCGCTGAGTCCGGTGCACACGGTGGGGAATCAAGTCTGCGAAGCCATTTTAACCCATCAGGATGTGTCCAAAGCCGGGGCCGAGGCGCTGGCGGTGGAGATGCTGACCAAGGTGGGCATTCCCAATCCCGCCGCCCGGCTCAAACAGTATCCTTTCGAATTCTCGGGCGGCATGCGTCAGCGGGTGATGATCGCCATGGCCCTGGTCTGCAATCCAAGTCTGCTGATCGCGGATGAACCCACCACCGCCCTCGATGTCACCATTCAGGCCCAGATCCTGCAACTGATTTGCAAAGTCCGCGACGACCTGGGGGCCGGGGTGCTGCTGATCACCCACGACCTCGGAGTTGTCGCACAGACCGCCGACGATGTGGCGGTGATGTACATGGGACGCATCGTGGAACAGGGTTCCGTGCGCGATGTGCTGAAAAATCCGCTCCATCCCTATTCCAAAGGACTTCTGGCCTCCCTGCCGGGCCTGAACACCGATCGACACCGCCTGAGTTCGATCAAAGGTTCGGTGCCTGCGGCGGGTCAACTTCCATCCGGCTGTCCCTTTCATCCCCGCTGCCCGTATCATAAACCGGGCGTTTGCGATGTGGGCGATCCGCCGGAGTTGGATCACCGCACCGAACAACACGCTGCCGCCTGCATCCGCTGGCGGGACATCGCCGCAGGGGAGGAGCCACAGGAATGAACAACCCCGAATCCCCCGCCCCCGAAACCACGCCGCTGCTTTCCGTGCGGAATCTCTGCAAATTTTTCCCGATTCACAGCCAGGGTCTGGTCCGGCGAAAAATCGGCGAGGTGCGGGCGGTGAATGACATCAGTTTTGATGTTCAGGCCGGCGAGACGCTGGGCATTGTCGGTGAAAGCGGCTCGGGCAAAACCACCGCCGCCCGCGCCATCCTGCGGGCGATCACACCCACGTCGGGAGACGTGCTCTTTCACCACCAGGGTCAGCAATTGAATCTGACTAAACTCTCCGCCAGGGAGTTAAAACCGCTGCGTCAGAACATGCAGATGATCTTTCAGGACCCCTTTTCCTCCCTGAATCCCCGCATGACCGTGGGCGACATCGTCGGCGAGCCTTTGGTTATTCATGAGCTGGCAAGCGGAACCGACCTCCGGGACCGGGTGGTGGAGGCGCTGGTGCGGGTGGGGCTCAAACCGGAGCACCGCACCCGCTATCCCCACGCCTTCAGCGGCGGACAGCGTCAGCGCATCGGCATTGCCCGGGCGCTGATTATGAATCCCTCCCTGATCGTGGCGGACGAGGCGGTTTCCGCCCTGGACGTGTCGGTGCAGGCCCAGGTGATCAACCTGCTGGAGGACCTGCAGGAGGAGTTGAACCTCACCTATTTGTTCATCGCCCACGACCTGAGTGTGGTCAAACACATCTGCGACCGGGCGGCGGTGATGTACTGCGGCCGGGTGGTGGAACTGGGGGATATCGACAAGATCTACGCGAAACCGTATCACCCCTACACCCGCGCCCTGCTGGCGGCGGTGCCCTCGCCCGATCCGGACATCCGCCTGCAACCGGCGGTGGCGGGCGAAACCGCCGACCCGGCCAATCCCCCCCCCGGATGCAGTTTTCATCCCCGCTGTCCCTTTGCCAAAAAAGGCCTCTGCGATGTCCCCGGCAGGCCCCCTCCCCTGCGGCAGCTCGAAACGGGTCAATGGGCTGCCTGCTTCCGGGCCGAGGAGGTTGTGGAGGCGTCTGCGGACACCCAAAGGTCCACTCTTTAGGTCAGAGACATATGAACAAGGTTAAACTCACGTTAAAAATCATCTTCCTGATCCTCCTGGCGGCCGCGGGCATGACCGCGATGCTCGGGCTGTTGGCCTGGATGGCCCGGCCGGATTTGCACGCCCCCCTCCCCGGGTACACCCAGGCGGAGCGCGATCATGCGGAAGCCGCCCGGGACACCTCTTTCGATCCGGAGAATCCCCCCGTGCTCCATCTGGCGGTGGACTACAGCGAGGGTGTCGAAGGCGCCTGGTATCCCAAGGGGGAATCCCCGCTGCTGGCGGAATTGGTGGCGCAGGGCAAACTCCCGCCGCTCCCCGAACGGATCGGCCCCGAACCGGTGGTCATGGACGGGGTGGACGGCATCGGCAACTATGGCGGGAGCTGGTACCGCATTGCCAACTCCGACGGGGATGTCGGGGTGATGACCTGGCGCATCGGCGGCGCCCGGCTGGCCCGCTGGTCTCCCCTGGGGTATCCGATCAAACCCCATCTGGCCAAAAGCTGGGAGGTCTCCGAAGACCTGCGTGAATACACCGTGCGTCTCCGGCGGGGCATCCGCTGGTCGGACGGCCATCCCTTCACCGCCCGCGATATTCTCTATTGGTGGGAGCATGAGATCCTTTATTTTGAAGGAAATCCCAGGCAAATGCTCGTGCTGGGTCAGTTGGGGGAGATTGAAAAAATCGACGACCATACAGTCCTCTTCCGGTTCCCGCTTCCCCACGGGCAGTTCCCGGAGGTGATGGCCAAGGAGTCATTCTGGGCCCCGGAGCACTACCTTCGTCCTTTCCATCCGGAACTGGGTGACCCGGAGCGGATCGACCAAATGATGCGGGTGCAGGACGCCCCCTCCGCCCGAACCGCCTACTTCCGTCTGAAAGACTTTCGGAATCCGGAGTTGCCGGCGATGGAACCCTGGGTCATGCGCGCGCATCAGTCCTCCGCGCCCTACGCCTTCGTGCGCAATCCCTACTACCCGGTGGTGGACGCACAGGGCAATCAGCTTCCCTACATCGACCGGGTCGTCAATGATTTGCGGTCGGAGGATATGCTGGCGGTGACCGCCTCCGCCGGGGACATCACCATGCAGATGCGCCATCTCCGTTTTGAGGACCACACCCTCTACATGGGCAACCGGGAGACCGGACAGTACGATGTCTATTTCTGGTTCCGGGGGGAACGCTCCAACTTCGTGATTTTCCCCAATCTCAACCGCCGTGTCGATGACGACAAACCGGAGACCGCCTGGAAACATCAATTCCTCAACAAAAAAGAGTTCCGTCAGGCCCTCTCCCTGGCCATCAACCGCAGGGACATCATCCGGGCGGAGTATGACAACATTGTCGAGCCCGCCCAGTTGGACCCGGGCGTGGAATCCCCCTTTCATCATCCCCCGCTCGCCAACGCCTTCATTGAATACGACCCCGCACGCGCCAACGCCCTGCTGGATAAAATCGGATTGACCAAACGGGACAGCGAGGGTTACCGCACCTTCCCGGACGGCAGCCGAATGACCTTCTTCCTCAACATCACCCAGTTCACCGGAATCGGTCCCTCCCAATTTCTGATCGATGACTGGCGCGCGGTCGGCGTGCGGGTGATGACCCAGCTGCTTTCCCGGAATCTCTGGCAAACCAAACAATCCGCTCTCGAACATGACCTTACGGTGTGGACAGGCGAAAGCGAATTCCTGCCACTGACCGAACCCCGGAATTTCGTGCCCACAGCCGGTCATTCGTTCTATGCTCCCGGATTCGCCTACTGGTATCTATTTGGAGGGCTCGACGGCTCCGAACGGGTGAAAAACCGGCCCCAGGCGGTCGAGCCTCCTGAAGATCATCCCCTGCGCATCTCCATGCTGCTTTTACGCGACGCCATGGCGGCGGGAACCCTGGAGGAACAACAGCAGGCCTTCTCGAAAATTCTGGATATCGCCGCCGAGAACCTCTGGTCCATCAACATCGCCACCCCCACTCCGCAACTGGTGGTGGTGAAACGCGGACTGAAGAATGTCCCCCGCAACGCCATCACCGGCCATATCTTCAACACCCCCGCCAATGCGGGCGTGGAGACCTATTTTTTCGAGGAGCCCACGGACTCCGAAAGCGCGAAACGACTCATTCAGCGCCTGATGGTGGAGGTGGACCCCGATCCGCGCCGGACGTTGCAAGAGGTGTCGGCCACCCCGATGGATACCCGGTCCGCAGGTGACCGGGTGGGCGGCATCCTCCGCTTTCTCTTTACCGGCATTCTGATTGTAGGCGCGGTGCTGGTTATGGTGCGTCACCCCTTCATTACCCGGAGGGTGGTGATCCTGATTCCCACTGTGTTCATCATGTCCGTGTGTGTGTTCACCATCATTGAGCTTCCCCCCGGCGACTTTATCACCTCCCGGATTCAACAACTGGAAATGGAGGGCGACACCGCCGCCATTCAACAGGCGGAGGAACTCCGGCAGCTGTTTCATCTGGAGGAATCCGCCGCCCTGCGATACGTGCGCTGGATCGGTCTCCCCTGGTTTATCAGTTTTGATTCGGCCGACCGCGGCCTCATCCAGGGGGATCTGGGACGCAGCATGGAGGACGGGCAGCGGGTGAACGAGGTGGTGGGTGACCGCATCATGCTCACCCTGCTCATCTCCCTGTTCACCCTGATCTTCACCTGGGTGGTCGCCATCCCCATCGGCCTGTATTCCGCCGTAAAACAATATTCAATTGGTGATTACGTGTTCACCTTTTTCGGATTCATCGGCATGTGCGTGCCCCCCATGCTCCTGGCACTGGTGATGATGTATGTCGGCTCCACAATGCTGGGACTTCCGGTGGGAGGGCTCTTCTCTCCTGAGTACGCCATGCAGCCGCATTGGGATACAGCAAAGCTGCTCGATTTGCTTCAGCATATCTGGATTCCGGTGGTGGTCATCGGGGTCGCCGGCACCGCCGGTATGATCCGGGTACTGCGGGCCAACATGCTCGATGAACTGGGCAAACCCTACGTCACCACCGCCCGCGCCAAAGGGGTGCGACCCTTCAAGCTGATCCTGAAATATCCGCTGCGGCTCGCCCTCAACCCGTTTATCTCCGGCATCGGCATGATCTTTCCCCAACTGGTGTCCGGAGGCGCCATTGTCGGGATCGTCCTCAGCCTCCCCACCGTCGGGCCCCTGCTCCTCGGCGCCCTGCAGGCGCAGAACATGTATTTGGCCGGTTCGATGCTCATGGTGCTCAGTCTGCTCACCGTCTTCGGGACCCTGGTCAGTGATCTGTTGCTGATGTGGGTGGACCCGCGAATCCGCATCGGCGGAAAAGGAGGCAAGTCATGAAAAGGCTCCTCCCGCTCCTCCAACGCAAATCAGCCGAAACAGAGGCGCAAATCCCCAAACCGGAAACCGTGCCGGGCGAACTGTCGCAGTGGCAACTCATCCGCAAACGCTTTATCCGTCACAAACTGGCAGTGTTCGCCCTGTTTGTGCTGGTGGTGTTTTACCTGATCGCCGCCTTTGCCGAATTCGTGGCGCCACACTCCACCCAGTGGCGGGATTTGGATTACATGTTCGCGCCGCCGCAGATTCCCAAAGTCAGCTTCCGCCATGGCATTCACACCGACGCGCTGATGCCCGCCCATGATCCCGTCACCCTGCAGAAGGGTTACCGGGCCTCGGGCGAAAAAGTGCCGCTGGGCTTTTTTGTCAAAGGCGAGCCCTACCGCTTCTGGGGTCTGATCCCCATGGAACGGCGTCTGTTCGGCATCGACACTTCACGTCTGGGCGAAGAAGGCTTTGCGCCCCCGGCTGAACTGCATCCGGAGGGGATCGCCCCGAGCTTTTATTTCCTTGGCGCCGACAAACACGGACGCGACCTGTTCAGCCGACTCATCTTCGGTGCCCGCATCTCCCTGTCCATCGGCATGTTGGCGGTGCTGGTGTCAGTGACCCTGGGCATCATCATCGGGGGGATCTCCGGCTATGTGGGCGGACTCACCGACGATCTGATCCAGCGCTTTATGGAGATTCTGCGCTCCTTCCCGCAGATTCCCCTCTGGATCGCCCTGGGGGCGCTGCTGCCCGCGGACTGGTCGCAGGTGGGCATTTATCTGGGCATCACCGTGGTGCTCAGTCTGCTCGGCTGGACCGGCCTGGCCCGGGCGGTGCGCGGAAAGATCATGGCCCTGCGCGAGGAGGAATACGCCGTGGCCGCCCGCCTGCTGGGCGCCGGACACGGACGGGTGTTGTTCAAGCATCTGGTTCCAGGTTTCACCAGCCACATCATCGTCTCTCTCAGCCTGAGCGTGCCGGGGATGATCCTCGGGGAAACCTCCCTCAGCTTCCTCGGACTCGGTCTGCGCCCGCCGGTGGTGAGCTGGGGCGTGATGCTGCAGGACTGCATGCACATGCAGACCGTGGCCCACTACCCCTGGCTGCTGATGCCCGTCGTCTTCATCGTCACCGCCGTCCTCGCCTTCAACTATGTCGGCGACGGCATCCGCGACGCCGCGGACCCCTATTCCTCAAAATAAAAATCCACCCAACCGGTGACAGGATATCCATCTACAAATGAACATGAATGAAAAAACAAACCCCAGGGTAGGCCTTTTTGGAATCGGACTCGACACCTATTGGCCTCAATTTACAGGACTGAAAGAAAACCTTCTGGGCTATCAGGCCCGGGTCCGGTCACGTCTGGAAGACCTTGGACTGGACGTGGTGGATGCCGGGCTGGTGGACAATCCGGAAACCGCCCCATCGGTGGGCGACCGCTTCCGCTCCGAGAATGTGGAAGCGGTGTTCCTGTTCATCACCACCTACGCGCTGTCGTCGACGGTGTTGCCGGTGGCCCAGCGCTGCGGGGTTCCGGTCATCGTGCTCAATCTGCAGCCGGTCGCGCAACTGGATTACCAGGCCTTCAACGCCCTGGGCGACCGGGGCAAAATGACCGGGGTGTGGCTGGAGCACTGCCAGGCCTGCTGCGCACCGGAAATCGCCTGCGTGTTCAACCGCGCCGGCATTCCCTTCCATCAGGTCACCGGCTATCTGGAGGAAGATGCCGCCTGGGAGGAAATCGGCGACTGGGCACGCGCGGTCACGTTACAGCGGGGAATGCGGGAAAACCGGATGGGCGTGCTGGGTCATTATTATTGCGGGATGCTGGACGTGTACAGCGACCTCACCACCCATTCCTCGGTGTTCGGCACCCATTTTGAACTGCTGGAAATGTGCGAGCTGCACGCCCTCCGCGAGGCGGTGGATGAGCGGCGGACCGGGTCGGTGCTGGAGGCGTTTCACACCGCCTTCGAGGTGTCGGCGGACTGCGAGCCGGAGGAACTGGACCGCGCCGCCCGCACCGCGGCGGCCCTGGACGATCTGGCCGAGCGGCACCGCCTCGGCTCCCTGGCTTATTACTACGAGGGACAGCCGGGGAACGCGTACGAAAACATCGTCACCTCGGTCATCGCCGGCAACACGCTGCTGACCGGGCGCGGCGTGCCGGTGGCCGGCGAGTGCGAGATCAAAAACGCCCATGCCATGAAGATCATGGACCTGCTCGGGGCGGGAGGCTCGTTCTCCGAATACTACCTGGCGGACTTCGTGGACGGTGTCCTCTACTTCGGCCACGACGGTCCGGCGCATTTCGCCATCGCCGAGGGGCGGGTGGGCCTGGTGCCGCTGCCCGTGTACCACGGCAAGCCCGGCAAGGGTCTCTCCATTCAGATGACGGTGAAGAACGGACCGGTCACCCTGCTTTCGGTTGTCCAGAAAGCCAACGGCGGACTGGCGCTGCTGATCGCGGAGGGCGCGTCGGTGCCGGGGCCGGTGCTGGAGATCGGCAACACCAACAGCCGCTATCAGTTTTCCCTCGATCCCCGGGAGTTCATGAACCGCTGGAACGCGGCCGGACCCGCGCACCACTGCGCCATCGGGGTCGGACACCTGGCAGGCACCCTGGAGAAACTCGCGGACCTGCTCGGCATCCCCGCCATCCGCGTTTGTTGAAGGAATAATATGACCCACCAACACATGAATGACAATGACCGCAGCCTCGGGGAGTCCTTCCGCTCCCCTTCGTCCCTGTACCGCGGTGCCCCCTTCTGGTCCTGGAATGGCGAGCTGGAGAAATCCGAGCTTTTGCGCCAGCTGGATGTTTTCCGGGAAATGGGAATTGGCGGGGTCACGATCCATCCGCGCACCGGACTCAACACGGAATATCTGGGTGACGAATTTATGGAGCGGATCAAGGCCTGCCGCGACGATGCCCACAGCAAGGGGATGCTGACCTGGCTCTATGACGAAGACCGCTGGCCCTCTGGATTCGCGGGCGGGCTCGTCACCAAAAACCCCGCCTTCCGCCAGCGCCACCTGCTGTTTACCGCCGTTCCCTACACGGGGAAAGCCGGTTCGAGTCACAACGGTTCCACGGCCGTCGCCACGCGACAGGATAATGGAACCCTGCTGGCACGGTATGCCATTCGGATTGACGACAATCACCTTGTCCGCCACCGTCTGCTGGATGCCGATGAACAGCCGGCGGAGGGGGAAACCGAATGGTTTGCGTATCTGGAAGTGGCGACGGACAGCACCTGGTTCAACAACCAGACCTATGTGGACACGCTGAATCCGGAAGCCATGCGCCGCTTCATCGACGTCACACATGAGCGCTACAAGCAAACCCTTGGCGACGCCTTTGGGCGGGATGTCCCCGCCATCTTCACCGACGAACCCCAGTTTACCCATAAAGGAACCCTGCAGTTCGCCAGCCAGCCGCAGGATGTGATCCTGCCCTGGACAAATGATCTTGACGATGACTTCACGCGCCGGTTCGGCGGCTCCATCCTCGCACACCTCCCCGAAGTCATCTGGGATCTCCCCGACAACCAGGCTTCCATATGGCGGTACCGCTATCACGAATGGATTGCCGAACGCTTTACCGCAAGTTTTGCGGATCAAATCGGCAACTGGTGCACATCGAATCACATTGCCCTCACCGGCCATATGATGGAGGAATCCACGCTTCAGAAACAGTGCAAGGCGCTCGGGGAAGCCATGCGCAGCTACCGCGCCATGCACATTCCGGGCATTGACATGTTGTGCGACTGGATGGAGTTCAACACCGCCAAACAGGCCCAAAGCGCGGCCAGGCAATTCGGCTGCCCCGGCGTATTGAGCGAGCTGTATGGAGTGACGGGCTGGCATTTTGACTTTCAGGGTCATAAGCGCCAGGGCGATTGGCAGGCCGCGCTGGGGGTCCTGTTCCGCGTCCATCACCTGAGCTGGTATTGCATGCGGGGAGAAGCCAAGCGCGACTACCCGGCCTCCATCAGCTATCAGAGCCCGTGGTATAAGGAATATCCGGCGATTGAAGATCATTTTGCCCGCGTGGGGGCCGTGCTCTCCCGGGGTGAAGCCGTGTGTCGCGTCGGGGTGATCCATCCCATTGAATCCTACTGGATCGCACTTGGACCGAATGACACCAGCGCCTCCGACCGCACCCTGCGCGACGAGCAGTTCGAGGCTCTGACCGATTGGCTCCTGCGCGGCCTCATCGATTTCGACTTCATCGCCGAATCCCTGTTGCCCCGGCAGGCCGGCGCCATTGAGGAGGGCAAACTCCCCGTCGGCCGGATGCGCTACGAAGCCGTGATTGTGCCCGGCATGCGCACGATCCGCGGCACCACGCTCACCCAACTCGAAACCTTCGCCAGCGCCGGCGGACGCATCCTCTTCGCGGGGGAGATTCCCTCTCTCGTGGATGCGGAACCCTCGAACCGCGCCCGCGACCTTGCCCGGCGCTGCGAAACCATCGCTCTGGAACGTGAACCGGTTCTTCGCGCGCTGTCTGCGCATCGGGATATCGCGTTTGTTTCGCCAAACGGTCAAACCACGGACTGCCTGCTCTACCAAATGCGGCAGGAGAATTCCGACCGCACCCTGTTCGTTTGCAATACAAACAAGGAACTGTACAGGGGCAACGCCAAGGGAAGACTTCAGATCAAAGGCGAGGTTTCCATCACCGCTCTCGACACGGACTCAGGGGAGCAGACGCCCGTCGCCGCGGCCTATGCAAACGGGCAAACCCAAGTTCAGGTCGACATTCCCGCCGCCGGACACCTGCTCCTGAAACTCGAACCGGGGCGCTGCGAGGAGGGAGCCTCCCTGGTGCCGGCAAAAAGAATCGAGGCGGGACGCATCTCCAGTCCGGTTCCGGTCACACTCGACGAACCCAACGTGCTGCTGTTCGACAAGGCCGAATATTCCATCTGTGGCGGCGAATGGATGCCCGAAACCCAACTGCTTGATATCGAAAACGTCCTGCGCACCGAAATTGGACTGCCCCAAAAGAGTGGCCAAATCGCCCAGCCCTGGGTGGATCCATCCCCGCCGGTGGAACTGGCGCGCATCGCGCTGCGCATCACCTTCAAATCCGAAGTTGCTGTGGATCATGCCAGCTTCGCACTCGAGAATCTTGCCGAGAGCCGCGTCCGTTTTGACGGCAATCCGCTCGCCATGCAGCCTGCGGGATATTATGTCGACAAAGCCATTCAAACCATTGCACTCCCGGCGTTCCAGCCCGGCACGCACACCCTCGAAGTCGACCTTTCCTTTACCAAAGAAACCTCCATCGAGTGGTTCTACCTGCTGGGAGATTTCGGCGTACAAATCGAAGGCGCCCGCGGCATCGTCACCGAACCGGTGCGCGACCTTTCCTTTGGCGACTGGACACATCAGGGACTGCCATTCTACGGGGGCAATGTGACCTATCACTGCACCGCGCCGGCCGATGCAACCGGCATACAGATTCCGCAGTTCAAAGCCACCACGATCAAGGTCGCAAGCGGGAAGGAAACGCAAACCCTTTACCGCCCCCCCTACCAGGCGGATCTGAGCGTCAGGGCGGGCGCATCCATTGACATAACCCTGTTCGGTCACCGCGCCAATTCCTTTGGGCCCGTGCATCTGGCCGAATCCGGCATGGAATGGCTGGGACCCAACGCCTACAGAACCAAGCGCCACCTCTACAGCCCCGAGTACAAGCTTCACACCCTCGGCATCCTGTCAGCCCCCATTCTTTGGAAGAGATGAACACTGATCCATGAATCCGGGAAAATGCGCTCGGGGGAAATGGAATCAAGAACTGGAAAAACGAGAACCATGAAAACGGATTGCCAAAACTAAGGAACGTAACCACCATCTCGGTTGGAATAAAAAAAATCAGTGTCCATCAGTGTTCATCAGTGGTTGAATCCCCATCTGCCAATCACAAGTTTTCGATCTGATTACGATCAGATCGCCTTCAACGGCGAGGCCGTCGCACCCGACACTACGGCAGACTGATGACCGCGTGAAAAGCGGGTTTGGGATTGTTCTGGCGGTCAAAGAGGAGCGGATGGCTGGTGCGCCCCCGGATCGGCCAGACGTTCAGCCAGGTGTTCGCGTCGTTGGGCCCCCAGAAGGTCACGCGCTTGATCTTGTCGCTGTGCTTCAGGAAGAGCCCGAAAATGTCCGCATAGCGCCGGGCAAGTTCTTCCTGTTTACCCTGTGCATGGTATTCCGTATCAACGGTGTTGGGAAATCATCTCAAATAATTGAGTGCAAGTGGCCGCAGGGCCTCCACAGCCTCTCTCCAGGAGGACTTTCGCCAAAGGCAGCACCTCAGCCAGCGTAAAAATTGGAGGCTGATTTGGGTGGGTCTGCGCCATCCGAGGACCATAGGGTTCGGGACGCGCCCGGCCTTTTTCGCCGTTTCGGCATCCTCCTGGTTTCGTCGTATCCGTCTTTGTTCAGAGACCTGATCGGTAATCCCCTCTTCCTCGCGAAGATCTACGGAGAGGATTCGGATAAGGTTGTGAGCAATAGCCATGAATAAGACCTGTTGCGCTTTTGCCTCGTCGGATGCCGCCCAGGCTTTGATCTCATTGAGTTTGTTTTTGAAAACATCATAGAGTTTTTCCACATCCCAGCGGGACTTATAAATGAGGGCCAAGAGTCCGGGAGGGATGTTGAACTCGTTGGTGAGGAATCGATACGTTTTCCCGCTGACCGGGTCGATATACGTGATGCGGCGGAGCAGGCCTCCATGAGCGGGCCCAACCCATTCATCGGCGATGACACCATGGTTTCGAGGGTCATCACGATCATAGTCGATTTCGCCAACCGCCTTGAGGGCTGAGTTGCTTTTTTCAAGGGTGAGGATGTAAACCCCGCTGCCCTGTTTAAGTTTGTGCCAGAAAGCGTAATCGATAATGGCGGGATCATAGGCGTGAAGGACTTTAGTCCCTGCGGGCTGATCCATCCTGAGATTTTTTACCGGGAGGCGTTTGAGCGCCTTAATTTCATGTTCTTTCTTCTTACCGGTCTCCGGTGAACAAAGAACCACAGGACAAATCGTATGGGTTTGAAGATTAAGTCCATATACCCAGGTGACCGCCCGTTTTTTGCCAAGAATCGGTTTTTCATGAGCGCTCGCTCCGTGCGCATGTCCATCGGTGGCATAGAGGGCGAAGTTTTGAAGTTCAGGGTGTATGGCAAAAGGATTTGAGTTCGCCGTGTGAAGGTTGGCCTGGTTCAATATGATATCAGCGACTTCATTGACCATGAGTCGGCGGCGTTGACTCGACAGAGCAGAGAAAAACCGATCCAGAGTGACAGGAGACTCCGTGATCATTTGTAATTGTTGAACGAGATCTCTGCCGGATCGAAAATCTGAAAGCACCCGGTAAACGCCGGCGAAAAGATGTTCTTGATCTGAATATGCCACACAGTCTCTGGAATGAGGACTCGAAGAGCATGCTTCAAAAAGAGGTTTGAAAAACCGGGCGGAAAACTGCGTGGGGGCCGTGGGAGGTAACATGGGAATACCCTGACAGAAACCCGTGCGAAAATAAAGTCATAAGTTATTATTATACAGTCAATTATGGATTTTGAAATTTTTGACAACGCCCTGTTGAAATTGCATCGACGGGTGTTTGAAGGCTCCTGGTATCACTTGAACCCCCGCCATGAAAGATGGGATACATGTGAAAAATTAAGGCTGCATATGGGCCGCCTGAAGGTCATTGAGCGCGATGAGTTGGGTGTTTAATTCAGAACTTTTCCAACACCGTTGATTCCGTATATGTTATTTATGGTGTTTGATGATTTCTTTCGTGAAAGAAAATCAATACCGAAAACAAGTCAAATGTGAATTGACAGGAAATCGATTTTCACGCTGAGAAAGCTGGAAGCGGTTTCTGGGTTTTGAAGGGGGGCGAGCACGGTGGAATGCTGGAAATATAAGGGGAGGACGTCAAGCTGACCTAGTCGTTTCGGAAGGCGTAAAGGCGGAAAAACGCTCTGTTGATTTGCCCGGGATTCTGCACAGTGGCCAAACGTTCAAAGACTTGCGCATTCTCAGCCGTCGTCTCGATATAGAGAGGTTCCGAATGCCAGTCAA
The DNA here is from genome assembly GCA_020831625.1 of Verrucomicrobiota bacterium. Lineage (GTDB taxonomy): Bacteria > Verrucomicrobiota > Kiritimatiellia > SS1-B-03-39 > UBA6053 > PXAS01. The sequence goes on along the minus strand of JAFIGD010000008.1, from coordinate 22,504 downwards.
TCAGGTCAAAACTGACTTGGACCCCCATCGTAATTCCGTTGGCCAGTTTATTGACAGTGAAGGTGTAGCCTATTTCTCCGCCCTCCCCAAGGAACAGACCGGGAAACAGCTCAGAGGACGCGGTGGATGGATCCCGGCCCAAGCCGAACTCGATAAGATTCGGCAGGCCGCTGTTGTTCGGGTCCGCGTCCGGACCGATAATCTCCGCATCCGTGACACCCGGAAACGCTTTCTCGATCCAGGCATCGAAATCGACAGGTGGCGGGCCCCCTTCGGCCAGGGTCAACGTCGTCGCAGGCGCTCCGTTCGCGGTTCCTTCTTTCGTTCGAATGCGGATGCCGTCGGCCTGCGTGTCCCCGCGTTTCAAGTCGCCCCAGGCCTTGGGAATCGAATTCACATGAATATCCATGTCCCAGCGCGGTTCCTGAACCACCATAAAGCTGACGCGTGACCCCGTTTTGCCGCGAAGAAAATCAGTCACGTCGACATGCCGGACGGTTTCAGCGCCAGACCCGGACACCGTGAGTTGCGCCAGAATATGAGCCGTATCGCCCGCGCCAACCACAACGCTGTGCCGGATCTCGTCACCCGCCGGCGCACCCTGTTTCAGGTTGGGCGCATTCGACCATGTGAGGGTCTCCTCTTCCCAGTCGTGGTGATCGATGCCGTAGAGGTGAACATGAATGTCCTCCCCTCCCCCGCCCTCCAGTGCGGCGATCGGGATGGACAGCACCGCGATATCCAACGCCTCCGGGTTCAGATGTTCCGGCAGGTCGAATTGAAGGAAGGACACACTCCGTTCATTCACGTTGTCCGGATCGTTCCTGACAACGGCCCTCTGATTGCTGCCGTAGTTGGTGTTGGCATGGATCCCGTCCACAACCATGACGTCTTTCGAGACAGGGAGCACAAGCGGCGCGGCGCCTCCGCCGGGCGCCTGTTGAGGACGGCTTGGAATCGTGATCAGCCAGACGCTGCGGCCGGGCTGGGTGCCGAAATCGATTTCCCCGCCCCCGACCGTGTGCAGCGACCGGATGATGCCTCTGCGCCATTGGCTGACATCCTCGACAAAGAACCGGTTCCCTTCCGGGATCCCAAGCTGGGAGAGATCAAGTTTCACCGGAATGCCGCTGCCGGTCTCGTTCACCGTGTAGATATAATAAAAGCCTGTTTCAGGATCACGGCTTGCCGCAACCTCCAGATTCGACGCACTCGTGCCGCTTACATCAACGTTCAGCAATTCCCGCCCGGGAGCAAAGGCCTTGTTGAAAAGACGGTAGGCTTCCGCACCACGCGTCATGGTCCCGTAGTTGTAAGGCGCGTGGGAATTGTCCGCATACAGCATGCCGTTCTTCTGCACGGGGAAGTTGCGGCTGGAGGGGTACGGCGTCATGGCGAACTTAAACAAATACAGCTCATCCATCCCGCTGCGTGTCAGCCGGCTCAGGATCGCGGCCAGTCGTGCGGTTTTGTCCAGGTCGTCGGGTGTCGCCGTCATCCCGTCATAATTTGCGCCGGTATGCACGTTGAACTCGGAGATCGCAAAGGGAAGCATGGCGGCTCCGCCGGGCAGGTCGTTCGCCACCTGAGCGCGCAGATTGGTAAAGTCGGTGGCAAAGCCGGCTGCAGTGGCGTCGTATTGCTGATAGGCGTAGTTCTGAAATACGGGGTTGACGGAATCGGTTTCACCCAGATAGTTGGTGAAAATACTTTGAACGGCGGGCCGTCCGTAATTCGTGTAGGCGCTCCCGGTGGAACCAGCCGTGACCGGAGCCGTAAAGCGCAGGGTCAGAGAACGGTCGTGCAGGCGGTTGACATCTTCGATGGCGCTTCGGGCGGCGTCCGACGCAAGCCGAAGCCGCATCAGCCAGGGCGCGGTTTCGATGAAGGTGTTGGGATGGTTCGGCTCATTGTGGGATGAAAACCGTTCAACCCCGAATTCCCGCGCCAGATAGAAGACCAGCGAGTAATACGTCCGCCACGCCTTCCATTTCCCCTGCCAGTCATTCTCGTCGGCGATCGGAAAGCCAGACTCCGACAAGGTCATTTGCACAAGCACCGTGCCGCCGTGGCGGTGAATTTCCTCAAAAGCAACCTGCGGCACAATGCGGTTGTTCCCGCTCAACATCACCGAAAACCGATCTGTCACCGCCGGCCAGTTGATATAATCCGTGTCATACGGATCCTCCCGAAGCGCCGAACGGCGCGTTTGAAACGATTCCATATCGCTTACCTCCGCATCGCCGGGACGGGCGGTGTTTTGGTTTTCAAAGTGCGTGGGAGCCATGAACATCCGCGCACCCGACACACGCGCATAGCGCCACCAGTCCGCGGTATTGCTGCCGGGATAAAAATTACCCAAATTGTATGCAAGAAGCTCAGGCGTGGCCCCCGAAGCTTCATCCTCCACTGTAATAACGGCCCCCCACAGCGTTCCCGCCAAAAACGGTGCTGTACGCGCAACCAGAGAAAACAATCGGTTTTTGCGATTCATTATAATGTTTCCGATGTTCGGAACATCACTCAGCCGCGTTTCCGACGCGCGGAAAACACCAGGGCCAGGCCGGTGAGGCCCACCAGCATCAGGGTGCCCGGCTCGGGGATGATCGACAGGTTGCTGAATTCCGCTGTAGCTCCGTCCAAACGGGCGCCCACGCCAAACTCGCTGCCCAATCCCGACGGAAGATCGAGTGCTGCGATGGTGGTGGTCAACGTATTGGTCGAATCCCGGCTGCCGCCAAGGTTAACAACCGAAAAGGTGAGCTCCAAATCGCCGTTCCCCAGAAAAAACCCTTCGAGGTGGAAGGAGTGTTCCGAGTTGGATCCGGCAGCTCCCGATGTTCGGTCGAAAGTGATTCTTTGTAGGTTGGAATGTCTTCATACTATTCTCCGGTTTTGTGGGGTAAAATAAGAATGTACCACATCCCCGATGAATAAAACCATTGCATTATGCGTAAAAAAATCTACTTAAATGCGCAAATGAAGACAATTTATCTGACCTTGTACTTAAATACGCTGAATGGGCGGGAGGTGCTGCGGGGGGTTGCGGGTTACGCGCGGGAGCAGGGAGGATGGGTGTTGCAGGCCTTTAATCATTTGCCGCTGGAACATGAAAAGCCGGACGGAGTGATCGGGCATTTCGGGAAGAAGAACCGCGCGGAGGTGGAGGCGATGCGGGCGCGGGGGATTCCCCTGGTCTGTCTCTCGGGCACGGATCCGATTTCGGAGATTCCGCTGGTGAACCATGATGACGCGGCGATTGGGGCGATGGCGGCGGAGCATCTGACTGCCAGGGGGTATCGCCGCTTTGCGTATGCGCACCACCCGATAGCGGCGAACGCGTGGCTGCGGATGAAGGGGTTTCAAGACCGCCTTGCGGAACTGGGGATGCCGGAACCGGAAATCTGGCAGGGAGTTGGCGCGGACTTGCAGGAGGCGGTGCGGGCGGTGGAGAAGCCGGTGGGGGTGTTTGCTTTTAACGACACGCGGGCACGGGGCGTGGAACTCGCGAGTTAGCGGACCGGGGTGGCGATTCCCGCCGAGCTGGGGCTGCTGGGGGTGGACAACGATGAACTCGAGTGTGAGTTGTGTCCGGTGCCGCTGAGCAGTATCGTTTTGCAGTTTGGTCAGACAGGGCGCGAAGCGGCGCGGGTGCTGGACGGGCTGATGCGGGGCGAACCGCCCCCGGATTCGGCGATTCGGCTCAAACCGCTGCGGGTGGAGGAGCGGATTTCCACCGATCCGCTGCGGGTGGAGGACGCGGACGTGCGGCGGGCGCTGGCGCGGATGAAAGCGATAATGTCCGTGTGGCCGGGGGTGGCGGCACTGGCGGCGGAGGTGGGCATGTCCAAGCGGTCGCTGGAACTGAGATTCCGCGAGGCCACCGGCGAAACCATTCACCAGCGGCTGCAAAGGATGCGGGTCGCGGAGGCCAAACGCCTCTTCCGCGAGGAGCGGGTCACCGTGACCGAGGCGGCGGAACGGGTGGGCGTGCCGGACGTCAACCGTTTCGGACAGCTTTTTAAGCAACAAACCGGCAAAACGCCTTCGGCATTTCGGAAAAAGCGTTGATCCACGGACCCACACTTGAGTTTGGGTGAGAAATTTCGAGCGTGGGAGATCGGATTACAAGAACGGCGGCGAGACCGGATTACGAGTCGAGGGTAACAAAATCGTCACCCGTTCTCGTCGCCGTTCTCGTTCACCGAGTTCCCCTTTCACCCGCCGCTACGCGCCGCCGTGTTGCTCTCGCCAGCGGTCGAGGTGGGTGCCGGCAAGGCTGTCATGCTCGGCATAATACGCTGCACTGAGATCCGTTTTCGTGCGGGGCGCGGACGTGTCCGTGAGAAACACGTCCGACCACCGCGCGTCATCGTGATCCCGGAAACACCGCGCCCGCGGACTCCAGTGCAGCCTGCAAACTCGACCGCGAAAGCTGTTGGGCTCTCTCAAGATGCTCCAGGACGCAGAGCGCGGCGGCGGCGCCGGCGGCCTGCCCCATCCCCATGCAACTGGCCTGTACGCGGTAGGCGGAATTCGCGAGTTGATCCCCGGACGCACAGCGGCCCGCGGCCAGAAATTGCTTCACCCCTTTTGGAATCAGGGCCGACAGTGGAATGGTGGCCACCACGCCTTCATCAAGATGTTCTTTGCGGATTCCATGGTCTGTGTGCAGATCGATGGGATAGAAACTGTAGCTGACGGCATCCGGCCACAGTCTGCCGGTGAGATAATCGTCATAGGTGATGGTCGACTCCCCTTCGATACAGCGCGTTTCGCGCACGCCGCACTCGGCGGCGCACCAGGCGACACGCAGGTTTTCGAAACCGGGCTGGCCTTTGAGAAAGCGGAACATCCGCAGCAGAGCGGCGCGGCTTTTCACTTCACCCTGGGTCTTCCCCCGACTGCTGAAGGCGTCTACGCCGGCGGTGTGCATGGTGTTTTTCCCCCGCGACCGCACGATGATTGCAATTTTCGTGCCTCCCCAGCCAAAATCACCGGTTTCCAAACGTCCCTCGGAAAGAGCGGTCTGTGCGGCCGCGTCCACCCGCTCGACATCAATATCCTTTGGATCATATCCTTCCAGACAAAACACCAGCGTTCCGGGTTGCAGGGGTTCGTTCCGGGGCCTCAGCGGACAGCCGGCAAGCGCGGCGGCATTCGCGTCGCCGGTGGTGTCGATGATCCATTTTGTGGTGACCTCATAAAGGCCCTCCTTCCCGCAAAGTTGCAGGTGCCAGCATCCGTCCCCCCGCCGGATGGACGCGGGAAGAGTGTGGAGGGCAAGTTCGCAACCGGAGGCCTGAACCTCTTCGTCGATCAGTGCGGCCATGAGCACCGGACACACCCTCACCTGATGCATCCAATGGCGTTCGGGCGGCGTGCTGAAATCCGGCAGGGTCCCGCCCTCCAGTTCGACACTGCGGCGGACAATGTCCCAGCCGATTCCCGAGATCACCTGTTTGCCCCAGGCATGAAAGATTCCCGGAAACGAAACCCGGTTCAAGGTGGTGGTGCCGCCGAGAACACCGCTCTTCTCCACCAGCAGCGTTTTCACCCCCAGGCGGGCGGACTGAATGGCGGCCGGGAAACCGGCAGGCCCCCCTCCAACCACAATAACATCAAAATTTTTCATGTAACATTTCCAGTGAATTTTCTTCGGTTGCTCCACTCGTAAAGAGAAAGGTCAACCTAGCCCGCCTCTCACCTAACCTCAACTATAAACCAACAAAAACAACTATTTTTGAAGGAATATCAGGATAAAAAGGATCAAAAGGGATACCCCTGCCTATCCTCTTATCCTGTCAAATCCCCGCACTTCGCAGGCAGATCTATACCAATAAGGTCTAGATTTCTGTCACAGTTTCCATAGGGAATACTGTAATGACAAATCAACGATACACCGTGACGAGAAAACCTCTGCAGCAGATCGAAGGGACTCCGGCCCATACACGCATCACGGAGGAGGGAACGCTGTTTCTCGATTTCGGCCAAGCGGCGTTCGGGACCCTGATCGTTCCGTTTTCGGAGAGTGCAAAAGAGAGCCGCGTCGTCGTTCACCTGGGGGAGCAAGTGACCGCGGACGGCCGGGTGGAGCGGTCCCCGGCCGGAACCATCCGGTATATCCGCATTGAGCAGGACATCAGTCCGGACGAGGCCGACACGCGGATCGTGATTCCGCCCGACAAACGCAACACAGGGCCGGCGGCCATCAAAATGCCTCCCGAAATCGGCGAAGTGTTCCCGTTCCGGTACGCGGAAATCGAAGACGCCGAAGGGGTCGACGCCGCGGCGGTCCGCCAGATCCGTGTTCAGTATCCCTTTGACGAGGAGGCCTCCTCCTTCTCTTCCAGCGACGGGGTGCTCAACGCCGTCTGGGATCTCTGCAAATACAGTATCAGGGCCACCACCTTCTGTGGCGTCTATGTGGACGGTGACCGGGAACGCATTCCCTACGAGGGCGACGCATATATCAATCAACTGAGCCATTATGCAGTCGACAGCGAATACGCCCTCGCCCGCTACACCCATGAATACCTGATCCAAAACCCGACCTGGCCAACCGAATGGCATCTGCATTCGGTGATGATGGCCTGGGCCGATTATCTGTACACCGGGGAGACAGTATCCCTGAAAGAATTTTATGAAGATCTCTGTGCAAAAACCCTGATCGAACTGGCCCGTCCCGACGGACTCATCAGCACCGCGTCGGAGTGCTGCACCGTGGCGTTTGAAAAGCGGCTTCACATGCATGGGGAGACCTGTATTTTCAAGCACGGCCTTCGCGATCTTGTGGACTGGCCGCCGGGCTCCTTCACCGAGGGCGGCACCGGCGAGCGGGACAACCATGAGATGTTGCCCGTCAACACCGTGGTCAACGCCTTCCATGCGCACGCACTCAAACTCATGTCGCACATTGCCGGCGTTTTGGGCCGAAGCGAGGACCAGCGTTTGTTTGCGGAGCGCGCGGACCTGGTGCGTGATACAATCAACCAACGCCTCTTCGATGAAACCCGGGGCTGTTACATCGACGGCGAGGGGTCGCAGCACGCCTCCCTGCACAGCAACATGTTTATGCTGGCCTTTGATCTGGTGCCCGATGCCCGAAAAGCCCCGGTCGTGGCCTTTGTGAAATCCCGCGGCATGGCCTGCAGCGTGTACGGAGCCCAGTACCTGCTCGAAGCCCTCTATTTAAATGGCGAGGAGGATTTCGCACTGGAGCTGATGACCGCCAAACACGACCGGAGCTGGTGGAACATGATCCGCGCCGGCTCCACCATCACCTGGGAGGCCTGGGACGTGAAATACAAAAAGAACCTCGACTGGAATCACGCCTGGGGGGCTGCGCCCGCAAACATCCTCCCCCGCTTTGTCCTGGGCGTTCGCCCCCTGGAACCCGGCTTTCGCAAAGTCCTGATCCACCCCCAACCCGGCTCCCTTGCGGACGTCTCGGGCACCGTACCAAGTCCCTGCGGCCCCATCTCAGTCTCCCTCGCCGTCCATCCATCGGGTCAACGAAACCTTGAGGTGAAGATCCCCGGGAATGTCCGCGCCAAGGTCGGGCTGAAGCAAAGTCGGCAGGCGGACCCGACCCTCCTCGTGGACGGAAAACCGGTCACCGGCTTTTTTGAAGGGGATTCCCTCTTCGTCGACAACCTCACGCCCGGCTTCCACGAGCTGGTGTATCCCTAACGCATTCCCGCAACAGGAAATCGAACCTTATGACCCCAGCAGACTCGCAAACCGGAATGATCCTGAAAACCCCCGCCCGGTGCTGGCAGGACGCTTTACCCACCGGCAGCGGCGCGGTGGGGGCGATGCTGTATGGACGCATCACCCACGAAAGACTGCTGTTCAATCATGAGGACTTGTACTATCCCCGGGAGGTGCCCGAACGGCTGGATGTGTCCGACCAGCTTCCGGAGGTCCGCCGTCTGATCCGGGAGGGGAAGAACGAGGAGGCCGGCAATCATTTGTTTGAGGTCTACAAGGAGCGGATGGGCGGAGAGGCTTCGATGCACACCAGTGCGGGACGGGACCCCTACCATCCCTTCTGCGGGCTTACTCTGAACACCACGCCGTCCGCGCCGTTCCGCGGGTACCGGCGCGGGGTGGAGTTTGACACCGGCCGGGCCTGGGTGACGTGGACAGAGGGGGAGATCGAGTTTACCCGCGAATTGTTTGTGTCCAGAGTGACGGACACCATTCATTTCCGTGTCCGGAGCAACCGCCCCGGCACGGTGCGGGGCAAACTGGCACTGGATCTGGCCCTGGATGAGCAGAACCCGCAGAAAGGCGCCACCCAGAGCTGGTCCCCCGAAGGCGGGACACCGATCGGGGCGGAAAGAACCGTCGACGCGAAAAGCGGTCGCCTGACCTTCACCGGAACCCATCCGAATGGCAACAGGTTCAGCGCCCTGGCCCGGGTGAGCGCACCCGGCGGAACCCTGACCGAAGAAGACGGCGCGCTGGTTGTGACGGATGCGGACGAATTGGAGATTCAAGTGCTTCTGTTTCCGAAGGGAGCGGTCACGGAGGAAAAAACGGAATCGTTTGATACTGCATTCGCCGCGCATGGAACGGTGCACCGCGAATTGTTTGAACGGCTGCAGTTTCAGGTGGCGGAAGCAGGATCCACGTCCAATGAAGAGATGCTGCTGGACGCGTACGACGGCGATGTGCCGACCTCCCTGATTCAAACTGCGGTGGAGATGGGCCGATATCTGCTGATCAGCAGCAGTGGTCCCGGGGGATGGCCGGCCAACCTTCAGGGCATCTGGAATGGCGACTACCTTCCCGCCTGGAACAGTGATTTTCACACCGATGAAAATATCCAGATGAACTATTGGCAGGCCCTGCCCGGAAACCTGCCGGAAACCATGCTGGCGTTTTTCGATCTGTTTGAGCGCTTCCTGGATCACTTCCGGGAAAATGCCCGGTACCTTTTCGGATGCCGCGGCATCTTCGTGCCCATCGCCTTCACCACCAACGGCTACGACATCCCCCGGGTGTGGGCGGTCTGGACGGGGGCCGCTGGCTGGATTGCCCAGCATTTTTACGACTACTATCTGTTTACAGGGGACAAGGACCATCTGGCCAACCGCGCGATTCCCTGGTTGAAGGAAACGGCTTTGTTCTACGAGGATTTCATCACGGAGGGTGAAGACGGAACCCTCTTGTTCTCCCCCTCCATGTCTCCGGAAAACCACCCGTCCAACTCGCGCTGCAAGGTCTGCGAAAACGCCACCATGGATGTGGCCATCTGCAAAGAGGTGCTGACCCACCTCTGCGAAGGCTGCGAAGTTCTCGGGATCGAAAAGGACGGCGTGAAGCGCTGGCGGACCCTGCTGAGCAAACTGCCGGCGTATGAGGTGAACGAAGACGGGGCCATGAAAGAATGGCTCCATCCCCGGTATCCGGACCATTGCCATCACCGGCACCAGTCGCATGTCTATCCGGTCTTCCCGGGCTTCGAAGTGACCCGCGATTCGGATCCGGAAATTTTTGAAGCCTGCCGGATGGCGGTGGAAAAACGGCTGGTGATCGGACTGACCAGCCAGACCGGCTGGTCCATGGCGCACATGGCCAACATTTATGCCCGGCTGGGGGACGGGGACCGCGCCCTGGAATGCATCGAGATCCTGACCCGCAGCAGCATGGGTCCGAATCTGCTGACCTATCACAACGACTGGCGCGGAATGGGATTGAGTTTCGGCACAAGCGGCCCGGGCGATCCTCCGTTCCAGATCGACGCCAACCTCGGGATCACCGCGGCCGCGCTGGAAATGCTGGTCTTCAGCAAACCGGGTCAGATCCACCTGCTGCCCGCCCTGCCGTCGAAGTGGAAAAAAGGCTCGGCGCGGGGCATCCTTTGCCGCGGCGGGGTGTCGGTGGATCTGAAATGGAATGCACCCTCGGGAACCTTTCACGCCATCCTGACCAGTCAAACGGATCAAACCGTGCGGGTCCGGGTCCCGTTCCGGAAGTCGGTTATCCAGGAACTGACGCTTCAAGCCGGCGTGCCGGAAGAGGTGGTTTGTTGACCGGCCCGCGATCAACGGCATCTGAAAAAACGCCAAGGAATATCGATGCTGTCCACATCACTGGCCAAGTCCTCTTCTTCAACCGCTCCGGTGCGGGTCGGCATCACGGGCCTGGGTTACATGGGCCTCCCCGGCCCGGCTCTCGCCGCCGACACCGCCCGCAAACTCCGGGCGCTCTGAGCGGCCCGTCTGCCCTCAGCGCACCTCTCCCAGATGAACCAGGCTCCGGTCCTGCCGCAGCACTTTCAGGTACTGGACATGCAGGGTATTGAGCCTGACACCAAATCCACTGTGTAATTCCGCCTTTCGGTCCGGACTCAATTCAGAGGTTTGCCCCTCGATCACTCCATCCCTGAACGCTTCCAGGATGTAGAAACCTACTCTTGGCTTACCGAAAGCCTGACGGCTTTGGGGCTGAATCCGGTCAGCTGCGGGGGATTGGATGGACCCGTGGGTGGTGTAGGAATTATGATGCACGGAATTGGCGATGGCCGTCATAAAGCCGTCATCCGCGCCAAGCTCCGGGGTCGCGTCATGCACCAGCATCGTGCCGTACAACGAAAAAATAAAATGGCCCTGGTCCTCGGCTCCTCCGAAGAGCTTAACCCCATCCACCATTCTGCTGCGCCCGGCTCGATAAGGGTAGTAGAAATAGGTTTTCCCATCCTCCTCGGACAAGCTTCCGGCACTCTTCCAGTTTTTGAAGTATTCCCCGATGCTCTTCCGGTAGCGGTCAATCCGGGGCTGCAACGCGGTGGTTTTCTGTATGGCCTGCAGATCCTGAAGGGCGGCCGTTGCCATGGCAAGGGTTCCGATCCCGTTCAGGGCGCGGTTAAAGGCACGGTGTCTGAAGTCATCGGCCAATTCCTGCGGGATGCCCATTTCCGGGTCAAGATTCTCGTTTCCTTCGACAACCGGCTCCAGGGTTTGGACAATGGCCCGGAGAAAACTTTCGGCCTCCAGCAGCTCCTCGTTACTGACCTGATCCGGATATTTCCGGGCCAGCTGCAGAGTGAGCCTTGCAGAGACGGCCATGGAATACATGAAGGCCATCCCTTCCGGGTCCCTCGCCTTCGCCCGGGCCGCTTCCGGATAGTTTATGCACAGATCCCGGTAATGCCGGGCCGAGACGCGGAGGGCCTCAAGAAGGCGGGGATCGCCGGAGGCCCGGTAGGCCTGGTAGAAGACCCGCCAGCTGCCAACCGGGAAGAAAAAGCGCCGTCCCACGAATTCTTCCAGAGAAGCCATGGGATCTTCGTACGTCGCCTCCTGAATGCCGTAATCACGGGCCAGCGCCTCCTGGATCAAAATATCGATTTCCTCTCTTGAAGGCAACTCATCGGTGGAGAAGGGTGTTGGCGTCCACCCCTCCGGAGCTGTGAACTCGGGTGGCACGGGCCTCGTTCTCAAGGCCTCCATATCGGCCGTGGTGAGGCTGGGTCCCCGCTCAATGCAATGAACACAGCTTAATGCTCCCGCGTCCTCCGCTTCTCCCTTCGTCATCTGTCCGTGATCAGGTCTGACGACAAAGCGGTGGCACCCCGCCTGATGCCATATGGACTGAGTCCCTCTCCACGGAGCAACGATGACGGTAATGTCATCTGTGATCAATTTCTCCGGATGCTGCCGCCGGTATCCCTGAAAACAGCAGCGCTCCCGTCCGGACTGCCCGGATTCACCAATCCGCCAGCCCTCCCGGTCGGCCTGCTCCAGGGGTATAGCCTTTTTATTTCCGCCGAGAACCAGCATCGGACAGTCCTTTTCATGAACACGCATCCACAGGGCATCGGTGTAGGCCGGGGTATCGGGGTCGTACTCCCGCTCCGGGGTTTGCAGCCACGCATCTCTGGCTCTTGCCCCCCTGGCGTTGACACGCGAACCTCTTTCCGTAGCATACGCCGCAAGACCAAAACTCAGAAGCAGCAGGATCGACAAAACGCTGTTATGACTCATACGCCTGGATATCGTCATTCTCATTGTGCACTCTTTTTTATTGTTGTGCAGCCAGTCAGATGTAATTTACAGTAAAATAAATTTCCGAAGGCTGCAAGAAAAATTATAAAAAATTGTTTCAATTTGGCCTCCCAGAACTCAATCCAAAGGCTTTCGTAGACATCAAGTCGCTTGTGCGGCAGCCGCCTGTACATTTGCTCTCTCATAAGCTGGTCTCTTTTCGGCCAACGAGAACGGCGACGAGAACGGCGACGAGAACGAATGACGAGTCGGGGGAATCAATATCGTCCCCCGTTCTCGTCGCCGTTCTCGTTGGCCGCTTATCCTTCCTTTACTTGTTGCTCTCATACCAGGACGCGCTACTCCGCGTCCTTTGCGTAAGCGTCCGGCGAACCCCACCCCTCCGCCCCGGGCCCGCCGGGAAGATTTACTTGATCTGCGGCAGTGCGGCTTCGGGGTGAGTCTCGATCCAGATGTGCGGCAGGAGACTGTCGAGTTGGTCGGCGGGCGTGGCGGGCAGGACCTTGATGATGTCGGTCAGGTATTCCAGAGGATTCACCCGGTTCGCCCAGCACGTCCCCAGCAGACTCATTAAGGTGGCGGCAGTTGCGCCTCCGTTTTCGCTTCCAAGGAACAGCCAGTTCTTCCGCCCGATCGCCACCCGGCGGATCGCCCGCTCGGCGGCATTGTTGTCGATGGGCAGACGCTCATCCTCCACGAAGGCACTGAGCTGTTTGCGGTGCCCCAAAATGTACTGTTGCGCCTTCCCGGGATCCGAGCCGGGCGTATCGCTCCGGGATTCTACCGCCTCAAACACTTTCGCAAGCTGAGCGCGGCTTTCGGTGTCCCGCACCCGGGCACGGTCTTCGGCTGAGGCGTCACGGATGCGGTCTTCAATTCCATAGAGTTTTTGGATCTCCAGGAGAACGCGGGCCTGATAGGGTGCCTGACCCTTGCATTTCTCGATGATTTTACGCCGCGCGTGCGCCCAGCAGGATTGCATGACTCCGTACTCCACATTTGCATAGCCCGCGTATTCATCACACATGACCGCCCCGCTATATCCCCGGAAAAAGGACAGAACATGCGCTTGTTTTCGGTTGGGCGTGAAGGAAAAATGAACCAGCGGCGGACCTTGGCCTGACACCGCCACCCACACTCGCCCTTCTTTTGCCTGACCCGCTCCCGGATCCAGTCGGTCCACTGGCGTATCGTCGTGATGAACCACTCCGCAGCTTAAAATCTTCTCTGCAATCCGTTTTTCCAGCGGTCGAAGGCCTTCGGCGAGATTCCGCATCCAATCCGACATGGTTTTCCGGCTGATTTGCGCTCCCTGGCGCAAAAACATCTTTTCCAGACGGTGCAGGGGCAGATGGTCGTCGAACTTTGAAACGGCAATATGGGAAAGCATCGAGGCATCCGCAAGGCAGCGCGGCAACAGGCTGGCCGGAAGCGGCGCGGTGAGTACGCCGTTCTCCTCAGCACCCATCGGCGAACCGTATTTCTTGCGGATATAGCGGTTCACTTCCAGCGTTTCGCGCACGTAGTGGTATTTCTCTGTGACCTCTTCGCCGATGCAGGGGCGCTCTTTGCCGGTGACCGGGCAGATTTTTTCGGATTCTGGAACATCAAGGACAATCTCGTTTCGCTTCAGATGATCGGCGATCGGCATGCGCCCGTTGCGCTTGGACGGCTTGGCAACGGCGGCCACCACCGCTTCCGCAACCGGAGCGTCCGGCACGGGTTCCGCAAAGGTGTCCTGCGCCTGCAGCATCAGCGCGTCCATGAGCAACTGGTTGGGATCGAGCTTTTCGCTGCTGCGCCCGAACATCTTCTTAAGCATCAGTTCGAACTGCGCCCGAAGCTTTTCCAGATCGGCCCCCAGCTTCTCGATGATCGCCTCTTTTTCCGCCAACAACCCCTCGACAAGTGCCCGGACTTCCGGGGGGAGATCTTGAAGAGTTGCGGGTGCCGTTTCCATGCCGCCAACCCTACCAAAATCTTCAAAAATCCCCAGCGTTTTTTTGATCAAATTCCGAAATTTTTCCGCCAGCGGGGCAGCCTTTGAATCTTCTCGGCATGCACGCCGTCAAGCAGCATCGCCAACCGGGCGCGGTCGAGCGTCTCACTGCCGTCAAACCGAAACCGTCCGCGCTCAAGCCGCTTGTGCCAGATCACAAATCCGTCTCCATCCCAGCTCAACAGCTTGACCATATGTCTGCGGCGATTGGTGAAGACAAAGCAGTCTCCACGCAGAGGATCCTGGCCAAGCTCATGCTCCACCATGCCCGCCAACCGGTCAAAGGACCGCCGCATATCGCAGGGCTGATTATAGACGAAAATTCTGATGCCCGATCCAAACGATGGTGTCATCGCCCCACCGCCGAAAGAAAACGTTGCAAGGTGCCCACATCAAATCCGGCATCAAGCTCAAGCACCCAGCTGCCTTCGGGACTGTACAACTTCAATCCGCTCTCCCGGGGACGGATCTCGGTAAACCCGGTGACCGATGCCGATGGCGCGGAAGCCTGGCGCATACGGCTGCGGTGATATTGAAAACTCGCGGGACCCAGATTATGCGCCTGACAATATTCTTTGACGGAAAGCCCGGACTGTTTCTGGGCATCTAGATGTTCGCGCCACTGCGCGTGCTTCATGCGTTTGCGTCGAGAGGTCATTTTTAATTCTCCAGTTCGCGCTCCGCACCATGCGGAGCGTCGATCAGAGTTATAACACCTCAGCAAAATTCCTGGTAGATGCAGTTCGCCGGACGCTTACTCCTTTGCCACCCGCATCACCGCATGGAAAGCGGGTTTCGGGTTGAGGTCCCGGTCAAACAGGAGGGGGTGATTGGTCCGTCCCCGGATGGGCCAGTTGTTAAGCCAGGTCTGCCCGTCATGAGGCCCCCAGAAGGTGACCCGCCTGATTTTGTCATGATGCTTGAGAAAGAGGGCAAAGATGTCCGCATAGCGTTGGGTCAGCTCATCCTGGACCGTGTCCGGCAGACCGTCCCGGTAGGGATTGAGTGCGGGATCCTGCTGCAGTTTGAGCCGGACATCCGCGCGGCCGTCCCATACCCGGGAGTCGCGGGGGAGCACGTCAATATCCAGCTCGGTGATATGGACCTTCACCCCTGTTTCGGCGAAGGCGACAATGCTCTCCTCAATCTGGTCGATTGTGGGCCGGTTCATCCACCAGTGGCCCTGCATACCCACACCGTCAATCCGAATCCCCTTCCCCTGGAGGTCTTTGATCATCTCGACCACCGCCGCCCGCTGGCGTGCGTTCATCATGTTGTTGTCATTGTAGATCAGTTCCACGTCCTCAGGCAGTTCCTCCTGGGCGATGCGGAAGGCCTGCTCGATGAAGTCATCGCCGATGATCCGCGTCCAGTTCGTGTCCTCAAGTTCGCCGCGCACAAAGGCTTCGTTCACCACGTCCCAGGCGTGGATGTTGCTTCCGTAGCGTTCGGCCACGACCCGCACCCGTTCCCTCATGCGCTCCAAGAGCTGTTCGCGGCTGATTTGCTCCCCCTCCCCGTCTTGGAAGACCCAGTCGGGGACCGCGTTTTGCCAGAAGAGCACATGACCGACGACATACATGTCGTTGCGGGTGCCGAACTCGACAAAATTATCCGCCGTGACGAAGTTGTACCGGTCCAATTCAGGCTGAAAGCCCCTCCATTTCATGGCGCCCTCGGCCGTGACGGTGTTGAACTGCTCCTCGATCAGTTTGCGGGTCGCCCCCCCTTCTTCATGAAAGATTCTGTCGCTGAAAGCGGTTCCAATGTAGAAGCGGTCTTTGAATGCGTTTTTGAGTGTCATTTCTTCTCCCCGGGCTGAAACAGCCAGCATGAATATGTTAAATAAAAGAATCAAGGTTTGTTGGGTCTGTCGAGTCGGCATGGTGTTTTCCTTTTATGGTTTCCTAGGGTGATCGTTCCTCTGTTTCCGGTCCGGTGAGGTTATTGGCACCGAGCCAGACCCCGTCCTTCAACGCCGACACGGATTCGTGATCGCGATAGAGTCTCCCCATGGCCGTAAGCGGCGTGTCGGGGTCGTTGCGAACCTCGTGAAAGTCACCACCGCCACCGAAAGGCTGAAAGTAAGCGTACCGCTCCACGAAATCCAGTTCGTCCAGCCAGGGCATGGCACGTTTCATGAATTCGATCTGTAATTGCTCTTCACGGCCGGGGTTGCAGTTGAACTCCGTGATCCAGATCGGCAGTCCATATTTTTCATGAACCGCATGGATGTATCTTTTGAAGCGTGCGAAGATATTCTCAACGCTTCTGATCTCGGCGATTCTGGCCGCATCCCCTGCCCTCCTGGCCTGATTCTCCAGCCAGACACCTTCCCAGTCATACCAGTGCACCGCAACAAAGTCTATGCGGACCCCCTGCGCCTTCGCAAGCTTCATATACTCGGGCAGCCATTTAAAAGGACCGTTCTCCCTCAGTCCGGGGCCACCCATGCGGAGTCCAAGGCGGGCAAGGGGTTTGGTCTTCTCCACGGCGACAGTTTGCTTGCAGAGATCCCCGTGCTGCCCCGACTGGCCTTCGCAGTCATCAGGTTCGTTGAATCCGAGAATGTGCACAAGGTTGTCCATGTTCATCAGTTCTTTCTCCCTCGCTGGATTCAGCCACTCCCCGCCCCAGGCCATGGGCACCCACTGGGACGCGTCCCGGCCGTCGCTGAAGCCGCCCCACATATAATACCAGCTGCAATTCAGATCCCCGGCGTACCGCCCCCCAAAACCTTTTTTCTTCACCTCTCTCCATTTGGAAATCCTGATAAAGTTGATGTTTTCCCTGAAATCATCCGAAAGGAGCGGAATCCTCACATCCCGGGTTCCGGCGATGATCACCCTGCTCATCCCCTCCCCGGTTTTCTCTGTTCCGATACAGACCGAATGACCTTTGCGCAGAATCATGGACACGGCTCTTTGTCCGATCCTGTTGGGGATATCGTCACCGCTCAACACCTCATTGCTTGAAAGATCAACCGCCTCCCCACTGTACCGCTCTCCGCTGTAGATCGTCAAGGGCGCTTCCGCCGCCGCCACAAGGCCCGTGATCATAAAAAGGCATGAAAGGAGGCTTATAAAATATTGTTTCATTGTGGTCTCACGGATTTGTTGATTTGGGTTCCATAACCTGGGCTTTTCAAAGATTCGAACGCGTTAATTCCCATCACTGGTTTTCGGGATACTCACTGTGAAATCCTTGTACCTGGCCCCGCGTGTATACATGTGGCGAAGCCCGATCCTTCCTTCCGTCAGTGGCGGAAACTTCGAGTTGACGAAATGAAAGTCCGCCTCGTTGCTGTCGTTTTGAACATGCATAAAGAGGTCGCGCCCACGCTTCACAATGGTGATTTGATGTGGAACCCCTGTCTCAAAAAAACCGGTTTCTTCATACTCATTCTCCAGTTCCGTTCCCTGTAAGGGTCCGCTGACGTAGCGCCGCGCCCGAATGTAATCGTTGCCCGGAACCGTGTTCGTCGTGTCAAAGGCGGCATAACTGATGTGGTAGGCGTTCATGTTTTCGAAATAGAGACGCATCGCCGGAACCGTGCGTTTATCCGCCCACTCGTGGATGTCTTTCTCATAACCGGGTTCGCCGCTGCCGGTGGCATGAATGAAAAGGATATTCACCATGCGGAGTTCGTTATCGAGCCGGGTGTACTCATATTCGATCTTGAGGTCTCCGCTGAAGTCTTGTCTGGTCCAAAGTACGGCATGGTGTGCATCATCAAATGCCTGCGTCCCTGCAGTGAAGTCCATTCCTGAAGGGCTGTTTGTGACCGTGGCCAGATTTCCATCCAAGAACCAATTGTCGTTCCAGTCCCCTGTACCCGGGTCGTGGAACACCTCTTCCCATACGATGTCCTTAAGGGCGGTCTCGGTAAAGGCTGAAAAGCGGAAAAAGGATTGCGGAACACCGGGATTCCATATCTCCGTCTCCAATTCACGCACATTCCCCTCCTCGTCATCCCCCGCGAACCGGTATGCCCCGGTCACGGGTTTCCAATCGGCGGGACGTAAACTGGGGGTCCATTCAATCCGGTACGGAATGGAGGATATCCGCATGTCCATGTGCCACTGCACCACCATCGCCCCGTCACGGTTGGCTATCGTGAGAAAGGGTGTGTGATCGACTACGTCCGGCGCATGGCCGCGCAGATACGCAAGCAGGTTCGGTTGACCGTCCCCGCTGGCATCGTCTCGGGGTCCCTGCAACTCCGGAGGAACCCCCGCCGCCGCAGCCATCCATTCCTCAAAATCCGGCATATCCTCCTCAAAATTCACCACAAGACGCGGACGGAATTGCGAATTCGAATGGGTGCGTCCGGCGTAACTCATGAAACCGGGCGCCCCGTAATTTTCGACGGCCCACAGGCGGAAGGCGACAGCACCGGTTGCGTTGTTCACCGCGTCGGTCACATCCAGCGACCAGGTTTCGCCGGGGATCACGGGCACCTGGCCGAGAGGGGTTGGATGGACGGCTGCGGGCTGGGTGTTCCAGGTCAGGGTACTCTCTTCCCAGCCGGCGGCCTCAACCTGCACCACGTCGTGAAGCATGTTCTCCATGCCTGCGGAAACCGGGGTCATTTCAAGCGTGGCCCGGGCAACCGGATAGTCGGACTCCGGTATCGGAAAACGGACAAACGCCTGCCGGCTGAAGTTTTGACCGTCGTTTTTGACCTGCAGAGACGATGCGGCACCATATGCATCGTCGCCGTAAGTCCCGCCGCGAACAAAGGTCGCCGCCTCCGCCGGTGCATCCGCCTCTTCGGAAAGGTGAGCATTCGCCCAAACTCCGACTTCCCTTTCGGCGACCCACTCTCCCCGGGTTACGGTTAGACGAAAACGGTAAAATCCGGGCACATCCACCACCGCGGTGGCTTCGACACTGTCCGAATCAATGAAATGAGCCGGATAGGGGCCCTCAAGCTGTTCCCATTCGAATGTCGGCGTGCCGATATGGGCATCCTCCATGACCGCGGTCAGCTCAATATGCCGATCCGGAAACCGCACCGATTCGGGTTGTGGAACGGAAAAGGACAGTGGCCCGGGATCATAGCCCTCCAGGCGTCCCTGGAGTTGATGGTCGTAAAGAGAGGGAGGCCAAAGGGTGTCCCCCATCCCCTCCCCCTCGGCGTGGTCCGCCGGATCGGTCACACCGGGCTGGGAAGACGGGAGAAACATCCCCGGCGCGGGTCCGCGGGTGCCGATCATGTAGCCGTAGGCGAACTGCTCCGACTGAACAATGTAGGTTCTGCCGCTCAAGTAGGCCTGGCCGTGGAGATTCCAATACACCGTCCCTGTGGAGGTCAGTGCATGTGCGGTCGTGCCGCCCCACAGGCCCCGCCAGTGCGCGGTGAAGTAATCCCGGTCGAGGGTCACACCGTCAATGAGGTTCGCCTGGCTTAAGTGCGAATGGTGATCGTTTCCTGTTCCATTGGTTCTTCCGCCCTCAAATTGCCAGCCGGTGATCTGCGCCATGCCGCCGCGAATCACGTTCCCGGACGTTCTCATGCCTGAGAAAACGAAACCGTGCCGATTGCGGCGCACCGTGGAGTTCAGCACCAGGCACTCGTTTGCCGAACTCATGCGGATCATATATCCGTTGCCGCCGCCGCCGCCGAATTGCGGGCGCTGCATTTCCACATTCCGCAGGGTCACCCCCCGGGAGTGGACGAGCAAAACCCCGTTCGACAGCATGTGCAGATCTTTGGTGTTTGAAGGAGCGCGGTAGGACCGCACCGAATCCATCCAACTGTTCCGCACCCCCATGAAACGGACAAGAAATGAGCCGTGCGTATCATAGGAACTGTTGTTCGGGTCGGTGTGATCGTTTTCACCCCAGCCCGAGTTGCCGGGGTGTTGCACGTTGCCGATGGAAAAATCCTCGAGACCGACTTCTTCGAGCAGTTCCGCCGTGCGGTGGACCCGGGCGTTGTCGCGGGGCAGGAGAATAAAGCGAATGGGCGCGTCGATCTCCAAAGTGTTCGCGTCAGGGTCTACAGCCAGAATTTGCCGGTAAAAAAACGGCCCGCCCAGCGAGTTTCGTTTTTCCTGGGTGTCCCAGATGTGCGACATGTTGAGATCCTCGATAAAGACCTCTGTCACATCGGCGCGCAGCGTGACCCAGTCGCCCTCAGAGAACGGGGAGGTATCCGCCACCGGAATCATCCGGGTCGGGCCGGTCAATGGTTGCGTGATGGCCCTGGATGAGCTGCCAGCCACGGTGGACCAGTTCCCGTTGGAAGGAGGCTGCACCCGGACCACCGACTTGCCTCTCATACTGGTTTGCGTGTTCAGCAGGAACGTCTGATTCGTTCCCTCTCCCCGCAACACCACGCCGTTGTGTGAAATCACCAGGGAGGCATTCGACGACCCGGGCGAAACGCGGTAGGTGCCGGCGGCCAGTTGCACCACCCCGCCTCCCGCCTGACCGGCGGCGTTGATCGCCGCCTGAATCGCGGCGGAGGAATCCGCCTGCGTATTGGGAACCGCGCCGTAGTCCGCCACATGGAAAACCGGTCCTGTTATCTGCGGAATCGGCTGCTCCCCCCGGTGATACCCCGCATAGGAGAAATCCTGCAGAAACTTGTTCGACAAGAAGGAAACCGCCTCAGTGGGTGCTGTCCAGCCGTTTCCGTACAACGAAGAACGCCACCAGTCCTGCGCCAAAGCCGATCCCGCGATGAGACTGCACATGATAAGCCCGGCCAGTCGAACACCCCGACGAATTTTCATCTTCGTGTCGCAGGCCCGGCAATCCTCAGGCCAATGTTCCGAACAATTCTGAATTCCATATTTCATACCAAACAGTCTCCTTGTCAATTCCGGTTCGCCGCGTCAGCTCTCCAAAAAGTGCAATTCTAAAATATTTTACAGGGTATGATAAAAGGTTCACGCAAGTAAATAGCACAAATGGAATCAATATTTACCAATTCTGAAAGCGACAAAGACCGTCATCCATTTGATATCCACCCCGGAATCATTTCCGGCCAGGCGCGCTGCACGTCAGTCGAACCACCGGGACATTGGCCGGCGCACTCACAAAAATCTCGGGTGCAAACACCCTGTCGCCAAGTCCCCCCTTGTCGTCACCGTTCTCGTTCCCCCATTTACCACTCTCGAAGTGCTTCAAGCAGCGCATGGAACCTACTTTTTCTTTGCCGTCATGAAATATTCCGCTCTGTCGTGACCCCGGTGCAGGAGGGATCCACCTGCAGGTTCAGCTCCCCGTTCGAGGAGTGGTTGTCGGTGAGGACAAGTCCCTTGACCGCCTTTGCGGAAATCCCTCCGTTCTCGAACGCATTGTTGCTGATCCGGATATTCTCATGCACAGGCTCCTCCGGCTTTGGCGCATGGACCGTGGTGGTGATTTCTATCCCGCAGGCGATGAAGCGGTTGTTCCGGATCAACAGGTCGCGAATCGGCGAAGACTCGAACCAGCGGGCCGCATCGCCCTCCACCAGGATTCCGGGCATGCCGCATTTTTCAAAGGTGTTGCCCTCCACCCGGATCCTGCCGCGCGTGCCCAGCAGGAAGCCGCGCACCGGATCCACGCTGACATGGTTGTTGCACAGGGTCAGATCAGGGTTCCACGTGATGTTGTCCACCACATCCTGCTCCTGAAATTCGGGCACAGGGCCATTCAGGGTGATGCGCCAATCCATGTCCGTGACCCGCTCCACCCCGCTGACCACCGCCCGGGGATTGCCGGGATATTCACGCAGGCTGGAGGCGTTCATGACCGCGATTTCGTCGCCCACAGTGTAGGGAGCGAAGCCATAGGTCTGGGGATGCACATATCGGACCAGAAGCTGCCGATCTCCCTCCTTCCGGACCGCGCGCAGATAGGTTCCATGGCAGTTCAGCGCGTCATCCTGCATGCCGGAGAGGCGGCAGGACTCCACGAGGATTTCGCCTTTGCAATTGGAGAACTGGAAGATGTCCGCCCACGCGGGACAGGTCCGTATCGTTCCGGCCGGCGGCACCACATTCACCCGCTGAAAGGTCATGGTGTCGGTGAACTGGCTGACAAACCCCATGCATGACAGAGCGTTCACCTCACAGTCACGGAAGGTGATCCGCGCGCTGCGGGTGCTGTGAACCCCGCACATCCTTCGTTCGCGGTTCCGGAAATGAACCTGGAAACCCGCCTGCATGTCGCTGGAGCCTGACGGGAATTCGATCCTGACCCTGCGTCCGCCGAGGTCGGTGGCCCTGGCCTCCTCCTGCCCCTCCGAGGTCCAGCCGCGCAGCACGCCCCGGCGCTGGCAGACTCCGCTCTCCAGATCAAGCTGTTGGGTCAGCACCTTGCCCCCAAGCCAGTCTCCCCGCCAGAAGAAGCGCTCATGTTCAACCTCATAGTCAGACCCCTCCGCAACCTGGAAGATCGCGGCAGGGCCATCGGCCTCCAGCACGCGGATCTCCGAAACTGTCAGCGCCGAGATGAAAGTGGTGTAAAACTGCCGGTATGAAAATACCGG
>JAFIGD010000102.1 GCA_020831625.1 Verrucomicrobiota bacterium | reverse complement strand
ACGTTGCCCCACAAAAGAAAGAAGCAAGGAACGGGCTCGCCCCGTTCCGCGCAGCCATTTTATACCCAGCGCAAAGGACAAGATGTCTGCGCGGAACGGGGCGAGCCCGTTCCTTACTGGTGATGTTTAGATCCCTGTTCGTACAATGAGATGTTTGCGCTCCACGGGGCGAGCCCGTAAAGCACCTCTGTTCATTCAGGAACGCGCCTCTTTTGCGCCATTTGAATCTGCGACAAGATTTTGTGAAAACACCCTCCAAATTGAGGTCTGGAAGACACGAAGTTCTGCTTGCCATTACGGTAACCTTTCAACACCAGCTTTAGAAAACCCCAGCAACATGTCACGGTAATATTCATATTGCTTCCCGCGCAGCTCGATCTCCCGTGGAAGCCCCTCGGTGATGGACTGGGTCAGAGCTTCGAATTTATCGAGGATGGCGGCGATGCGGATTTGCTCCGCCATAGATGGTAATGGTACACGAATATTTTCTATGTTATTTGCTTTTAAATACCCCTGTCCTGAGTTGTTCTTAACAGAATTGAAGTGGTTTTTCATTGTTGGTGAGTCGAAGAACTGAAGAAAATATGCACTATTTATTAAATTTTCATTCAACCGAATTAGATACATGTTTTGGCCATAGAAGTCCAAATCTCCCTCTTTAACCATTGCAACCTCACCGATTGTCCCAATCATACTTATTAAAAAATCACCCACTAAAATCGGCCTATTACGAGACAGATTACGGTGATCCTTTTTTGATATGAACTTCACTTTCGTGAAGTCAATATGTCCACCTTTAATATTTTTGGATGTAATATATGGTATAACTTCCATATCACTAAACTTAGGAGTAGCAGGCATAATCCAAAATTTATCAACAACCACCTCCCCCAACGTCCTCCACTCCACATCCCCCTCCTCAAAGGTCAGGAGTTGATCACGATAGTGGTTGTATTGCTTTTTCCGTTCGGTCAGCTCGGTGGTCAGCTCGGTGGTCAGCTCGGTGAACGTATCCAGAATCCGCACAATCTCCCGCTGAATCAACAACGATTTTTCAGGATTTTCCGGGCAGGGGATGGGGATTTTCTTATTTGAATAATTACTTATCCACTGACGCTTATGATCACCATCAACTAGATCACTGGGTAAGGTATTCATCCAATAATACACATATCTGAGAAGAAGCTTAGTCTCATCATTTGACTTTATCATTTTCATTGCAGATGACTTGGCCTTAAAGTCAAAATCAACCCACTTATTGGCCGTCGTAAAATCGTCAAAAATAATAACAGGACTTTCCGATGCCGGGTAAACCCCATTTTCTTCATCTGTGTATCCAAGTATAAAAGTTTTACCTGCTGTCAAAACGGGTGTCTTAAATTCATCGTTATAGTTCTTCGTTTCAACAAGATACCTGGTAGGTTGTTCGTATTGAGTAACCTCGCCCAAAGGAACCCACGCCACCTCCGCGCCATCGAGGAGCTTTTCCAGGAAGTTAAGGGACCCTTCACCCGGAAATCTGCTTTCGACTGCAATCACAGGCCGGCCCTCGAGGCTTGTGAATGCTGAAACAAGAAAGAAAAGCCACAAAGCCGTTTGTGGCTATTCTGCCATCCACAAAACAGTTTGTGTATCTTATTTATGATTTCACGATACACAAAATACGTAGTGAATGCCATACGATACACAAATCGATTCATAAAATTTTCCTCCCCTCCGCAATATTCAGGAGTTCAGGGAAGCCGAGCACAGCCGCCCTCCGCCCGCTGCCGGCACGCAACTCTCTGAGAATACCCGCCGCTTTGAGCTGTCGGAGAAGTCCCATGGCCGTCGGCTTTTGGATACCGGTGCGTCTGACAAAATCAGTAGTTTCAAAAATCGGGCGGTCGAAAATAGCATCGAGCAGGTGCACGGTGTATTGTGAGTGAGTGATCTCATGTATGCGTTGCTTCATCCGGTCATATAGCTCCATGATGGCTTTGACTTTGGCGTTGTTATTCTTTGCCTGTTCGGTGATTGCGCGGAGGAAAAAGGCAATCCAGGCGTTCCAGTCTCCCTCACGGGAGATGTTTTGTAAGCGGAGGTAGTATTCGTCGCGGTGCGCTTCAAGGTAGGAGCTGAGGTAAAACATGGGCTGAGAGAGCTTTTTCTTCTGATAAAGGAAAAGCGGAATGAGAATACGCCCGATGCGGCCGTTACCGTCTTTGAAGGGGTGTAAAAGCTCAAATTGAGCATGGATCACTGCGGTTTGCAGGAGGAGGTCAATGTCGTTGACAGCAAGATAGTTCTCCCAGGCATTGAGATGGTCGATGAGCCGCAGAGGATTGGGGGGAACAAATGAAGCCTCTTCGATAGTGCACCCGTGAAATCCAATCCAGTTTTGGTCTTTGCGGAATTCACCGGGAGTTTTATCCTGTCCTCGAACGCTATTGAGCAGGGTTCGATGAAGTTGACAGACGAAAGAAAGCGTAATGGGGCGATCCTCCAAATAGTGATTTGCGGAGCGCAGGGCCTCACGGTAGTTGATGATCTCCTGAATGTCTTTTGCCTTTTCTCCCTCCTTGAGAATGCCGGCTTCCTGTTCCAAAACTTCATCAACAGTAGCCTGTGTGCCTTCAATTTTTGAGGAAAGCACCGCCTCCTCGTTGGTGAGGGGTGAAAGCATAACCGAGGGGTTGACAATGCCCTGCAGCAAGCCGTCGTAGCGCGCAAGTTCGGCGTTGGCCTCGCCCACCAAGGCGAAGAGGCGTTTATAGTCCAGCCCCTCCAAGGGCAGCGAGTGTGGCGCGTAGGGCTTCATGCTTTCCCAACCTCCCCCTCAATCTCCGCAACAATCGCGTCGATGTCCCTGCGCAGCCGGTCGATCCTGGCGACGGTGGCCCCGATTTCCTGATTGAGTTCCGTGATGTTGATCACCTCCCGGGTATCCTTCGCCTCGACATAGGAACTCACCGACAGGTTGTAATCCTTCTCGGCAAGAGCCTCCATGCGCACGGACTTGGCGACATGCTCCACATCCTCCTTGCGGTCAAAGAGCTTCATGATCTCCGCAACGTGCGCATCCGTCAGCAGATTGTTGTTGGTGCCTTTCTTGAAGAAATCCTCGCCCGAGGCGTCGATGAACTGCACTTTGGTGTCGGGCTTGTGACGGGAGAGCACCAGAATGTTCACCGCAATCGTGGTGCCGTAAAAAAGGTTCGGCGCCAGAGAGATGACCGTCTCCACAAAGTTGTTCTCCACCAGGTATTGACGGATCTTCTGCTCCGCGCCCCCACGGTAGAAAATTCCCGGAAAGCAAACAATCGCCGCACGCCCTCTGCTGGAGAGATAATTCAGCGCATGAAGAACAAACGCGAAATCCGCCTTCGACTTCGGCGCCAGCACACTGGCCGGCGCGAAGCGTTCATCATTGATCAGCGTGGGATCATCGCTGCCCACCCATTTGACCGAGTACGGCGGATTCGACACAATGGCGTCAAACGGCTTTTCGTCGCGGAAGTGGGGCTCGGTCAGCGTATTCCCCAACTGCATGTTGAACTTGTCGTAGTTCACATTGTGCAGAAACATGTTCATCCGCGCAAGGTTGAAGGTCGTGTGGTTGATCTCCTGACCAAAAAAGCCCTCCTCGATCAGGTGATCCGCCATATGTTTCTTCGCCTGCAGCAGCAGCGACCCCGAACCGGCGGCCGGGTCGTACACCTTGTTCACGCTCTTCTGACCGTGAATGGCGAGCTGGGCAATCAGTTTGGACACATGCTGCGGCGTGAAAAACTCCCCGCCCGACTTCCCCGCATTGGCCGCATAGTTTGAAATCAGGTATTCATACGCATCCCCGAAAAGATCAATCTCACTGTCCTCGAAGTCCCCGAAATCGAGATCATTCACCCCTTTCAGCACTGCGCAAAGGCGTGAATTTTTATCTTTCACCGTTTTGCCCAGGCGGTTGCTGGTGGTGTCAAAGTCATCAAACAGCCCTTTGATGTCCTCCTCCGACGCATACCCCATGGCCGAGCTTTCAATCGCGGTGAAAATCGCCTTCAGATCCGTGTTCAGATTTTCGTTGCCGTTTGCCCGGGCGACCACGTTTTCAAACAGTTGACTCGGATAAATGAAATAGCCCTTGGTCTTAATCGCATCATCCTTGATATCGCTGGTGATGACATCATCCCCCAGCCTGGCGTAGTCGATACTCTCATCCCCGCCCTCAATATAGCGGGAAAAGTTCTCACTGATAAACCGATAAAACAGAGCCCCCAGCACATACTGCTTGAAATCCCATCCATCCACCGTCCCCCGCACATCATTCGCAATCTGCCAGATCCGCCGTTTCAGTTCATCAAATTGTTGTGTGCTTGTCATGGGTTTGGTCTTGTGAGGATAAAAGAGGCCTTGATACAACGGAGCATCCTGTTCAAAGATGACCGTTAAACGTATGGATTACGTCTATCCCCAAGCCCCCCGATTTACAACCGTAATCAAACCCCGTCTCCAAAGAATCCATCGACGGCTGCACAAGACACCCCTCTTGCGGTACATGGCCCATCTTCGTAATGATTCCAAACGTTAATCATGACCCGATTGGAAGGCCGCCATCATGCCTGTCCCGGAAAACATCTCAGGTTCAAATACCCCATCGGACAGCGCTTTGCGGGCCGAAGGTCCGAGCCGATACCAGCCCGGTCCGCCTTCGGGCTGAAGGCCCGAAG
>JAFIGD010000091.1 GCA_020831625.1 Verrucomicrobiota bacterium | reverse complement strand
TTGTCTCTTTTTCCCGGGGCTGCGCTCCTTCGTCGCTGACCCCGGGCTATCCGATCTAGCCCCTCCGGGGCTGTGAAATTTTCATGTCTTGCGGCTTCACGGATTGTTTATCTCATAATATTTCGCAACCTGGGGAATGATCTGCGTCCGAATAACCCATCGATAAACAAAAAAAGATATTATCGTGCCAAAGAGAAATCCCGAAATCCCACTGACCATCTGAATCGTGGAAAGATCGCTCCCGGTTGCGGCAAGGATACCCCCTAGAATCGCGCCTTGTATGGCACCCACAACCGCGCCGCCAAAGAGAGCAACCAGCGTGTATACAACGAAACTCTTAAAGTACTTTATTTCCGGTTTTGCATTCATCTTGATTCCTTTGATTGTTGTTAAATTTCAGCATGTCCCTGCCTCACCGACAACAAGAACAAAGCCGCGCCGAGGACAGGCAGTCCAAACACGATCGCATTTGCGATGACCTGAAAGCGTGTTGTCACCAAAGGTGGCAGCGGCCGCCCCTCCCAACCCAAGTCATCTTTTGGCGAACCGAAAGAAAGAATCCCGATTCCATTTCCAGACGGCCAAAGGCGTTCCATTCGCAGATATTCGATTAACCCGCTTTTTATTTCACTGGAAACAGACGAATGTTCGAGCGCATATTCCACGGGGTTGAAACCGGAGTCACGCAACGCCCGGAATGCGTTATATTTTATCCCACCAGGGAGTGAATATTCGGCATTCGTTTCGGGATTCCCCAGTATTTTCAGAAGAACCGGAACCTGGCCGTATCCTGGCGGCAGCGAAATTTCGAAACCATGTTTGCCGAAACCATCAGCGATCCATTCAACTTGCGTCTTGGATTTATTCTCCCGCCACCATGAAAGCCAGGCATTGGCCTCTTCTCCGAGATCGTGATTCGTGATGTATTTCATGGCGGTGGCCGAGTGGGTGAGCCCTTCCCCTACACAACCCATGCCGGTTCCCGGTTCGACCCTTGCCATGATCCATTCCGCCCAGACTTTGTCTCCGTACAGTCCCACGGTAAAAGCATCATCGTGAAACCACATTCCGCGATGGATGCCCTTTTGAACCTCCCGCCAATACACGCGGGGCGCATGCAAGGCAACCCATTCAGAATCCAGTGTTTTACGCAAAGGCGCAAGTTTGTAGAACCACCAATAGCCACAAAACAAACCGGCCCCGAAGAGCACTGCGGCGGCGAAACGGATCCATCCACGCCAATGTTTTCTTATCCACGTCATCATGTGTAATAACCTCACCATTCCAGCGGACCGAGTTTCGGTGGTTTCTGCTTCAACCGAATAACAAGAACACCTTCCTCCCAGCGTAAATCGGAATGCGCAAAGCTATACCCTTCATCTTCGGCGATTACGCGGTATAAAAAGGACCTGTCGACGGCAACTTTGCTTTGCAACGGCGCCATCCCGTCTTCACCCGTTATGATTTCAGGATAAATGGGGTGGCCGGAATTCATCGACATCATTTGGATGCGGGCTCCGCTTATCGGTTTGCCAAAAGGGTCCTCGACGCGAAACGAACGTACCCGGCGTGACTGGCAACCCGTAAACAAGATGAGAAACACCGCCACGCCAGCGAAAGCCGCAAGGCCCGCCACGCCAATCGTATCAACAGCCTTTGATTTTGTTTTCATCTTCCCGTTCATCTTGGATTATGAAATCGGGGTTTGGCAAGAGGAATCGGAAAATGAGCGTTTATCGATTTGTTGTTCATCTATTTGAAATTTGTTCTGGCTCCAGGCACCCATGGTCTTCCATCCGTGGTCTTCCATCACCCTGCCCCACAGCATCC
The DNA here is from genome assembly GCA_020831625.1 of Verrucomicrobiota bacterium. Lineage (GTDB taxonomy): Bacteria > Verrucomicrobiota > Kiritimatiellia > SS1-B-03-39 > UBA6053 > PXAS01. The sequence continues at coordinate 3,064 of JAFIGD010000091.1, read as the reverse complement.
GTGGTCTTCCATCCGTGGTCTCACCCTTACCCTGCCCCACAGCATCCGTGGTCTTCCATCCGTGGTCTTCCGTCACCCTGCCCCACAGCATCCGTGGTCCGGCGCAGCTATCCGTTGTCTTTTCCTGTTTGCTTCCCCGCTTCATCCGCTTCTGTGCTTGCAGGACGGGGCGTGAACCGTATGATAGATCTGAACCCCATTTCAGGAGATGCTCATGAAAAAAATTGCTGTGTTATTGTCGGGCTGCGGTGTGTATGACGGCACCGAAATTCAGGAGGCAGTTTCGGTGCTGATCGCTTTGGACGAGCTGGGTGCCGAAGCGGTGTGTGTGGCGCCGAATGTGCCTCAACACCATGTGATCGATCACTTGACCGGCGATGAAATGCCGGCCTCCCGGAATGTGTTGGAGGAATCGGCCCGCATTGCCCGGGGGGCGGTGACGGATCTGGCGGAGGTCTCCGCGGAGTCACTGGACGGATTAATCATCCCCGGCGGATTCGGCGCCGCCAAAAATCTGAGCACTTGGGCCTTTGACGGGCCGGAGGCTTCGGTTTTGCCGTCCGTGGCCGCCTTGATTCAAGCCATGGTGGCGGCCGGCAAACCCGTCGCGGCCCTGTGTGTGGCCCCGGTGGTGGTGGCGAAAGCCCTTGCCGAATCGGGCCCCGCCGTTTCCATGACCCTGGGGAGCACCGAGGATTCCTCCCCCTACGAAATCGAGGGCTTTCACGCGGGCGTGGCCTCCCTGGGGGCCAAACCGGTGAACTGCCTGCTCGGCGACATCGTGGTGGATACGGAACACAACGTGATCACCTCACCCTGCTACATGATGGAAGCCACGCCGGCCAGGATACTGGCCGGCGTCCGAAAAGCCTGCGCCGCCTTGCTGGATCTCACTTCCTGAATACCTTAACGCACATATCGCTGGAACGTGTAGGAAAGTTCCGCGGTTTCGCGGGGCGGGATGTTCACCTCCCACGTCAGGTCGGAGGTGGGATTCACCGCGGTGATGCCTGAGCGGGGGACGGTGAGTCCCGCATCGAACGGATTCAGGGTGATTTCCCCTTCAACCGTGCGGCGGACAGTCACAGTCACGGCCACGGGTTTAAGGTTCACCAGGCTGATGGTCCCCTCCACCGTGACCAAGTTCCAGGTCGAATTCCGATAACGAACGTTGCGCTCGCGTTCGATTTCCCTCTCCACGCTGGATACACGCACATCAAGGGCTTTGGAAAAACGCAGGAGCGTTTGACCGCCCAGCGAGGTGTAGTAGAGGGTGTCCTGTCCCATAATCATGCCGTTCCGCATCACCAGTGCCGGCGCGGTCGTCCACGGCATTTTGGACGTGTTGCTCAGCCGCAGCGCGTGCCATACATCCTCGGCAAAGGTCTCGCCCCGGTTCCGCTCGTTCTGTTGGGTGTCGCTGATGTGACAGTCATAAACACTCTCATAAGGAACCTCGCTGGTAAACAGGGGATAATATCCGCGTTCACCCCGTTTCAGATTCACATTCTCCAATGAATAAAAAAACAGATCCGAATCACCGCGCTCCGCGAAGGAATCCGGATCAAAATCCGCAAGGACGCCTCCACTGCCGGGTTGAAGCACGTTCATGGTCACCATCTGCTGCGTTACCACGGACTCACGGCGCGTCCGCGCCGGTTCAGGCGAGGTCAGATGTTGCAGCCAGCCGGCCAGGCTTCCCTGAAACGCCATCGGATCCACCACATTGGCAAAACTCAGATTGGGAAATCCCGCAATCGCATGGACTTCCACATTTTCGAAATCCTCAAGGTCGTTGATAATCTGGGCTTTGGCGTGAATCCGCACGGTTTGATCGTCGAGCAGATCCAGCCGATAACTGGGTGCCCAGGTAATGCCTTTGGCCAGATAGGAGATCTTCAGTTTCGCGCCCTCGTCATTCCCAGAAACGTTCAACATCAGGCTCGCGCGGGTCTGATCCGCCGCTTTGTCGTGCGTGCGGTAGTGCAAATCCTGTCCCCGGACCTGCCGCACCGAGGAACTGTCGATCACCCACTGCCCCGCCTCCGCCTCCAGGAGCAACAATGCCGCCGCGGAGGACGGTTGCCGTTGCGGAACGCTGCGATGCATATGCGAATGCGAAGGGTGCGGCAAGTTGGATGACGTCACCAGCGGGTCCACAAAACCACTCTCGGCTTCAAATTCAGCGGGTGTTTCGCCCGCGTCGCGGCGGAGAATGCGGACTGTGGCGGTCAGGGACTCGGGTTTCCCGTCGGGGCCGAGAATCACCAGCTCCAGTTCACGGCCCGGATTCGCCTCCAGCAGCTCCGTCAAACTGCCGACATCCCGCTCGATTGCGGCCCCCGCCAGAGGTTCCGAACCCGCCACAAGCCCCTTGATCTCCACGCCCTCCGTGACCGGATCAACCCAGAACGTTCCGTGCACCGGAATCGGCAGAACCCCGAACTCTCCGGTCTCAACCCCCGCCGGCATCTCACCCTCCCGCTCCACAAACCCAAGACCATTTTTAAACAGTGCCAAGCGCACCGGACGGGAGGAAATTCGCGGCGGCGGAGCGGACGCCTCCGCAACCAGACGCGGCAAAGCCGTCACCATCATCACCGTGACCAACAGGATTGTCTTCGCTAATTTCTTCATACTTCAGTCCTTTTTTAACATGAATGGCAAGGGATCTCTCCGAACAATATGACCATGCTGAACAGCCGATTGGCAAGGCGAATCGTATGCAGAGTATTCACCAAACCCATTTTGAATCATTTCACCGCCTGATTTACCTCCAGGCATCCGTTGTCCGTTCCTGTTTCAAACGTAACCTCATACAAACTTAAGGCACCAAAAGGTATTGGTTGCTCTCCTGGCGCCCCCGGATGGCATACTCGTCAAGCTAAGGGATATAACTGATTTGCTTGTAATTATTTATGTGGATTTTCATGTTCGGATTTTGCGGAAATGGGTTGCCACCGGGCTTGTCCCGGTGGAGCCACAACTTTGCGCCCGATCAGCTCCAGCTCTGATTGAGGCCGCCCCTTCGCTTGTCGGAGGGGTGTCGCCACGACTTTCCACG
>JAFIGD010000007.1 GCA_020831625.1 Verrucomicrobiota bacterium | reverse complement strand
CGGGCAAAGCGGTAATGCGCTTCGTTGAGTTGATGACGGTACAGTCCGAATCCCAGTTTCATAGATGCACACATTTAGTTTCGCCCCGCGGGGGTCGTCAAGACCCAAAAATAATCGGGACAAATCGAACACCTCGTGACACCTCCGACAGGCCTCCGCAATAGCCTCCGCCTTCCCGATTTGTCCTGATTTATGCTTATTTTCCTCATCTTTACAGGATGTTAACCTGTTTACCTTTCTTTCTATTGCACTAGGTAAACAATCCATGCGATACTGAGTATGTTGTAAAAAAGGGGATGTTCCCCACACACGGACCCGTTACACAGAAACCATACAGGAGAACAACATGATAACGAACAAACGACTCTTATTCGCGGCCCTCACCGCCGCCGCCCTGCCCTTCGCGGCACAGGCCTTGACCATCGGGTTTGAATCCGGTGAAGGGTATGCTGCCGGAGATTTGGCAGGCCAGCCCTCCAGCGGAACGCAATGGGTTAACACGTTCGGTGCGGTAAACGTCGTCAACGTTGCCGCCGGGGTGGGCAACGGAGGCGGCGCGGGTTTGGTGAACACTTCAACCGGAGGGGGTTCAAACTTCGTTTTTTACGGATTCAATACCACGAACGCGGATCTCGGTTTCACATTCGATTCAACCAGTTCAGTGCTTCAGTACAGTTTTGACTGGCGGCCCACTCAGGACCTCAATGGATCCAACGGACAGATTCTGTTTGACTTCATGGTGGGCAGCAACGCAGACACCGGAACGGATGCAGCCATGGCCCTCCGAATTCACAGCAGCGGCCGGTTTCAGGCCAACGACGGAGGAACGTTGAGAACCGTTGACGGGCTGTTCGGCACTGCGGGAACATATTCAACCATCTCCGGAACGATCAATTACGCGACAAATCAATTCACCGTATTTGTGGATAACACCCAGTTATTCACAACGAACAACAATGGAAATCTTGGGTTTCAGAATACCGCCTCCGACAACGCCTACATCCGGTTCTCCAACCTTCGCGGCGGAACGGACTCCGCCCAATGGCGTGAATGGAATATGGATAATATCTCGGTCATCCCCGAGCCCTCCACCCTCGCCCTCGTGGGCATCGCGCTGGGTTCGATGGTGTTCCTGCGCCGCCGCAAAAACTAACCGGTCTCGTTTGACGTTCAAACCCCGGTCTTCCCGCAAGGAGGACCGGGGTTTTTGTTTTCCGACCTTCGGAAAACCGCCGGCACCTTTTTCCGAACTTCGGAAAACACGCTTCAAGACTTTCCGATCATCGGAAAACACACCGGGGTCTCCGACGGATCGGTCGGATGGGTCCCCCAAACCTGAATGACACGAACTTATGGGTTTTTGTACCCCCGGGTCCAATCGAACCGTTCCGTGTCACATGTGCCCTGAAACATTCGCTTGCACCCCATCCGGGGCGCGTGAATCTTATCGTCGCTATCCCAGGGCTGCGGTCGTGCCTCCCTTGCCCTGGGCTATGCGCTTTGCCCCCATCCGGGGGCGTGTGGAGAGAAACCCATGCCTTTTGGTGCCTTGCGTCCGTGCCATTCCCCCCAGACCTCAGTTGAAAGCATGCACCCTGAAGGAGCGCCTCACCCTGCGCAAAGGTGAAGCCCCCACGCCCTCTTCGTCCCGAGGCCCCTGCCCCCCCCCGCCCCGAGACCTCCCGCCCTCTCATCCCAGGGCCCACGCCCTCTTCGTCCCGAGGCGTCCCGATTTGTCCTGAGTTGTCCCGATCTCTTCCGTCCTGATTTGTCCCGATCTCTTCCGTCCCGATCTCTTCTCTTCCCCCGCCCCCCTACTCCACCGCCCACACCCGCATGCGGTGCACCCGCACCTCTTCGCTGTGGGCCATGAACCGCAGGCCGATCAGCCCCGGCTGATCATGCACGGGGCCATGGCTGACGCCGTCGTCGCGGTATTCCAGCGCGAGCACGCCGTGGCTCTCCACCCGCACATGACCGCCGCGCTTGAGAATGCGCACCGTGTGCGGGCCGGGTCCGGCACCGCCGATCACGTCGTTGCCCACGGCCACGAGCATAAAGCCGCTGTTCTTGCGCATGTTGGCGGTGCGGCGCGGCGCGGTGTCGTCGGTGGCCCAGGGGGAGACGTGATACGAGTCGATTGCGCCCATGATATAGTCCCGGAAGCGTCCAAAGCGCGGCGGCAGATCCAAATCAAAAATCGTGTCTCCGTTCGGGTTCCGGGTGTTGAAGAAAATGATCCCCAGACCCCGTTCGTCATTTTTGGGGGTGAAGCTGTATTCGAACAGAAAATCCGCGGGCATCTCGCGGGTGTTCCAGAGCACGATGTGCCCGTCCCGCCGGTCTTCCGCCGCGGCGGTGCGCAGGAGCAGTCCGTCCTCCCCCGCTTCCGCGGTGGCGTTGGGCCCTTCGAGCACCCATTCGGTTTCGGGCAGGCGAATCCGCGCATCCCCTTCGAGCAGATCCCGTTCCAGGGTCAGGTCCAGCGCTTCCGTGAAATCGGTGTCAAACACCGGCTCCAGCGTGAGGCCGTCCAAATCCAGGGTCCCCGTATAGATCGTCCGTCCCTCGCCGGAAAGCGGGGTCAGACCGCGGGCCAGCTCGGCCGACTCGGCTTCAGGGAGCACCCGGTCAAACAGTTCGGCACGGTGAATCTGCAGGCGGGTCACGGTTTGCCCCCCGGCGAGGATCTCTCCGCCCAGTTGGCCGGCACCTTCGGGCGGATCGGCCATCGGAGCCGCGTCCGCGCCCCAGTGACCCAAATCGCTCTGAGGCACCCCCTGCAGAAAGGTGGATCCGGTGTCGGCGTCCACGTCCCAGATATAGATGAGCTGATAGCGTTTGTCGCCGTCCAGCCGGCTCAGAGAAAGCTGCTGCGTCTTGCGGGTGCCGTCGCGGGTGAGCACGTTGAAATTAATCCCGGAGCGGCTGGTGCGGCCGCGCACCCGCGAGGTCCACAGGCGGGCCTCGACAAAGGGCAACTCAAATACCCGCCCGCCGAAATAGCCGTCGGTGAACTCCGGCGCGGCCCGCAGGGTGCCGGGGATACCGGGCAGGGAAAATTCCACCAGCAGACTGCCCTGCCGGGGCCATCCGCCTTCGGGCATGTTCAACGTTTCACTCTGCACAAGACTCATACACACTCCCGTCATCACGGCTAAAACAGATTTTTTCACGGTCACCTCCGGGTTCCGGCCACATCCCGCCAGGTCTTGCCGATGCGGAGGTCGTCGAACGCCACATTCTGAGACGCGGCCATGAACTCCACGCCGTTCCAGCGGCGCGCCGGGCCGTCATGCTCCACGATTCCGGCCCAGGTGACCGGGGCCTCCAGCGGAATCGAGGCGCGGGTGGTATAGGTGTTCGCGGTCAGACGCACACTGCTCCCGTCCTCGCTGATGGTCACCTCTCCGGCCACAAAATAATTCTCGCGGTGATGCACTGAGCCCCAGGTGATTTGCTGATTCTGCGCACGCGCAGAGAATTGATTCTCTGTGAATCCGACCGAAAGCACATGTCCCTGACCGGTCCGGAACCGTAACTGACCGGTGCCGCCCGTTTCCGTGAAAAACCGGAAAAGGAAGCTGAAGTACAGGGTCTGACCGTTCAGCGCCCCGGGCAACTCGCGGAAGGCGGTGTGCTGTGAGTTTGTAATCTGAATCGCCATGCCTCTGGACGCGAAGGGTGCCTCCCAGTTCAAATTCATATCGACCAGGTTCGCCAGCGAATCGCCGTCATCATTCCATGCGTTTCGCCAGCCGTTCTGCCGGCCGAGAATCCCGCGATCGTCGGCGGGGGTGAGTTCAAAATTCTCCTGAAACACCATTTGCGCGGAGGCGGCAAACGGCAGGGCGGTCATGAGAGTAAGGATCAGGGTTTTCATAGGGTCTCCTTGGGTGTCGGGGTCGTGACAACCCGCGCGGGATCCACGGTGAGATCACCGGGACGCGCGGGGTCAAAAGAAATCGTGATCCGGGAACCGTCCGGGCACTGCAGGCGCAGGCGCTTTTCGCCCGCCGGTTCCACGGCGGCCAGCTCCCCGTCCGCTTCGGCGGCGTTGAGCACGCTGAGGAAATGAAATGACCGGGCCGGTTCCGCGTTGCGCACCCGCAGACTGTGCCCAAAGTGGGGCCGGTTCAGGAACGGACTGAAAATATCCCGGCTTTTCACCCGCTCGATGTCCGCCGGAAAATGATCCTCGCCCGTCTCGGGATTCACGTAGGTCTCCCGGCCCCGGGCGTGCTCAATCCGCAGGGAGCCGGAGGGCTGCAGGAAGCGGACTTCCGCCTGAACCCCGTTCACTTCATACCGGAACCGGTCGGTTCCCACCCGCATCGGAACATCGGGCTCCACATGAAACAGCCAGGTGAACACCGACGGCTCGGGCGCGGCCAGTTCATCATAGATCACAAACCAGCGGCCCTCCACAAACAGCACGTGACGGTGCACCCGCTCCACCGCCGCCTGCGGAAGATATCCGGGGGTTAAATCGGCGGCCCAGTAGGTGAAATTTTCGCCCTGTTCAAAAGCCAGCGGGCGCGCCGCCAGGGGGCGCTGCGGCTGATAGGGATCCACCACATCGTGTCCGGTTCCGTTCACAAGCAGAGAATTGTGACTGAGCGGACTGCGCGAATAAGAGAGGCTTGCCCAGCTCCGCCAGCCGCCGCCGGCGCTGAGGACCTGACCGTGCGCGAACCAGGCAAAACTGCCGTCGGACGCGAACGAATGCCCGTAGCCGCCGCGGGGCCGCATCTGGAACTGCATGCCCACCGCCTGATTGTAGTCCTCAAGCGTGAGAATCGGCCGCGAATGCGTGAACACCCACCCGGCTTTCGGTAAAAACAGGGTGTCCCCGATTTCGCCGGGCGGCAAATCGTCAAGCTTGTCTTTATAGATTTCCCAGGCCAGAAGCTCGAACCAGGGCCGGTTGTACAGGCTGCGGACATTGCCCAGATACTCGCCCCGGCCACGGTAGCGCCAAAGGGTGTTGGCCAGAGGCGAACCGGTCAGCATGGAGAGCTTGCGCAAATTTTCATCGCCGATTCCCCGGCTGGTGCCCAGCCATGAATCCCCCCAGGGCAGCACCTCCGGTCCGGAAAACATGTACGCGAACCAGTCGACCAGATTCTGAATGGCGGGATTCAGGCCCTGACGCACCTCCGGCAGCAAAATCTCCACCACCAACGCCGCGTCCAGCAGCGTGCCTGCCTTCTCATTGGAATAGCCATGCCCCTCATTGTACCCCTCCTCCGGTCCGTCGGGAATGGTGACACCGGTGAGATAATGCAGGCTCAATTCCAGCAACTGATCCGCAATCTCCAACTCGCCCGCCATGAGCATGATCGCCGGCAGCGCCCAGGCATAATTCTGATACGGATGACTCCCGGCCGAATACGCCAGCCCATAATGACGCATGTTATCGCCGTTTTGCCACGTGATGGCACTCGGGGCAAAAAACGTCTGTTCCAGCCGCCAGCGGACGGTTTCGCGCATGATCTCGCGCTGTTCCCCGTTCCATTCGTCCCGGAACCAGTCATACACCGCCGCGAACAGTTCCACCGCCTGGGACGGCATTTTCGTTTGACCGCCCAGATTTTCGGGGGAGAGCAGTCCGCCCGGCGGCCACGCGGCCATGTGCAGAACGCGGGAAATCGCGCCCGCGTATTTCGCATCGCCGGTGAGCCGGTAGGCATAGGCCACCACCGAGGCGTTTTTCAGCATGCCCACCCAGCGGGTGCGCTCCTCGCGGGTCCGCGTTCCGCGTCCGAGAAGGTCGCTCTCCGGCATGTCGTCCCACCAGGGCAGCGCCATCACCCGGTCCGCTTCGCGCAGGAGCAACTGATGCCGCATGCGGGTGTCGGGATGCTCCGCGATCTTGTCGTTCCAGGTCCGCCAGTCGGTCCCCGGCGGCAGGGTCCGCGATCCCGTCCGTCCGCGCAGGGTTTCCGCCGCGGAATGAATAAATGCGCGGTCCCACACCGGCGTGTCTTCGGTCACCACAAAAGACTGCGCCGCCGACCAGGACAGCTCCGGCTGCGGGCCGTATCCGACCCGCCAGTACCAGGTTCCGGGCTCCAGCGGCTCCAGGGCGTTGTAAAAATTGTAGGGCGTGTCCTTCACGCGGACCGCGGGATCGGCGAACGCCGGATCGGCGGCGATCTCCAGCGTGAACACATTCGGGGGAATCACCGCGATGTCTTCGGCAAGAATGTCCGGCAAATACGGCCAGGAAAAGCGGGGCGGATTGATGGTGACCTCCATGCCGTCCCCGGGCCGCCGGTTCAGAATCGGGGAATAATCCCAGGAACTGTTATAGGGTTGCAGCGCGGCCGCATCCGGAATCAACGGCCCGGTGAACACGCTGTAATCCTCCGCCGATTCAACCGTTTCCGGGGGCGGATCCGCCTCCACCGGCGAAGGCCGACGCGGCGTGCACGCCGCCAGAAGAATGAAAACACCGGCACAACTCACAAGATTCCGATTTATACTCATGGTGACATCATGCGCTATCTCCCCGGAAATGAAAAGCCAAGGATATGTAAATTCGTTTACACGCCATAGCAACTCCTGTCCCCGGAGGCGACCGAACCGAATCGCGCCCGGTACAGGCGCGACAGCGGCGGCCCTCCCCCAAAAAAACACCCAATCCGCCTTGGGGATACCGTTTCTTTTTGATAGACAGATAATGTGCCTGTTCACTCCACCCCTTTCTCTCTAAAACCGTGACGATCCAAAAAGCGGATTTATTGGCGGATGATCCTGTGGCGTGGGACCGTCTGGTCCTTGAGCACAACGCCTTGCTGAAGGGGCTGGCCCGACGGAATTTCTCCAAATACGGTTATCAGGCCGATGCCGCTGTCTGTGAGGATATGTGCTCGCAGATCTGGCACCAGTTGCTGATGAATAACCGGCGGCTTTTGCGGACATGTCTGGAGGAGGACCGGCTTTTACCCATGCTGCACACACTGGCACGCAACCGCTGTATCGACCATATTCGCAAGTTCCGAAAACTGAGTTACTCCGAGGAGGAACTTCTCCCGGAAGCCGGCGGAGCCCCTCCGGAACCAGCGCCGGGATTGCGAACAGACTGGCTGCTGCGGCACATCCGCTCCCTCCCGGGGCGCGAGCGGGAGCTTATTGAACTGTTCTACCTTCAGGATCTCAGCTACCGCGAGATCCATCAGGTCAGTGGCATCCCCGAAAACAGCATCGGCCCCACCCTGAAGCGGGCGCTGAAACGGCTGCGGAAACAGATCGAATCCGAGGAGTCCCATGCGAAATGAAACCGTTTTTCTGTACGAAACCCCCATCCGGGACGCTGTAGTCTTATGAGCGATGCCCCGCCCACCTTTCAGCCGGATGCCGCCGAGCGGCAGGATCTCGTGGACACACTTCGTGCCCTGGAGCGGGATCCTTCCGGAGACTCCGGCGCCCGCACGCGGCTTCACCGCTGGCTGACCGCACGGAACCCGGACACGGCGCCCCCCCATCTGGAGCTGCACGATCTTCTACGCCTGGCCAAACGCCGGCAAAAAGAGGGCGAAGACTTCCGCCTGCCCGAACACCTGCTGGAATGCCGGGTCTGTATGGAGCTGTTCCAGGTGCTCTGCGGAGAAACCGATGCACGGAAACCGCCGGAGGCATCCGGGGGCGGCTCCATTTCCTCTGCCGCGCGTCCTGAAACTCCCGCGCGCACGCGTCCAAAGGCTCGGCGATGGGTGGCCGCCGCCGCGGTGGTCCTGCTCAGTCTGTTCCTCTGGACTTATCTGCGGCCGCCGGGCATCATTCTGGAATCCGGTGCGCTGCGGCAGCAGAGCGGGACCCTCCGCGCCGGACAACTCCCCGCCCGCAGATCGCTCGAAGCCCTGCAGCGCACGGAACTCAGCTTCCTGGACGGCTCCCGTATCACCCTTGAACCCGGGGCGGCGATCCGCATAAGCAAAACCATCGGATTTCAACCCTACATTGTGTTGGAAGGCGGCCAGGCCCGCTTCGATTTCCGCGATGCAAAAACCGCCCCGCAGCTCCGCAGCGGCGATCTGATCATCCTCCCCGCCAACGCCGGCTTTGCGCTGGATGCGGCGGCAGAACCTGGCTCCCTTCGAGTGCACCGGGGTGAACTCCAAGCCCAATTGTCCGGGGAAACGCATCACCTACAGGAAGGCGAATCGCTCGCGCATCCATGATATGCGGCGATGCGTACCCACTCACTCCTGATAAATCGGCAGATACTGATACCGGATCGAGAGGGTCAGCAGAGCGAAGGCGGTGGCGTAGACCCCGCCGTCGTGGCCCCGGTGTTTTTTGAAAGAACCATCTTCGTTCTGCAGACTCAGCAGGGCCCGCTCCATGCGGGGCAGGAAGGATTCGCGCTGCGCCTCGCCTATCATGTTGGCGGCTGTGGCCACGTAGTAGGATTGATAATAAAAATAATTCCGCCCGCTGAGGGGATCGAAATCATTCAAAAATTCCATGGACGCCTCGTGCCGCGCCCGCAGGGCCGGCTCCTCGTTGTCGCCCATGGCCAGCATGGCCACCACCCCGGCGGTGCGCATGGAGGGTGACTGGTTGTTGCCGGGCTGATAACTGTAGCTTTGCCGCTCCTCGTGCCAGGTTCTGCGCACGTAGTCCATCGCCCGGGTCATCACCTCCTCCGGCACCGGCAACTGGGCGTTCTGAGTCGAACGGAGGGTCAGAATAAACCAAACCGTCACCGAGAGATCGGCGTCGTTGGGACGCGGCTGATACCGCCAGCCGCCGAAATGATTACCCTTGCTCTCATCGGTGACCTGGGCTCCGAAGGTGACCCGGTTCGCGGCGAGCAGGGCCTCTTTGACCCGGCGGTTTTCCGCGTCGGTGGGCATCATGCCATAGGCTTCCGACAGGGCGAGGCTGCAGATGCCGTGGGCGTACATGCGTCCGTTCCCCTCATTGCCGAAGTAGCCATCCTCCGCTTCCGCCACCCCGGCCAGGAACAAAATGCCTTTGCGGACGTGTTCGCCGTACTCGGAGCGTCCGGGCAGGTGACCGGCTGCCATCAGCGCCATCGTGGCCAGCGCGGTGTTGGTGTTGCCCAACTGCCCCGCAAAGCGGCCGGTCTCCATGTCCTGCTGCTCGACCATCCAGGCCAGTCCCCGGGCAATGCCACGGTCCACCTCGTCCGGCTCCGCGATGCGGGCCAAATGCGCCAGATCGGCCTCCACCGCCAAGTCAGCCTGTGCCTCGCCGACGAAGAGCGCGCAAAAAATCAGGGAACGGAATTTCATGGACTTTGCTCCTGTTGCAGATCGCGCATGTATTGTTGAATGGCGCGGCGGTAATAGGGGGAATACTGCTGACCGGCCCGGCGGGGATCCCCGGTGTCCATGTCCGAGCGTGCGCCCTCCCAGTTTCCGCCCTGGGGGCCCTGCCAAAGATCCGGGTCGGCGCCGCCCTGGGATTCCGCCAGCGAGCCGCCCTCGCCTCCAGCGCCGCCTTCGGCCATGGAGGGGGCGTCGGATTGTCCCTCGCCCGGTTCAGCGCCGGGCTGGGATCCGGGCTGGGAGGCTGCGGCCGCGGGTGGTGCGCCTGGGGCTGGGGCGGCGGCTTCCGCCTGTGCCTGGGCCAGCGATTGCGCGGCCGCCTGCAGGGCCTGGGCACCCTGCGGGGTATCGCCTTGGCGCAGCGCGGCTTCTGCGGCGGCCAGTTGGGCCTGGGCGGCTTGGGTGGGGAAGGAAGAGGGGGAATCGGACAAATCAGACAAACCGGACAAATCCGACGGGGTGGCGGCAGCGGCAGCGGCTTCGGGTGAAGCGCCAGGGGTGCTGGGGCTGCCGGGGGCACCTGGAGTGCCGGGCGCGCCGGGCTCACCCGGAGCGCCGGGTTCGGGGGCTCCAGCGTCGGCCAGACCGGGTTCGCCGGGGGCACCGGGTTCGCCGGGTGGTCCCGCCGTCTCTGCGGCTTGGGCGGCCTGTTGGGCTTCGGCGGCGGCTTGCGGCCATTGTTCCTGTTCGGCATGGGCCTGGGCGGCTTGGGCGTGGGCCTGCGCTTCTCCGCTTTCCGGCAGGCCTGCTAGGGCTTCCGCAGCGGCAGCCAACTGTTCGCTGGCGGGTTCAGCATGGGGATTGACGGTCGATTCCCGGGCCTCGGCGAGAGATTGGGCCAGTTGTTGCGACTCTTCACGAATACGCGCCAACTCCTCCCGGGCCGCTTCGCCCGCGTCCCTGGCCCAGGTGGCCTGTCGCTCCGCCTCCTGCAGATTGCGATCCGCCAGGGCGTTGGCCAGACGCTGAAGCCCATCCCGCTCGCGGCGGTCGAGTTCATCCTGCACGGCGGCGCGCTGGGCTTCCTGCTGGAGCTGCCGCATGTCCGCATCCAGGGCACGGGCTTGCTCGGCCAGCTCCGGCTCCACTCCCGCTGCGGCCAGTTCGCGCGCGGCCTGACCAAAATCACCTTGCTCGGCTTGCTGTTGTGCCGAAGCCAGCGAGGGCGGGACGGCCTCCTCAAAGGCCGCAGCCCTTTCCAGCGCCTCCGCCGCCCGCGCCATTTGTTGCGCGGGATCTCCCGGCGTGGGCGCGGCAGCTTCGGCCTGCTCCGCCAAGCGCGGCGCCACCGGGTTCTCTCCGGCCCACTCGTCCACCTGACGCTGCATGGCCGCCAGCGTTTCCTCGGCGCCACGGACATCCTCGGCGCGCATTTGACGCTCCATTGCATCCGCCATCTCCCGCAGACGCGCACTTTCCGGTGTGGCCATCTTCGCCAGCTCGTTCTGGAGTCTTTCCGACTCTCGGAAAGCCTGTTCCATATTTTTCCGAACTTCGGAATCCTCCTCCTGCAGTCGGGCGCGGGCGAGCGGATTCTCCAGGGCCCGCATGCGATCATGGGCCGCCTCCAGTTGCGCCTGTTCGGCACGGGTGCGCGGGGGAGATTCCGGCTGGGGGGCGGCAGGGTCCGCCAGGGCGACCTGGGCGCGGGCCACTTCATCCGCCAGACGTTCGGGCACGGGCTGATTGCCAAGCGCCTCCGCCTCGCGGGCGAGACGCTCCACCTGTTCGCGGGCGGCGGCGAGACGATCCATGCGGTCGAAGGCCTCGGCTTCGGACGGCGAAAGCACGGGGTCCGTCGCCTCGCGAATTGCCTGCGACAGCGCGGCTTCCTCGCCCTGCGTCAGGGCTTCACGGCGGGCCTGCTCCTGCGCGGCCACCAGAGGCTGCGCCGCTTCCAACGCCGCCTGAACAGCGGCGGGCTCCTCCGAGGCGAGCTGACGTTCCAGCACTTCGGCGAGCCGCTGATCGCGCACATCCTCGGGGGAAATTCGCTGCTCCGCGTCCCTTCGCAGATCCAGGGGTTCACGCAGGGCCTGAATCACCGACTCCAGACGTTCCCGCTCCTGCGCGAGGGCGGCCATCGCGTCCTCCGCTTCGGCCAGGCGTTCGGCACTGGACGCGATCTCTTCGGAGGCGGCGGGCAGGGCCGCGCGCAGCCTGTCCTCCGTCTGGGCCAGCTCCTGTTTGGAGGCGGCCTCGGCGCGGTCCATCCGGGTTTCCAGATTTTCCTGATGGCGTTCCATGGCCGCGATGCGTTCGGCAGGGTCGGCATCCAGTTTCGCCATTTCCTCGGCCATGCGCTGAAGGTCCCGGGCCGCGTCGCGGAGATCGCGCTCGTGCTGGCGGTCGGTGCCGGTGTCGGGCTGCGCGTTGGCGAGGGCCCGCAGGCGTTCCGCCTCCTCGCGCAGTTGGGCGCGGCGTTCGGCCTCCTCTTCCAGGGAGGAAAGATGTTCGAGACCCCGCACCAGGTCCATGGCCCGCTGCGTCTCTTCGCGGAGGCGGGTTTCCCAGGCCTCCTGTTCGCGGTCCCGGGCGAGGGAGGCCACGGCCTGCAGGATGCGCTCCACCGCTTCGGCATCTTCGCGGAGTCCGGCCCGGGCCAATTCGTCGGCGAGGCGGGCGAGGGACGCATTTTCCTCCGCCTCGGCCCGGAGTCGGAGGGCTTCGGCCAGGGCGGCGATCTCCGCGGGGTCACGGACCGCGGCCAGAAGCGCTTCGGGCGATTCCAGCCGCTCCCGGATGCGGGCCATCCAGCGCTCCAGTTCCCGCAGGTTTCCGGCCTCCCGCTCCAGGCGTGCGCTCAGGCCGCTGATCATGGCATGAAAGCTCATCGCGCCAACGTTGCCCGGTTCATAGAGAACGCCCGCCGGAACCACCTCCCATTCGTTTCGGCCCGGTGGCTGCCAGCGGAAGATGATGCCGCCAACGCCCCCGGAATTGAAGTACACGATGCGGATAGGATGCAGGCCGGGGGGCAATTCGATCTGCCCCTCCCGCCGCTGCATGGCGTGATTTCCGTCGTTCCGCACCACCAACTGATCGCCCACATAGAGACGCGATCCGTCGTCGGACTCCAAATCAAAGCGGTAGGTTCCCCCGCGTTCGGCGCGCACCCGTCCCAGCCAGAGGATGGACACCAGTTGGTTTCCCCCCAGGTTCATGCTGGGCAGGTTCGGATGGTTGATATGGCTTTCCGTGTCCATGCGCGCCCCGGCCGTTCCCGGATCGTAGGTGTAGGTGGTGCGCTCCAGCCACATCCAGCGGCGCAGGCCGCGGGCGGGTTTGCCGGAGTCCGGCCGCAGATCAAGCGACTCCAGCGCGGTCACACTTTCGGGCGCGTGACGGTTCGCAAACACCATGGTGCGGTGACGCAGATCCTCAAGCAGGCGGCGGGAGGCTGCGTCCTGGCGCGGGGCCACCAGTGCCACCATCGTTTCGAGCCGGGCCGCCTGCAGGGCCGGCAGGGCAATGTCCGCCAGCCGTTGCAGTTCCGTCAGCAGGGGCAGACCCAGTTCGTAGACCCCGGCCACGCCGGGTCCGGTCTGCAACGTGGCGGGGTCCACCGTATGAAGTCGCACCCGCTCCTGTTCCGTATAGCGGGCCAGCAGCTCCAGCGCCGTCGCGCCGGCGGAGAAAAAGGCGCGCTGACGCAAGGCGTCCGCACGTCCGCGGGCTTCAGTGAGGTTGCTGTCGAGTTGGGATTTGCTGATTTGCCAGCGCACCCGCTGGAATTCAACGTTCTCCAAGGCGCTGGGGGTTTCGTAGACCACCGCCTCGAAGATGCCCGCGCGGGACTGTTGCAGGGCCTCCAGCGGCGGACCGCTCCGATTCATGTGAACCCGGAGCGCGGTCAAATCACGCAGATACTGCTGTGCTTCGGCGTGATCCAGTCCGCCGGCCACGCTGAGGGTGCGGAGCGGGGATTCCCCCTCTTGTCCCAGGGCATCTTTGGCGAAGACCTGCACCCGAAGCTCATCGCCGCCGCCCAGCGACCAGTCCGATAAATCATAGGTGTATCTTCCGTTCGCGGGCGTGACCACAATCTCCACCGGCGCGTCGCGGTTTTTGCGGATTGCCACGCGGCTTTCCGTCACCCCGAAATCATCCGACGCGGTCCAGACCAGCGGCAGGCTGTCGCCCTCGCGCAACAGCAGGTCGCTTTCCGGGGCGACCCAGGAGACGGTGGGTGGCAGATCGGGAAGCACTCGCAATTGCAACCGCGGTGAATCCAGGGGCTCCAGCTCCTCCCGGTCCCGAACCCACAGGGTGTATTCGCCGCTGTGTGCGGGCATCCAGTCGCCCTTGGCGATGACGTCCGAGGTCAGGGGAATCTCGACCGTCTCCTGTTCGGACCGCACGGCGGCGCGTGACAGCGGCTCGTTGCCGGTCACCTGGAGGTGGATGCGGGAGCCCTCCACCACCTCCAACTCGCGCGGCCAGCTGTCCAGCACCCGCACGCGGGCACCGGTGTAGGCCGGCGGATGGATTTCCAGGGTCAGGTTTTCAATCCAGGGACGCAGCATGGGATCCACCTGAACGCGGCGGGTGCTGGCGCCGCCCGAACGTGCGTAGACCCACACCGGGTGGTTGGGCACCGTGAATTCCCCCTCGAAAACAGCATCCGCCTCGTTCCAGCGCATGGACAGACGGCGGCTCTGCTCGCCCTGTATCTCCAGCACCACCTGCTCCCCGGTGTCCCGCGTGCGTTCGACGGTCACCCGGAGCGTTGTGTTTTCGGGCACGCGGCCTTGCGGGGCCTCGACCCAGCGCAGGGCGAAGGTGCTCACCGCCGCGTCGGCGGCGGTGGGCAGCATGATGCGTTTGATGCGCAGGGGCAGATACAGGCCCGGCACCAGCATCAGGATCAGCATCAGAACCCCTATCCCGGCGGGCAGGAGTTTCAGCCAGCGGGGCGGGGCGAGATCGCGCTCCGGGTCCACGCGACCGAGATCCACTTCGGTGTCGGCGATGGTCTGCAAAATCATGGCCCGGGACACGGTGCCCTCGCGCTCCTTTTCCAACTCCACCGCGCTGATGAGTTTTTCGTTGAGTTCCGTGTGGGTGTCCTCGATCATCCAGGCGATTTTTTCGGCGGAAAGCGGGCGCAGCACCGGACGCCACCAGAGGAACCAGGCCGCGGCGGCAAGGGACGCATAAAACAGCAGGGACAGTCCGGCGCGGGCGGCACCTTCCGGGGTCATCACCAGGTCCACACCTGCGGCCAGGAGCAGCAGCACCACCGCCGCCAGCAGGAAACGGCCCGCGCCCAGGCGGCGCTGCTGCTGCTTCCATTTTTCTTCAAAGCGGTTCAGGCCCTCATGCAGAAGGGCTGCGGTGTCGTCGCGGGCCGGATCAAGGTTCGGGGTGTTCATGGGAGGTGTTTCCTGCGTCGGTTCCACCATTCGGCGCTCAGCAGGCCAACGGCCAGGGCGAGGAAGAGCGGATGGTTCCAAAGTTCAAGGTCTTCGCGGCGGGTGATCTCGTGGGTCTGGGGCTCCAGGGGTGTCAGCGCGGTTTCGGGATCCCAGACCCGGCCCACATGGGGAGTGGCCCCGCGCAGGGCGGCGGCATCGTAGGCGAGGCGCACATATTCGTTGGTGGGCAGATCGCCGATGCGGAAATTGATTTCCGCCTGCACGTTTTCATTGCGCAGTTCAAAGACGACGGGGCGCACGGTGTAGCGTCCCTCCGGCAGTCCGTCCACGGACGCCTCGTAGGCGCCGCCCTCCCCGGAAAGTTCGCGCAGGGTCAGTTTGCGGACCTGTTCGCCGCGTTCGTCGTAGATTTCCACACTGGCGTCCGCGCGGGACAGCGGCCGCCCGTTGGCGTCCAGCAGGCGGGCGCGGAGGGTGACGGACTCGCCGGTTGCGTAGTGCAGGCGGTCGGTCATGAGCTTCACATGCGGATCGGAACCGCCGGTGCGGTCCAGCACCGACCAGAGGATGATCTGTCCCCAGAGCCGCTGGTGATAGGTCCAGCGGGCGCGGTCGCGCCAGCGCCAGAAGGAATCGGACCCGATGTACACCAGCCGTCCGAGGCCGCGGTGGGATTTGATGAGCACGGGGACTTCGCCCTCCACGGTTTCCGCGGTGCGGTCGGCCATGGGCAGGGCGGTGAGGCCCTGTTTCACCCACGGCAGCGGGGGCAGCTCCTCCCAGAGGCGGCGGCTGACCTCGTCGGCGTTGGAGATGCGGCTCATGGGATCGTGCTTGCCGGTGTCGGTGAGCTGCAGGCGGAAGACGGGAAATTCCTGCCCGGGTTCGCTGGCCGCGGGGCTGAGGCGGAAGGGTGCGAGCGACCAGAGGAGGGTGTGCTGAAAGGACAGAGGCATGTGCTGGGTGCCGGCGATCCAGATCAGGGTGCCGCCGCGCTCCTCGACGAAATCGCGGAGATCCTCCAACTGACCCCGCGAGAACTGGGCGGGATCGACGTCGCCGAGAATGACCACTTCGTAGCCGAAGAGATCCTCGCGGGTTTCGGGATAGCGGTCGGGTCCGGTGCGCAGGGTGCCGCTTTCGCTGGAGCCGTAGAAAATCGTGTGAGCCTCCACCCGCGGATCGCGCTGCAGCATCATGTCGAGATAGCGGGTTTCCCAGCGCGGCCAGGCGTCGACCAGCAGGACGCGGATGGCATCCTCCAGCACGTTGACCCGCACGTCGCGGTGGTTGTTGCGTTCGAGCCACTCGTCCTCCATGTGCTCCAGCTCCACGCGGTATTCCCGCTCGCCGGTTTCCGTTTCCACAAAACCGACATCCACCCAGAGTCGCTCCTCTTCCCCGGGGGGGAGGATTTGCGTGTGCAGGGTCTCCCCGCCGTGGCTCACCCGCAGTTCCACGGGCACGTCGGTGTAACCGTGGCGCGAGAGCAGGACGCGCATGGCCACCCGGTCTTTCACAAACACGGTCTCGGGGGCAATGACCTGTTCCAGCACCAGATCCTCCGCCGGTTTCTCCTCGCCCACGCCGAGGGCGACGAAGGGCAGATTACGGCCCTCCAGCGTCTCCACGAACTGGGTCAGGGTAAGTCCGGCGTTGATGTTGCCATCGGAAATCAGCACCACCCCGGTGAGGGGAGCGTCCCCGCGTCCGCGCACCGCATCGCGCAGGGCCTCGCCCAGGGGCGAGGTGGCGTGACCGCCCGTGAGTCCGCCGAGGTCGGGCTCGGGGAAGGGCTGTTCGCCGGAATCGAGTCCGAAGACCTTGACCTCGCCTTTGGCATCAAGCATTCCGAAGAGTTCCCGATCCCAAAGGGCGGTCACCAGATCCAGCCGGGTCATGTCGCCAAGTTTTTCCAGGGCCGCGTCCACTTCGGGGATGCCGGCCTCGGCGAGCGCGGTGTCGGCGGCTTCCTGCAGGGCGGGGAAATCCTTTCGCAGGGCGTTCAGGGCCCCGGCATCCGCGGCGTTTTGCCGGACGGCAGCCACCCATTCCGTCCAGCCCGGCGGCCCTTCGCCGCGAAGATAGGCATGACGGTCCAGACGGGTCCGGGTGTCGCTCAGCCAACGCTCCAGCCGTTCGGACGCGCGCTGAAGGTCGTTTTCGGTTGGCTCCTCTTTATCGAGAGGTTCGAGGATGCGATTCCAGGCCGCCTCGTCCGCCTGCAGGACGGCCCGCAGAATCGCGGGAAACAGCTCCAGACGGGAGGCGATGCGGATGGCGCGGGCGGGTTCGTAGCGGTCGGCCACGCCCATGGACCCGCTGTCGTCCACCAGCACCAGCACTTCGCCGCGGAGGATTTGACGGGAGAAGCGGGCCAGCACTGGCTGAAGCAGGGCCAGCACCAGCAGGATAAGCGCCAGACTGCGGAGCATCGGCAGCACCACGTTCCAGGGTTTCGCGACCCGCTGACGGCGGTAGAGCCAAACCTGGGAAAGCACCAGCAGCAGTCCCAGGGGAAGCACCAGCCAAAAGGGCCAAATTCCAGTCCAGATCACACTCATTCTGAAAACCTCCAGGCCAGAAACCCTTCCAGGGCCAAAAACAGCAGACAGGCCAGCAGCAGCGCGCGCCAGAGATCCCGCAGTCCGGTCTCCCGGGCGATTTCGCGCTGGAGATCGGCCCAACTGCTTGTGAAATGCAGTCCAACGCTCTCGTGCAGTTGTTTGCGGTCCTCGGCACTGAGCGGCCGCAGGTCGGATTCGGCCACGGGCAGCGAGACGGAGACATAGCGAACCGGATGACCGGGAATGCGGACTTCGTACACGCCGGGAGCGCGGGTGTCGGACCACTCCAGCACGCCGGTGCCGCGGGCGCCGCTCAGGGGAACGCGGTTTTCGCGTCCCTCGGGATCCACCACCGTGGCCTCCACAGCCTCGGCGGGCAATTTTTCCAGATCCACCCGGGCGGTGAGGGTTTCGCCCTGCCGCAGGTTCACCGGGGGAACCGCGCCGCCCGCGAGGCGGGTCACCAGATTCTGCACCAGGGGCACAAAGTCGGGCACGGAGGGGAAGTTGGAGCTGTCGGGGCGGAAAGGAATCGTCCACACCGCCGCACGGCCTCCGCCCACGTTGGCGTACCACAGGAAAATGTCATCGCCGAAGCGGCCGGCAACAATGCCGTCGCCCTGGGGAGTCACCTGGCGGTGCCCGCGCACCTGCACCTCGTCGAGCACGCGGGTGCGGGACAGGTCGAACACACTGAGCACTTCGCCGGCGCGTCCGGCGGGAAAGGTGGGCGGACGGGGCTGGTCCGGATAGGATTTCCACTCCCCGATCTCCGCCGGAATCCATCCGGCGCTTTCGAGATTCCAGCGGTTGTAGCTGGCGGCGGAGACATCCGGGCCGAGTCCGAGGAGAATGCCGCCGCCGGATTCCAAGTAGCGTTCCATGAGGGCGGCGAAGCGGCTGGAGAGCGCGGGCACGTTGGCGAGCACCACGGTCTTGTACTGGAGGAGATCGCTCAGCTCCAGCCGGTCCGCGTCCAGTTGCGGGATGCGGTCCACCTTGAAGAGCGCGTTGCCGTCGAGGGTGCGCCCGGCCTCGAGGGCGAGGGCCAGCAGTCCGCCGTCGCTTTCCAGGCGGCGGGGGGAACTGCGGCCTTCAATGATGAGAACGGGCACCTGGTCGATCACGTCCAGCGCCAGCGTGGTCCGGTTGTCGATGGGCAGGTCGTCCCCGCCCGCATCCACCTCCACGAAATGACTCCCGGCCTCGCGGAAGGAATGGGTGAACCGCAGGGCGTTCGCTCCGGGCTCCAGGCGCACCGGACGCTCGTCGCGGCGCTGCCCGTTGACCGAGAAGAGGACCCGGCGGTCGAGGGCGCGCGGACTGTCGTTGCGCACGCTGACCTCAAAATCGACCGGCTGGAAAATGTCCGGCAGGGGAGTGAGCGCTTCGAAGGCGGTCACGGACAGATGGGTGCCGCCCTCCTGCGCGAGGCCGGGAAGACTGTAAAGCGCGGGGACCGAGGGTCGTTCGGTCAGGCGGCGGGAGACGCGGGCCCATTCGGCGGCGGCATCGGGACGCCAGGCCACGCGCTGGGCGTCATCGAGCACATAAATCCGGTGGCGCGGCTGGGGGGAAAAGCCCAGCAGCCAGACCGCCTGTTCGAGGGCGGCGCTGAGGTCGCTGCTTTCCGGGCCGGGGGCCAGCTGTTCGATGCGGCCGCGGAGAAAGGCTTTGTCGAAGACCGGACGGGAGAAGAGGGCCTCGGGCCGGGCCCCGGCGCGGATGAGAAGCATGTTGTCCTGGGCGGGCATCTCGTCCACCAGCCGCAGCGCGTGGCGTTTGACGTCGTCGAAGAGGGTTCCGTCGGGTCCGCTGCGCATCATGGACAGGGAGGCGTCGAGAATCAGGACGTGGGTGGTGGGCTGACCGGATTCGCTGCCGTGGCGTCCCTTGAAGGCAGGCCGGGTCATGGCCAGCACCAGCAGCAGCAACGCCAGAGTGCGCAGGATGAGCAGGATCCACTCCTGGATCTGAATGGAGCGGGAGCGGGTTTTCACCGCCTCCTCGAGGAACATCATTGCGCCCCAGGGCTCGCGGCGGTAGCGGGGTTTGTTGAACAGGTGCAGCAGCACCGGGATGGCGGCCAGAGGCAGGGCGAGCAGAAACCAGGGCGCGAGCAGCATCATGTCCGGCGGGTCCTTTCCGCCAGGTAACGGGCCATCACGGTTTCAAAGGGATCGTCGGTGTAGAGGGGCACCAGATCAATGCGGCGGTCGAAGCAGGTGCGCTGAATGCGCTCGCGGTGGGCGTTGAATTTTTCGAGATAGGCCCGGCGAATGCGGGCGGGATCGACCCGCAGGGCCTCGCCGCCCTCGAGCGGATCAAAGGCGGTGGGGGTTTTGAAGGGAAAGGTGGTTTCGTTGCGGTCCAGGGTCTGGAACACCACCACCTCGTGACGGCGGTGGGCAAAGTGATTGAGGGCCAGGCAGATGTCCTCGGGTTTGTCGAAAAGGTCGGAGATGATGACAATGAGGGCGCGGCGTTTGATGCGGTCGGCCAGTTGGTGCAACACCGGACCGAGGCCGGTGTCGGCGCGGGAATCGGCGGCGGCGAGCACATCGGAGATGCGCTTGTACTGGGGTTTGGTGGCGCGGGGCGGCAGATGGGTGCGCAGGCGGTTGTCGCAGGTCATCAGCCCCACCGCGTCCTGCTGCTGGATGAGCAGGTAGGAGAGCACCTGCGCGGCCATGCGGGCGGTTTCCAGCTTGCTGCGCCCGGCGGAGGTGTAGTGCATGGACCCGGAGATGTCCACCACCAGGTAGGCGCGCAGGGTGGTGTCCTCCTCGTACTGCTTGATGTAGTAGCGGCTGAGTTTGCCGAGCACCTTCCAGTCCAAATGCTTCAGGTCGTCGCCGGGCGCGTACTGGCGGTGCTCCTCGAATTCAATCGCGAAGCCTTTGTATGGCGAATGGTGGCGGCCGCTGATGGACCCCTCCACCACCGACCGCGCCAGCATTTCGAACTGGCGGAAGCGCTGGACCTCAGCCTGCGTTTCTCTGCGGGACGGAGACATGCGCTTAGGACTCTTTGCGTTTCGGGGTCGAATCCAGAATGCGTTTCACGATGTCGTCGGGGCTGACGCCTTCGGACTCGGCATTGAAGTTGGTCACCATCCGGTGACGCAGCACCGGGGCGGCCAAATAGGCCACATCCTCGCAGGTGGCGTAGGTGCGGCCGTGCATGAGGGCGCGGGCTTTGGCCCCGAGCACCAGATTCTGGCCGGCGCGCGGACCGGAGCCGACATCCAGCCACTCGCGCACATAGTCCGGGGCGGATTTGTCGCCGGGACGGGTCTGGCGCACCAGATCCAGGGTGTATTCGAACACATGCTCGCCCACCGGCACCCGGCGCACGACCTGCTGTAGTTCGAGAATTTCGTCTGCGTGCAGGATGGGGGTCAGGTTCACCTCGCGGGCGGCGGTGGTGGCGCGGAGAATTTCCAGCTCCTCGTGACGCTGGGGATACTCCACGTGGATGCTCAGCATAAAGCGGTCCAGCTGCGCCTCCGGCAGCGGGTAGGTGCCCTCCTGCTCGATGGGGTTCTGGGTGGCCAGCACGAAGAAAGGTTTTGCGAGCGGATAGGTGTGGTTGCCGGCGGTGACCTGACGCTCCTGCATCGCCTCCAGTAGCGCCGCCTGGGTTTTGGGCGGGGTGCGGTTGATCTCGTCCGCCAGCAGCATATTGGTGAAAATGGGGCCTTGCGCGAATTCGAATACCCGGCGGCCGGTCTCCGGATCCTCCTGCATGACATCGGTGCCGGTGATGTCCGAGGGCATGAGGTCGGGGGTGAACTGGATGCGTTTGAAGCGCATGTCCAGCAGGCGCGCAAGCGTGGAGACCATCAGGGTCTTCGCCAGGCCGGGGACGCCTACCATAAAGCAGTGCTGATTGGCGAACAGCCCGATCAGCAACTGCTCCAACACGGCATCCTGCCCCACAATCACCTGGGCCAGGGCCTCTTTCAGTTTCTCATTCACCTCGGCGAGGCGTTTTGCGGTCTGGATGTCGTCACTCATAGGGTCTTCCTTGCTTTCGTGCAAATCCTGGAGCCTTTTGACCCGGGAAAATCGGACCTCAGCTACTCAGAAATGCATGGTGAATGGTTTCAAATACACACCTACAGCGTGACACCCCTGCGGGATCGTACAACGAAATTCGATAATTTGTATGGAATTTTAAATTCATCACGCCTGGGGACAGGCGGGGTTGCATTCAGCATCAGGAACCCTCCGCGTTTCGCCGGTCCGAACGATGACGGGAGCGGAATTCCGATGGGGTTTCGTTGTATACGCGGCGGAAAGCGGTGCCGAGCATGCGGCCGTCGGCAAAGCCGGCGCGTTCGGCGATCTCCTCCAGTTTGGCATCGCTCCCCAGCATAAGCTGGCGGGCATAATCGACCCGCATGCGGCGAACTGGGCTGATTTCTCCTTCACGGCAAACTCCAGCTTTGATGTGCTGAGTTCCGTAACCGCCCGGAGCAGTGATCTGCCCGCCGGCGACATCACCGCCTTCGGATTTTATGCCTACAACCCGAACGATGGAAATATTTTCGGCACCAGTATTGACTCCGTACAGGTAATACCCGAGCCCGGCACCCTGGTTCTTTTGGGTCTGGGGCTGGGCGCGGCATTTTTCTTCCGCCGCCGGTCCAACTGACCTTTTCGTTTTCTGTGTGGAGCCCCTCTTGGAAACAGGAGGGGTTTTTTCGTGGCCGCTCACAATACGCCGTGGCAGCCTCTGTCCCCAGAGGCGACCGAACACGTCACGCCCGGGACAGGCGCTACTACGGTGGACCCGCTTTGTAATTTCCTTTGTCCCCAGAGGCGACATGT
The DNA here is from genome assembly GCA_020831625.1 of Verrucomicrobiota bacterium. GTDB lineage: Bacteria > Verrucomicrobiota > Kiritimatiellia > SS1-B-03-39 > UBA6053 > PXAS01. Next base: position 111,505 of record JAFIGD010000007.1, on the reverse strand, counting down.
CTGATCAAGTACATCATCAACAGCGTGACAACTCCCGTGAATCGCACAAGGAAAACCCAAAAAACCCAGGGCATATCGCGCATTGCGCTGAGGCTTGCATCCTGACCGGCTTGTGCTAGCATAAAAACCATGTCTGCGTCCCTTCCCCGCAAAAAACTGCCCGTCGGCATCCAGAACTTTCGCGAAATTCGTGAAGGTGACTATTATTATGTGGACAAAACCCCCTTTGTCTGTCGTTTGCATGATGAGGGAAAATATTATTTTCTCTCCCGCCCCCGGCGCTTTGGCAAGAGTCTGTTGGTGGACACGATGAAGGAGTTGTTCGAGGGCAACAACTCCCTGTTTAAAGGACTGCACGCGGAGAAGCACTGGGACTGGTCGAAAAAACATCCGGTCTTGAGGTTCAGTTTTGGAGAAGGGGTGCGGGAGAGCCAGGAACATCTTCAGCAGGACATCCGGGAACAGGTGCTGGAGCATGCGCAGCGCCTGGGTGTGGATGCGAGAACCCTCGACGGGGGTGAACCCTCCTTACGCCGCCTCGCCATCGCCGCGCACGCAAAGTTTGGCCGGCGTGTGGTGATTCTTGTCGATGAATACGATAAGCCGATCTTGGATTACATCGAAAATGAGGAACTCGCACGCGGGATGCGCGACACCTTGAGCCTGTTCTACTCCGCCATGAAGGAGCTGGATGCTGTTCTTGAATTTGTGCTGCTCACAGGGGTCAGCAAATTCTCTAAAGTGAACCTCTTTTCCAAGCTGAACAATTTAACGGATATTACGCTGGACCGGCAGTTCAGTGCGATTTGCGGCTATACCGAGGCGGATGTGGATACCGTCTTCGCTCCCGAGGTGGCGGACGTGGATCGCCAAAAAATGCGCCGCTGGTACAACGGCTACAACTGGACGGGCGAAGCCGTGTACAACCCCTTTGACGCCCTCCTCTTTTTCCGCTCCCGCGAATACCGGGCCTACTGGTACGAAACAGGCAACCCCTCGTTCCTGCTGAAAGTCCTGCGCAAACGCCCGGTGTTTTTGCCCGATCTTACGCGGCGTCATGCCACCTACGCACTGCTCTCCACCTTTGAAGTGGATCGAATGACCATAGAAGCTCTTTTGTTTCAGACCGGCTACCTGACCATCCGGGAAGAGGTCCTGCAGGGGGAAATGACCTCCTACCGTCTCGGATATCCCAATCAGGAAGTAGAAAGCAGTTTAACCGCCGCGCTTATGTTGGATTGGACCCCCGATATCGCCGAGGCTTCCCAAAGAACGCCCAAGGTCTATGACTTGCTTTATGCCAATGACCTCGACGGCCTCCGGGAACTCCTCACCGGATTTTATGCCTCCATCCCGCACCAGTGGTACACTAAGAATCCCATCGCGCAATACGAGGGCTATTATGCCAGTGTATTCTACGCCTTTTTCGCCTCCCTCGGTCTCGACATCCGCGTGGAGGAATCCAGCAACGCCGGTCGCCTTGACATGGCCGTGCTGATGGAAAACCGTGCGTATATCTTTGAGTTCAAATTGGTGGAAAATGGTCCTGAAGGCAAGGCCCTGGGGCAAATTCTGGACAAAGGGTATGCGGAACCTCATCGCGCCGCCGAACGCGAGGTCCGTTGCGTCGGCATCGAGTTCAGCAAGGCGAAACGGAATATTGTGGGATGGGATGCGATTGACGTGTGCGAAGTGAAGTCATGACCCCTTCAGATTCGGCGACCTCACACCGCCCGGAAACCGCGGGGAGTGGGACGAATTTTCAGCGGATCAGAGATGGTGTCGCCGAGGCGGTCGCTCCAACGGGTGCCGAGCAGATACCATGCGCCTTTCCAGTAGACGGGACTGCACGCGTAGGGACATCCGGGGATGTCCTCCGGGGAAACGCGGCAGTCCCCCTCCCCTTCATACGGTCCGTTCAGGGTTTGGGCGGCGAGCGAAAAGCTGGTGTTGGGATTTCGGCCCGCGGGTTGAGTCGCGGCGAAGTCGGGGGCCTGCAGAACGTTGAAAAGCGAGACGACGAGTTGCCAGGCGCCGTCGACGCGGTGGAGCTTGGGGCATTCGAGGTCGGTGCCGATCGCGGGCGTGCGCAGGGGCGGAAGCATTTCCCAGCGGCGGAGATCCCGGGTGCGCATCAGTCCGACCACGCCGTCGCGGTCGTCTGGCAAGGCTTCGGAGGCGGCGGTCATGAGCTGATAGAGCGCTCCTTCGTGTTCAAACACAAAGGGGTCGCGCCAACGGGGATTTTTGAAAGGAACGCTGGGACGGCGGGTGTAGATTTCGCCGTCGATGCGGGCCTCGATGCCGGGGATCAGGTTCCAGTGAAATAGATCGGTGGACTCGGCGAGCACGCTGCGGGGGTCGGGCTGGTTGTGATTGGCGAGAAACGCCATGATCCAGCGGTCACCATGGCGGCAGACGGAGCCGGTGGAGAGGCAGTGCCATTGGGGATCGTCAGGACGGGAGTCGAAGAGGATGCCGTGATAGGTCCAATGTTTCAGATCCGTGGAACTGGCGTGGCCAATGGACCAGCGGGTGTGCCGGGGGATTCCGAGGGGGCAGACGAGCACGTACATGTGCACGCGTTCTTCGTCGGCGGCAAACCAGGTGTCGCCCAAATGATGTCCCGGAAGTTCAAACATACTCAGTCCGCCTCTACGTGAACGGCGAAGAATTGCAAGGGCTGGTCGGTAAGGGTCAGCGGGGAGCGCACACGGACCTCCTCGCGAATCCCGTCGCCCGCCGGGGTGATGGAGAGAATCTGTAACCCCGCATCACTCCAGGAGCCGGATATTAATTCAGTTGCGTGAAAAAAAACCGGCGAAGCCGCGCCGTCGGCGCGGCGGGAAAAAATCAGTTCCGGATAATCGTCCACCGGGGTCAGAGCGGGCGGGGGCGGAGGCGTTTCGGGCGTGCCGCCATAGGCGAAAATCTGGAGATTGCTCAGGCGGCCGCCCGGCGGGACAAAATCCGGCGCGGCTTCGGGATGGGCGGCACCGCCGTCAAGATGGGCGTATACGCTGTCGGCCCAGTCGGTGTAATTCAGTTGGGACGGCCCGGTATGTTCCCCTGTCACCAGCCAGCCGGCGATGGCGAGGGTTTCATGGCCCTCGTAGGCCTGCGGGTCGATGACCGCCACGTGGTTTCCCTCTCCCAGAGCGGTGGAAAGCATGGCCTGGGAGGTGAAGCTGGTGAGGGTTTCGTGCCAAAACGAGAAGGTGTTTCCGGCGGCGCCGCTGTCCACGTCCCATGCGATTTGCCCGCCGTTGGTCATGCGGCGGTAGTACACGCCGAATTCGGGTCCGCTGAAATGAACGGTGATGTTGGATGTGGTGGAGGCGGCATCGGTGAAGAGGAAGTCGTCGGTGCGTCCGCCGGCGCCGATTCCCATGGCCTGCACCGCCCACCCCGCGCCATGGGAAACACCGGGGTGGGTGTGGTCGAGAATGCGGGCGGAACTCATGTCGTAGCCGCCGAACAGTTCAGGCATGGGGTGCGGCTCGGGGTCGTCGGGCGGAGGGATCGCGAAGTAGGTTTCCAACGCCGCCTGGATCGCGTCGCCGTAGACCTGGTGTCCGAGATTGCTGGGGTGAACGTGATCGGGCAGGTAGTGGTTGGCGGCGGGATCGAAGGCCCCGGGCTCGCCGAACTCAATGCGGTAGGGATATCCGGTCTGATGTTTGTGGGCCACCAGCGCGGCGGCGACATCGATGACGGGAATGCCGTAGTGATCGGCCACTTCCTGGTGGACGGCGGTGCGCGGGGGGAGCTGGTCCTGCTCATAAAAGTTGACCGCGTTGGCGCGGGTGGTGGTGTAAATAAAAACAATGTCGCAGGCGGGATGCGCGGAGCGGATTTTGCGCACAATACCCTCCATCGTGTGGCGGGTGCGGGTCGCGGACACCTGCTCAATATCATTGACCGCGAACTCGACAAAAACGAGATCGGGCTCGGCGGAGAGCACATGGCGGTCGGCGCGGAAGACCCCGAACTCGGAGGTGGTGCCGCTGATGGAGGCGTTGGTGAAGGCGAAGTCCACGTCCGGGTAGGTTGCGCTAAACCAGTTTTCGGTCCGGGTGCGCCACGGCAGGCCATTGTTCTGTCCGGCGCCGTCGGTGATGGACCCGCCGAAAAAGACCACGTTGAGGGCCTGGTCGTGGGTGAGGCGGCGGACGGTGTTGGCGAGGGAGCGGTCCACCGTTCCGCCCTCCTGATAGATGGCCTGCACGGCGGCGGAATCAAGCACGCCGTGGTAAAGTCGGTAGTCGTCCAGATATCCTTTATAAAAGTCGTCAAAATAACGCCCGATCCGCAAACCGGATCCGGTGGCCCAGGACTGGCTTTCGAAGGCCGGGATGATGGTGCGGTTGGACACACTGCTGTACAGTTCACCGTCGCGATAAACCTGAATCGTTCCGGCGGCGGGATCTTTCACCACGGTCCAGTGAACCCAGGTGTTCAGCCAGTCCGTGAGTTCGGGGAGGCTGATGTCGTCGTTGATGTTGTTTTCGCGCCCGACGCGCACCAGGGCGTTGGTGCTGTTGTTCCAGCCGAAGCCAAGGACCAGTCCGTCGCCCAGACTGCCGGTGGTCCCGCCCTGGCGGGCCCAGCCGAGGGCGGTGTTTTTAGGCATGCCGTTCTCACCGTCCTGCGCGAGAGTCCAGAAGGCGATCGAAAGTCCGTTGGGAAAACTGCCGAGGATGGGGGCGGTGATGGCCTGGTCCACGCCGTTCAGGGTGGCGTAGCTGCGGCCGTCGGCGGTGGCGTATCCGACAGTTCCGGTGACATTCAGTGCGGCGGGAGAGCTGTCGGCCAGCGTTCCCTCATCAAAGGTCAGGTGCAGCATGAGTTCGGCGGGAGGCGGCGGCGGATCGTCGGGATCCTCATCGTCATCCCCGTCATTCTCCCCGTCAGACGCCGCTCCGATGACGGAGCCCCAGGTGGTGCCCATGCGGATTTCATCCCAGTAGGTGGCGCTGGTGGTGGTGCTCCCCGGGATGCCGATCATGAGGCGGTCGATTATGGACGAGCTTTGGAACGTCACGGAGTGGGTGAAGGCCGGCTCGTCGGCGGGCACGGTGTCCCCGGAGCCGTAGACCTGCACGGAGAGGGTGTCGTTGCCGGCCGCGTTCCCTTCGATTTTTCCGGTGATGAGGTAGTCCTGGCCGGCGGTCAGATTCAAGCCGGTGGGGAGAAAGTCCGTCCCGACGAGACGGAGTTGTCCGTTTTGATCGACCTGAAGCTTCGTGATCTCGGAGGTGCCTGCGTAGAAGCGGTACTCAAACATGCTGGTGGAGGCGTGCGAGAAGAGGAAGCTGAAATAGACGGTGTCTGAGCCGAGGTTGATCGTGGAGCCTGCGGCCAGTTTGCGGAAGGGGGTGTTGCCGTGGTTGTTGTTGGTGGCGGCGCGGCCTTCGGGGATGTAATGGTATCCGTCCGGGGTGCTCCAGGTTTTGTCGGCGGCGGCGGCGCCGCTGTTGCCGCCGAAAGTGAGTTCCGCATTGCCGAACCAGCCCCCGTCCCAGCCGGTTCCACCCGCGTTGCCGGAGGCGATGCCGCCGGCGTTGTAGTCAAAACGTTCAGTCAGGAAAGGCGGCACATGGCCGCTGCCGCCGTCATCCTCCTCGTCGGGCGTTCCGACCACGGCGGCGTAGTTGGCGTCCATGTGGAATTCGTCCCAGGGACTGTTTCCCGTGTTGCTGCCGTTAAAAGGATTGCCCATGAAGACACGGTCAAGGGTCGCGGAGCTGTTGACGCTGACCGAGGCGGCGAACACCGGCGGCGAGGCGGGCACGGTGTCCCCCGCTTTGTACACGGAGACGCTGAGGGTGTCGTTGCCGGAGGCGGCGGACTGAATGCGTCCGAGCACCACATACGCGCTGTCGGCATCCAGCGTGAGCAGCCCCATGGCGGTCTCATCGGGGGTGATGAGCCCAAGGCTGCCGTCGGCGTTGATTTGAAGTTTCAGGATTTCCGTTGTGCCCGCGTGAAAACGCTTCTCAAAGGTGGGCGCGGACCCGTTGTGCTGATAAAGGAAGCTGAAGTAGCGGGTGCCGTTTTGGGCGAGATCAATGGTCTGGGCTCCGTGCAGTTGACGGTACGGATTGTTGCTGTTGGCCCCGTTGGTGGCGGCGCGGCCCGCGGGGGTGTGATGATACCCTTCGGGCAGATGGTTCCAGGTGAAATCCACGGCTTGAGCGCCGCTGTTACCGCCGAAACTGAGGCCGTCATTGCCCCACCAGCCTCCGTTCCAGCCGCGACCGCCCGCGCTGGTGCTGCTGATCACGCCGGAGGCGTAGGCAAAACCTTCGTAAACGGCGCTTTCGGGCGCGGGAAGTCCGGAGCCGTCGTTGAAGCCGACACCCGCGACCACGGCGGTGGCGCTGAGCACGGCGTCCCCGGTGGTTGGCGCGACATCGGTTTGGGGGGTAACCCTGAGTTTCACAAAGGCGTCCGCGTCGTCGGCCTGCAGGGTATAGGTGCTTCCGGTGCCGACCACGGTGTCGTAGGGGCCGTTGAAGTCTTCGGCACGCACCCATTCGATCAGGGTTCCGTTTTCAAGATCGCCGTTGGCATCGCCGTAGATGTAATGGGCGGTGAGGGTGTCCCCGACCGAGGTGCCGCCGTGGAAGGCGACCGCGTGAGCGCCGGGCGCGGCGGGGTCGGCGGAGGCGACGTTCTGGGTGTTGGCATACTCTGTGGTGAGGGCGGTGCTGATTTTTTCACCGAGGGCGTCCATCAGGGCGCGGTATTGCGGATCCCCGCCGATATTATGATTTTGCCGCTGATCGATCACCATGTCGTACAGTTCCTCGTAAGCGACACGGTTGCTGATGGTGAAGTTGCGCTGGGCCAGGGAAATGGGATTGCCGTCGGTGGCGTCCATTTCACGCCATTGCATGTAGGTGTGGGTGGCCGTGCGCATGGCATAGCCCATGTACCAAATGCCGGAGTTCATCGGCACTTCTCTGGGGTACTGACTGAAGGCGGCGGTTTTCCAGGTCTGGCCCGGCTCGTCCATGAGCGGAACCAGACTGACCCCCTCGAGGGCGTGCGTGGTCGGCAGGGGAACCCCGGCGAGTTCGAGGAGGGTGGGCATAATATCCACCGACTCCACCAGCGCGTCGGTCAAAACGCCCCGGGTGCCGCTGGGCATGTCGGGATGGTGCAGGATGAACGGAAAACGGGTGGCGATTTCCATGTTGGTGTGCTTGGGCCAACTGCCGTGCTGACCGACATGCATCCCGTGGTCGCCCCAGAGCACAATAATGGTGTTGTCCAGAAGATCCTCCTCCTCCAGGGCGTCGAGGATCTTCCCGATTTGGGCGTCGATAAAACTGACACAGGCATAGTACCCGTGGGTGATTTCGCGGACGTAGTCCTCGGGATAGATGTGGGTGCCGTTGACAGTGATGATCCCCCAGTCGTCACCGGTTTGCTGGTTGGTGGTGAAGGTGCCGTTTGCCAGCGCGGCCTGGGTTTCCGCGGTTTGACCGACAAAAGGAGGGCGTCCGCCCTGATAGGTGGTCAGTTCCCCGGAAAACGGATCATAAAATCCGGCGGGCAGCGCGTTTTGAACCGGCAGCGCATCCAATCCCTCCGCGATGGGCAGGGTTTCGCGGTCGTAGAGATCCCAGTATTTTTGGGGCGCGGAAAACGGCAGGTGCGGTTTCCAGAATCCCGCGGCAATGAAAAAGGGCGAACCGTCGTCGGCGCGGTCGCGGATGGCCTGCACGGCGGCGGCGGCGACTTTGGCGTCCATGGTGTTGGATTCAAGCGCGTCGTCAAAAAACTCCCAGGCGGGCCGCTGGGAGGCATCGCCGGCCACGGCTCGGTTTTCGGGACGCTGGTAGAGGTCCGCGGTCTGGTAAAACGTCGTGTGTTCGTCCCAGGAGGGAAGATCCACGTGATGAAAATTTTTGCCGTAGCCGGCGGTCCAGTATCCGTTGTCCTTGAAGAGGGACGGGAGGGTGTCCACCGCCCCCATGGTGTTGCGGAAGGTGGGCCAGCCGCCTCCGAAAACACTGTAAATACGGGTGGTGTCGGGACGGGCCCCGGTCAGCACGTTGGCCCGGGCGGGCTGACAAACCGCCTGCTGGACATAGGCGCGGTTGAAGGTGAGCCCCTCGTCAGTCAAACGGGTCATGTTCGGAGCGTGGATGTGTCCCTGTCCATAGGCCGGCAGTTCCGGCCGCAGATCGTCCACGGTGATCAGCAGCACATTGTAAGGCGTTTCCTGCGCGGCAAGCGGCGTGAAGAGGCTGGCGGCGGCACAGAGAAGGGATGTCGGTGAGGATGGTTTCAGGTTCATACCGGATAAACTACACCTGCGGACGGGGTAAGGGGTACCCAAGGTTTACGCAACCTTGCGCGGCATCCCCGCATTTACGACCGCAGATTCATGTCCGGCCGCGGGATTCCGGCAAAAAGGGGGCGACCTCAGCCTCCGGATCGATTCTTGAACAGAGGGAGAAACACCAGGGCGGCCAGAACCAGAATCACCACAAGATAAACCGGGTTTCCGTCACCGGCCTCTGCGGGAGCGGGACGGGGGGACGACGGAGCAGCCGCCGGGGCAGCCGCTTCCGGCTCTGCGGAAACCACCCGGAATGCGGGCGGTGACGAGGCGTTCAACAGCTCTGAGGCCTGATCAAGCGTAAGCCCCGGCGCACTGAGATAGAGCAGCCCGGTCACAAAATTCCGGGGGGGCTCCGCCGGGTTTCCCCACAGGTCGTCTATACGCAGCCCCGGAACGGTGTGATGCAGAACCGCCTCCCCGCGCCCGGTGGGTAAGAAGACGACGGTGTTCTCGGTTTCGCCGGCATAAAGCTGCGCATGAATGCCGTCGTGGAGGTTCCGCGCCCCGGCAAAGCGCTTTCCTTCCAACTGCCAGGCCATATTGGACGTGACCGGGGCAATATGCGAGAGAACCCCGTCAACGTTCAGATATCCGTAATTCGACAGCCAGCCGTCCTGGGGATACAGGGTGTAGATAAACACCTTCTCAACCCCGGCGGCGAAATTCGACAGGAAATACCGGACATACTGCGCGGCCTGGGCATTCACGCGCGCCCGGTGTCCGAAGGGGGGGATATTCTGATACAGGTTGAAAACCTCACTGAGTCCGTGCCCGCCCTCGCTGTTCCATATCGTCGAGGCGGCGGAATGATCGGCAAACACCTCATTGATCACGGATAAATCCAGATCAAACTGATCCCCCGGAAATCCGAGGCGGGCGTTGGTGTACCGGTGAAAGCTCAAGGCGTCCACGGAGTCCGCCGCGCCGAGATCGCGCGCGGCCTCGTCGAATCCGCGCTCGGAATCGCCGTAGTGCGGACCGACATTCCACATCAGCAGGCCGGTGTATCCGGAGGCTTCAACCGCAGAGCGGGCGCGCCGGTTCAACTCCGCCAGCACCTCCGGCCGTTCCCGGACCGGCCGTCCATTCACCACGTCCGCCACAAAAAATCCGGCGAGAAAAGGCTCGTTCCAGGTTTCCACCGCCTGGAGACTGTCCCCGGCGTGTTCCAACAGTCGCCGGCAATATTCTTCAAATGCGTCCATGGAGGACATTTGCGGAGCGGCGGTCATGTGGTACCAGGTGTTCCCCTGCCATTCAGGTCTGCGGGTGGAGTGCTCTTTGGGCACCCCGCCAAAGTGGGTCAGAATCAGGAGATCATTCTCCTTGTGCGGAGCGATCCGGGCATCCGCCCCGTCGAAATTCCAACTGCCGTCGGGGCGCTGCAGCCCTGTCCAGTTGAATTTATAATGCATCCGGTTCCAATTGAACCCGAGAGCCTTGGCCATGCGGGTCGCGGTCGGCGTCGAGGCCACGTGCGTGCCAAAAGGCGAATCGAAAGCGATCTCACCCCAGCGCCGGGGTTGCCGCACCCGATGCAGCAAAACCTCCGCCGGGTGCCCCAGCCGCTGATCCTGCGCGTCAACAGCGGTAAGTGTCACCAGAAAACTCCCCAGCGTCTGAATATCCGGCAGTGTGAGTTCAGTCTGTTCCGGGGGAAGCGGCGGCAGTTCTGTGCGCTCGCCGTAAAGATCCAGCACCTCAACCTTCACACGGTCAACCTGGTCAATTTGCCCGTGCATCGCCAGGCGAACCGAAAGGGGTTCATCTTCGAACGAGAGCCCCCACTCCCGGGCGGGCACGGCATACACCTCCACCGGCCCGGTGGTTTGAAACGGTCCGGCCGCTTCGGATTGCTCCACCATCACCTGATCAATCCAAAACACGCCAAGGTCATGACTGGTGAAACGGGCAAGGTACAGCATGTCCGGAGCCGGGGGCAGCTGAACCGTCATCTCATATCGCCGCCATTCCGTGGTTAACAGGGCGTCTTTTTGCCACGGATCGCGCCATAGCGATTCCCGGGGCGGGCCCATCCGCATATGCACCCTCATCCCCGGCCGCTCGCTCTTGGCCCAAAAACTTAAAGTGTGCGACTCTCCGGGTCGGCCGATAAACGGTGCGGTGATCTGCATCATCGGTCGGCCCTCATACCGATTGGTCTCCAGCCGCAACGACGGCAGTCCGGAAGGTCCCGGATGATCGGGATCCGCGCGAAGATGCTCTTCAGTGGTTCCGTTGGCGCCGATCGCCCACGGCGCGGTCAATCCAAGCGGGAATGAGGAACTCTGCAAAAGATTCCCCTCAAAAGACTGTCCCGCCAGCGCCTGCTCGGGCGTCAAATATTCGATCGCGAAATCGCCGATTTCAAACGTTCCGGGACTGCTGAAGCTGAACATCAGCGTCGCTTCCGGATCGGTGTCACGCACGGAGGCCAATAATTCGATCACCCCCCATTCCGGGCGGGCGGAGAGACTGTTTTCCCAATAAACCGCATACGGGGCGCCGCGCTGCCTGAGGGCCACCGTTCCGGTAAGGTGGTCCTCGCTGCGCACCGGGATCCGCAACCGTATCATGTGCGAGGGCAAAACCCGAACCTTCGGAATCCGGAACTGCACCGAGCCCTGCCGCACCTCGCTGATTTCGACCCGAAGGGAGCGGTCCCCGTCGAACGGGTTCAACGTTTGCGCGCGGTAATTCACGCCCACATCCGCCCAGGACGAGTCCTCCTCCCATCCCCCGGGTAAACTTCCGGTAATGGAACTCCGGGAGGCGTTCACCGGCGCATATTCACCCTGCACTGAAACGGAAACAGCCGCATCCGGGCGGGAAACAGCATCCCGCGCGGCATGTTGACCCATCATGATCACCTCAAAACGGCCCAAATCCAGCGTCTGTTCCGTTTCCCCCAGAAACAAACAGAACTGCAGACGCCCCGCCGCCATGTCCCCGCGAATCGGAATCACGAAATCATGCGTTTCCCAGGCCTGCCCGACCACCAGTCGCTCATCAAATATGGAGCGGAATCCCGCCTGACGGTCCTGCACGAAAAACGGAACCCGCACCGCGTCCCGGTTGGGATCGCCGGACCGCAGCGTGATGCGGGCAAGAAGGGTCTCCCCCTCGGCCAGATCCCGCACGGAAGCGGCCTGAACCTGTAGTTGATGCGAATGTTGCGGTGTCCTCACCACGGAAAAACGCTGCGCCGTGCTGAAAGCCGGATGCTCCGCTGGGATCGATGCACGGGTCACATAAGACTCCATGCCGCTTCCTCTCGATAAATCAAGCGCGGCCGGCTCGACCGCGGCAATCACCGAAACAACGTTCCCGAAGGCTGTTGTTCCAGGGACTGCGAACAGCAAACCGATCATTAAATATACATTTTTCATTTTCCAGGCTCCAGGTGAAAGGTTGGATCTTTGCATGAAAATAGACGTGTCCTTTCCGCCAGTGATTAACAAGTGTCCGTTTGCTTAACAGTCAATCAGGTCACTTTACACTGTGTAATCCCCAAACAGACCTGATACAATTTTGAACAGGAACCGTTTGCAAACAAAATTTTTTTCAAAAATTCCCTTGGCAAGCACATTGGAAAGGAACATGATTTCACAACAAACCCATAACGAAACTCTAATCCGTTCTTTCTTAACCTTTACGGTTCAAATAAGATATGATGGGAGCATGAACAGAAAAAGCAAACAACGTCAAACAGCGGAGATGCAGACATGAGGAGCACGGCACAACGCGGACTAAAATTTTTAAAACAACTGCCCTCCCGTTTCAGGATGGGATGTCTGAATCCGCTGAACACTCTCGATGAATCTATTGCCGCGCTCAGAGTTGTCGATCCGAATTGCATTCCTCCCACCTATATGATCAGTGATCTTCAATGGGTGGGTTCTTTGTTGGGATTCCGGCAGAACAGCCGCGCCTATCTCCGCCATATGGCCCAGAAAGCCTCCTCGGTCCACGGCAATGTGCTCGAATGCGGCAGCGGACTCTCCTCGCTGCTCCTCGCGGTCACCGCCGGCCGGCGCGGGCATCATGTCCACACCTTCGAACACGATATCGAAACCCAGCGGAAACTTCAGGGACTTGTCGACCGCTACCGCCTCCGCAACATCACCATCCATCATACCCCCATCCGCTCCTACGGTGATTTCGACTGGTACGATGTGCCCTACCATCAACTCTGCCCCGACTTTCAGCTTGTGATCTGCGACGGCCCCGCCCGTCACCTGACCGACAGCGGCCGCTACGGTCTCTTTCCCATGATGCGCGAACGCCTCGATCCGCACTGCCGCGTGATTATGGATGACAGCAACCGCAGCATTGACCGCCATGTGATCCGCCGCTGGCGCAAGGAGAATCAAATCGAAGTCCAGTCTTTCGGACGTTTTCTGCAGTTTGCGGAAATCACCTGCATCTGATGAGTGCGCCGGACCACTGGCTCGGGATCGATCTCGGGGCCACGAAAATCCTGGCCGAGGTTTACACCGGCGACTGGAAACGCGTCGGCGCGAAAAAACGGAAAACCAAAGCCGATGAAGGACAGGAGAAAGGTATCGAACGCCTCATCCACACCGCCGAAGACGCCATAGCGGACGCGGGGATTGAGCCGAAATCCCTCGCCGGCATCGGCATCGGCTGTCCCGGCCCCCTCGACCTCTCGTCCGGAACCCTCATTTCCAGCGCCAATCTGGGCTGGACCGATGTCCCGCTGCGAAAACTCCTCACAAAACAGTTTTCCGTCCCCGCCGCTGTGGCCAACGATGTGGATGTCGGAATCTTCGGCGAAGCCGTCGCCGGCGCGGGCAAGGGGGCCCGCACCGTGCTCGGCGTCTTCCCCGGAACCGGTCTCGGCGGCGGCCTGGTGTATGAGGGCCGGATCTTTCACGGCAAAACCGCCTCCTGCCTGGAAATCGGTCATATGAATGTCCTCCCCGACGGCCCCCGGTGCGGATGCGGACGCACCGGCTGCCTCGAAGCCGTCGCCAGCCGCCTCGCGATCGCCACCGCCGCCTCCGCCGCCGTTCTCCGCGGCCAGGCCCCCTGGCTCAAAGCCAACGCCGGTTCCGACCCCGCCGACTACCGCTCCGGCACCCTGGCGGATTCCGTCCGCAACGGCGACACCGTGGTTCAACAGCTTGTCGAAGATGCCTGCGACCATCTCGGCCGCGCCCTGGGCGGACTGGTCAATCTCCTCGCTCCGGATGTGATTGTCCTCGGCGGCGGCCTCGTCGAAGCCATGCCGGACATTATCCTCCCCCGCGTCCAACAGGCCATGAAACCCCGGATCATGAAGGCCTACGCGGACAGCTTCACGGTCGTTCCCGCGCAACTCGGCGATCACGCCGCCACCCTCGGAGCCGCCGCGCTGGCGCGTCAACACGTCGAACACATTTCCTGCTCATGAGTGACCCCTCCATCCACCCCGCCACCCGCACCGTCGCCGTTATCGATATCGGCACCGCCGCCATTCGCATGGCGCTCGCGGATATCGACGCCCAGGGCGGCATCCACTTCCTCGAAAAACTCAATCAGTCCGTGCGCCTCGGGCAGGATGTGTTCACCAAAGGACGGATCCGCCGCCACACCATTGAGGAATGCGTGCGGATTCTCGAAAGCTTCCAGCAAATCATGCGGGAATACCGCGTCGCCCCCGACGATGTCCGCGCCGTGGCCAGTTCCGCCGTGCAGGAGGCCGCCAACCGCGACGCCCTCATCGACCGCGTCGCCATGGCCACCGGCATCGAAATCGAGGTGATTGACGACGCCGAGGCCACCCGGCTCACCTACCTCAGCGTGCTTCCCTTCCTGCGCAGTCCCGGCAAACGCCCCAAAAACACCCTGCTCGCGGAAATCGGCGGCGGCCGCACCGAACTCCTCTCCCTGTCCGGCGAGAACATCGTCGACGCCCGCGTGTTCCGCCTCGGCTCCCTCCGCCTGCGCAACCTCCTCGATCAACAGCGCACCCCGCTCAGTCTCGTCCGGGATGTGCTGGAACAGGAGGTCGCCAACGCCCTCCACCAGCTCGGCGGCGAATTCAAGCAGCGCACCCAAAACCTCGTCGTTCTGGGCGGCGACGCCCGCTTTGCCGCCATGCAGGTCAACCCCGAATGGGACCGAGCCGCCCCCCAGGCCGTTTCGCTGAAAGACTGGAAACGCATCGCCGACCAATTCGTCGGTCTCACCGTCGAGGACGCCGTCGAAACTTTCAACCTCACCTTTTCCGAAGCGGAAACTCTTGCGCCGGCCCTCTTCGCCACCGCCCGGCTTGCGGAGGACATCGGCTGCAAAACCCTGTATGTCAGCGGTTTCACCATGCGCGACGGCCTGTTGCAGGAATTGTCGCAGGCCGAAAGCTGGTCCCAGGGATACGTCACCCAGATGCTCGATTCCGCCCTGCAGCTCGGACGCAAATACGGTGTGGACGAACACCACGGGCGCGAAGTCTCCTCCCTCAGTCTGCAACTTTTCGACACCCTGACCGAGGAGCACCGTCTCAGCCCCCGCTACCGGGTGCTGCTCGAAATCGCGGGCTGGCTGCATGAAATCGGCACGTTCATTTCCGCGAACAGTCATCACAAACACTCCATGTACATTCTCGCGAATGAAACCATTTTCGGCCTCGGCCGCCGCGACAGCCGCATCGTCGCCAACATCGCCCGCTACCACCGGCGCTCGCCTCCGAAACCCACCCATCCCTACTATCAGGCCCTGCCCCGCCGAGACCGCCTCGCGGTTCAGCAGCTCGCCGCCATCCTCCGCGTCGCCGACGCCCTCGCCCGCTCCCGCGGCCGCAGCATCCCCACCATTCTCTGCGAACGCCGCGAGGACACCTTTTTTATCCGCGTCCCCGGCGTGGAAAACCTCCACCTCGAAAACAGTGCCCTCCGCGTGAAAGGCCAAATGTTTGAAGAGGTCTTCGGCATGAATGTTATTTTGGTGAAAGGCTGATTCCATGAGTTCCCCCCGCAAATCCGTCCGATTGATCAACCGCGAAATCAGTTGGCTCGATTTCAACACCCGCGTTCTTGAAGAGGCCGGCGATGAAAGTGTTCCCCTGCTCGAACGCCTGAAATTCATCGCCATCACCGGCAACAATCTCGATGAATTTTTCATGGTGCGCATGGGCTCCCTGCACCTGCTTCTTTCCGAAAACACCCTCAAAAAAGACGCCGGCGGCCTCACTCCCGGCAAGCAGCTTGAACAGGCCACCGCCAAAGCCCGGACGCTGGTGGAAGCGCAAACCCGATGCTTCCGTGAAGAGATCGAGCCCCGTCTTCAACTCGAAGGCATCGTCCGCATCACCCCCGAATCCGCCAACGCCGAACAGCGCCGGCAACTCGCCGATTATTTTCACGAGGAACTCGCCTCCGTGCTCACCCCGGCCGCCGTCGACCTCTCCGGTCCCAAACCCCAGTACGCAAACCTCAAACTTCATCTGCTCATCCGCCTCAAAAGCGCCCCGCCCCCCCCCGGCAAACGCCCCCGGCCCCGTCTCGCGATCCTCCCCCTCATGGGGCAAATCGACCGCTTCATTTCTCTGCGCGTCGAACAGGGCTACGGCTACATGCTCGTGGAGGATGTGATCGCCATGCACATTCAGGAATTTTTCCCCAACGACGACGTCCTCGAAGTCCTCCCCTTCCGCATCACCCGCAACGCCGACATGGCTGTTTCCGAGGACGGAGCCCTCGACCTCGTCACCGAAATGAGCGCGATTCTCCACGAACGCAAAATCAGCGCCTGCGTGCGGATCGAATTCCCGGCTTCCGCCACCCGCGTCGCCGAACAACAGCTCGCCCGCATCTTTCACACCGGACCCGAGGCCCTCTACCGCGTCAACGGCCCGCTGGACCTTTCCGCCTACTTCGCCCTCGCCGGCCTGCCCGGATACGATCATCTCCGCGAGCCGGACTGGAAGCCGGTGCTGCCCCCCGATCTGGATCTGGCCAAGCCGCTCTTCGACCAGATCGCCGCCAAACCCCGCCTGCTCCACCATCCCTACGAAACCTTCGATCCCGTCGTCACCCTCATCGATCAGGCCGCCGACGATCCCCAGGTCATCGCCATTAAACAGATCCTCTACCGCACCAGCCGCAAAAGTCCCATTGTCGCGGCGCTCATGCGCGCCGCCGGTCACGGAAAAACCGTCACCGTTATCGTCGAACTTAAAGCCCGCTTCGACGAAGCCCGCAATATCGAGTGGGCCCGTGCCATGGAGGAGGCCGGTGTCCAGGTCATTTACGGCGTCAAAGGCTTCAAAACCCACGCCAAACTCCTCATCATTGTCCGCCGCGAACCCGACGGGATCCGCCGGTACATGCACTTCGGCACCGGAAACTACAATGAAGGCACCGCCAAACTCTACACCGATGTGTCTTATTTCACCTGCGACCCCGATCTGGGCGCGGACGCCGGCCTGTTCTTCAACACTATCACCGGGTTCAGCCAGCCCCAGACCTTCCGCCGCATCGCCGCCGCGCCCCTCACCATCCGTGAAACCCTCTATCAGAATATCGAAAGCGAAATCGAACGCGCCCGTCAGGGCGAACCCGCCCGCATCATCGCCAAACTCAACTCCCTCACCGATCCCGGCATCATCCGCGCCCTCTACAACGCCTCAAACGCCGGGGTGATCATCGACCTGATCATCCGCGGCATCTGCTGCCTGCTCCCCGGCGTCAAAGGCATGAGCGAAAACATCCGGGTCATCAGCATCATTGACCGGTTTCTGGAACATTCCCGCATCATCTGGTTCCGCCATGGCGGCGATCCCCGCGTCTTTATCTCCAGCGCCGACTGGATGACCCGCAATCTCGATAAACGGGTCGAACTCATGACCCCTGTGGACGACCCCACCCTCTGCGAAACCCTGGAGTCCATCCTTCACACCGCCCTGCGTGACACCCGAAAGGCCCGGGAACTCCGCAAAGACGGCCACTACCACCGGCTCCGCGCCCTGCCCGGCGAAGAAGCCCTGCGCAGTCAGGAAATCCTCTATCAGCAGGCCGCCTCCGGCACCCGCGGTGCCGCCCGCGCCAAACGCACCACCTTCGAACCCCACCGGCCGAGGAAGAGGAAAAAGAGGTAGCACGTGTGTTGCGGCTGACATCCGCCGTCAAAGCGTCAACCCGGTCAACTCAGGTCAGTCTGCGAAGTTATGCGTCGCCTCAGGCTGGTAGATGATCATGTCGATCCGCAACGTATGCACCCCGTCAGGGAACTCCCATTCAAAGGTATCCCCCACGGCGAACCCCAAAATCCCCATGCCCAAATCAGAAAGCACCGAATATTTTCCGGACGAAACGTCCTCCTCGTCGGGATATACCAGCGTGAGTTCAACAGCCCTACGGGATTTCAAGTTTCTGACGCGGACGGTGGTGTGCATCGTGACCACGTAAGGAGGAATATGATCCGACGGAATGACCATGGACTGATCCATTTCTTTTTCCAAGGTATCAAGCAGCTTTGCGGAGACAAAGCCCTCTTCCCTCGCATGCTTCAACATCTCCCTCATCTGGCCGCAGTCCCGGTCTGTCATCATCAGTTTTCGCGAATTCATGCTGTAGGTCATGTGATGTGTCTCCTTTCGCCAAAAAAATACGGAAGAAACAAAATCCCTATACATTCTATAGGAATTATCCACCCTCCCTTTTAGGAAGTCAATGACAATCTTTCCCTCCCGACGGTGTTTGCGGCTCCGTTCATCGGACGGCCGGAAGCGCGCGGCGTGCTTCGACGAGGCGCTTCAGCCCGAGTGCCACCGGAAACAGAATCCCCAGCAGCAGAATCATCATCGCCCCCGGCCGCACATCCAGAACATTGCTCAGCCAAATCGACACCGCGCCCGCCAGCCCCCCGGTCAGCCCGCTCCCCCAAATCAGTGCCCGCGGCGAACGCACATTCTGCAGCATGATCGCCGTCGGCGTGATAAACAAAGCCGCCGACAAAACCGACCCCACCGCCTGCAGTGAGGTCACCAGCCCCAACACCATCAGCAGCGTCAGCCAATAATTCATCCGGCGTACCGGAACCCCCATCGACGCCGCGACCGAGGGTTCAAACAAATACAGGATCCACCCGCGCCGCCACGCCGTCAGCGACACCAGGATCAGCAGGCTCACCCCGTAACTGATCCACAAATCCGCGTTCCGCAACCCCAGAATATTGCCAAACAGCCACCCCTCCAGATTCGTGAACGTCGGAATCCGCTCCAACATCAGCAAGCCCCCCGCAAATGCGGTCGTATACAGCACCGAAAGCGAGGTCTGATGATCCAGCAGCGCCACCCGCGCCACATAGACCGTGCCCAGACCCACCACCAGCGCCCCGAACAGCGCCCCCACAAACCCCACAAACGGATTCAGTCCGCCGAAAATCAGAATCCCCAGCGCAATCCCCGGAAGCAGCGCGTGCGCAAGCGCGCTCACCACCAGCGCGTTCTTCCGCAACACCACCAGCGCCCCCAGCGCCCCGTTGCTGAACCCGATCAAGCCCGCCGCCAGAATCGCCCGCTGATTAAATCCGAACTCCAGAAAATCAAACATGAACATTCTCCGGCGGATGATCAAACGCGGCCCGCAGCGCCTCCGGGGTGAAGGCCTCGGTCACCGGACCGAACCCCACCAGCTTGCGGTTCAGCAGCAGCACCGTGTCAAACAGCTCCGGCACCGCTTTCAAATCATGATGACACACCATCAGCAGACGTCCGTTGGCCGCCAGTTCCCGCAGCACCTCCCCCAGCATCCGTTGAGAAGGTTCATCCAGCCCCGCGAAAGGCTCGTCCAGCAGCAACACATGCGCCTCCTGCGCCAGGGCCCGGGCGATATGCGTCCTCTGCAACTGACCTCCGCTCAATTGAAACAGCCGGCGCTTCTGCAAATCACCCAGCTTCAGGGTTTCAATCGCCGTGTCCACCACCTCCGTGTCCAGTTTCCTCCAGCCCCCCCGCTCACCCAAATGCGGATACCGCCCCATCTCCACCAGCCCGCGCACCGTCAGAGGAAAAAACGGATCCACCTGATCCTTCTGCGGCAAATAGGCGATTTCACGTCGAACCGACGCCAGCGGAAGTCCCCGCCACGTCAGCGAACCGCTGAACCGCGTGTGCAATCCGGCAATACTCTTCAACAGCGTGCTCTTCCCCGCGCCGTTCTGGCCCAGCAACCCCACGCAATGCCCGCAACCGATTGAAAACGACACATCCGCCAGCGCGCAAATCGCGCCGTAATGCACATGCAGTCCCTCCACCGCAAGGCAGTGCCCCGGCTCCGGATCGTGCGAAGCCCCCAGTTCCGTGATTCGGAAAAGATCGGACGTCAGTTTTCCGTCCATCGGAACTCCATCACATGTGAAAAATCCCGTCGGATCCACATCCCCCGCCGCTGGGACGGCAGGCGGTCCGGCTCAATGGACACCTCCAAATAAGCGGAATCCACGTCCCCGGCGAAATCCCCCTCAATGCGTATCGACACAACCCCTCCCTCGAACGAAACCTCCGCATCCTCATCCCAGCGCCGAACACCCCCGCCCTCACCCAGTGAAATGCCATTCTGAAACACTTCAAACCGTTCCGGCGCATGGGAAAACCGCAGGTCAATCCAGACCGGACGGCGAACCGTATCTCCCGCCCCGTCCGCCAAAACGGGATCGGAAGACATGGGAAAGACCCGCGCCCGGGTCAAACCCCTCATGGGAAACCACAAAGCCAGCGCGACCGCCCCCACGAACAGAAGTTCCAGTAACGGCTGCCCCCGCACGATCTATTTCCCCCCGGTCAGAGCCTGCACGATCGAATCCACATTATGCCGGATCATATCGGCATAGGTTTTATCCGCAGACCCGGTGTTGTCCGCCAGCAACGGTTCGGCAAGCTCAACACCGGTCTCCTTCACAATCATCTCCAATATGCGCTCCGAGGCGTTTTTCTCCGGGAAAACGGCGTGAATTTTCTCCCGCCGGATAATCCGGACCGTCTCCGCCAAATAGGCGGGCGTGGGATCATCCTCCGTCGTCAACCCCTGGACCGGGATCGATTGAAACCCGAACGCGTCGCAAAAATATCCGAAGGCCGCGTGAGCCGTCACCAGCTTCCGCTGATTCCGGGGAATCACCGACACCTGATCCTCCACCCACCGGTGCAAATCCTCCAGTTCACTCATCAGCGAGCGGGCGGACTCGCGGATTTCAGACCGGTGTTCCGGAAGCAGACGCTCCAGAGCCCGGCCCAGATGGCGCACCGCCGTCCGCATCGCCGCCGGACTGTGCCACCAGTGCGGATCAATCGCTCCGTGGCTGTGCACCGGACAACACATAAACACCTCGCTCTCCACATCAATGCGGAGCGAAGGCACCAGTCGCCCCGCCTCATACATCACCACGCCTTCCGGCAGGGACGCCTCCAGACGGTCGAGATACGTCTCAAGATTTTTCCCCATCGCCACCACCATCACCGCGTCCTGAATCCGGGCCAAATCCCGGGGCGACGGATCAAAGGTGTGCGGGTTTCCTCCCGGCCCCATCAATTCCTCAACCCGGACATGGTCCCCCGCGAGGCGGGTGACCATTTCCGAAAGAAGAGGATGCAGAGTCGCCACCATGGGACGGTCCTCCGCCCGGACGGCGGAGGAAAGTCCGGTGACCAAACAAAGCAAAGAGAGAAAACGCTTCATGGGACGACTCTACAGTTTATCGGACCTCAGGTCCACCAAAACTCATGCCGAACTGAAGCCAGACCGCCTGTTCGCTGTCATGACCGCGCTCGTCGAAGTTGCCCTGAAGCCGAAGATACGCATAGGGATTATTGGCCAGGGTCATGGTTCCGCCCAGAGAAAACCGGGTCCAGGAATCCAGATCCAGTCCGGCAATCTCATTGACATAGTCCAGACGGGCAAACGGACGCAGCCGGTCCGTCATCTGATAAGCCACCTGTGTGCTGAGACCCCAACCGGTGACCCGCTCCCCGTGCTCATCATCGTGGTCATGTCCATGATCGTCATGCCCATGATCGTCATGGTCATCATCATGATCATGTCCGTGCCCATGCTCCTCATGGCCTTTTCCGGAAAAACGGATAAACTCCGTGCGCCAGTTGACCGAACGGCCGCCCGGCTCAAAGCCGTTTTCACGCCAGGCGAACTCGGCGCCCAGAAGAGCGAACCAGGAATCCCCGCCCTCTTCGTTCGTGCCTTTGCCGCCCGCGGTCGCCAGCGTCAGCGAGTGGAAATCATTCCGGCGGAACAGGGTGCGGAACCCGATCGTGACAATGTCTTCATCCACACGAAACTCCTCCAGATCATGCCAATCCCCATGCCCATGGCCATGATCGTCATGGCCATGCCCATGGTCATCATGTCCGTGCCCATGTCCATGATCATCGTGTCCATGACCGTGTCCGTGATCATGCCCGTGGCTCGGACGCTGCCCGAAGCTCACCGTGAACACACTCGGAGAAACGGTATCCAAATGAAAATTCAGTTCTCCGCCCAGAGTCTGCAGACCGTCTTCGCCCAGAAACAGCGCGTGGGGCAGCGGCGCGTCCACCGTCTCCCAACTGTGAAGGTGAACCGGATTGTGCAAACCCACCCGGTTCAGAAAACGACCGCCCCGCAGTTCCATCCCGCCGGGAAGGTTGTGCAGTTTCAGGAAAATCTCCTCCCACTCCCACTCAAAATCATCATGCGAATCGGTGAAAACAGAGCCGGTGGCAAACCCCTGAATGTAATCGCCGAACCGCAGCGAAACACTCGGCTCCAGACTCTGCAACTGAAGCGCACCGTCACGGTTCGGGTCATGCCCGCCCGGCGCGAAGTCTTCAGGGTGATCCGCGGAACTGCTTCCGATCACCGTGTTCAGATGCAAACCGAACGAAAGAATATTCTGTTCCGCCAGTGCGGTGAACCCCATCGCGAGGGCTGCGGTAAACATGATACGTTTCTTCATAAAAAAAGTCCTTTAAGGATTTAGAATACCCGCTTCTGACCACCCGGAAAGAAGCGCTTTAAAAACAGACAGATTCTTCCCAATAGGCATAATCCGCACGAAATGCAAATGATATTTTAATATCATAAACAACAGCAGGATCACTCCTTTCCCGTAATCTTTTTGAAGATCACGTCGATCCTGTAATCCTGTCGAAAATAAAAGGGGCATATCCCGCCCGCCCCGAAACTTGATTTCAGCGTCAAAACCGCTATGACCTCTTTTATGAACCCCTATCTGATTTTCGTCCTCGTCATTCTCATCGGATTCGCTCTTTTCGACGCGTGGATCCACTGGCTGAACCTCAACGCCATCGCCCCGGACATCCCCGCCGAATTCAAAGACCTCTATGACCGCGAATCCTATGCGAAAAGCCAGCGCTACCTGAAAGACAGCACCGGCTTCGAGATTGTCGCGGGCCTCATCAAAACCACCGTCTCCGTCGCC
The DNA here is from genome assembly GCA_020831625.1 of Verrucomicrobiota bacterium. Lineage (GTDB taxonomy): Bacteria > Verrucomicrobiota > Kiritimatiellia > SS1-B-03-39 > UBA6053 > PXAS01. The sequence continues at coordinate 88,710 of JAFIGD010000007.1, read as the reverse complement.
TTCATTCTCCTCGGAGGCTTCGCCCTCACCCACCGCCTCGCCGTCGCCGGGGCGGACACCCTCATTGTTCAGGGACTGATCTTCGCCGGCATTCTCATCCTCCTCAGCACCCTCTTCGGCCTGCCGTTCAAAATTTACGACACCTTCGTCCTTGAGGAAAAATACGGCTTCAACAAAACCACCCCGAAAACCTTTGTCACCGATCTGGTCAAAAGCCTGGTGCTCACCGTCCTCATCGGCGGGCCGATTTTCGCGGGCATTCTCTGGTTCTTCCAATCCGCCGAAGGCAACGCCTGGTGGATTTCCTGGGTGGTCCTCACCCTCATCCAGCTTCTGCTCATGTACATCGCCCCCGTGTACATCCTCCCCCTCTTCAACAAATTCGATCCGCTGGAACAGGGCGAACTCCGCACCGCCATCGAAGGCTACGCCCAAAAAGAGGGCTTCGAGGTGCAGGGGCTCTTCAAGATCGACGGCTCCAAGCGCAGCACCCGCGCCAACGCCTATTTCACCGGCTTCGGCAAAACCCGCCGCATCGCCCTGTTCGACACCCTCATCGCCAACCACTCCACGCCGGAACTGGTCGCGGTGCTCGCCCACGAAGTCGGCCACGCCAAATGCAAACACATCCACAAACAGCTCATCGCCGGCATCCTCAGCACCGGACTGATGTTCTACCTGCTCTCGCTCTTCATCGGACGCCCCGGCATGTACGAGGCCTTCGGACTGGAGGTCGATCCCGCAAACCTTCCCCTCTACGCCGGCCTCATTTTCTTCGGCTTCCTCTACAGCCCCATCGCCTCGCTCATCGGCATCTTCACCAATATCCTCAGCCGCAAATTTGAATTCGAGGCCGACGCCTTCGCCGCCCGCACCACCGGCGGCGCGGAAGAGCTGATCGCCGCCCTCAAACGCCTGTCTGTCGACAACCTCAGCAACCTCACCCCCCATCCCTGGCTCGTCTTCCTCGAATACAGCCATCCGCCCGTCCTCCGCCGCATTCAGGCTCTTCGCGCCGTTTCCACCGCCCCCGCCGCCCCATGACCCTCCCCCGGCTCACGGTTCCCAGGCTGATTTTCATTTTCGGCTTTATCGCCCTCTTTCTCGGCACCGGATGGGAAAGCGGCGTCACCGGCAAAGATGAGTTCTGGGTCACCCTCCGCACCCCCCTCGAAATGATGGAGCGGGGCTCCTATTGGACCCTCTGGCTCAACGACGAGGTCCGCCTTCAGAAACCGCCCCTGATCTACTGGTTCATTGCCGGCATGTTTCACCTCGTCGGGGTCGAACTCTGGGCCGCCCGCCTGGTGGGCGTGCTCAGCGGCGCCGGCATGGCCACCCTTGCCACCCTGCTCTACCGCCGCCTCTTCAAGGGCAGCGGCTTTCTCGCCGGCATTGTGCTTCTCGCCACCGCCGGGGTCGCCGTCGAAGGCCGCCGCGCCATGCTCGACATGCCCCTCGGTCTCTTCACCACCGGGTCCGTTTATCTGTGCCTCGTCGCCTGGCAGGACAAAAACCGGAACGCCTGGATCGGAGCCGGTGCCTCCCTCGCCGCCGCCACCCTCGCCAAAGGTCCGCAATCGCTGCTCTTTCTCCTTCCCGCCCTGGTCATGGGCCTCATTCTGCTCCCCAAACGGCCCTCCGCCCGCGCCCTGATCCTCCCCGGAGCCCTCCTGTTCGGAACCTTTCTGATTCTCGCCCTTCCCTGGCCGCTCTCAATGCGGTTCCTGCACTACGACTTCATCGAAAACCTCAACAACGAAATCGTCGGCCAGCGCCTCAACCGCGTCAGCATCAAATCCCCGTTCAACGCCCTCGGCGCGGTGCTCCTGCTCACCTTCCCCTGGAGTTTTGTGACCCTCACCGGCCTCGTCCTCGCCTGGAAAAAGAACCATCCCCTCAACGACCGCCGCGTTCAATGGCTTGCCGGCTGGCTCTTTTTGAGCGTGCTTCCCTTTTTCTTTATGCGTTCCTTCGAACGCTATATGATCCCCATTCTGCCCTGCGCCTCGGTGCTCATTATCGTCACCCTCGAACGCATCACCGTCAAAGCCCGCCGCATTCACCTGATCCTCGCCGCCGTGCTGCTCGCGATTGTCGCCCTGGTCTTCTCACTCTTCGGCATGTGGTTCAACCTCACCTATTTCAGCTCCATGGCCACCGTTGGGATGACCGTCTGGCTGCTCTGGACCGCCTGCACTGAAACCCATCCCCAACGCCCGCTCATCGCCGCTGTCTGGGTCTTCACCTTCATCCTCGGCATCCTCTATCCCCGCCTCGGGGTCAACGCCCTGCCCGACGACCTCCCCTGGGACGAACTCAAGGCCAACCGCGTCGGCATTTACAGCAAATACTCGCAGCCCGCCATGCTCTCCATGCGCCTCGGGCGCAGCGTCGAGTTTCCCTTCGAGGACCGCCTCAACCGCGATGGCTTCGACGGCTTCATCTTCACCACCCACGACCAGTTTCAGGTCCCCGGCCGTGTCGACACCCTGCACCACGCCCTCCGCACCGCCGGCATCCCCTACGAGGAGGTTGGCCGCTACCCCGTCTTCTTCAGCCGCCGCACCTGGATCCGCTTCACCGACCCCGAAGCCACCCGCGAAACCTGGCGCGCCGCCCTCCGCGCCCGCGACCTCACCCCGCTCAAATCAGAGATCGTCTTCGTCCGCACACATCCCGACCGATCTGAATAGACGCAACACCGCTTTTCCGAATCTCGGAAAACATCAATCCGCATTTTCCGAAGTTCGGAAACGTCCGAATTAACTGTGCGTCACGTTCTCGTGGAAGTCTTTACCTTCGTTCGTCGCCTGGACATATCCGGCGCGGATCGTGAAATCGCCGAAGCGCTCCCCGTCCTTGCGCTCTTTGGCGTAGCGCTCGAGTATGGGTTTCAATTCGGCCAGAATCTGTTCCTCGCCGATGTTTTCCCGATACAGCTTGTTCAACCGCTCCCCGGCGAAACCCGCGCCCAGGTAGAGATTGTATTTCCCGGGGCCTTTGCCCACAAACCCGATCTCGCCCAGGTAGGGACGCCCGCAGCCGTTGGGACAGCCGGTCATGCGGATCACAATCTCGTCATCGCGCAGACCGACCTCTTCCGCGAGCGCCTCAATCTTCGTGATCATCGTCGGCAGATACCGCTCCGCCTCCGCCATCGCCAGCCCGCAGGTCGGCAGCGCCACACAGGCGATCGAATTCCGCCGCAGTCCGCTCAGCCCTGCGTATTCCCCCACCTTGTGGGCCTTGAGAATATCCTCAACCACCTTTTTCTTGGCGGCGGTCACGTTCCCGATCATCAAATTCTGATTCCCGGTCAGCCGGAAATCCGCGTTTCCGCAGTTCTCCGCCACTTCCCGCAACGCCGTCATCATCGGATGTCCCTTGACGTCCTTGATGCGCCCACCTTCGATGAACAGCGTCAAAAACCACTTGCCGTTGGTTCCCTTGAGCCAGCCGTAGGTGTCGCCGTTCCGCTCAAAGGTGTAGGGAACGGTTTTCTTGAGCTTGTAGCCGCAGCGTTTTTCCAATTCCTCCGTGAACCACTCCAGACCGTAATCATCAATCGTATATTTGAACCGGGCGTGCTTCCGGTTCGTGCGGCAGCCGTAATCCCGCTGAACCGTCATGATCTTCTCACACATATCCACCGCGTTTTTCGCGTCCACATACCCGATCACCGACGCCAGCCGCGGATACGTCTCCGGCTCGCCGTGCGACATCCCCATGCCGCCGCCCACCGCCACATTGAATCCGGCCAGCTTCCCGTTCTTCTCAATCGCAATCAGACCGATGTCGTTCGCGTGAATGTCCACATCGTTGTACGGCGGAATCGCCACCGCGATCTTGAATTTGCGCGGTAGATACCGGTGCGTGTACAGCGGCTCGACATCCTCTTTCACTTTCGGCGTCGCCTCGGTCTTCTCCCCGTTCATCCAGATTTCGTAATACGCCGTCGTGTTCGGGGTCAAATGCTCGCTGATCGCGCAACTGATCCCGTACACCTCCTCGTGAACCTTGCTCTGATACGGATTCGGATTGCACATCACGTTCCGGTTCACATCCCCGCAGGCCGCGATCGAATCCAGCGACGATTCAATAATCTCCCGCATCGTCTGCCGAAGATTCGGCTTCAACACCCCGTGAAACTGAAACGCCTGACGAGTCGTGAGTTTGATCGTCCCGTTTGCCAGCGTGTTCGCGATCCGGTCCATTTCCAAATACTGCTTCGCCGTGCAGATGCCTCCGGGCACCCGCACCCGGATCATAAAGGAATACAGCGGCTCCAGCTTCGACTTCCGCCGCTCGTTGCGCAGTTCGCGGTCATCCTGCATGTAGGTGCCGTGAAATTTGGTCAGCTGGGTGTCGTCGTCGGACACCGCGCCGGTGAGCGGATCGTTCAAGCCCTCCTCGATGGTCCCCCGCAAAAAGCGGCTGGCTTCTTTGATGTGCTCCACGTGCACATGATCTTCCGGAACGGGCTTGGAAATGTCTAATACGGGTTTTGGCATGGCAGTTTCCTTTAATACACATCGCGCTGGTAGCGACGGTCCTTCTGAAGTTGTTTCACATAGGCGTCCGCGTCCTCGGCGGACAGTCCGCCCTGCGTGCGGGCAATATCGATCAAAGCCTGATGCACATCATGCGCCATCCGGCTCTCATCCCCGCACACATAAAAATGCGCGCCGTCCTGAAGCCAGGCCCACAGATCCGCCGCCTTCTCCAGCATCCGGTGCTGCACATAAAGCTTCTGCGCCTGATCCCGGCTGAAGGCCACATCCATCCGTGTCAGCACGCCCTCTTTCAGCCACTGCTGCCATTCGGTCTGATACAAAAAGTCAGTCGTGAAATGCTGATCTCCGAAGAACAGCCAGTTTTTACCGCCGCCGTGAACCTCGCGCTCCTCCACAAAGGCCCGGAACGGCGCGATGCCAGTGCCCGGACCCACCATGATCACCGGCGTGTCCACACCCGCGGGCAGCTTAAAGTTCTTATTCCGGTCCACATACACCGGCAGCGTTCCGTCCTCCTCCACGCGGTCCGCCAAAAAGGTCGAACACACCCCCTTGCGCTTCCGCCCGTGGGCCTCGTAGCGGGTGACGCCCACACACAAATGCACCTCATCCGGATGCGCGTTCAGGCTCGACGCAATTGAATACAGGCGCGGCGGCAGTTTGCGCAGCAGCTCCAGGAAATCCGCGATCGCCAGCCCCTTCACAGGCCAGGTCTGCAGGACGTCCACAATTTCCCGACCGTACAGCCAGGCGTTCAGTTTCTCCGGATCCGCCAGCAGCGCGTTCAGTTTCTTGCTCCCCGCCAACTCCGCGTATCCCCGCAGGAACGGCCGGGTGATCGTGGTGATTTCGAAGGTGTTCATCATCGCGTCCACCAAAAATTCGCGGCCTTTCGGTCCGACAACCTCCGCCGACGGATCCGCCCCCAGCAACCCGATCATCTCCTCCACAATCACCGCGTCATTGGCCGGCACCACCCCCAGCGCGTCACCGGGCTCATACACCAGCCCGCTCCCCTCCAGCAGCAGCTCCATGTGCAGCGTCTCTTTCGCGGAACCCTTGCCGTTCAAATTAATCCGCTCCAGCAACACCGCCGGAAACGGATTCTTCTTGTCATACACGCCGGCGGCCGAAGCCGCCGCGCCCGAAACCGCCGCCGCCGGGGCCGGAACCGAATCCCGCTCCGCCGAAATCTTTTTCACCAGCGCCGCGATCCATGCGTCCGCCTGATCTTCATAATCGACATCGCAGTCCACCCGGTCCAGCAACCGCGTCCCGCCCAGTTCCCCCAAACGCTCATCAAAATCCCGGCCGGTCTTGCAGAAATGCTCGTAACTCGTGTCTCCCAGCGCCAGCACCGCGAAACCGACCCCTTCCAGTTTCGGAGCCCGTTTCCCGTACAAAAACGCGTGAAAATCCATCGCCGTGTCCGGCGGATCGCCCTCTCCGTGCGTGCTCACCACCACACAAAGCGTCTTCTCCTGCTTCAACTGCTGGGTCTTGTAACTCCCCATATCCTTCAGTTCAGCCGGAACCCCGACCTCTTTCAAAGCCGCCGCCAGCTTCCCGGCCACTCCCTCGCTGTTCCCCGTCTGCGAACCGTACATCACCGTCACCGGAGTCGAATCACTCACCGAAACCGCCGCCGCGGACGCCGCGGACGCGGTCGGTTGCGGAAACTGACCCGCATTCGCGAGCTGATTCAACGCCGCCACATATCCGCACAGCCAGGAGCCCTGCTCGGGGCTCAACGTCGGCAACACGTCATTCAAACGCTGGATCTGCTCAGGCAATAACGGGCCGGAGCCGGGCTGGATAGGTGGTATATGCATTCAGGTTTAATCCCTATTAAGTTGATAGACTTTGTAGTCTATACAAGAAACGCTTTAAAAGTCAATCGGTTCACATCAGAAAAACCAAGGAGAAAATCAGGATCACGCATCAAATATTCATCTTAATCTTAATCGTAATCTTAATCGTAATCCCTTCCTCTTTTTCAGGACGGGTTAAGACTCCGCGAAAATCGACGGATCATAATCCGCCGGCGGCTGATACCCCAGCAGACGGATGCAGGTCGCCGCCAAACTGCTGATGCCCAGGTCCTTGCGGTCCCCCAGCACAATCTCCGCCGTTCCCGCCGGATCATACAGAAACACCGGCACCGGATTGAGCGTATGCGCGGTCTTCGATTTCGCCACGCCGTCCTTGTCCCGCTTGATCCCCCCGTCTTTGGTGTGCTCATACATCTCATCGGCATTGCCGTGATCCGCGCTCACCACCAGAATCGCTCCGGTCTTGCGCGCCATTTTCATCAGACGCCCGACGCACAGATCCGTCGCCTCCACTGAGATTTTCACCGCCTGAATATCCCCCGTATGACCGACCATGTCGCCGTTGGGGTAATTGATGCGGATGAAATCATGCTTTTTGTTCGCCATCGAATCGAGCACCACATCCGTGATTTCCGCGCATTTCATCCACGGACGCTCCGAGAAACTCACATTGTCGCCCTGAATCTCGACATACTCCTCCAGGCTTTCATCAAATTTGCCCGTCCGGTTGCCATTGAAGAAATAGGTCACGTGACCGTATTTCTGGGTTTCACTGATCGCCAACTGACGCAGACCGGTTGCGGCCAGATACTCGCCCATCGGATTGTCGATCACCGGCGGACTTACCAGAAACTTCCGCGGCACTTTCACATCCGCATCGTACTGCATCATTCCCGCGAACAGCACGTCCGGAACCTGCCCCCGGTCAATCTTGTCGAAATCCGGACCGCCGTCGAAACACTTGCTGATCTCCATGGCGCGGTCGCCGCGGAAGTTGAACAAAATCACCGCGTCTCCGTCTTCGATTTTGCCAATCGGCTGACCGTCCCGGTGAATCACAAACTCGCGCAAATCCTGATCGATCACGCCCGGATCCTCTTCGCGCAGGGTCGAAATTGCCTCCAGGGCCGAATCAAACGCCCGGCCCTTGCCGTGGACGTGACAATCCCAGCCCCGCTGCACCATCGGCCAGTCCGCCTCATAGCGGTCCATGGTGATGTACAGCCGCCCGCCGCCGGACGCGACAGCGTAGTCCACACCCTCCGCGTTCAAGTCCGACATCAGCGATTCAATCCGGGTCACATACTGGTCCGCCGACGTCGGATCCACATCGCGGCCGTCCAGCAGCGCGTGCACCCGCGCCGTTTTCACCCCTTCTTTCTGCGCCTGCTTGAGCATCGACTCCAAATGACGGATATGCGTGTGCACATTGCCGTCCGAAAGCAGGCCCATGAAGTGCAGCTTTGTGCCCTTGGATTTCACCTGGTTCATAAATTCTTTCCAGGTCTCCCCCTCATACATCGATCCGTCCTCAACGGCGATGTTCACCAGCTTGGCGCCCTGCGCGAACACCCGCCCCGCGCCGATGGCGTTGTGACCCACCTCACTGTTGCCCATATCGTCCTCGGCGGGCATGCCCACCGCGGAACCGTGTGCTTTCAGCTGCGTGTAGGGCACATTGGCTTTCAGCCAGTCCAGATGCGGGGTATGCGCCTGCGCCACCACATCGGATTCGTCACCGGGGCCGATGCCAACCCCGTCCATAATGGCGAGGATCACGGGGCCGGCGGGTTTCTTGGCGTTCGGAAGAGGAGAGAGCTTTAAGGACATGATTGTATTTTTCAGTGAAGTTTTATAAGGTTAGATTAGCGAAGAGAAAAAGGATTTTGACCGCCGCCCGCGCCCGGCGCGCCGCCCAATCCACCCATGCCGCCGCCCATGGCCTGCCCCGGCGTCACAATCTGACTGGCCGCCTCGCGCTGATACGCCTTGGCCCGCTCAATCATCTCCTCCACCGCCGCCTTCGTGGCCTCGCCGAACCCGGCCACCGCCTCCGACAGATTCTCCGCCTCAATCGGGCCCTCCACCGGCAACGGACCGCCGCCGGTCATCACCTGTGTCTGCGCGTAATATTCCGTTTTCCGCATCGGATCATCCGCGCCCGCTTCGGTGACCGGGATCAACACCCGGATCGACCCCACCGCGCGGTCGGTGTAAACCTCCTCGCGCCACAGATTCTGGCCGTCCAATTGAATATCATCGAGTGCTTTGGTGGGATCAGACATAATTTCTTTCGTTGGATAGGTTAAAGAGAGGGTCTCCTATAACGAACTCCCTTTGAATGTCAAAGGAACAGGGATACAAATTCTTGACAAGACACCTCATTTGGAGTTTTATGTGTCTATGAAAACAAATGTGGATCTGGATGAAAAACTGGTGCTTGCCGCCAGAGAGTTGACGGGACTGAAAACCAAAAAAGAACTCGTCAATCACGCTCTCTCCGAACTTGTTCGCCGTGGCGACCAAAAAAAAATTATGGCACTGAGAGGGAAAATCCAGTGGCGGGGGGATTTGGACGAAATGCGGTCACTGCGCACATGACGGTTTTTGTCGACACCAGTGTGTGGATTGAGTTTTTTGCCGGAAGCGGGGGGCCGGAGGTCAGCGCATTGACCCGGGCCCTGGAGGAAGGAACCACACTTCTGTACTCGGGGCTGGTTTTGCAGGAGCTTTTCCAGGGAATCGCATCCCAAAGGGACCGGGATCTGGTGGAGCAGCACTTCCACCCCTTTATGGAGGTTTTTCCCACGCGTGAAACCCACCGCTTGGCGGCGGATCTTTATCGCACCGCACGAAACAAAGGCTTTCAAATCCGCAGCAGTATTCACTGCCTTTTCGCGGCTTGCTGTTTGCAACACGACGCCCTCATCCTCGCAAGAGACCGTGATTTTGCTTACCTCTCCATCATTTCGGATCTGAAACCCTTTAAGATAATCACGTAAAAGTCTAAATCTAATGAGGACTTGCGAAACCACCCGAATCCGTTAAAGGTAAGCAACTGATATTAATCCAACCCCAGGAAATGACGTGAATTTAGAAGATCCCGTTCCGGAAGAACCCGACACCGCCCCCAGGAAGGCTCCCAAATCAACCCCAAAGCCGGAAAACACGCCTAAACCGCCCCCGGCCGCGCCCGCACCCACAGGAAATGCGACAGGAAATGCGGCCGGCGAGGAAGTGGAGGCCACCCTCGAGGACAAGGCCCTGGAACTCAACCCCTGTCCCGTCCAGTCGGTTGAACCGCCCAAATACAATCTCTGGGAAAAAGTCAGCCCCTCCGCCCGCCGCAAAAAGCAGATCACCACCATGGAATCCGGCTCGCGGGAGGTCCTCTCTTTGGTCCGGTCGCTCCGCGAAAACATGGACCAGCAGGTGCTCGCGCAGAAATCCCTGCTCAAACACGTGCCCGAAGCCGCCGAAAGCGTCCGCAAGCTCGCCGAATACACCGGCAGGCACACCGAACTGCTCCAGCTCATGCACGAGCAACTCGAATCCAGTCAGGAAAACGCCCGCAACATGTCCGAGACCGTTTCCCGGTTCAACGACACCATGGTCTCCATGGACAAAACCACGCAACTGCTCCTCGAACGCGCCCAGCGCTCCGAGGAACGGCTCTACAAAATGCTCCGCCGCTCCCAGCGCCGCCTGGCGCTGCTCATGGTTCTGATCCTCCTCCTCCTCGGCGGCGGATTTTTCGGCATCCATTACGCCCTCTATCCCGAAAAAACAGAATCCTGGCTCAGCGAGCGCGGCCTCGCCCCCCAAGCTCAATCCGAAAGCCTCCCCGCCCCGGCACCCGAGCCCGAGCCCGCAACCTCCGAGTTGTCAGAGCCGTCTGATTTGTCTGAGGAGCCCCAGCCCGAGCCCCCTGCCTCAGAGCCGGCACCCTCCCCCACCGATTTGTCGGAGGTGTCTGATGCGTCCGATTTGTCCGATCTCCCCCCCGAGCCCGAGATCATCCCCCCCGTCCCCGAGCCGGCCCCGGAACCCGAGCCCCCTGCCTCAGAGCCGGAGCCCGAGCCCGTTGCCTCAGAGCCCGAGCCCGAGCCCTCCGATGTGTCAGAGGTGTCTGATGTGTCCGATTTGTCTGAGGACCCCGAGCCCGAGTCCACCCCGTCCACCCAGTCCACTGAGTCCACTCCGTCCAAAGAGTCCACCGCCCCCACTCCCCCCGAGGAATCCCCATGAGCCTGTTTGTTATTGTACTCGGCGTTCTCCTTCTCTGCGTCCTCGGCATGTCCGTCGGCGTCATCATGGGCCGAAAGCCCATCAAGCACTGCGGCGCGGTCGTCGACGCCGACGGCAACAAAACCGAATGCTCCCTCTGCGGCAACACCTCCTGCAAGAACAACCCCAAAAAAGACTGAGCTTTAGGCGCTCCACGTCCGCTGCCGCCGCGAACGCCAGTCCCGCTGAACCTCAGCATTCCCGCAGGCGATCCGCACCAGCAGCCCCACCATCGTCAGCATAAACACGATGCTGGACCCGCCGTGACTCACAAACGGCAGCGGCAGGCCCTTGGTTGGCGCGCTGCCCGTGACCACCGCGATATTGATCACCGCCTGCAGGCTGATCATCAGCGTGATGCCATAGCCCATCAGCCGCGCGAACGGATCCCGGCTCCGCCAGGAAATCATCATGCCGCAACCAAAGATCACCCCAAAAAGCGTCAACACCACCAGCGAACCGATCACCCCGGTCTCTTCCGCGATTATCGCGTAAATAAAGTCCGTGTGCGCCTCAGGCAGATAGGAGAATTTCTGCAGGCTCTGCCCGATGCCCCGCCCGGTTGCCCCGCCCTCCATGAACGCATGCAGGGAGTTAATCAACTGATACGCCTCGTTGTCCTGATATTTCTCCGGCTCCATAAACGACGTCACCCGGCTGATGCGCACCGGATCATGCCAAACCAAAACCCCTAAAACCAATAAGCCCGCCAACAGGGTCCCCAAAAGAAAAATCACCTTCGTCCCGGCGAGAAACAGAACAAACAGCCCCGTCGCGCCGATCAGCGCCGTGGTCCCGAAATCCGGACCGATCAGCACCAGCAAACACAAAATCCCCAGCCCGACCATCGGAATAAAAAATCCGCGCAACGCCTCTCCGGCGTTCCGCCGGTGATGACTCATCCAGGCCGCCAGCCACACCACCGCCGTCAGTTTCGCCATCTCCGAAGGCTGAAAACTCACCGGACCGAACACCAGCCAGCGGTGCGCCCCGTTAATCCGCGGCCCCACCAGCCGAGCCATCAGCAACAGAATCACCGTGGAAAGAAAAAGCCCCGGCAACACCGCCCGCCAGAATCGAATCGGCAGACGGGCCGCGACCACCGCTCCGGCCGCGCCCACCACCGTGAACACCAGCTGCCGCGACGGATAATGAAACGGGTTGCTCTGTCCCACCCCGATGCTGAACAGCGTCAGCAACCCGAAACAGGTGAGCAAAACCACAGCCCCCACCAAAAGCGAGGCGGCACCGAAAGAGGACACATCCTCTTCGATGCCGCCGACATCATTCCGTGGATCAAAGGTTTTGCTCCACATGGTGAGCGTCTTACCAGGTCGTGGGCGGAATCCGCAAACTCTGCCCGGGCCGAACCTCCGCGTTGGGTCCCAGGTTGTTCTCGCGGCGAAGCGCCTCCACCGGAATCCAATACGACTGGGAGATACTTTCCAGGGTGTCGCCCTCCTCCACCTGGATTTCAAACGCGCGGTCATCCGCGGGCGGTGCCTCTTCAGCGGGCTCTTCAGGGGTCGGAGTCGCGGCGGGTTCACGCGGCGCGGACGAAGTCCGGTCACTCGGAGCGGGCGTCGGGGTGGCACGCGGCGCGGGCCGCTCAGCCGGCGTCCGGTCCGGAGTGGACGGTGTTGACGCAGGACGCGCGGTGCCGCCGCTGGCACCGGCGGGAAGGGTCAAACGCTGCCCCACCCGGATCGTGTCCGAACTCAGATTGTTCACGCTTTTCAGATCGCGCACCGTGGTGTTGTGACGGCGGGCGATCACCGAGAGATTATCGCCGGACTGCACCACATAGGTGTTGGTTCCCGCCACCGCTTCGGACGGGCGCGGCGCGGAGGGAGTGGACGACGCGGAGGCCGGAGCCTGCGCGGGCGACTCCGCCCCGGGAATCAAAATGACCTGTCCCACCCGGATCGTGTTCGGATCGGTGATGCGGTTGTAATCCGCCAATTGACGCCAGGACATGTTGTGACGGGCCGCAATCCCGGACAAACTCTCTCCGCTGCGCACCGTGTGGGGCAGTCCCTCGCGGGGCGAGGGCGGCGTTGCCGGCGCTGCGGGAGCTGCCGGAGCCGACGGAGCCGGCAGAGGTGCAGACGCCACCGGAGCGGGAGCGGCCACAACCGGAGCCGGACGGACAGGTGTCGGAGACGACGGACGCTGGGTCTCCTCATAACTCACCGGCATTTCACGCATCGGCGGCGGCCCCGGCTGACGGGTTGGGCGGCCCTGCTGCATACCCGCGCAGCCGGAAAAAATCAGAGCCGAAGCTCCCAGACAAAGGGTGATGGGTTTGAGTGTCGATTGAATCATGGCTTCTCCTGTGCAGACGGTTTGGAATCGGATGGATTGTTTATAAAAGCTTCTATCAGATGCTGGAAGTGTTGTCCACGCTCCATGTAAGAAGAGTACTGGTCAAAACTTGCACATCCCGGAGAAAATAACAAGGGTTCTCCTTCCTTACGATGCAAAAAAACAGCTTTCACGGCTTCGGTGAGATCCGGATAGATGCCGCAGCGGCCCGAATGGCCCTGCCAAGAGGCCGCAAAGACTTCCGCCGACGCCCCGAACAAATACAAGGAAACCGGATAATTCCTCAGAACACCGATCAGCATTTCCGGCGGATCCCCTTTGTGAACCCCTCCGATGATCACATGCATCGGCCCCGCCACCGCCTCCATCGCCGCGCGCGTGGCCGACAAGCAGGTGCTTTTGCTGTCATCCACGATCAGCCCCCCCCGCCCGTGCGTCAACACCTCCATCCGGTGCGGCGGAAAACGGAAGCCTTCGAGAACTGACCGCACCGTCTCCGCGTCCAAAGGCACCTCCGCCAGTCCCGTCATCAACCCCGCCAGATTCGCCCGGTACGCCGGAAAGTCAAATCCCGTCCCCCGCGTGTCCGGCACCCGCGCCGGATCCGGCACCCGCACCCACCCCCGCGTCCCCACCCGCACCGGATACCCCTCGGGAATCACCGCGAGATCGCCCTCCTCCTGAAACCCCACCATCCGCGCCTTCGCCTCCGCGTACCGCGCCATCGTGCCGTGACGGTCCAGATGATTCGGCACCAAATTCAGAATCACCCCCACGTCCGGACGAAACCGCTGAAACATCTCGGTCTGGAAAGAACTCAACTCTAAAACATGCCAGTCCGCCTCTCCCCGCTCCAGGGCCACTTCACACACCGGCACCCCGATATTGCCCGAAAGCGTCACCGAATACCCGTGCGCCCGCAACAGGTCCGCCGCCAGCATCGCCATCGTCGTTTTTCCCAGCGACCCCGTGATCGCCAAAATACGCCCTTTCAGGTAGGATGACCCCAGTTCCGCCTCCGCCTCGACCCGCGAGCCAAGCCCCCCCGCCCGCTCCAGCCAGGGATGCTCCGCCGCAAATCCCGGACTCACCACCACCCGCCCGTCTCCCGCCGCAGGACCCGCCGCATCCCACTCAAAGCCCACAGACAGGAACGCCTCCCGCACCGCCGCGTCCGGCTCGCGCTCACTGCACACCCGGCCGCGCAGCCCCTCCCGCACCGACAACAAGCGCGCCGCCGCCAGCCCGCTGCCGCCGGCTCCAAGGATACAAACCTGCAAGGTTCGGTTCATCGGATTTTTAACGTCGCTATGCCCAGAATTGCGAAAATGATCCCGAGAATCCAAAAGCGGATCGTCACCAGGGTCTCCACCACCGCCACCGAACGCCCCTCACGCTCCGCCGCGTCCTTGGCCTGAATTTCAAAATGATGGTGAATCGGCGCGCACCGGAAAATCCGCTTGCCGGTCAGCTTGAAGGAGGCCACCTGAAGCACCACACTCACCGCCTCCATCACAAACACCCCCCCCACCACAATCAGCGTGATCTCCTGCTTAATCAGCACCGCCGCCGTGGCGATGCCGCCGCCGAGCGCCAGACTGCCCGTGTCCCCCATGAACACCCGCGCCGGATGACAGTTGAACCACAAAAACCCGAGCCCGCTGCCCAGCAGACACCCGAAAAACACCGCCAACTCCTCCGAACCGGGAATGAACGGCACCTGCAAATAATTCGCGAACACCAAATGGCCCGCGCAATAGCTCATCACCAGATACGACACCGCCACCGCGTTGCTGCAGCCGATCGCCAGTCCGTCCAGTCCGTCCGTCAAATTCACCGCGTTGCTCGCGCTCAGCACCACCAGCGCCGTGAACACCAACGCGATCACCCACGGCATATGACTCCACACCGGATCCTTGAGAAACGGCAGCATCAAATCCCGGCCCCGCTCCGAAGTCTCCGGCTGCCACATCACAAACGTGAACAGAATCACGGCCCAGCCCAGCTGTCCCAGCAGCTTGTAGCGCCCCGGAAGACCGTCGCTGGTCTTTTTAATCACCTTCAAATAATCATCCCAAAAACCGATCCCGCCCATCCACAGCATGCCCGCCAGCGCCAAAGTCGAAAACGGATTCCCGAAACGACAGGTCACCAACACCGACACCGTCAGCGTTCCCAGAATCAACAGACCGCCCATCGTCGGTGTCCCCGCCTTTTTCCGCTGCATTTTCAGCACCTCATCGTCCCGCACCGGCTGCCCCATCTTTAATTCCAACAGCTTCCGGATCGTCCAGGGACCGGCGATCAGACTCAGCAGAAACCCGATCGACGCGCCCGCCATCGCCCGGAAGGTCACAAACGCAAACAGCCGCAGCGGACTCAACAGGTCCCGCAGGGCCGGATCTTCCAAATCACGCCACCACTCAAAAATCCAGTATAACATATGCCTTTACCTTTTTTCCTTCAGATGTTGCTGCAAATCCAAAATCACCGTCTCCAGCCGGTCCCCCCGCGAGGCCTTCACCAGAATCCCCGCACCCGCGCCCACCCGCTCGCGCACCGCCGCCGCCGCGTCCGCCGCCGTGTCCAAATGAATCCGCTCGCCCGCGTCCGCCGTTTCGTGAATCCACCGCGCCTTGCCGCCCACCGTGATCACCCCGTGAAATCCCAGCGAGGCGATAAACACCCCCAAGTCCCGGTGCGCCCGCGCCTCCTCCGCGCCCAGCTCGTTCATGCCCCCCAGCACCAGCCACTTCTCCACCGGAGCCTCCATCCGCGCGAAGGTCTTGATCGAACTCCGCATGCTCAGGGGATTCGCATTGTACGCGTCATTAATCACCGACCACGTGCCCACCCGCAGCGTCTCCCAGCGCATCGGTGCCGGAGCGAACGCCTGCAAGCCCGCCTGAATCTCCCCCGGCGACAGGCCGAACTCCCGCGCCACCACCGCCGCCTGCAACACATTCCGCATCATGTGCGTCCCCGGCAGCGGCAGCGTCACCTCAAACACCCCGCCGCGCGCCCCGTCCGAAATCTGTAAGCGCGCCGCCCTGTCGCCCGCCGGCTGACCCGTGTAATCCGCCCGCGTCCGCAGCGAACAGGTCACCACCCTCGCCCGCGTCCGCGCCAACATCTGGTCCTTCCAGGGACTGTCCACATCCACCAGCGCCAACCCGTCCTCCGGCAGTGAGGCCAAGAGCGAAATTTTCTCCGCCGCGATCGCCTCCACCGACCCCAGCGCCTCCAAATGCGCCTCGCCAATCGACGTCACCAATCCGCACAGCGGCTGAAGAATCCCGCACAAATGCCCGATCTCCCCCGCATGATTCATTCCCGCCTCAAACACCCCGAAATCATCCCCGCGCTCCATCGACAACAAGCTCAACGGCAAGCCGATGTGATTGTTCCAATTGCCCCGCGTCTTGCAGGTGTCCCCCCGCTGCATCAGCATGCAGGCCAGCAAATCCTTCACCGTCGTCTTCCCCGCGCTCCCCGTCACCCCCACCACCAGTCCGCCCAGGGTCTGACGGTATCCGCGCGCCATGTCCTCCAGAGCCCGCTGCGGATCCGCCACCTCCAGACACGCCAGCTCCGGAATCCCACGTCCCCGCGCGCAGACCGCCGCCGCCGCGCCGGTGTCCGCCACCGCCGCCAGAAACGAATGCCCGTCAAACCGCTCCCCCGTCAAGGCCACATACAAACCGCCCGGGCCTGCCTCCCGGCTGTCATGCACCACCCGCGTCACCGCCGTTTCCGGCTCCCGCGTCCAGGTTCCGCCCGTCCAGGCCGCCAAATCCTTCGCGTCAAACACCGGCATCTTCCGTCCCCCTTCCTGAAAGCGACACATCCCGCTCCCGCAAACAGTGCCGCGCCACCTCCCGGTCATCGAACGGCACCCGCGACCCCGCGAACTCCTGAATGGTCTCATGCCCCTTGCCCGCGATCAACAGCAAATCCTCCGTCTCCAGCGCCTCCACCCCCATGCGGATCGCCTCCTCCCGGTCCGGCACCACATTCATCCGCTGATCATCCGGAATCCCGCCCAGCATATCCGCGAAAATCCGGTTCGAATCCTCCGTCCGCGGATTGTCCTGCGTCAACAGCATCCAGTCCGCAAAGCGCGAAACCTCCCGCGCCATCGGCGCCCGCTTCGTCCGGTCCCGGTCTCCCCCGCAGCCGAACACCACGATCAGCCGCCCCGACACCAAAGGCCGCAGTGTTTCCAACACCTTCGCCAGCGCGTCCGGCGTGTGCGCATAATCCACCAGCACCCGTCCAACCGCCGAAGGCACCGCCTCCAGCCGGCCCGGCGCCGCCCGCAAGCCGGGCAACTGCGCCAACAAACCGTCCCACGCCGCCCCCGCGCACACCGCCGCCGCCATCGCCTGCAGCGCATTGCGCACATTGTGCGCCCCCGGCAACCCCAGAAACGCCTCCCCGCTCCCCCAGGGCGTCTCGAAGTCCAACAACGACCCCGACGCGTCCGCGCGCAGAATCTTCGCCCGCACCTCACAACGCTCCGTCAGCCCGCAGCGCAAAAAATCCGTGCCGGGAAACGACGCCGCCAGCCGCTCACTCCACGGCCCGTCCCCCGTCAGGCGATGCTTCAACTCCGGAAACGCGAACAACCGAAGCTTCGCCGCAAAATAGGACTCCATATCCCCGTGATAATCCAAATGATCCTGACTCAGATTCGTGAACACCGCCGTATCCACCTCCACGCCCTCCGCCCGTTTCTGATCCAGCGCGTGCGACGAAATCTCCATCGCGCAATGACCGCATCCCGCGTCCCGCATCGACCGCAGCAGTTCCTGCAGCTCCGCCGGCCCCGGCGTCGTCCGCCTCGCCGGAATCTCCCGCGCGCCGAACGCGTACGACACCGTGCCGATCAATCCGCACGGATGCCCCGCCGTCTCCAACAACTGACGCAGAAAATACGTAACCGAGGTTTTCCCGTTGGTGCCCGTCACCCCGGTCACGTGCAGTTCTTTGGACGGAAATTCGTAATACGCCGCCGCCAGCAGGCTCAGCGCGCTGCGGGAATCCGCAACCATCCACACCGGAACCGACGGACGATGAAACAGCGCCCGCTCCACCACAATTCCGCCCGCGCCGCGCCGCGCGGCGTCATCCACAAAATGATGGCCGTCGCTGTCCCGCCCCTTGATCGCCACAAACACCCAGCCGGGACGCACCTGACGCGAGTCCGCGGTCACGCCCTGAACCGTCTTCGGCCAGCCCGAAGGCATCCGTCCGCCGAACACATCCCGCCATTCCGCGGGGCTCAAAGATCGTTCCCGATTCAGCATCGCTCAAAATCCCTCCGGCGGGATCCCGTAATACGCGATCGTGTGTTCCGCGATTTCCCGGAAAATCGGAGCCGCCACCGAACCGCCCGTGCGCAACGCACCCTTCGGCTCGTCAATGCTCACCAACACCGTCACCACCGGATTCTCCGCCGGGAAAAACCCGACAAAACTTGCAATGTTCAACCGGTCCGCGTACCCGCCGCCCGGAAGCACCTTCTGCGCCGTCCCCGTCTTTCCCGCAATCTCATACCCCTCGATCGCCGCCCGGCGTCCGGTCCCGCCCGGCCGCGTCACCCCCGCCAGCAGCGTCCGCATGATCCGCGCCGTTTCCGGACGCACCACCGGCGGACCCGCCTCCTGCGGATGCCCCCGGTACAACACCTCGCCGTTCAAAGACCGAACCTCCCGCACCAGCCACGGGCGCATCAGCACCCCGTCATTCGCCAGCGCGTTCATCGCCGCAGCCATCTGCAGCGCCGTCACATTCACCGCATGGCCCATCGACATCCGGCTGTGCGTCAGGCTGTCCCAGCGGCCCGGATGATGCATAATGCCCGACTCATCCCCCGGCAGCTCAATGCCCGTCCGCGCGCCGAACCCGAAATCCCGCAAATAATCATACATCCGCTGCGGACTCATCCGCAGCGCGATTTTCGCCGTGCCGATATTGCTCGACTTGTAAATCACCTCCGAGGCCGTCAGACTCCCGTATCCGTGATAATCCCGCAGCGGACGCCCCCGGTGAATCCACATCCCGTGCTCCGTGTCGATCACCTCGTCCAAATCCACCAGCCCGTCGTTCAGCGCCGCCGCGAACACCATCGCCTTGAAAATCGATCCCGGCTCATAGCTCCCCGTCACATTGCGGTTCCTGAACGACTCCCGGTCCGCCCGCTGAAAATCATTCGGATCAAAATCCGGTCGGCTCGCCATCGCCAGCACCTCCCCCGTCTTCACATCCAGCACCACCGCCCAGCCGCCCTCCGCGTTGAACTGCGAAATCCCCCGGTCCAGCGCCCGCTCCACCCCGTCCTGCAAATACTGATCCAGCGTCAGCACCACATCCGCCCCGTCACTCGCGTCAATCTGCACCATCCGCCGCGCCACCAGCTCGCGGCGCCGCGCATCCGCCTCCCCGACCCGCAAGCCTTCGCGCGCCTCCAAAAACCGGTGCATCGTCTGCTCCACGCCCGCCGACCCCATCCCCTCGCGGTTCACAAAGCCCAGCACATGACTCATCAAATTCTCATGCGGATACGTCCGCGTGTTCACCGACTCCACCACCACCCCGCGGCGGATCTTGTTCGATTCCAAATACTGCACCAGCTCCTCCGCCCGGTATTCCTCCACAAACCGCTCCAGCACCGCATACCGGCGGTCCGTCTCCGCCAGCCGCGCCCCGATAAATCCCGGGTCCACCTGCAAAAACGCCGACAACGCCTGATGCAAACGCTTCGTGTCATTATGACGGCTCACAAAACTCGGGTCCACCGCCACATGCCGGCGCCCCTCATCCATCGCCAGAATCCGGTTGTTCCGGTCCAGCACCCGTCCGCGCATTCCCCGCAGCTCACGGCGGAACTGAATCCGGCGCTGATACGCCTGCCGCAGCTCGGGATGCTCCCCGAGCTGCAGATGCGTAATCCGCGCGGCCAAACCGCCGAACAGCGTTAAAAAAAGCAGGCCGCAGGTGAGCGCCCGCCCGGCAAATGCGCTTCGCTTCACGGCCGTGCCCGCCCTCCCTCAAACCGGTCAAGCTGTCCAATCATGTCCGCCGAACCCTGACCGCTCTCCCACATCGCCATATCGCGCACATGCACAATCTGATGGTTCGCCGGATAATTCATCACCAGCCTGTGTTTCCGCAGCGCCTCCTCCAATCGGCGGGGCCCCACCATCTCGCTCCAGCGAACCTCCTCGCTCGCCACCCGGCGGCGAAGCTGCTCGATCTCCTGCTCCTCCGATTTGATCTGATTCGCCAGCCGCTCCGTGGTCGTACACAGAAACAGGTATGCGAAAACGCTCACCACCAACATCGTCAGCAGCACCATCCACCCCATCGGCAGGCGAACCCGCCGCGTGTGCAGCACCTTGTTCCGACTGCCGGGCTTGCGCCCCGCCGTCCGTCCGGTTTTCCGTGTCGTGCGTCCTGTCGTCATGATGTTTCTCCTTTTTCAAGTATTCTCAATTTCGCGGAGCGGGCCCGCGAATTCACCGCGCACTCCGCCTCCGAAGCCGTCACCGGCTTCCGGGTCACCCGAATGCCCCGGGGCTCCTCCCCCCGCCAGACACTGCCCCCCTCATAGAGAGACTCCTCCCGGCCCTCGTGCCGCCGGAAAATCTGCTTCACCAAACGGTCCTCCAGCGAGTGAAACGTAATCACCGCCAGCCGGCCGCCATCCTTTAAAAGCCGCAGGGCGGACTCCACCCCACGCTCAATCGACTCCAACTCCTCGTTCACCGCCATCCGCAGCGCCTGAAACGTCCGCGTCGCCGGATGAATCCGCGCGCCCTTGCGCCCGCCCACCGCGCGCTCCACCACCTCCGCCAAATCCGAGGTCGTGTTCAAGTCCCCCGCCTCACGCGCCTTCACCACCGCCCGCGCGATCCGGCGCGACTGCCGCTCCTCGCCCAACTGATAAATTGTGTCCGCAATCTCCTCCTCCGTGTGCGCCGCCAGCCATTCCGCCGCCGACACCCCCCGCGTCGGATCCATCCGCATGTCCAACGGACCCTCAAAGCGGAAACTGAAACCCCGCTCCGGCGTGTCCAACTGATCCGAACTCACCCCCAGATCCATCAGCACCCCGTCCACCGACGCCACACCCGCGTCCCGCGCCAGCGCCTCCACGTCCGCAAAATTGCCGTGCAGTCCCCGGAAACGGTCCCCGAAGTCCGCCAGCGTCTCCCCCGCCCGCGCCAGCGCCGCCGGATCCCGGTCCACCCCGTACACCCGCCCGTCCGGCGCACACGCCTCCAACAGCGCCCGGGTATGCCCGGCGCCGCCCAGCGTCGCGTCGATGTAAACGCCCCCGGCTTTCACCCGCAAGCCTTCCAACGCTTCCGGGAGCAAGACCGACAGATGAACCGTGGCTGCCACCATCACCTTCGCCGCGACGCGGCCCCTCCATTCCGGCCCGAAACCCGGAGATCGCCCAGATATTCGGAATTCAACGGATGCTTCTGCATCAGCTCAATCGACAGCCGCATCCCGCCCTCACCCGGAAGCCGGATGGCGCGCGACCGGTCCGTGCGCTTTAAAACACCCGACCACATAAACAGATTTTTTAGACTGGCCATATCGTTCTCCGGTTCAGGTTACATTTTCAGGGACTTCGCCGCCGTCGACAACCCGCTCGAACTCTTCTTGCGGGCCGCCCAGGCTTCAGGATTCCACAACTCAATACGATTAAACGCGCCGGCAAGGACCACCTCACCCTCCAACCCCGCAAAGCCCAAATGCTCGTCATTCACGCGCACCCGGCCCTGGGCATCAAAAGACAAATGATCCGACTCCGACGCCACCGTCAGCATAAGCTCCATCTCCTCCGGATCCGAAAGGTGCATCCCCTCCATCCTTTGCATCAGTTGAGCCATCACCGACGGCGGCAGCAGCATCAAACACGGCCGGTCAATCCCCGGCATCAGGTAAAGACTCTTCGCCTCCCCCACCACATCCCGCCACACCGAGGGAATGGTCAGCCGTTTTTTCGGGTCCAACGAATGCACATGCTTCCCCATAAACGGGGCGGAACCCCCGCCTGCACTGGCGATAAGCTGTTGTAATTCATTCGACATTGTTTGACACCTTGCCCCACTCTACCCCACCCCGCCCCACACAAGCAATCCCAAAAGCCGGAAAAGATCAAAAAAATTCCCCATTGCCTATTGTCTCCTTTGCGCGTATAACCCCCGCCATGCTTTCCCCTCAACATCCCGCCTTCACCTTCATCCAACACCGAACCCTTCCCCTCCAAAACGCCGAAGGCTTCCTTTACGAACACCGCTCCGGCGCCAAAGTGCTCTCCCTGGTCAGTCCCGACGACAACAAAGTCTTCGGCATCACCTTCCGCACCCCGCGGGCCGACCACACCGGACTCCCTCACATCCTCGAGCACTCCGTGCTCTGCGGCAGCGAAAAATACCCCGTCAAAGAGCCCTTCAAAGAACTCCTCAAAACCTCCCTGCAAACCTATCTCAACGCCTTCACCTATCCCGACCGCACCTGCTATCCGGTCGCCAGTTGCAATCCCGCCGACTTTTATCACCTGATGGATGTCTATCTCGACGCCGTCTTCTTTCCCCGCCTCACCCCCGCCGTTCTCGGCCAGGAGGGCTGGCGCCTTCAAAAAGGCTCGCGCGGCGGCTACGAATTCCAGGGTGTCGTCTACAACGAAATGAAAGGCGTCTACGCCAGCGCCGACAGCCGCTGGGAGGACATCAGCCAGCAGGCCCTCTTCCCCGACAGCCTCTACCGCTTCGACTACGGCGGCGCCCCCGCGCACATCCCCGACCTCACCTTCGAGGCCTTTCAGCAGTTTCACCGCGATCACTATCACCCCGCCAACGCCTTTGTCTACTTCTACGGCGACGACGATCCCCTCGAGCGCCTCAACAAACTCGACGCGTTTCTCTCCCGCGCCCGGCCCGGACCCGTTCCGCCCCCCGTCGCCCTCCAGCCCGCCTGGACCCAAACCCGCCGCCTCGAAGGAACCTACCCCGCCGGCGAACACGACGACGAGGGCGTGTTCGCCTCCATGAACTGGCTCTTTCCCGGCACCTGCCTCGACCTCGACGAACTCCTGCTCGCCAACATGGTCAACTACCTCCTCACCCGCAATCCCGCCAGCCCCCTCCGCATCGCCCTCCTCGAAAGCGGCCTCGGCGAGGACCTCCTCGGCGGCTCCATCAACACCCACCTCCTCCAGCCCTCCGCCGCCTACGGCCTCCGCGGGGTCGAACCCGGCAGCGAGGACGCCGTCATCGACCTCCTCCTCAAAAGCCTCGAAACCATTGCCCGCGACGGATTCCGGACCGACCTCATCGAAGGCGCCTTCAACAGCACCGAATTCTACTTCCGCGAACAAAACACCGGCGGCACCCCCAAAGGCCTCGTCACCATGCTCCAGACCCTCAACGTCTGGATCAACGGCGGCGATCCCCTCGACGCCCTGCAAATGGAATCCCGCATCCGCGCCCTCCGCGTCCGCTGGGAGAAAGAACCCGCCCTCTTTACCGACTGGATCCGGACACACCTCCTCGAAAACACCTCCCGCGCCGTCGTCATCGTCCGCCCCGACCCCGCCCTCGAGGCCCGCGAACTCGCCGACGAAGCCACCCGCATCGCCGAATTCACCACCGAATTCGCCCGCAAACCCGAAGCCGAAGCCCGCAACCAGCAGCTTATCGACGCCGTGGACCGCTTTCAGTCCGTCCCCGACAGCCCCGAGGCTCTCAAAACCCTCCCCCGGCTCCGCCTCAACGACGTCAACCACTTCACCCCCGATCCGCCCCTCGACATCCACACCGTCTCCGGCGTCCCTGTTCTCGCCCACACCCTCGGAACCGCCGGCATCCTCTACATCGACCTCCTCTTCGATGTCCGCGACCTCGACTCCCGGGACCTCCCCCTCCTCTCCCTCTACAGCCGCTGCCTCACCGAACTCGGCACCCGCACCCTCGACCACATCCAATTCAACGAACAGCTCTCCTGCCACACCGGCGGACTCTCCGCCCAGATCGAAACCTCCGAAACCCTGAAACCGGACGGCATGATCGCGGAACTCACCCTCCGCGTCAAAACCCTGCACGAGAAAATCCCCGCCACCTTCGCCCTCCTCCGGCAAATGCTGTGCGAGCCCCTCCTTGGCCCGCCCGAACGGGTGCACCAGCTCCTCCTCGAGGAAAAATCAAACGAGGAGTCCAACCTCATCCACAACGGCAGCCGCGTCATCAGCCTCCGGCTGCTCGCCGCCTTTTCCCCCGCCGAACGCGCCAGCGAGGAAATGGGCGGCCTCTGCTACCTCGAAGCCCTCCGCAACTGGGAAAACGACCCCGTCGAGGCACTCACCGACCGCCTCCAGCACCTCCACCGCACCCTCATCCGCACCGCCGCCCTCAAACTTCATCTCGGCGGACAGGCCGAAGGCGTCACCCTCGCCCTCGACCAACTCCCGGAATTCCTCGACGCCATTCCCGACGGTCCCGCACCCGGCCCCTGCGCATGGACACCCCTCACCAACGTCACCCGCGAAGGCCTCGTCATCCCCTCCGCCGTCAACTTCGTCGGCCTCGCCACCCGTCTGCGGCCCTCCGAAACCCTCCCCCACGCCTCCGTCCGCGTCGCCACCCGCCTGCTCCGCAACGACTATCTCTGGGACCACATCCGCGTCCGCGGCGGCGCCTACGGCGCCTCGTGCAGCTTCGACCGCATCAGCCGCGTCTTCTCCTTCACCAGTTACCGGGACCCCCACGTCGAGCAAAGCCTCGAAACCTACCGCCAGTCCGCCCAATGGCTCGCCGGCATCGATCTCAGCGACAACGATCTCGAACAGGCCGTCATCGGTACCCTCGGCACCCTCAGCCGCCCGCACCATCCCGCGCAGCAAAGCCACTCCGCCCTCATCCGCCATCTCATCGGCCTCACAGGCGAACTCCGTCAACAGCAATGGGACGAAGTCCGCGCCACCACCGCCGCCGACCTCCGCCGCACCGGCGAGGAACTCACCGCCGCCCTCGAAGCCGACGCCCGCGTCTGCGTCCTCGGCTCCCGCAACCGCCTCAACCCGCCCCGCCTCGCACTCAACCTCCGCGAAATTATGGGGTGACACCCGTCAAAGCGGAACGGGGTTTTGCTGATGGGTTTGTCTCTTTTTCCCGAGGCTGCACTCCTTCGTCGCTGCCCCCGGGCTATCCGCTCAAACCCCTCCAGGCATACACGTCAAACTAAGGGGTATAACCGATTTGTATTTAATCATTTATGTGGACTTTCATGTTCGGGCTTTGCAGAAATAGGTTGCCACCGGGCTTAGCCATAACTTTGCGCCAGCGTGGCACCAACTCTGTGTGAGGCCGCCCTTTCGGTGGGGTTGGAATCAGGGCACCCGCAGGATAAATCGCATCAAGTACATGCCGGGCACATAGGCCAGCAGATACACCAGCAGCCAGCCCGAGAGCAGAGGGGGACGCACGAAGCGCTCCACGGGTTTCCAGAACACCAGGCCGTCCCGCTCGTGCGTCTGAGCATAACTGATCCGCAGTTCGCGGAGGGGTTGATCGCCGGCGCCGGCCACGACCTGCATGGGAGGACGGGAGGGATCGGTGATTTCCCGGGGTTCGGGCGCGGCGCGGGTCCCCAGCACCATCACGCTTCCGAGTTCCGAGTCATCTTCTGTCACAACGCGAATCGGAAAGCGGCCGACCGCGTCGGACGGAGGTCTCACCACCCACGCCAGGGTTTGCGGAGGAATTTTCCCGTCCAAATACCGCCTTAAATCCGAAAGCATCTCCTCGCGGGCCCGCAGGGCCGCAGCCTGCGCCTCCCAGGAGTGATATTGTGACAAGTCCGGCCGCTGATTCCAATTTCGATACTGCCGCTCCAGCACGGGGCGAACGCGGGGATTTTCCCGAAGCGTCCCGCCATCGACCTCCCAGCCGTCGGGCACCCGCACCTCCACCGGAGTCAGGTGCTCCCCGTCCACCTCGACGGACACAAACACGGTGGATCCGGGCGGCGCGTTCCGCCAGCCGGGCTCCACCCGCTCCGGAAACCAAAAGAACGTCAGGATCATCGGTCCCAGAAGCACCGCGATCGGAACAAAAGAGGCCTGAAGGTTGCGTTGGGTGACCTCTTTTGTCCAGCCGGCCATCACCGCCTGATGCGGATGCGAGGCCGGGACGCCTTTCAACCGTTTCCGAAAGACTTTGACCCGGCGGGAGGCCTCACGCAGGCGCGGAACGTCGGTGAGAAGTCGTTGCCCCGCCATACAGATCGCGGCATAAAAGAAGGCAATGCCCGCCACGGCGGCGGGAGCCCCCAGGCGCGCGACCCAGGGAAGCAGCAACTCGTCCATGGCCCGGGTGACCGGCAACTCGACCCACGCGGCGGGCAGCGCATAATACGCCGCGAAAAAGACGGCCCAAATCAGCAAAAAGCGATTGCGTAGCCTGGCCCCCCACGCTTCTTTGGGTCCGGGCACGGGGGGACGGTATTCCCGGGGGATTTCCGGATAGGTCTCCGCTTCGCTGTCGGCGGACTCCGACGCATCGCCCCGCAGCACCCGTCCGCGGCGTCCGTCGACCCGCAGGGTTTCCCCTTCCTCGAAAATCTTCGTGGCTTGGGGAATCACCACCGCGGGCAGTCCCATTTCCCGGGCCACAACCGCGCCGTGTGACAGCGAGCCCCCGCATTCCAGAATCAATCCGGACGCGCCCACAAACAACGGGGTCCAGTTGGGGTCAGTGCTGGGACAAACCAACACATACCCCTGCCCCAGGTCCCCGGCGGTTTCGGGACTGTGCACAATGCGGACCGGACCTTCGCAGACCCCGTTCCCCACCGCCAGTCCCGTAAATTCAGACCCGCCTGAAACTTCCGGCGGTTCGCCCAGCGTGGCCAAGGCATCCCCGTCCACCAGTGAGGGAATCGACACCGCCGCTTGGGCGGCACGCAGGCGTTGACGTTCCTCCAACACCCCGAGGGGGACAAATCCGGATTCAAGGGCCTCCACCAATTCCTCCAGGGACAACAAACAGAGTTCGTCACCGACACCCAGACGGCGGCGGGCCTCCAGGACCAAATCCCGGAGCAGATCGTATCCCAGCATCAGCGCATATTTTCCGTCTTCCCGATACGGGAGATAGCGGTGAACCTTCGAAACGAGCACCTCAAGTTCCCCGGTTTTTTCGGCGTCCAGTTCCCCGGCGAGTTTTTCCAAACAGGCCCGGGCCGCCGTGGCCTGTTCCTGCTGACGTTCGCTCGGATCGGGACCTTCGGCAAGCCGTGCCGCCATTTTCCGCACTTCTTCAGGACGTTCCCGCCAGCGTGGGGTGGCGAGATCGAATTCGGCCGGCGCCCGATGCCCGAACCGTTCCAGCCACGTTTCCAAATCGGCCTGTCCCCGCCCCACCTCGTGGAGAAGCCGGGTGGACTGGGCGGTGAGATCGGGGTGTCCTCCGCTCGCCAACAGCGGCGTGATCTCATCCGGATCCTCGTTCCAAAAGTTTTGAGCGATGAAGGCGTGGAGTTGTTGCAGCAAATGCGTCACCACGAACCCCGACAACAACGATTGCGGTGCAAACGCATCGAGCACCTTGGCCTCCCGTTCCCGCCAAAGCGCCAGCCATTCCGCGGAGGAAAGATTTTTCAGGTCCCGGGCCTTCTCCTCGCGAATCCAGTTTTCAAAGGACGGGAGAATTTCCTTTTGGTAGGTCTTGTCGAAGTTCTCAGAAAGTTCATCCAGTTTTTTTCCGACCTTGGCCAGGCGTTTTCCCACCCGAAGGATGTCCATACTTGAACCGGAGGGAACCGTGGGCGGTTCCTGGGCCGCGCCCGGATTTCCTCTCAGGAGTTCCGGATCGTACGCAAAGGGAAACCCCTCGAAAAACATCTCCGGCGCGCGGCTCAAATCCATGTACACCCGACCGGCCACCAGATCCAAAAAGCCCGCTTCGCAGGCCTTCGGGGAGGGTTCGAATCCCACCGCCCGATACAGGTTTCCGAAGCCGCCCGCCCCGCTCATGAAGCGGCGGACGAGTTCCCAGGTCAAGGGGGTGGGCGCGGGAAGCGTTTCCCCCAGATTGTGCTGAATCCAGGGCCCCCTGCCCTCTTCCATCGCTTTGCCAAGCTGCTCCCGGGTCTGCGTCAAACAGTGCTCGCGGTCCTCGACAGGCCCCAGGGTGGTCACGGCGCGGGATTGCAGCAAATACAGTTTCCCGTCTGCAAAGGCCCACTCCAGATCCTGGGGAATCCGGTAGTGACATTCCACGCTCCGCCCCAACTGCCACAGTTGATGCACCCTGCGGGAATCCAGGCAGGATCGACCCCGCATGTCATCGGAAATGTCCCCGGTTCCCCCCAGGGCTGCCATTTGGGTGGCCTTTTCTCCAATGACAGACGACAGAATTTTTCCGGTGGACGCCTCCAGGACCAGGGTGTCCGGCTGCACCGTGCCGCTGACCACGCTTTCCCCGAGTCCCCAACTCGCCTCCAGCAACATTTCATCCCGGGCGCGGTTTCCGGCGCGCACGGCCCCGCGGGGATTTGCGGTGAACAACACGCCGGCCACTTCGGCCGCGACCTGCTCCTGCACCACCACCCCCATATCCACCTGATCGGGCCGCAATCCGAGTTGGGCCAAATAACTCCGCGTCCGCGGGGAATCCAAACTCGCCCAGCACCGGGCCACCGCGTCCAGCAGTGCCTCTTTCCCGCTGACATTCAGGATCGTTTCATATTGCCCGGCCATCGACGCATCGTCGCGGTCCTCGGCGGTGGCGGAGGAACGGACGGCGACCACGGGACTTCCCATCCGCTCATACACGGCTGAAATTTCCCCGACAAGTTCCGGGGGCAGCCCCCCTTCTTTTCGGGCGGATGCGTGGCGGTAGGCCGAGGTCGTCAACACAAAGCCGTCTGGAACCGGAAATCCGGCGTTCAGCATTTTCGCGAGATTAACCGCCTTACCGCCCACGAGGGCGGCATCGAGGCTTTGCCGGATCGGCAGCAGAAAGGGTGAAGTGCCGGAAATCCCGCTCATGGTCCCACCGTTCCCTCATAGGCGCGCAAGCCGCCGGTTTCGGTGCCGACAAATACCCGTCCGCCGCTCACAAACGGAGAGCCGATGGTGAGCCCCAGTTCCCCGGGACGGCCGGTCTGGTTGGCATAATGCTCCTCGACGAGTTCACCGGTTTCGGCATCCAACACCAGCAGATACCCGTCCGAACTCAGCGCGTACACATGCGAAGGGGTCAAGGAAACACCTCCGAGCATCAAGGCGTTTCGGCGCAGGGAATGCTCCCAGATCAGCTCCCCGTTGCGCTCCAGATCAAAGGCCACGACCCGGCCCGTGCGCCGTCCCTCATGTTCCCCGCTGCGAACCGGCGCCACCGCTTTGCCGTCAAGGACCGCAATGGATCCCAGCACACTGTCCGGCAGATCCAGACGCCACCGCTCCTCCCCGGTTTCCCGGTCCAGGGCCAGAACCAGCCCGGCGGGGTCGGGGGCGGCAAACACGAAATCGCTGTTTCCGCAGCCGATCAAAACCAGATCGTCATACAGCGTCACCGCACCCACGGCGGGATACGGGGTTTCCGTCCGCCACAGCAGCCGGTCGAGCCCCTGTTCGGCCAGCTCCTCATCGGTTTCCTTCAGGCGCAGGGCCACCACCGCATTGCCGTTGACGCCCGACCCGATGAACACCACGTCTCCGTCAATGGCCGGAGAGCTTTCCGGATCGTTGACCTGATACTGCCAGAGTTCCTCGCCGGTGCTGATCCGCACCGCAAAAACATAACCCGGATTGCCCCGCCCGTCGACCGGGCCCTCAGGTTTCCGGTCGGGCCCCACCTCGATGGCGCCCGCGCCCACCACCACGATGTCGCCGGAGATCGCGGGGGAACTTTCAATATGGATGGGGGTGGAGACGGTCCAGACAATCTCCCCGGTTTCGGTGTCGATGCAGATCAGTTCGCAGTCCGCGTCATCATGCAGGCCCTGTCCGATGATCAGGCGTCGTCCGTCGGCGGTGACTGCGGGTGAACTGAAAAAGCCCCTCAAATCATCGCCCGAAGGGAGGGTGTCCACCTGCCAGATCCGCTCTCCGGTCTCCACATCCAGCATAAACACCGCGCCGAACGTGTTGGGAGGATCCAGCACCGTGGAGGCCCCGAACACCCGCCCGCCGTGCGGAAGCGGCGAGGAAATCACCATGGAAAAATCCTCGGCATGATATTCCCAGTCCAATGAAAGATCGAGGGGGGACCCGCCTCCGTCATATCCGATGCGGGTGGAGTCCCCGCGGTAAATTAAACTTTGTTCCGCCGCCCGGGTGGCGTCGGCAACGACAGGAGCGGTTTCGGCCTGAACCCGGCCGCGCCGCGACTCCTCGCGAATCAGTTGAAGCGCCACTTGCGTCCAGTCGCTTTGGCTTGCGTTGCCCGTCCCCGCGGAGGCCACGACCGCCTGACGGCCCGCCTGCGGCGCGTCTTCGCCCCCCGCAAACCAGCGAATGAGCCCGAATCCCCCCAGCACAACCAGCAGAAGAATCAACGGCACATGCGGCTTGGCCCTGCACACCCGGAACAGTTCGCGCGGTTTGAAGATCAGCGCCACCGCGCTGGCCAGCGCGGCCACCGCCGCGGGCAACAAAGCGGCTCCGGTGTTCACCAGGATGGGGACGACAGCCAGGGAATCAGGAAGAAGTGTCAGTGTTGTCATTGTGTTTTCCATTTCGTTTGAATCGTTAAAGGGATTGCGACGCGGGTCAATGCTTTCCGTTCGGGCAATTCCGAGGTTCCCAGGTGCGCTCATCGATCACGCTGCCGTCCAACAGAACCGCTTGCAGCGTGCAGGTCTCCGGCCTCACCCGGACCCGGCAAAAATGGTAATCGCTCTGCCAAAAGACGGAGTGGGGATTTTGAAGTGGATTGGTGGTTTTAGAATACAGACGGGAGCCCGCACCGGCGGAGACCAGTCCGGTGACCCCGCCCGGAAGTTCGGAGCGCTCGTAAAAGTGATCATGTCCGCTCACCACGGCGGTCACCGCGTGCCGGGTCAGCAACGGCATCAGAAAATCCCGCGCCTGCCGGATCGGCTCCTCCTTGGGACGGCCCGCCTCATCCACCCGCCCGTGTCCGCCGGAGGAAAAGGGCGGATAGTGGGTCATGAGAAACACAAAGGGCGCATCGCTGGAGCGCAGCACCTCCTCCAGCCACTCGTGATCCGCGCCTCCCGGAGTCCAGTCCCGGGTGCCGTCAATCCCGATGATGTTCATGGCGCCGATGCGTTGTTCCCAGTTTCGAACTTCGGGGGTGAGAAAAAGTTGATCAAACAAGGCACCGTTGTTTTCATGGTTGCCAATGACCGCGTAGAACGGAACGGAGGCCAACAGCGTTTGAGCCGGATGAAAAAATCCCTCGTCCCATTCCGCATCCTGACTGCCGTCCAAGACCATGTCGCCACTGAAAAAAACCGCGTCCGGCCCCTCGTCAACCACCGCCCCGGAGACCCGTTCCCAGGTGTCGTCAAACGGATACACGTCTCCCATGAACACAAAAAAATGATCCGCACCCTCCGGCAGGGTTTTGGCCTGTCCCTTGAACAAGACCGTCTCGTCACCGGAGTCATCCGTCCAACTCACCCGGTAGGCATAGTCGGTTCCGCCCTGCAAACCGTCGCAAACAAAATGATGAACCAGGCCGGTGGCGGAGTGATGGCGATGTCCGTCGATGTCCACGTGAAGGGACACCGGGGCGTTGGTGCGGCAGGCCATGGTAAGGCTTGACGCTGTGGCCCATCCCAACACCGGCGCGGTTTGCAGACAAACCTCCCGCGGCCCGACGCCCCGGGGTGTGCCGGAAACGCGGGGCAGCTCCCCGGCGGCGGTCGCGGAGAACACTTCAAGCGCCAAGTCCTCCCGCACTTGCCACACCTCTTCCGGACGCCACGAACGGCTCAATAGATTTTCTCCCGGACGCAGACACGAGACCGGGATGCCGGGGATATCCCGGTAACGCATTCCTGGCAAGGGAACAGGAACAGGTTCGCCGTTCAGGCGAAGTCCGGGATCGTTCCCGTCTTCCAGGGTCAGGGAGATGAGCTGCTCCGGATCCTCCACCACAAAACGCCGTCGCGCCTCCAGACCGAAAGACTCCGACAGCTCCCCGCCGACCCGCTGCAAAGCTTCACTGGCAAAACCCCATCCTCCGCTCCCGCTCACCACCCGAACCATGAACAAATGACGGCCCGCCTCCAGGTTCAGATCAAACGCATGCGATCTGCCCGTCACCGGCGAACCGTTACCGCCTTTCAAAGTGTCATAACCTCGTTGCCCGTCGATCCACCATTCCATTCGGTAATCCGCGCCGGCGTGCACCCGGAGCTCCACAGGCGCGTCCAACGGAAGTTCCGCATAAAGAAACGCCGTCCGTCCGTCAAACGCCTGTCCAAACGCGTCGGCAAGATCCAAAACGCCCCGCTCATCCGCCTCCAACACCCGCCGCCGCCAGGTTCTGCCCGAATGCTCCAGTTCTTCCGGGATGTGATCCGTGTGGGGGGGCGCCTCAACCGCGTATTTCAGCCCGCAGGCGCGCAGAATCCGCCTGGGTTCCTCCGTCGCGAACACAGTCCATGCGCGGGGCCAACGCGAACAACGGACCCAAGGCAACGGAACCGGTGCCAGGGCATCGGCCAGCCGTGACGCCGCCGGACCGCGGGAGCCGTCCGGATATGTGGACGTCCATTCCCAGGCGCCCCTCTGGAGGTGCTTATCGGTCATGAATTTTCAAGGTTGCGGTTCCTCAACTCTCTCGCTCAACATCTTGCTGCGGAAACGGGTGGAGCCTTCGGCAATCGGGGGCAGGAACAGCATCAGATACCGATGCCCGGGCGACACCATCTGACTGGATTCATACAGGCGGTGGACCTGTTCCGGGGTTTGATAAACGACGATGAGGGTGACCGCGCGGTTCACCGTCTCCACTTCACGGGTTTCATAGACCATGTCCGACACCTCCACAGTCGTTTGCAGGATCTTGTGCTGTTCCTGAAACCTGCTAATATCCACCGGCCGGCTCATTCCAACCGGCAGGGGGATCACACGGTCCCCCACCATCGCCGCCAATGGCTCCGAAGTGGTGTTATAAACCGCCAAGGTGTTCACGGGTAAATTTATTATATCATCTGGAATCACATCCACCCGCCAACTTTCAGAGCCGCGTGGACGATCAAACAACAACAGCCAACGGGATCCGCCGGTCATGCCGGAGACAGACGCGACGACTTCGTATTGGGGATTTCCCTGGTCATCCCGGCCCGACTCCCGGTAAAACCGCAGAGGAATCGGCCCCTTGTACGTGTAGAGTTCGGATCGATAGATGCGGTTGAACTTCACCGGAACAAGATCCTCCTCCGCATCAGGCCGATAAAAAAGTTGGCCGGGTGACCGACTCACCAAAGCGGTGGTGAAGGTGAACTCCGCGATATTTTCTCCATCCAACTGTTGGGCCGCCAACCGGACGGGTGCAGGCAGCCAGGCCAAACCACCAAATATCAACAGAAAAACGTTTAACTTAAAAATCATGGATGTTCCTTAAATTTCATCTTCAGACAACCAGCGAAAGCCGATTACTTTAAAACGCCGGCCGAAGGGATGACCGGCGGCGGACAGGTTGTGCCACTGCGTGCGTTTAATGTTCCTGAAATCCTCCAAGGTTTCCAATCCGGCCGGCACCTCCATAGGGGTGGGTATGCGCTGAACAATGACTTCACAATAGGCTCTCGCACCCCTGGAATCCGGGGACGGGCCGCTTTGACCATATCCCCTTACCACGAAGGTGTCGCCCCGAACGGTAGCCAGAGGCGCCAGGGCCTCCATGATATCCGCTTGGGAGAGGTAAATGGGGGCTTGTTTATAGTCCGCAAACACCTGATTAATGCTGCTGACCGCACCAGGTTTGTCCGGGTCCAGTAAATCCGCCAGGATTCCCTCGTCCACAAACTCCTGAACGGAGAACAGTGGCCGGCTGCGGGCCCGCAATCGGGCCACCAACCGCTCCGCCAATAGCCGGGGCTCGTTGACCCCGCCTTCGGTCAGCAGCCCGCGAAAGGGCTGCCGGAACGCCATTTGACGTATTCCCTCCTCATCCAAGTTCCGCAGTTCCTGTTCATAGTAGACCTCCTCGGCATTCTGAGCCGAGCCGGGGAAACGGAAAAACACCGCATCCAAATCCATTTGACCCTCCGCGAAGGTCCAATCGGAAAGTCGGTGCGCCCGGAAGAGACTTTCCCAGGCCCGAACATTCAGGCTGTTCAGATTGAATCCATGCTGAACCCAGAGATGCAGAGCCGCCTCCCTCGGATCTCCCAGACCCAGTGAAATATTTTGCATGCGGGCGTGTTCCGGAGCCAGTGGCAGATTTTCATCCTCATAAAGTTCAAGGTATGAATTGGCAAGTCGCCTCCCCTTCAGCTGCTCGGTATAATAAACATGAGGAGACGGGGTATCAGCATTCCGCTCAGGCAGTGTGGAGTAGAAGCCGCGGTCAAACACCCAGTTGTCTGAAGGTACACCCTGATCCGCTTCGTCGATTGGCCACGGACTCCCAATCCGTTGATCCCGCACAAGTTCGATGTTCCGCAAGCCTCCGACTGAAACAGGAAAATCCACGTACCCGTCAAAAATGGACACACCCTGGGAGGTTCGATAAAAATAATCACGTCCATCAGTGGTCTGAAAAATCCCGGCACGGTTTTCAAACGGATCAGGGGAGTATGTGTCCGCAGCACCAAGCGGTTCAAACATTTCCGGGGGGTACTCAGACTTGCGAATACCCTGAACTTGAAGGAGTTCCGACAGGTTCTTCCTCAATTCCACCCCGAATCCAAAGACGAAGGATTCGTCATCCCGCGGTTTATCGATGTCGCCTCCCTGAAAGCTCGGTTGGGGCTGGAATTCCTGAATGACCGTGGCAAGGTCATCAGGATTGTTAAAAAATAAATCACTGCCGGGATTTAAATTTTGACCTGTGCTCACGTAGACTTTCATCGTGTCGGTTCCTTCCAGGGCGACGTTCAGACTGGATGCGGTGGTTGGAACCATACGGTCCTCAAAAACATGTTCGATCCAGCCTGCCGCGCCCAGCTCGCTGTCACGAACCGGAAAGACCCGCCGAAGCTTTCCTCCCCGCTCCCGATTCCAAGTGGTGAGGTCGTTGCCGCCATCGGCGGAGACAGCAAGGCGGATCTCGCCCGACCGGTAAAGCAACGTTCCGAAAAACGGCGATTGCGGATTAAAAGGAATAAGATGGGCGACTTCAACATCCTCCGAACCGTCCACCCGGCTAACCAAATGTTCCAGGTTAATGGGGGGAAGCGAAAAAGGAATTCCATTCCCATCCACTCCTGACACCCTCAAGGGTGGCAACCCCCGGAACCGCAGTGCCAGTGCGTTACTTTGGGTGTGGAAGCCAAACTGCATGTGGGAAGAATTCCATGTTTCGGCCTGGACTTGGTACCGGACCACCAAAGGGGTTTCAGTCTCTCCGCCTTCGGGAGGCAATGCGAAAACAGAAAATCGGATGGAGACCTCCGTCAGTAAATGTTCGGAAGGCGTGATCCGGGTAAAAACCGCCCCCCCGTCCACAGGAGCGGTTAACCAGCCTCCTTTTTGAGACCAGGCTGTAAACAGCGCGCCTCCCTGGACCCGGCCATTTCCGGGATAGCCGATACCAGAGGGAACTTGCCGGGCCGTGAAATCGTATCGCAGGCTGTCACGGGGAACATCCACCAGTAAGCTGCGGGAATACAAAGTCAGGTCATGGAACCAATCCTGCCCGGGAGTGAGATTACCACCTAACAGAGGGATTTGCGCTTCGGAAACCATACGTTGAAGTCTTTCCCGTCCCTCGGCACTGTCCATCACCTCCGTCCCCATTCCCAAGTCATCCAACAAAGGCATGGCGGGGGATAGCGTGCCGCGCTGGGCGGCAATTCGAAGCCTTCCCTCCTCGGCGGGATCGGCCACGCTTCCCCACCCTCCCCATGCCAAACCACGCCTCTGCGGAAATTCGATCATAGGCTTCGTACCCGCCGGCGGCAAACCCGCCTTGGTGTTTTCATCGCTGACCCAAAAGGCATACCGACCCGTCCCGGTCGACACCGATTGTACCACCACACCGTACGTGTTCCGGTTGCCCCGGTCCACCAGCCAAACGGGGGGGGCATCCGGCCCGTCCCCCGCAGAAACCGCGGGGTTCATATTTTCACCGGAAACCAGCCACCCTAAAAAGTCCTCTGTTGAGGCATCCCAGACCCCTGTCCATCGATCCTGCCCCAGGGCCGTGTTGTACAGAGCGGAGGTCGCCGTGATCCGTCCGTCCCGTCCCGCCAGCTCCTGCAGGCGGGCGATGGCTATCTCCGCGCCCAGTTTGGCGTTTGCACGGGCGATGAGGTGATCATGATGAGTTGAAACTGTACGCAATTCCATACGCACTACCGCCACCATCGCGAGCGTGACCACCAGCAAAAGACTGACCACCAGGATAGTGACCAAGAGTGCGGAACCGGAACGGGAAGTCTTTTTCATGGGTACCTCACAGTATACACAATATGCGTCAAAAGGTTCATCACTTCTCCATTCGAATAACCGCCTCACCGGTCATATACGGCTGCTCCGGCGACCCGCCGGGGAAAACATGAAAGACCGCCTTCACTTCCTCCGCGCCGGGAAGCTCCGGCAATTCGATTCCAAAGGAATAGGGACTGGGGTCCATTGGCGTGACCCGGTGCAGTTCCGGGTCGGTGTCGACGGCGAGGTTTTCTCCGTCCGCGTAAACCTTCACCCGCAGATGAATCGGCTCCGGTGTGCCCTGGAGCGTCTCCACCCCGAAACTGATTTGCGCGGTGATGCGGTCTCCCGCTCCGGCCTGAAGGGGAACCGAGATCGCGCCCCAATTGAAGGAACGCACATTGCGGGCCGCACCCGTCAGCCAGCCGTCCTCCTCCTGAATCACGCCCTCGGCGGTTTCCACATCCTTAAGCCGGATAAACATCTCCTCGCGCATGGCGCTGAATCCGCCGCTGCCGTAGCGGTCGAACACCCGCACCCCGATCACGGCGGGGCCCGCCTCCACCTGTTCGCCGAGAATCGTATAGACTCTGGGAAACTGCCAGAACCCGGGGGTGTCGATGGTGGTGCTTCCGACAGGTTGTCCGTTCCAAAAGGTGTCGTCAAAATCATCCACCGCGCCCAGCGACAGCACCAAATCCTGACCGGCCCATTCCTCGGGAACCTCAAAGACCTGACGGAACACCGCCTCGCCGTCCGTCCCTTCATAACCGTCCCACATGATGTTCGGGATCGGCGCATAATCGTCCCATTCCGCATCGTCCACTTCCGGCCGCACCGCCGCCAGGGCCTCCCCGGTGATGCCGGGGTCCGTATGCCCCGACTGGGGATGGTTTGCAGGGGGAAGCGGGGTGATCATGCGGGCCTTCCAGACCTCGCCCAGCATTCGGGTGTGCCAGGGCACGTCCTCAACCCCCCAGTCGTAACTCAAGGGCTCCACGTCCTGAAGGCCGGACACGGTCGGGTGCTCCAGCGCCCCGGCATCCCGCACCCCGCCCGTGGGGGGCCGCCCGAGGAAATCATGCAGATGGGGTCCGTTAAACTGCCAGCTCATCAACTCGTCGATGTCGGTGCGCGCGTCGGCCAGGGTCCCCCGGCTCACCCGCAGATAGTCCAGAGCCCCCCGGAAACCCTCGCCGACGACAAAATCGGCCTCGTTGTCGAGGGAAACGTCCGGGGCGGGCGCCTGCCCTTCCACCGAAACGGGCACTTCGTCCCCGTTCAGATAAAAGCGCACCGTGGACTCCGCCCGGTCCACTTCCGCGATGACATGATGCCAGCGGCCGTCGTGAACGGCGGATTCGGAAGTGTGGACAGACCGGTTCCCGTCCCCGACCCCCATCCGCAGCAGCAAACGCCCGGATTCATCCAACCCGAACTGATAGCCGGTGCCGTTCTCCATTTTGCCCGCAATGACCCCGCCGCCGACACCGGGTTCCGTCCGGAGCACCGCCTCAACAAGAAAATTATTGTCGGTCATGCGAACCGTGAGGCGTTCCCTGCCGTCCGTCACCAGAGGGTCCCGGTTGCGGCGTTCCGTCACCATGTCTTTCACCAGACGCTCCTGGGGAATCCGCATCGTCTTTTCGCCGTCAAACACCAGGGCGCCATGATTCCAGTCTTCCAGAATCCCGGGGACGTAATCTTCGGCGGTAAACCCTTCGCCCTCCAGTTCGTTATCGGGAATTCCCTCCGGCACCGCGCTGCGGGGAAACATGGACTGTCCAAGCAGGTCATAGGCCAGCACGGTGTTGGGGTCGCGGGGTTCATGCCGGAAAAACCATTCGCCCACATTGCCGTAGAGACTCCAGGGAACAAACACCCGTGACCCCATGTCGATGGCGGCGGAGTCGTCTGTCAGGCGGAAATCCCGCGCCTCCGGATCGATTACCGGCAGCGCTTCGCTGCCCACCGCCGCCGTCTCCGTGGACACGTGATTTTCCAGGGTCTCAATGTGGGCCTGGAAGTCCTCGGGACGCTGATACTGTTCCCCCCGCCCGTGGCTGAACACCGCGCCGTGCGGTCCGGACAACACATTGCGCGCATAACCGATGCCCTGCGCGTCATTCAGTCCCCAATGATTGAAAAAAGAGGTGGACACGTGACGCTGAATAAACAGGTTGGAGAGATAATGCTGCTGGTCCCCGTGGACACCCTCCATGGCCTGCATCACCCGGAAATTGTAGGCGGTGTTGTGAAAGGCCTGATTCCAGCGGTTGCGCACCTCTTTGAAGAAGGATTGTCCCATCACCCCGTGCCGGGCGTCCGGCCAATTCCGGGACCAGCCGATGTTGTTGAACACAAAGCCTTTGATGCCGTGGTCAAAATAAATCGCCTCGCCTTTGTGGTAGGCGCCCAGGTTGGCGAAAAAACCAACCGGATCAAATGTGACATTGTTGTAGACATACACCGGACCATGCCCCCAGAACTCGATATTGCCAAAGTCGTTTTTGTGCAACAGACCCTCAGAAACCTGGTTTCCGTGAATTAGAATCCGGTTCAGAGGCCCCCGCGCCCCCACGACATTGATGCCCATGGCGGCCACGCGGTGAATCACGTTGCCGGCGATTTCGCCGACTTCCATGTTGTTGACGTTGATGCCGCGCCCCCCCTGCACCGAACTCGAGCGAAGTCCGATGTTTTCAATGCGGTTACGGAGAATATCCAGATTGAGAATGCGTCCGTTCGGAAACCCGACCGGTCCCGCATGGTGGTGAAAATAGATCCCGTCATTGTCGAGATTGAACAACTCGCTGTCCGAGACCGTCACCCCGTCAATGACATCTTCCGGGGCGTGAATAAAGTTGGCAATGCCGCCACCCGCGCTGTCATGGATGATCAAATGGCGCAGGTGAACATTACGGGTATCACCCCTCAAGCGAACCGCAGGCATTTGGGCGAAACCTTCGGGGCGGCTGTATAAGTCGTCCCGCTCTTCGACTCCGCGGGCCGCCCGGTGCAAATTCCCCACATTGCCACCGGTGAAATGCAAACCCGACACCTCGACATGATGCGGGTCCACCAAATCGAGCACCACCTTGTGACGCGCCACTTCAAAACCGGTCTCATTCGGGTCCCGGTCCCCGGGCATCCGGAGATACACTTTCCGGGTATCGGGCACAAAAGTCCATTCCCCGTCGATATCGAGAAACCGGGGCAGATTTTCGAGAAAAAACGGGCTTTGAATTTGCGGATATCGGTTCGGATGCGTGAGGGGAATCATCAGACTGCCCTCCTCCGGGTTGTAACGGTGAATATCGCCCGGAAACGGCCCGATAATGGCAATGTTGCCTCCGGGACTCACATGATTGATCCAGATCGTCGCGCCGTCAAACGCGTCCGGTTCAAAGCCTTTCAGCACCTCGGCGGAAATTTTGGTCCGCGGCCAACGGCTGCCGCGCTCGCTGTCGGCTTCCTCCACCCGGAACCACTGGGTGAAATGATTGTAGGGATGTTCGATCTCCCAGTTGGGCCAGCGCGCCAAGGGGACCCGCTCCCGGCCGCCGTCCGCTCCCGGAATCCATCCCGCCCACGGGGCGAAATCTCCATCCAGGGTCACGGACCATACTTTTCCATGGGAAAC
The DNA here is from genome assembly GCA_020831625.1 of Verrucomicrobiota bacterium. Classification (GTDB taxonomy): domain Bacteria; phylum Verrucomicrobiota; class Kiritimatiellia; order SS1-B-03-39; family UBA6053; genus PXAS01. The sequence goes on along the minus strand of JAFIGD010000007.1, from coordinate 48,513 downwards.
CTCCGGAATCCCCGCCGCCAAAGCCTCTTCGTCGCTCACCCGTTCCCAGTCCCGGAGCAAAACCGACCCGGAAAGCGTGGCCGGTCCCTCGCCCCAGGACGGATCGCGGGTCAGCCGGATCGGTTCTTCCGGGGTGCCGGACTCCCGCCCTTTCAGCGCGCCCCGATAGGTGACCCCGCCTTTGAACACATAGGTGTGAACGCCCTCGGTCCCCGCGGAATTGCCGGTGGCGTTCACATCCCAAGGATGGTGCTTCCAGGCGGTCTCCGGACTGCGGCCGTCGGCGGAGTCATCCCCTTCGTCGTAATCGATGTAAAACGTCGAGGTCCCCGCCCGGTACACATACGCCTCCGGCATCCACCTGATTTCCGTCGTCCCCTCCACGACAAAGGCCTCCGGGTTCACCGGCGAGGGAAACGCCGGGAAATTCCGGCCCGACCAGGCCGCCTCGCCGGCCCGTGCCGGTGAGAAAAGAACAAAACAAACCATCAGTCCCGAAAAAAACGTGAGCACAGTTGCAGCGCCCCGGAAAAGTCGGAATCGCAAATCGGCGGAAATCGGCGTTTGGTGTATCATAGGGTTCATAGGGGTGTTTAACAATATTCTGAAGTCCTCTTCATCTATACACCCTACCCATCGCCTCACTTCACGTAAAGCGGAATTGTATTTTACTTGTTAAATTACCGGTGTGTGTATGTGTCACACCATGAGTTGCTTTTCGAGCACGGCGAGGTTCGCGTCGATGGCGGCACCTTTTCCGTGGGCTGTGATCCAGGCGGGGCGGCATTCGAAATACAGGAACGTATAGGGTTCGAGCTGGAGACCAAAGCGGGTTCGTCCGTCGGAATACGGGGGACGATGCGCCTCCCATTCCGGTTCGGCATGGGCCCGGAGCAGGTCCAGCTCTGATTCGGAAACTCCGTGAGGCCGCCCCATCGCGCACCAGCTCTCCCAGGCACTGCCCGCGCCGGGTTTCACGGTGGCCGTGGTCAGGGCCGGTTCCCCCGCAACCTCCTGCCAAGGCAGGTCAATGTCTGCGTTCCAGTCCGGCTTGTCGGCGGCTTCCAGCGGCGGATGATTCCAGGCGAGTCCGCGGAGGACCCCGGCCTCTTCACAGGCGTAAACGCCACAGCCATCAGGCGGCGTGTCCCCGCCTGCCACACTCAGCGAATTCCCCCGCAGCTTGGCGAGAAATCGAAACGCGTGGAAACTCGACTTGGGGATGCCGTCGACCGTAATCAGTCCATAAGTGCAGGAAAAAGGAGCCTGCTGAAAGCCGGGTTCTTCAAACACATCGCTGACCACCCACCAGGCGAAGCTGTCGGAAAATTCGTCGAGTTCCAGGCAGTGTTTCACAATGAAAGAACCCGCAAAGGAACTGTCGACAAAGCGGTTCGCCGACCAGGTAACCGGAATGTTGTCCGTGGCGGACTGGGTGTTCCATTCCGTCCAGTGGATTTCAAGATCCGGCATGACGGAGGCGCGGACGAGGTCGTGAATGCGTTTGACTTCGTCCCCGAAGAAGTGCCCGCGGGCGTGGGTATGCAGGCTGCTGTCGGGCTGGGCGGAGTATTCATCCTGCGGATAGCGGTGGGTGGAAACAAAGTCGAGGGGTATCCCCCGGCTGTGACAGTGGGCAATCATTTCCCCGACCCAGGCGGCGGCCGCGCTGGCGGGTCCGCCGATGCGGAGTTGCGGATCGACGCCTTTCACTGCTTGGGCGGAAGTTTCATAGAGCTTCCAGTAATCCGCCTGGCTTCCCCCCCAGAATCCGGGAAGGTTGGGTTCGTTCCACACCTCGAAATACCAGCTCCGCACTTCGGTCCGTCCGTAGCGGTCCACGCAATGGCGCGTAAAGGCCTCCACCAACTGCCCCCATTCGCCATAGTCGGCGGGCGGACTGACGTTCATCTTGAACGCGAAAATCGTTTGCTCCGTGCTGGCCAGAACCGTGGGCATGGGGTTGAGTTCCACGAAAGGTTTCAGGCCCATGCCCAGAATCCGGTCATAGACCTTGTCGAGGTGATTCCACTGAAACCGCAGCGTGCCATCCTCCATGCGGGTCACGCAGTTCATCTGATCCGAAAACACCGCATGGAAGCGAAGATAGCGCCAGCCCACCGCCTTCTGGGCGGTTTCGAGGTGGGCGAGCACATCCTCCCGGAGCAATTCGGCGGCATGACCCACGGCGATGCAGTTCGCCCAGGGCTTGCGGAGGGATTTGGAAATGTCGGGGGCAGGAAGACTGAAAGTTATCATGGGATGGCTCTATACAATGAGGTTGGAATTAGCGTTGAAGGTTTTCGCAGGGGCCCGCTTCGGGAGGCATGGCCACCGGGCACCGCCCCTTGGCCTCCATTTCACCCAGCCAGACCTTGACCACCGCGCGCTGACTCCACGGGCTGTGCCCCCAGGTCAGCACCATGTTCGGCCAGTGGGGGAATTCGTAAAGGTGGTAGGGATTGGCAAAACTGGTCCAGGTGACCTTGGGGTGGCCGACCCAAAATGCCTCCCAGAAACACATGGCCATGCGATGAATCAACCGCATGTTGCCGATCATGGAATGCATGGGATTGTGCAGGTTGATGAAAATCCAGTCGTACGCCTCCACCGCCTGTTTCAAAGCACTGTGTTCGGGGGTGTCCCAGTGATCGACCTCATGCCCGCGGGCCCGCAATTCCTCGTCGACAATGTCGAGGGGCGGACAGCGGTGGGGCTCCCGGACATCGGTGTTGTTTTTGATCGTCACCGTGAGCACGCGGGCGTTTTTCGGCAATTGAATCGGCAGGGTGCCGTCATTGCGGAGGAGGGTGACGCTGTTCTCACTGATGTTCCGGACCCGTTCGGCGGCCCCGGCCTTCGCGGCTTCGTCGGGCGGGTCACACCGGACGGACCGATGCAGCCCCAGACGGTGCTTCATGTGCAGGACGCGGCGCACGGATTCATCGATCCGCGACTCGGTCAGTTCCCCTTCTTCGACGGCCCGGAGCATGCGGTCGAAATCCCGTTCCAGGTCGGGAAACAGAAACACATCCCCGCCGGTCTGCAAATTGCGCAACATCATGTGCTCGGCGGGGATGCGGCTGGAACAGCCGATCATCACCCCGGCGTCGGACACGATCACGCCGTCAAAACCAAGTTTGTCGCGGAGCAGGTCTTTCTGAAGGGCGGCGTTCAAGGTGGCGGGCATCGCCTCCGCGGGCGCGTGGCCAAGCCCTTCCCAGTCCGGCAGGGAAATATGGCCGGGCATCACCGACATCACCCCGGCCTCAAAGCAGGCGGACCACACTTTTCCGTAAGTGTCCATCCAGTCCCCGACCTTGAGAGGGTTCACGGCGGTGCAGAGATGTTGATCGCGGTCGTCCACGCCCGTGCCCGGGAAATGCTTGGCGGTGGCGGCGAGGAGTCCCCCCTCCTGCATCCCGCGAATCAGCGGCAGGACCATGCGCATGACCTGCTCGGGCGTGTCGCCCCAGGACCGCAGTCCGGTCTCGACGTTGCGGAAATTGTAATTGATATCCACGCACGGAGCGAAAGACCAGTGAAACCCGGCCGAGCGCGCCTCCCGGGCGGTGATCCGCCCCCGCTCGTACATGGCCTCCTCCGCCCCCGCCGCGCTGCAGCCCATTGCGTTCGGAAAAACCGTCCCGAATCCGGCCCCGGCCTCCATGTCGGCGGCAATCAGCACGGGAATGCGCGAATGCTTTTGCAGGATGTCAATGCCGCGCCCGGCGGCCTCGGAATCCCAATCGCTGAAAAACGCCGACCCCAGGGGAATTTTCTCCAGAATCGCCGCCAACTCGGCTTCGCTGCGGTTGCCGAGGGAGGGACACATCAAATGCCCGATTTTTTCGGACAGGCTCATGGAGGCCAGAGTGGTTTCCACCCAGACGGCGGCATCGGTTTCGGGAAGGGTGTTCATAAAGGGTTCAGGACTTTGTGGGTTCGGAGGGTTCGGGTTGGGCCGGACGAATTCCCACCTTGGATACATCCAACGCTTTAAAGCCGATGTCGAAAGCGGGGGAATCCTCCGGCAGGGTGAAGTCGCCGGATTCGGGATCGGCGAAACCGGGGTCGGCGATCACGCTGTGCAGATCGAAGCCGTATGATTGCCAAGTGGCGAAATCGACGCTTTCGTTGTCGAGCGCAGCGGTGGTGTGGGCTTTTTCGCGGCAGAGAACCGGAACGCCTTCCAGATCCCAGAAGAGGTTGAGGTCGCTGCCAAAGGCGTGACGGTCCCGCCCAAAATTGTTCGCGTAGCCGCTGGTGAACATGGGGACGCCCTTGCCGAGAAAAATGTTGTGGTACACCGAAAGCCCCCGGCAGGCTTCGCTGCGGGAAAACGCGAACACCGCCTCGCATCCGAAGGCGAAAATGTTGTTGCGCACGATGTTTTCACGTCCGAAATGCTGATGAAACGGCGGACATTGGGTATCGTAACAAAGGTTGTTTTCGATCAGCAAATGAGAACTGCCTTCGTCGGGATAGATGCCCCAGCCGCCGTAGTGGGCGGAGCGGACACCATGAATGAGGTTGTTGCGCACCACGGTGCCGGGGGCCACCCCGAGCAGGTAAATCCCGCCCATGTCGCTGAGAAGTCCTTTGCCGATGTCGTGGATATGGTTGAATTCGATGAGGTTGTTGTGGGAGACGGTGGGATGATATCCCCAGGTCCAGCCCACGGAGATGGCGGAATAGTAGTAATCGTGAATATGATTGTGGGCCACCAGACAGTCTCCGGCGTGACGGAGCTGGATGCCGGTGCCGCAATGGTGGATTTGTCCGCCCGCATGCACATGGTTGTCGGTGATGCGGAAAAATCCGGTCCGCTGCCAGAGGGGATCCTCGACTTTGCCGCCGCCGATTTTGACGCCGCCGGCGCCGGTGTCGGTGATTTCGTTGTGAACGAATTCGATGTGGCTGCAGCCACAGCCGAAATCGAGTCCGTAGCCGCCGAGATGCTTAAACACGCAGTGCCGGAATCCGCTCTGCCGCACGCCGGAGGCGACAAGGGCGCCGGGCACATGATAGGCGGCCTGGGGCGCGGCGGCGCGCGGCTTGTCGCGGGGCGGAAGAGGTTCGTGCTGGGGACCGCCTCCGGGAACGTCCACGATTTGGGGGCGCGGAGAGGTGGTGTGCTCAAAGGTGATGCCCTCGAAATTCAAATTCTCGACATAGTGGCCTTTTTCGGGATCGCCTTCGATGACCACCAACTGCTCCAGCACCGGCGCGAAAATCTCGGCGCTGTCAAGTTGCTCCCCCTCTCGCGGCAGGTACATGAGCCGTCCGGCGGGTCGGTCCAAATACCATTGACCGGGTTTGCGGAACGCTTCGTAGACATTGTCGATGTAGTACGGCGCCGGGGTGGTGCCAAAACTCCAGCTCAGCGGAGCGTGGCTGATATACCGACTGACCACCAGGCGCGATTCGGGATCGTAGCTTTCCACGGGCATGCGTTCCTCAATCCAAAAATGCAGCACCACCACCTCGACATCGCCCAGGTTGTGAAACGGCTGGAAGTCACCCGCTTTGGCAATGAAACGGTCACTGCCCCTGCCCCCCCAGCTTTGGCCGTTGAGAAAGGCGTCCTCAATGCGGCAGGTGCCGGTTTCGGGAAAACGCGGACGTTCCGCGCGGCGGTCGTTGACCCACAGTTGATCGAAAGACCAAAGACCCGCCCGCACCTCGGGCAGATCCAGTTCCCAAGAGCGGTGTCCCTGATGCGCAGTCTCTTTCCAGCCGGTCAATCGGCATCCGCCGCTGATGCGGGCGGTTTCGCCCTCCGCCGCCGCGATCGTGAGCGGTCGCCGGTCCGTGGCGCGGAAGGTCAAGGGCTCTTCCAGCAGGTACCGTCCCTCCCGCAGCACCATCGTGGCGGGGCTGTTGCCCTGCGCGGCACTGCGGGCAAACTCCGGATCTTTGTGATGGGGACGGCCGGCGTCGCTGAGCAGACGTTGCGCCTTGCCGATTGTTTTCAACGGACCGTCATCGCCGTCCGGGGCGGGATCGGGATACCGGCCGGACCAAGAGTCGTTACCGAGGGGGGAGACGTGGAGTTTCATGTTATTGCTTCGCTTCGCCGGGCTTGGTGATTTCAAGAATGCACAGGGAATGGGGCGGAAGCCTAATCGAAGTGCCCGGAACAAAGTCACCGCTCCAAGGTCTCTGCACGGGTACGGTACTGTCCCGTTCAAAGGGCAGATCCGGATCGGTTTGAAGCAGGTGTTGCGTCGCCCGGCCGTTTTGAAATTCGGAGGGAAGGTCTACCTCTAGTGGGAAACTCTGATCCAGACTCCGGTTGATGACATGGATATAAAGTGTCCCTTCACCACGGGTCACCACCACGTCCAGCAGCCCGATGGCTTCCGCCGCAGGCCACCAGGGGGTGAGTTGGGCCGGATGTTCGAAAAGAGGCGGATTTTCGAGGGTGCTTTCCACCAGTTTAGATCCGGTAAGGTGACGGTAAAAACGGGCGACCTGCCCCTGGGGCAGCCAATACGGCGGCTGCTCGCCTTTGGTGTCGGCGCGGATTGCGGTGATGTTCCAGCTCGTTCCAAGCAGCATGGACTGCGTTGCCAAAGCCACATCATCGCCGTGCCGCAGGATGCCGTGCAGAAAACCTGCGGTCGCGAGCCGGGCGGGGACTTCGATCCGGAAGGGACGCTCCTCCAGTACCCGGGATTCATTCCAGGCATTGAAATTCCATTCCGTGAAAGAAATGCGATACCCCGCCTCCAACATTTCATCGTAGGTGTCGCCAACAGCGATGTTTTGACCTTTTTCATCAAAAAGTCCGGGAGCCGCAAGGAGTCCGTACCAGATTTGCACATCGGTCATGTCGGCGGGGGGAATGCCCTCCCCCTTGAGTCGCGAACCGTGGAAACCCATGGGGGCGTAGTGATGGGCGCCGAGCAAAGTGTACAGGGCACGGATCTCAGGATCGAGGTAAAGTTCCCGCCGGGCGGCATTGGGTACGTCATTCCTGGGATTGAAGGGGTCGTGGAAGCCGTCGAGAATCAGGATCACCTCGGGATCAACCGCCTTGAGGGCACGGCCATAGGCGATCAGACATTCCCGGAACCAGTCCCAGGCCGCGTCCACATCCGCCAGACCGAGTTCGTCGAATTGTTCCGGTTTTTGCGGCGGCCAGAAAAAAAAGCTCTCGTTGCCAACCATGAAGTAGCGGACCGGAACCGGTTCGGCGCGGCCGTTCCGCGCGCGAATTGCCCCCCAGTCCGACATACCCTCCGGAAGACCCGCGCCCGCTTCCGCCCGGGCGTATGCCAGCAGACCAGCCTCGTGCAGAGCCGCATCTTGAAGGGTTCGCTCTTTGTATAGCGCCTGCCGCAGATTTCCCACCAGAATGATTTCAAAATCAAGCGTGTCCCGCAGCCGGAAAAATTCATCGTATCCAAAGAGGTTTGTGACCTCGCCCCCGTGTCCGCCGATGGAAACCGGCCGCTCCGGACTCTCCCGGTCGGGGGCGTTGTCGATCATATCCGTCCAGTTCATTTTGTCGACATCCGTGCCCCCTGGAAAACGGATCACCGGCGGACGAAGCCCGGCCAGCATCTCCATCACCTCCTGCGGCAGGTTGCCCCCGTCATCGACAACAGCCTCTGGGCCAGTTTCGCCGCCCCAGGACGGGCGCTCCAAAAACTGCCCGAAAATGCGTTCGTCGATCTTCCCGGTCACCCTGTCGCCAATACGAAGCACGGGGCCGGTTTCCGAAGAAAGCGGATGGAGGTCTTTGGCACTGGAAATGGCGGTCATGGCGGAGGTGAGCACAAATATTAGAGGTAATACCTTCATACGGTGAAATGAAAGATACCAAGAGATATGCCCAGGGCAAGCCTTTAATAATTTTACTTGTTAACCTCGATGGACGCTTGTTCAGAATCTCCGGGTCTGTTATGAACAGAACTCCCGTTTTTATATCCTTCAACGTTCCCCGATTCGAGCGCCCCATGCAAACAAAACATCTTTCCGCACATCTGCATTCCCACCGCCGGACCCTCCGAATTCATTCGCAGCTCCTCCCCTTGCCGGAGGGTGATTTGAAGCAGTCGGAGGCCCTTTGGCGCTTCCGTTTGGAGGAAACCTCTCCGGCGATCCATCAACGGCAGTACCGTCTGGAGGCGGAAGTGACGGAGGGCGAAGCCCGCCAGGTGTCCCTGAGCCTGGATCTTCATTTTCCGGACTGGTCGGAGGACGTGTATGTGTTATCGCCCGGCGCCATCGTCAACGGCAACCGCTTTCCCGTCATCCCGGACAGGTATCCTCCGCTGCCTCCCCTGCGCACAGCCGACGATCCCGATCAACGTCCGCGCATCAGCCGTGTGCCGCGACTGTCCGCCGAACCCGGTCCCTCCCGCTTCGAAATTCCCTCCATCGACCCCGCCGTGCCCGGCATCGGCTTTTGGTTCCCGGATCAAAAACGCTGCGTGTGGATCCTCACCCCGGAGCGGAACACCCTCGGATGTTTCGGCTACACCCTCGAAGAAAACGGGGACCGGAGTGAAGCCCGGCTGCGGATCAGCTCCCCCTGCGTCCGCGAGGCGGCCTATACCATGACCAATGACCAGGGCCCCTCCCCGGATCAGCCGGCGGATCTGCGCGCGGGCGAACGGATCGAAATTTCCATGCTCTGTGTCGATCAGCCCTGCGACTCGATACAGGATTTGTACGAGACCCTGATCCCGCTCCGCAACACCATGGTGCCCCCGCCCCGCCGGCGCTGCGATTTTCCGTTGTCCGCGGCCTGGGAGATCCTGGAGGAGAAATTCAACCGCGAGAACTGGGTGGAGGACGGGGGCTACTACTCGGTGGGGGTCGAACCCATGCGCAGCCGCTCCATGCATCAGGACTGGCAGACGGGCTGGGTGGGCGGCATGATCCACACCCACTCCCTGTACCTGCGGGGTGACGAACGCTCCAAAGAGCGGGTGCGGCGCAATTTCGATTTTCTATTCACACACGGCCAGGCGCCTTCGGGATTCTATTACGGGGTAATCCATGAAGGCCGCCCGTTCGGCGATCATTACCGCGATGATACCGCCCCCTGGCATCTTCTCCGCAAAAGTGCGGATGTGCTGTTCTACGGTCTCTCCACCCTCGCGGCCATGCCCGAAAAAGAGATCAAACCCTCCTGGAGGGACGGCTTTCAAAAATGCGCGGACGCCTTCGTGCGTTTGTGGGGCACCTGTGGTCAGTTCGGCCAGTTCGTGGATCACAACACCGGCGAACTGCTGGTGTCCGGTTCGTTGAGCGCCGGCATCGCTCCGGCCGGTCTGGTGCTCGCCGCCCGCGCGTATCCCGACCGCGCGGACGACTGCTTGCGCGTGGCCGTTGCCGCCGCGGAGCACTATGACCGCGACTATTTGCGCAAGGGGCTCACCAACGGCGGACCCGGCGAAATCGCACAGTGTCCCGACAGTGAATCGGTCGCGGGTCTACTCGAAAGCCTGGTCACTCTCGCCGAAGAAACCGGGGAAGCCCGCTGGGTGGACGCCGCCGCACGTTGCGCCGCGCAGGCCGCCAGTTGGGTCTTCAGCTACGACGCCGCTTTCCCGCCCGACAGCGCCTTCGGGCAGATGGACATGCTCAGTGCCGGCACGGTGCTCGCCAATGTGCAGAACAAACACAGCGCCCCCGGCATCTGCACCCATTCGGGCCTTTCCCTCCTCCGCCTGTACCGGCTCTCGCACAATCCGTTTCATCTGGACCTGCTCCGCGACATTGCCCGCGCCCTTCCCCAGTACATGTCGCGGGAGGATCGCCCCATTCCCTGGAAAATCCCCTACAACCCGCCCGAATCACCGGACATCCGGCATCTCAAACCGGGCTGGATGTGCGAGCGCGTGAACGTCACCCAGTGGGGAGGCGACGAGAGGATCGGCGAAGTGTTTTATTACTCCTGCTGGAGCGAAGTCTCGCTGGCGCTCACCTGCGCCGAACTTCCGGGCGTGTACGCCCGGCCCGACACCGGTGACATCTGGTGTCTGGACGCGGTCGAGGCCGACTGGATGGAAGACGCCCGCCGCGCCCTGCGAATTCACAACCCCACCCCCTTCCCTGCCCGGGTCCGCATCCTGATCGAAACCGATTCCGACCGACATACTTCGGATATCGAGATTCCCTCAGGTGAAATTCTGGAACGTGTTGTCCCATTCTGAGTTTCCACAGGCCAATCTTCCCGATGAAACTCGTTCAGGGTTTTGCCGCATCAGGCCTGGTGATTTCAACAATGGAGAGAGAATGGGGGGCGGCAGTGTGATCGCGGTTTTGGACGTCATAGAGCCGTTCCAGGGATTCCGCACGGGCACGGTGCCGGGCCGCATCTTGAAAGGTGCGCTCTTTGTAAAGCGCCTGCCGTAAATTTCCCACCAGAATGATTTCAAAGTCAAGCGTGTCCCGCAGCCGGAAAATTCATCAAACCCGAATCGGTTGGTGACCACGTCCCCGTGTCCGCCGATGGATACCGGCCGCTCCGGACTCTCCCGGTCGGGAGCGTTGTCGATCATGTCGGTCCAGTTCATCTTGTCGACATCCGTGCCGCCCGGAAAACGCACCACCGGAGACATTTTTAGGGTTGCCCATCTCTTGCTTCACCCTCCGTTTTTTTATTGGGTTTTCAGTCCAACTGCCGGTTTTTTTTGTGCGTAATGTCCTTTTCATTTTTCGCATATGTGTGCGGAAGATCTGTCTTGTTGCATCCATGTTTTCGATACATAGTCGAAACTTCTCAGATTCCCTTTCACCCCTGACCCGGACCACTCATGAGCCAATCCTGTTTTTCAAATAATTTCTCTTTCCGTTTACTGTCCTCTCACTTCATTCAACGATTTGCTCTTACGATATTTTTACCGGCAATACTCCAAACGTACTCCGTCCTTCAAGCGGACGAGTCAGCCACCTATCCCGATGTTTCCCGAAAAGATTTCCGCAACACAGGGCAACTGACGGCTGCGGACTGGGTGGGGCCCGACGGCATTGTTTATCCCCGCTGGGACCGGGCCGGGGTGGTCGGGGGCATCCCCTCGGATGACTGGCCGGTGGTGGAGATGGTCCGGTGGTTCCCCGGCGCAAGAGACATCACTGAAGAACTGCAGGCTGCGGTCGACGCCGCCGGCCGGAGGGTGCTGGAAGAGGGCTTGCCGGGCGGGGTGGTCCTCCTGCCGCAGGGCACCTTCACCATTTCCGCACCGGTCACTGTTGTGTATGACGGGGTCGTCATCCGGGGAATGGGAAAAGGACAGGCGGGACCCGGAACCGGCGTTACCCGGCTGATGTTCGCGTTTGACCGTCCGGAGGACAGCAAACCCTGGCTGGCGATCCACCGGTTCGACGGAAAATTGACTCAAGACAGTGTCATTATGGTCTTCGGTGACGCCCGGTATCGCTTCAATAATCCGGACGATCCGGTTCAGCCCAACCGGACCATCCGCCAGTACGGCCTGCGGGCCCTGGATGCGGACGGAGACATCATTCGCGACCGCGCCCAGTTCTGGGATGGCGTGACCCAGCAGGCCTATTTCCGACAGTGGGACGCCCGGAATTTCGGGGAGGCGTTTCGGGATCAAGAGACCGCCTGGTTACAGCCCTGGATTGAATACCAGGACGGCGACATCATCGAGGGAGACATCTTTGAGGTCAAGAATATCGACTGGGATCGGGAACCCGTGCCGGGGCTGCGCCGCCCCAACCGGCGACTGGGCGGACACGCCCAATTGCGGGCCGCCTTCATGTTTATCGGTGATCAGTGGTCTCAACGGAACAACCGCCAACTATTGGCGGAGACCGCGCACCGGGGGGACACCGTGCTCGTTTTTGAAAACGATCTCACCCTCGATGAACACGGCGGCCTGCAAGCCGGCGACATGTTGAATGTTCAAGCGAGAAACACCGATTATTTAAAAAAGCGGACGCGCGGGGGGCACCCCCGGGAGCAATTGGTGTCCATCGTGGCCATTGACGGTCATCGCGTGGAAATCGACCAGCCGTTGCGGATAACCTTCCCGGTGATAGAGGGGGATGAGGAAGGTGTCAGTTATACCCAGCCCCAATTCCCCATTGATTCCGTCGGCCTTGAGGATCTGGTGATTCAGTTTCCCAACCGGAAGGACTGGTACAGCGCGGTGATGACCACCCATGCCCGGAATTTCTGGATGCGGGACGTGCGCGTGATCGACGTGGGCCAATACGCCGGATTTATGACGGGCGTGAAAAACGGCGAGATCCGCGACTGTGAATTCATCGGCGCGCACTGGCCGAAGTCCGGGGGAACGGCCTATATCGGTTTCGCGGGTTCTTTCGACAGTCTGATGGAGAATGTGGTCGGCGTCGGACAGCGTCACGCGCCCGATTTCCACGGGGGAGCCGGGAACGTGGTGCGCAATTCGAATTTCTCGGGCAGCGACCTGCAATGGCACAACGGCTACGGGGTCGAGCACCTCGTGGAAAATGTTGCCGTGGGCGACAACACCTTCGGGGGATCCTATGGACGGGCACTGCACACGCCGGACACGGGCAATGAGATGCACTCGCCTCCCGGCCCGCGCAACGTGATTTGGAACTCCGATATTTACGGTCCGACGGGCGGGATGCATTTGGGGGGCTACCAGCAGGGCTGGATCTTCGCCTACAACCGCATACACGTCGAACGGGGTCCGGCGTTTTCAATGCGGGACCGCCAGACCGACCACCTGATCATCGGCAACACCGTCATTATGGAGGATCTGTTCTCGCCGGTTCTCCGCCATGGCGCACAGGGCCGGGGATCCGACACGCCCGCAGCGCACCGCGCCAACGCGGAGTTGGCCGTCCACAATCACGGGATTGAAATAATCGCAAACACCATTCACGGTTCGAACAACCGACTCAGTGACGGCTGGGCCGAATCGGATTACGCGCAAACCCCGCTGCGCCGCAGCCATGGCAACCGGATCCTGCCGCCGGACAACGGCGCCCCCCGGCCGGTGCCGCCGTTCCCCTCGATTTTCGAGGCCCAGAGAGCCCATCCCGAGGGCATGACGCCGGTGGACACCCCCGTGTACAACCCGGATCCGGACTACGGGGGCGAACCGGATCAGTTTCGGAACCTCGGTGAATTGGTCGCACAGGTCAATTTCCTGAGGGCCCGCGACCTCAGGGAGAATCCGGAGGACTGGATGCCCGAGACCGGAGAGGTCTTCGGCGACCGGAACGGCGGCCACCGCTATGGGTGGAACACACCCGCCGCCCAGGACCGCCTCCACCGCGCGGGACGCGACCCCGGCACCTTTCTCTATGACACCAACAATCGCTTTGATCCCGGTCCCGACCATGCCTGGTCAATTGAGCTTCCGGCCGGAACGTACGAAGTGGAGATTGCCCTGGGCAATCCGAGGTATCCAAACTGGGGCGGTTTGGACGCCTTCCAGGAAAGGACGACTTTCTTCGCCGTGAATCACATCCTGGTCAACGGCAAGTTGTTGAAAGACCGCGACGGGCACATGGACCGTTACGATGTGCATCACGCCGTGGTTAAGGTGGGTGAAGACACGGAGAACCGCCTGGTCCTCGAACCGGCACCGGGTTCGAACCGCCTGCAGATCCAGTTCATTCGGATCTTCAAGGCCGTGGAATAACCTCTAATCCTGTAAAAAATATGAACACACTGTCACTCTCCCCCGCACCGACCGATCAGAAAACGGTGCGCTTAAAACACGCCGCCCGTTTTACCGTGATCACCCCTTCTTGCGTGCGAATGGAATATTGTGAGCACGGAAATTTCATTGACGAGCCCACCCTTTTCGCCGCCAATCGTCATGCGCGATGCCCTGACGCAGCGTTTATCGACCAGGGTGACACCCTGGTCATTCGGACAGACCGCATGACCCTCACTTACCGGGAAGACGGCAAACCCTTTCACAAAGACAACCTCCACATACGTTTTGAACGGGGCGGAGAGTCGGGCGAATGGGTGCCGGGCATGGCGAGCACCGCGAACCTGGGGGGCGCCATGGCGACTTTGGACAAGGTGTCGAAGGCCGTGCCCCTGCCGGAGGGACTGCTGGCCCGGGATGGGTGGCACCTGATCGACGACTCGGCCAAACCGATTCTGGTGGACCAGTGGATCGAGCAGCGGCCTCAAAAAGGGAGAACGGGACTGGACTGGTATTTCTTCGGGTATGGTCTTGATTACAAATCCGCTCTGGTCGATCTGACCACCCTTTCCGGGAAAGTTCCTTTGCCCAGGAAGCATGTGTTCGGCTCCTGGTATTGTCGCTGGTATCCCTACAGCGCGGATGATTTCCGTCAATTGGCCGACGGCTACCGCGAACACGATTTTCCGCTCGACATCATGGTGATGGACATGGATTGGCACACCACCCGGGACGCCCGCCTTGGCTACGGCCACGCGCGGAATCTGGGCTGGACCGGTTACACCTGGAACCGGGAATTGATTCCGGAGCCGGAGAAACTGCTGCGTGAATTCAAAGAGGACGGCATTTTCACCGTGCTCAACGACCATCCCTGCGACGGCATGAGAGCGCACGAGGAAAATTACCCGCTGTTTCTGAAACACCTTCAAACTTCCCGGGAGCGGAACCGTACCTGCATCCCCTTCGATGCCGGCGACCGGGACTACATGAAGGCCTTTTTCACATCCGCGCACGCGCCGGTGGAGAAGCAGGGGGTTGATTTCTGGTGGCTGGACTGGCAGCAGGATTATATCTATCCCTATGTGAGAGGCGTGCCTTACCTCCCTCACCTGCCCTGGTTGAATCACCTGTACTATCACCATTCACAAAAAGACGGACGGCGCGGACAGGGCTTCAGCCGCTGGGGCGGCTGGGGGGATCACCGCCATCCCATCCACTTTTCCGGCGACGCCGCCGCCAACTGGGAGATGCTGCCCTTCGAAATTCGCTTCACGCTCGCATCCGGAAATTCGGGCTGTTTCTTCTGGGCCCATGACATTGGTGGTTTCCATGGCGAACGCGACCCGGAACTCTACGTGCGATGGGTTCAGTTCGGAGCCCTGTCCGCCGCGCTGCGGCTTCATTCCACCGGCACCCATCTGGACCGCAGGCCCTGGCTGTGGGGCGATACGGAGGAAAAGGCGATGCGGGACGCCTTTCGCCTGCGTGCGCAATTGATGCCGTACCTGTACACCGCCGTCCGGCAATGCCACGACCACAGCCTCCCGCTGCTGCGTCCTATGTATCTGGACCATCCGGAAAATGAACGGGCCTATGAATACGATCTCCAGTATATGCTCGGAAACGATCTTCTGGTGGCGCCTGTCGTGACTCCCCTGAACCACGACACGGGCACGGTGAAACTGAAAATCTGGTTCCCCGCGGGAAAATGGTTCAATTTCTTCACGGGCGAATGCATCGAGGGCGACTGTGAGCGGGAAATGGAGGTCGGAATCGATGACATTCCCCTGTTCGCGCGGGCCGGGACACCCATCCCCATGCAACCCTGTTCGCCGCGAATGACCACCACTCCCCTGGAAACCCTGATCATCCGCTGTTACCCCGGCGCGTCCGACACGTCGAGTCTCTATCAGGACGATGGACAAACCGAGGGGTATCTTAATGGCGAATACACCCAAATGGAATTGGCCTACGAAGAACGTGAGAACGAAGTGATTATCAAAATCGGCCCGCAAAAAGGCGGATTCCCCGGTCAAACCCCTATAAAAAGATGCCGGATCGAACTGCCTTGCTCCCCGAAGGCGCAGGAAGTGCTTTTCCCCGGATGCCAGTCCGCTTTTGAGTATGAAAAGGAGACCGCCACGAATATCATCGAATTCAATCCTGCATCTTTGCAATCCGCTGTTGACGTTAAAATCTTGTTTGAAACATCCACCAATTGAGAAATATATGAATCCACTCTCCACTCCTGTCCAACGCTGGCGGCAAGTCAGCCCCGGTGAAATCGTCGTTGAACTGTCCACGCACACCCTGGTCAACAAAGCCGCCAATCAATTGTCCATCATCGCTGTCACCGATGCCATCATCCGGGTCCGCCACACCGTGGAGGCGGAGTTCGCTTCCCGGGAAAGCTTGATCGTCCTGCCGACCGAGACAAAGGGACGGCTGCAAGTGCTGGAGGAGGAAAACTCGCTGGTGTTGTCCACCTCCGAAATCCGCCTCGAGATCAACCGGGACACCGGAGCGTTCACATGGTTCGACAAAGATGGGAACCTCCTGACCCGGGAACCGGCGGAAGGCGGGAAAACCCTCGAGGAGATTACCGTGAACCGCACGGAATGGGGCACGGACACCAAATTCGCGTCGGAGAAAACCGAGGACGGCGAAAAAACCCGCGCCAGCGGAGGCAAACAGGTTTTCGACCGCATGGCCTACTCCGCCAAACTGCGTTTTGAATTTTCGGAGGATGAAGCCATCTTCGGCCTCGGCCAGCACGAGGAGGGTGTCCTCAATTACCGGGGCGGCACCCAACACCTCTATCAGCACAATTTAAAAGTCGCCATGCCGGTCCTGGTCTCCAGCCGGGGCTACGGGTGCCTGCTGGACAGCACTTCACTGTGCATCTTCCGCGACAACCAATATGGTTCCTATCTCTGGACCGAGGTCGTGCCGGAACTCGACTACTACTTTATCCTCGGTCCCGATTTCGACCGCATTGTCGCCGGCATTCGCCATCTGACCGGCGCCCCGCCCCTGTTTCCGCGCTGGACCTACGGTTATATCCAGTCCAAGGAGCGGTACAAAAGCCAACAAGAGCTGCTGGAGGTGGTCGGAGAATACCGCAGGCGTGAACTGCCCCTGGACTGCATCGTCCAGGACTGGTGCACCTGGCCGGAGGGACAGTGGGGATTTAAAACCTTCGATGCCGAACGCTTCCCGGACCCGCGGCAACTGTGTGAGGATCTCCATGCCGCGAACACCCGGCTCATGGTCTCGCTCTGGCCGAACATGCGCGGCGACGCCAACCCCGATCTCGAGGAACTGCGCGAAGCGGGTGAACTCCTGGGCGACCAGTCCACCTTGAACGTTTTCTCACCCTGCGCCCGCGACATCTACTGGAGACAGGCGGAACAGGCCTACCTCCAACACGGGGTCGATGCCTGGTGGAGCGATGCGACCGAACCTTTCAAAGGCGACTGGCAGGGAACCGTCAAATATGAACCGGAAATCCGGCTGCAGTTGAACACCGCGGAAACCAAAAAATTTATCGATCCCGGATTGTTGAACGCATACTCTCTGGAGCAATCAAAATGCATCTACGAGGGCCAGCGGAAAACCACCGATGCCAAGCGGGTGGTCAATCTCAACCGCTCCGCCTATCCCGGCCAGCAACGATACGGGACCATCACCTGGTCCGGGGACATCGACGCCAACTGGAAACGGCTCCGCAACCAAATCGCGGACGGGCTGAACTTCACCGTCACCGGCAACCCGCGCTGGACCTTCGATATCGGGGGATTCTTTGTCAAACCCGCCCCGCGCTGGTTCCGGCAAAGCCGCTATCCCGACGGATGCGGGGATCTCGGCTACCGCGAACTCTACACCCGCTGGTTTCAGTTCGGCGCGTTCCTGCCCATGTTCCGTTCGCACGGCATGGACGCCCCCCGGGAGGTCTGGCGTTTCGGGGAACCGGGAACGCAATTTTATGACACCCTGGTCAAATTTCTCCACCTGCGGTACCGGCTGCTGCCCTATATCTACGCCACCGCCGCCCGGGAGGCCAACGAGCACTATACCCTGTTCCGCATGCTGGCCTTCGATTTCAGGTCGGATCCAAAGGCCCTGCAGGTTACCGACCAGTTTATGTTCGGTCCCGCGTTCATGGTCTGCCCGGTCACCGAACCCATGTATTATGAGTCCGGATCCCGTCCCCTGGAGGGCGTCGCCAAAACCCGCGAGGTCTACCTGCCTGCAGGCTGTGACTGGGTCGACTTCTGGACCGGCGAGCGATATGAGGGCGGCCAAACCATCACCGCCGACGCGCCCCTGGAAACGCTGCCCGTCTATGTCCGCGCCGGCAGCATCGTCCCCTTCGGTCCCGCCGTTCAATTCGCCGACGCCGATCCGCACGGCGACTGGACGCTCGCGGTCTATCCTGGTGCAGATGCGTCCTTCAACGTGTACGAAGACGAAGGAGATAATTACAATTATGAAAAAGGTGCTTTCGCCGCTTTCGACCTTAATTGGAACGACAAAGAAGCCACTCTGAAAGTCTCTGAACGTCGGGGAGCATTCGCGGGTATATGCCCTCATCGCAAACTACACCTTCTGCGCATCACGCCTGGAGCGGGATACACAGGGGCAGAATCGGTCCCCGTCGTTACGATCGATTACGACGGCACCGAAACCAGCCGTCAACTTGATTGACCCCTCAAAGTCTCGCACAGGTGTGCGACACCCCGGTTGCAATATCAATTGCGTCAAGGCAAGTGGAGCATATCCTGTCATAGACAGTGTAAGCCTTGGAGATCTCCGTTTATGAATCAACACAATTGCAAGACAAAGAATAAACAGCGTTCAACACGGAAAAACGGATCAGCACTGCTCCTCACAATCATGGTGGTTGCCATATTACTGGTCATCGTGCTGAGTTTTGTGGTCATGGTGCGCTTGGCGTTGAGGGAAAGTCAGCTGAGGGTGAACCTGGCCAGGGCCCGGGCAAATGCCAAAGTGGGGGTGGTGGTGGCGATCAGTGAGCTGCAGAAGCATGCCGGGGCGGATCAACGCGTGACCGCCACGGCAGATCTTTTTTCGAAAGCGGCGACGAACCCCACCTCGCTGGATCGACGTTACCTGACCGGGGTCTGGGACTCGGCGGAAACTCTGCCATCGGGAGCCCCAAATCCCGGGTACGGCCACTTTCTTGGCTGGCTGGCTTCGGGCGCCGATTTGAGCCACTCAAATGCCGCAGCCCGGGACGCGATACGAACCACTCCGTCGGGCGGGGACGAAATTCTCCTGGTCGGCAGCGGCAGTGCGGATGCGGATGTGGATCCGACAAATCCCAATCCCCTTGAGGTGCGGGTCCCCAAGGTCCCGTTGTACTCCGGCGGATCTTCAGCGCTTTCACATTATTTTGCCTGGTGGGTGGGGGACGAGGGGGTGAAGGCCCGGATCAATCTGGCAGATGAGCGGAAAGACTCCAGTACTGAAACGGTGGTGAACTCCGTATTGACCGCTCCCTCCCGGTCAGGAACCTGGTTGCTGACGGATTTGGAGGCGTATTCGGATTTGGATGCCGGGATACTTCAGCGTATGAATTCGATCGCAGATGTGCCCCTGGCACTGAATGATCCCGGAAATTCTGCTGCGAAAAAGTTTTTTTTCGACCTGAGCACCGTCAGTTCGGGTGTTCTGACCGACGCCAGGAACGGCGGGCTTAAACGGGATCTGTCGCTGGCCTTCGAGATGAGCGACAACGATTTCGACACCTCCTGGTTCGGCACGGGGAGTCCGTTCCCGCCCCTGGATGAAAATGGAGATTACATCTGGAACCAGAGTGGGGTATGGGGAGGAAAAACGATCGACTGGGGGCGTCCGGTTTCCTTCCTTTTCCGGAAAGAGGTTCCGTCCTCTGAGCGGATTTCAAATAATATTGGCCCGACGCTGTATGGTCCAACCTGGCAGGTCCTGCGGCATTACTATAATATTTATAAGAATATGGACCGCAGTGGAGCGACTCCCGGCTATATCGCGCATGGGTATTTCCCGAATCACCAGCAGATGCTGGAACTCGCCACCGCTTCGGGAGTTCCCCGGGGAAGTGCCATGCATGAATTTTGGAATGTCAGCAGCATGTTTAGCGCCGATCAGGATCCCGAGACGACCCCCAACGGGGTAAGAAAGTCCCATGGTAACGTAACGATTGAGATGCCGGAAGTTTACCAGTTTGAGCGCCCCAACATCGGTCCGGTTGTCGTACGGCAGTTTCTATTGGTCAGCTTTCAGACCGCCCCGCATTGGAATGATGCCGGCAAGCTGGAGGGCCGGATTATCATGAATCCGGTCTTTGTGGTGCACAACCCATACAATGTGAACCTCAAGGTCCGGAGAATGGCGATTTCCATTACACAGATCACTTCGATTATGCTGGAATTTTCCTCCAACCAGCGCTTCCCGGCAGGCCATTACCCTCATGAACCTTATATGCCCGATACGAATAACGATTATACACAGAATTATAAGCACGATTTGGGGACATCTTTACAGGGATTCCAAGCAAGGCTCTGGGATTTACGCAGTATTGAGGATCCGGCATTCGACGGGGCGCAGCCCTACTCGAGATTCATGAATCTGGAGGTGGATTTTCAGGGTTCCATGGGGGAATTTGCCCCCGGGGAGGTGAAGATATTATCTGTTCTCCCCGATGTACATGGCGACCCCCTCCCTCTGGTCAAGGGTCAGGTAAAGCTGAAAGAGGGATATGACCCGGCCGGCGGATTTTATTTTCCTTTGATTGCTCTGATAAAGAACATGGACAACCCGACTAACCAATATGCGGCAAAATGGGTTACGATTCCCTACGATGACAATGATGAAATCACTTTTTCACATAATCTGAGTCTTCGTGCAGGGGCCTTGTTGGCTATAGATTCCACTGGAGACGAGGCCTTGATGGACGATGACCCCGGCTTCCACCGGGACTATATGGGAAGTGTCATGTCCCGCATGGAAGGCCAAATTTCCGCCGCCTTCGTGGAAGGGGGGCAAGACACGATCAACAATCCGGGGTCATTGACACGGCGTGCGGACCAATGGGCCATACCCACACCGCTTTATGCCTGGGAGGTGCTCAATTTAACCCCGGGGGATTATGAAGCCGGCCGTTCCGGCGGGAGCCGTGCTTTCCCCCCCTACAGCCGCATGAATCCGCTCGCGGTCACTCAACAGAGGCAAACAGTTGCCAGCAAAACGTTTAATGATGCCACCCCGGGGATTATGCCTTGGTGGCGTAAGCCGGCCGGCTTTACGGATGTGATTCAGAACGATGGAGGACGTGCTTATTGGGGACCTTCGAAAGAGCCTTCCACATCCTATCCGGTCATGCTGGAACTGCCCACATCGCCCCTGCTGTCTCTCGGCCAGCTCCAGCATGCGAATATCGCGAAGTTGGGGTATCAACCCTCACTGGCCATCTCAAATTCCTTTGCCAGTCCCTGGGTACGGGCTGACAAGACGATGCAGGCATTGGTAAGTGGATCCCAGGCACGGTTGGCCTATGACATTTCGTATCTGGCGAATGAAACGTTGTGGGACGGGTATTTCTTTTCCTCCATCAGTCCCGAATCCAGCAGTTATGGGGACGCGGTCAATCGCACGATCGATCAAGTGGTGCAGGACTTTGTCGACGGCTCGGGCACTTTGAGGAATCCCCGCCATGTCCCGGCGAAGGGAATCCCCATTCAAGACCTCCAGAGCCGTCTGTCGGATTTCCGTACCGCAGCGGCCGGTTTAAACGCCGAGGGCATGTTTAATGTAAACTCCGTTTCCGCAAAAGCATGGGCCGCCGTGTTGGGCTCCGACAAAGGGACCCCGTTTTATTACGAGGATTCGGGACTTCAGCAGGCGGATGCCGGATTTCCTGCGGATCATCAGAACACCCGAATCGGCCGCCTGACCCGGCCGACGGCGGCCGACAGAGGAAATGATTATTATGACCACGATGCCTGGGGAGGGATGGCCTCGCTGACGGACGATCAGGTCAACATTTTGGCGGAGAAGGTTGTGGAACTGATTCAGGAGCGGGCAAGCCGCCTCGGAAGACCGGTCCTTTCTCTGTCCGAGTTCGTGAATCGGGAGCTGCCCGCCCCCCTGCCGTCCACAGTGCCGCCGGAAGCGAAGGCCGGACTGCTGCAGCGTGCCATTGATGAGACATCGATTAATGACATGTATGATGAATTTAAGCTGGCTCCCGAGGCATGGAAGAATTCTTCGAATTACAGGCTGGGTGCATCCGCAGTCGTTCCCTACTCCGACAACCTCTACGGTTCCACCGGATCCGGCGCGGCTGGATTTGTGCTGCAGGGAGATGTTCTCCAGAAAATAGGATCGATCATCGCGGTGCGTTCCGATACCTTTGTGGTTCGTGCTTATGGGGAGGTGTTGAATGAATCCACGGGTAAAACGGAGGCTGCCGCCTGGTGTGAAGCCGTGGTACAGCGTACACCAGAACCGCTGGAACCCGGTGCGGCCGATCCGAATGATCCGGCGGCGGAATTGAACCCCTCAGACCAAACCGCCCAAACCTTCGGTCGGAAATACCGCATCGTGCGCTTTCGTTGGCTTTCAGAGGATGACATTTAATTTATGAAACATGATTATATGAAACGACTGGTTTTTGTCGGGATGCTGCTTGCATCCCATTTTTCGTTTGCGGGCAGTGTGGAATTCACCGTCCTGGGAATCGGCCGTCCTCCGAATATTCCGATCGGCTTTATCGATCAGGAGGGTGCGTTTCACCGGATTCCAGTGCAGAATATTGCCCGCTCTCCGCTATACCGCTACAAGGGTGAGCAGCCTCTGGAGCTTTTCACACCGGGAGAGGTGATAGAAGGGGAGCAGACCTATCGCCCCATCTGGCAATATCCCGTTCAGGGGAAGTCCACCCGGATTTTACTTCTGGTATCGGACGGGGATGACGTCCCAAGCTTCTTTGTAATGGATGATTCCCTTGAGACTTTCGATTTTGGAACGTACAAATATTTCAATTTGACCGAAAGACAGCTTGTGGTGTTGCACGACACTGAAAAATTCAGTTTAAACCCTCAGGAAATCAAAGCAATTGAACCGGACACGGCGGATAGAGCGAAATGTGCCATCCAAATCGTCGCCAGACATAACGAGGAATTGATCCTCGCCTTCACCACCAGCAACCGCCATTACGAACAGGCAAGATATTTGTGCTTTGTAACGGAGTATACCCCCAAAAAAAGAGCGGTCCGCCTGAGAGTCATCACCGAAACCCCTTCCGAGGCCAAAGAATTCGGGGATCCTGTTGAAGAAACTGAAAGGTAACCGACGATCCGTAATTAGCTTTTGTGCAACCGCTTTCAGACGGGCTTTCTTCAATTCAATCAAGACATAATTGACCAACCATGACAAAAACGAAACATCATATGAATTTTAAGCTTACCGGAATATCCGACGAAGCCGGGGCAACGATTGAGGAACAAATCCGCGCCCATCGGGAACTCGGCTGGACGCATTTGGAACTCCGCAAGCTGAACGGGGAGGAGGTGGCGCTTCTCCCGGAGGCGCGGTGCCGTGAACTCGCCGCCGCCATTGCTGATGCCGGGATGAGGGTGGCGGGCCTGGGATCCCCCGTCGGAAACGGGGCGCGAAAGATCACCGACCCTTTTGAACAATCTCTGGAGGAACTCTCGTCCGCCATGCGGAACGCGTCCATCCTGGGCACCGACCAAATCCGGGTGATGACCTATCCCAACCACTGTCTTTCAGAGGCCGACTGGCAGTCGGAGTCCGTGAAACGATTGAGTGAACTGGGACGGCGCGCCGCCGATGCGGGAATGTTCCTTCTGGTCGAGAACTGTTCGGGTTGGGCCGCCGCAACCCCGGAGAACTTTTCGAAATTCTTTGAACTGGTCAATCTCCCGTCGGTGTGCGCAGTGTACGACACGGGAAACCCGGCCTCCCATCACCCCGGACCCGCCCGCATGGCCGAATGGTTCACGGCCGCCATGCCCCATATCCGGCATGTGCACATCAAAGACCACACCGGACGCGCGGAGGGGGTGACGCCCACGCACCTCTGGCCGGGCCAGGGCGTTTGCCGGGTTCGCGAGACGCTGGAGACTCTGTCCGCATCGGGCTACGACGGGTTCATTTCCATCGAACCCCATATCGGTGTTCATCCGGATTGCGGAAGCCGGTTTGAGACCTATGTCGAATACGGACGACGCCTGCGGGCAATGTGCGCGTCATAGATGCGCCTCAACTCTGATGGATACTAGTGAAATTGTGCGTTTGGGTCTGTTTGCGCGCCTGGGTGGGGGTGTTTAGGGTGCGGCGCTTGAACTCGCGGCAGAAATTGGCAGTGTCGCGATACCCGCACTGCCACGCGATTTCTTTGACGGAGTCCTCCCGGTGGTTTAGCAGACGGATCGCCTTTCGAATGCGGATATCCTGAAGTGTCGCATAAGGGCTGGAGCCGGTTTCTTTGCGAAAGAGTCGGGATAGATGATAGCGAGAACAATCCGCCGCGGTTTCAATCTCCGACATCGAAACGCCCGGATGCGCTGAAAGCCGGTTTCGCGGAGTTCAAGGTCGGAATGAAAAAGCATGATTTTTATATTCAGGGCACAAACATACAACATTCTGTTGTTTACCAACGGATTATATCATGTCACGATCAAACATATCTGAAGATTTAACATATACCTCTCACACCGCAAGGAGCATATCATGTCGATTAAAATAGCCGTCGTTGGTGCCGGAAGCATTGGATTCACCCGGAAACTGATGAAGGACATTCTCAGCGTTCCCGAATTGCGTGACACAACATTCGCGTTCACCGATATCAGCAAACCCAATTTGGACATGATTACGCAGCTCGGACGGCGGGATATCAAATCCAACGGACTGAAAGCCAAAATTCAGGCCACCCTGAATCGACGCAATGCCATTGAGGGCGCGGATTTCGTGGTGAACACCACCCGCATCGGCGGGTTGGAGGCTTTTCAGCAGGATGTGGAAATCCCCCTGAAGTATGGCATCGACCAGTGTGTGGGAGACACCCTGTGCGCGGGAGGGATCATGTACGGTCAGCGGAACATTCCGGTGATCCTCAATTTCTGCAAAGACATCCGCGAACTTGCCGCGCCGAATTGTATGTTGCTCAACTACGCGAACCCCAACGCCATGAACACCTGGGCCGCCAACCAATACGGGGAGGTGTACACCCTGGGGCTTTGCCACGGGGTGCAGCACGGCCACCGACAAATCGCAGAGGTGATCGAATTGCTGATCAATGAAGGAAAATCCCCGGAGGATGACGGATATGTTCCGGTGACCCTCCAGGAGGTGGATATCATCTGCGCGGGCATCAACCACCAGACCTGGTACACCCAAATTCGCTATCGGGGCATGGACTGGACGGACCGCATGGCGGAGGGTTTCGCGAAACATCCGGTGTTCCGGAAAACCGAAAAGGTGCGCATCGACATGCTGAACCGCTTCGGATACTACACCACCGAATCCAACGGTCACGTCTCCGAGTACGTCGCCTGGTACCGCAAACGCCCCCGGGAACTGAAACAGTGGAGATTGAAGCACGCCATGCTCATGGACCCGCTCACGTCCGCCGTGTGCATGCCCAACGAAATCTCGCAGATGACCGATGAAATGTTGATCGCGCAAGCCCAGTGGCTGCAGCAATATGCCGGGGAAATTCCCGCGGCCAAATCCCGCTTTTCCAGCGAAAAACGTCTTGGCACCCGGTCCACCCGGGGCGCGGCCCGCCTGAAAACCAAAAGCGTGGACGACATGCGGAAAAACGTGGAAGCTGCCCGGGAGAACGCCGCCGCGGCGGATAAGGCACTGGCCGGCCGGGAAGCCCTGCTCAAAAATTAATTCCAACCGGATTTTTGCGTAACAGGGCGAAAGGGAGGCCTTCTGTGATGAAAGGCGGGTAATTCCGCCGGGTCCACCGCGCGGATACTCCCGTCAAAATACGACATATTCGCCCGGCCCCGGTGCCGGGTCGCGATATGTCCGTAATTCCGGATTTCCCGGAATGTTGATTCACCAAACGCGAAAATTTCCGCCGGATTCGGGATCATCAACAGGGTCCACCCCCGGGTGGTCGGGTCGGATCCCGGATCCGTGGTTTCATTGATGTATCCGTTTTTTCCGAAGTGCGAGCGGGTATTCCCTGGGGGGAGTTCAGTGGTTGAAGGACAGCGCCATATACCCTCGGGCAATTTCCCCTGGGCCGTCACACTGATCAGATACGGTTCGAGATCATCGTAAAACTGCTGGCCGCCATGCCCCCGTCCGTAGACGATGCGCCCGTTGTTTTCCGTCATGTACATTTGATGGGCCAAATTGATGTTTCGCAAATTCGACATGCATTTTCTTGCCTGTGCGGAATCCATCGCTCTGGAAATCGAAGGAATGATCAGAGCCGCCAACAAGGCAAGGATGGCAATCACCACAAGCATCTCAATCAGGGTAAACGCCTCCCGCTGTCCATGCGGTCCGGGGGGGATCATTTGCACGTTCTCACGGTCGGCCGGTTTGATTCGGCGGGATGTGTTTTTGAAAGGGGTCATTTTTTGTATCCTTGTGGAGATTGACTTGAGTTCAAACCGTGAACGCCGTTGAACTAGGCAGTCAAAATTCGGAAGAATTAATGCTCATCGTATTTTGCACATCATACACCGGAGAGGAGTTCTTTGAAAGAGAAACAAAACGCACACATGTGCGGAAACGGAAGATTTTTCTCGCTTGTTTACATCCGGGCATCCGATACGTATCCACCCATGAACACCTGCCCCCAGTCGTCTTCTTCCCCGGACTCCGTCCCCCGCTCCGAACATCCGCGTCCGCAGTTCCGACGGGATGCCTGGCTCAACCTGAACGGCCGGTGGAATTTCGCCTTTGATTTCGGCGGCTCCGGCGAGGAGCGGGGATGGCCCGAGGATCTGTCGGGTTTTGAGGAGAAAATCCTCGTTCCCTTTTGTCCTGAATCGACCCTGTCGGGAATCGGCCACACGGATTTCATGCGGGCGGTCTGGTATCACCGCGAAATCGGGATCCCGGAGAACTGGGCCGGTCGGGATGTCCGCCTGCACTTCGGCGCGGTGGACTACGATTGCACCGTGTGGATAAACGGGCGTGAGGCCGGGAGGCATCGCGGAGCCGGCTCCTCGTTTTATTTCGATATTACCCCCCTGCTGAAGAACGGTGAAAATCAACTGGTGGTCCGGGCCGAGGACGATGCCCGCTCCAGGGAACGCCCACAGGGAAAACAATGCCCGGAGTTTGTGTCCCGGACCTGTCATTACACCCGCACCACCGGGATCTGGCAGACGGTCTGGCTGGAAGCTCTTCCGGCCTCCCATATCGAATCGGTCCGGGTGGTTCCGGATCTCGATGGCGGCTGTTTTGTGCTCTCACCCCTTGTGGCGGCCCCCCGGGGACAACAGCGCTTCCGTGCCGTGATTTCTGATCCGGACGCGGGCGAGTTGGCCTCCGCAGTGCAGCCGGCCACCTCCACCGCGCCCCTCCGTCTGTCTGTCCCGGACCCGCGTCCATGGTCGCCGTCCGACCCCTGGCTATACGATCTTCGTTTTGAGTTGCTGGACCCTGGGGGTGAAGTGATTGACCGGGTTCAAAGTTATGCAGGGCTTCGCAAGATCCATATCGAGGGCAACCGGTTTTTTCTCAACAATGAACCGCTTTTCCTGCGTTTCGTTTTGGATCAGGGGTTCTACCCGGACGGCATCTGGACCGCGCCGTCCGACGCGGAGTTGAAGGCCGACATCGAACGATCTCTGGCGGTGGGCTTCAATGGCGCGCGGCTTCACCAGAAGGTTTTTGAGGAACGCTTTCATTATTGGGCGGACCGGCTCGGATACCTGACTTGGGGCGAATTCCACGACTGGGGCCTCGATTACCGAAAACCGCAGGCCCTGCTGAACCATCAGTGCGAGTGGACCGAGGTGGTGCTCCGGGATATGAACCACCCCTCCATTCTTGCCTGGACCCCGTTTAATGAGACGATGGGCGGCGCCCGCGAGGCGCCCGAAGCCCATCGGCAGGCTTTGGCGGCGGTCTACGATCTCACCCGCGCCCTGGATCCCGCCCGTCCCTGCCACGACACCAGCGGGCATGTGCACGTGAAGACGGATATTTTCAGCATCCATGACTATGAACAGGATCCCGCGAAATTCGCGCTCCGGTACAAAGATCTCGATCCCGCCAACCCGGAAACCGCTCCGGTCACCGAGCCAGAACGCTCCGCTCCCTATACGGGACAGCCCTATGTGGTCGCCGAATACGGCGGGACCTGGTGGGATGCCGCCGCGGTGCCCGCCCCGGGAGACGACCAACAGAAAAGCTGGGGCTACGGTCAGCGGCCCGACGATATCGAAGAGGTGTATCACCGGATCGAGGAACTAACCGCCGCGCTGATCCGGCATCCCGGCATCGCGGGATTTTGTTACACCCAGCTCACCGACGTGGAACAGGAACAGAACGGGATCTATACTTATGACCGCCGGGAAAAATTCGATCGCGCCCGACTCAAAAAAGCGTTTTCACGCATTCCATAGCCACCACGGTGTCCCGTGAATCAGGGAGCGGGTAGGTGGAAGCCGTGGGTTTGGCGAAATTCATAAAAATGTCCTCCGGATCGTCAAAAGTCTGCACCCCGGGATTCCAAAAGTCGGCCAGGATGACCTCCGCGTTGCAGGAGAGCAGCCTGGCGTTGGACACCTTACTCCTTAACCCCTCCAGCGAAATATTGCCGATCACGGGTTCAAGGATGTGCGCATAGAGCGTATCACCTTTTTGCGTCCAGCGCCCCCACTCCGGTTTGGGCAGCGGGGCGCCGCCCGCGCCGTAAATGGACCCGCCGTTTAGTTCAAGCCATTCCCCCGTCTCCCGGGTGATCTCCAGAGCCCGCGCCGGAATCCGTCCGCGCGCGTCGGGGGACACGTTGAGCAGCAGGTTCCCGTGTTTGGACACACAGTTCACCAGGGCGCGGATGATGGTTTCCGCACGTTTCCAATGATGGTCCGTGGTGGAGTGACTCCAGGAATTGGTCAGGGTGAACCATCCTTCCCAGGGCATCGGCGCACCCGCGTCATCGGTCAGGCACCGCCGGGGAAGATTCTGCTCCGTCTGCTCATAGTCCCCCGCGTGGACGGGCCGCGGCACGCGCTTGCGGGACTCGTTGTCCCAGCGGTCGTTGAAAATCAGATCCGGCTGGAGCGCCCGCAACTCCCGCTGTATTTTTTCCGCGCCCCACATGTCTCCTTTGTACGGACCATAAGAAAAATCGACCACCAGCGAATCGATCCTGCCGTAGTTGGAGCACAGCTCCCGCAACTGACCGTGCATGTAGTCCACATACCGTTCCCAGACGCACGCCTTGTCCCGCTCCGCCGCGCCGGGATGATCCCGCAGCGGATGCTGACGGTCCCCTTTCGCGGGACAATCCGGATGATGCCAGTCCACCAGCGAGTAATACAGGCCCACCCGCAGACCGGCCGCGCGCACCGCATTCACCCATTCCCTCACCAGATCGCGTCCCGCCGGCGTGTTGGGCACCTTGAATTCCGTCAAGTCCGAATCAAACAAACAGAATCCGTCATGGTGTTTGGTGGTGAGCACCGCGTATTTCGCGCCGCCGCGCACCGCCGCCTCCGCCCAGGCCTCCGCCCAGCCTGATTCGGGGTTGAAGCGGTCGAAATAGGTCTGATACTGTTCGTCGGTCAATCGCTCCGCACTCCGCACCCATTCCCCCCGCGCCGCCACCGAGTACAAGCCGAAATGCAGGGACCAGCCGTACCGCGCCTCCGCCCACCATTTCAGGTGAAGGGGAATTTCAGGCGCGGAGGAAAACGGAGTGGATGAAAGAGGATGCATGAGGCATGAAACGTTCGCATGGGACCTGCCCAAGTATACGTTTCCCTATAAACTCCGGGCAGACAGGTCAATCTGAAGTGAACGCTGATTGCGTGACCCGGGACCGGGACTGATCGAGATACCCGATCCGGGTGGACCGGTGGTCAACCAGGCAGTCAATCCATGAGGCGGTGTGGATTCACAGCAAATATCTCACGGTTTCAGGTCCGAATAAACTGACCGCTGCCATTCCAGGAGTGAGGGAAACGGCGGTTCCCGGCGAACCGGTGTATCGGGCACGGTCAACTCAACCGCGCTGTCCTCGGGACCAATCCACAAATCCCCCGCGATTCCCGAAAACCCGCCGCCGCCGAACGCGTCCCATACCCGGATGACGATTTCATTTCCCCGCGCGTTCAAGAGGCCGGCCGGCACCCGGTAAAACCGAGGGGTCCGCCATGCGTTCGCGTCGGATTTCGACCCCGCCACCTCCCCGTTGATCCAAGTGGTGTCATAATCATCAATCGCACCCAAAGACAAAAGCAAATCCTGTCCGAGCAATTCCTCCCGCAGGTCAAAGACCCGATGCAAAACGACCTCCCCGTCATACCGCTCCCAGTCCACCGGCTCTCCTTTGAACATACCCGGCAGTTCAATTTTTTTCCAGTCCGGATGATCTGCCGGGGCGCGGGCCAGGGTCGCGGCCCGTTCGGAGATCCCGGGATCCGGATGCCGTTCCTCCGGCGACGGGACGCCCTCCAGACGAACGGTTTCCTCCACCTTTCACGTTCCGGCCAGGGAAACGGCGCCGGCGGGCGGCTGCCCGGCCGGACGCATCCAGTGCGACAGAATTTCGTTGTCCCGAACGAACTCCGGGGCCTCCGGGAAAAACAGTCCCTCACTCGGCGCCCCGTAAAACAGATTGTTCTCCACCCGAAGTTCCGACGGCATGCCGGACGGGAAAATCACCGCCCCGGTCAATTCGCCCGCATCCGGGGTTCCGTAAAACCCGCCCGCCCGGCGCCGGTGGGGATCCCGCAGGAGAAAGGTGTTCCCGAAAAGGAGGCTGCGGTCGCTGCCGGGTTTGATCACGGCGGCGGTGCTGTGAGCGATATCAAACACATTGTAGGCGAAAATGCTTTCGAAGGTGGCTCCCCCCCCCAGCGCAATACCGTCCCAGGTGCTGATCACGCGGTTGTTGAAAAAGGTGTTCCGGGGTCCCCCGGGGTTGTGTCCGCCTCCCCGGTGATCCGGGAGATAAATTCCGAACCCGTAGGATCCGCGCGACCGCTCGTCGGGGTCCGGTCCGGGCGTCGCATCCAGCAGACAATTCTCAATGAGGTTTTCATAGGGCCAGTGCATGTGGAAATTGATGTCCGCATTTTCAATCACACAGTCACGAAAAACGTTTCCATTCGAAGCCAACTGAATGGAAACGTGCCGGAACCGACGGATGACACAGTTGTCGATCAGACCGTCGGACGCGAACGACAGCCCGAAATACGCGCGGGCCCCGCCCATGCTTCTGGACTCGTCGAATTCAGAATCGCGGATCTCGAAATTCATGCTGCGGCTGACGGCGACCGGCCAGTCCCCGATCCGTTTCATGGTGACGTCCCGAATCCAGCAGTCCGCGGTGTTGTGCAGCCGGATCCCGTGAATGTTTCGTCTGTCGACTTCCTGCAGAATGCTCAGATTTTCGATCCCGCATCCCGTGATCAGATCGACCCGACGCAGGACGGGCTTTTGTTCGCGGGTCAGATCCAGGCGGACCGGGCGGTCCAGCACCAGTTCGCTTTCGTTCACTTCGCGAATCACAAAATGCTGATAGCTGTAAATGGAGCCGTAGGTGCCTTTTGCGATATGTTCGCGCCCTTCGTCGCCCAGTAGTTCAATGGCCGAAGCCGGAGGCAGTGCGGTCAGGACCACACGTTGACCGATTTCAAACGCGGAGGGATCGGGGACGGACAATCGGGTTTGCCCCCGCCGGACCGGCCCGTCCAACGCGACATCCAGACGCAGACGGTTTTCCTCGCGGGCGATCGACAGAACCGGAGGTGTCCCCTCCCCCGAACCGGCAAAGCGGGGAAGCAGAACCGTGTCCGCGCGGTCCTCCCCCCGCAGCACCACCCCGTCGGACGGGAAGTGCAGGGCTTGATCGATCGGGTATCTTCCTTTCGGCAGCAAAACCGCGCCGCCGCCCGCTTCCGCGGCCGCGTCCAGAGCCGCCTGAATTGCGGGCGAAGCATCGGATTTTCCGTCCCCGGGCAGGCCGAAATCAGATGCGCGGACCGCCACCGGAATTTCCGGTATGCCGCCCGGAACGCCCGCGTAGACGAACAAAGGATACCGAATGCCGTCTGGACCTTCCATGTCGGCCTCCAAAGGTGTGCCAGCCATCCCGAAGGACGTCAGGAGGGCCATCAGGAGCGGGATCACGGGAGTCGGGTTCAGGGGGGGGCAGCATAAGGGACTCAGTGGGAACAAAGACATGGGGACGTGGAACGGGCATGAAAAAACGGGGTCCCGGCGGAATAATGCCGGGACCCCGGAATGAACTTTGGGATTGCTGGGATGGCGATTTGGTTACTTGCGGCGCCGACCCATCATGACAAGAAACGTGAAAGCCCCGAACACCAGCAACAAGGTGGAGGGCTCGGGAATCGGTGACACCGAGGCGTAGGTGGTGCCGATCCGGAATTCGTCGTAAATGACCTTGGCGGATCCGGAATCCTGGGTGCCGAAGTAGAACTGCTCGAGGAAGGCCGGCGGCGAAGTAAACGAGACACCGGACACTGTGGCAGTCGGTGCGGCTCCGCCGAGGCTGGTGGGATTCGCCCAGTAACTTGCCTGATTGGTGTCAAGATTCAACTCCACCACCAAAAAGTTCGTTCCAACGATGCTCGTTCCTCCCGGATTCGCCCCATTGATCCCGCCTTGGTTTGTCTGATTTTCGCGCATACTAAAGGGACTTGTTCCGTCTAGAGACTGGCTTGTCGACTGCCCCATGGCCACCGGACTCGTCCCCCCGGCCGCCGGACGCAAGAGAGCACCATATCGTCCGGTGACCGTTTCGTCGCCATGTACGAGAAAACTGAAATACACCGTGCCGGAATCAGGCGCACTATCAAAGAGACGGGTTACACTGAAGGAACTCGTCGTGTCAGGATTGCCGACGGAATTACCGGAAACCACTAGGTTGAGGTATGATAATCCCCCGTCCAGAACAATTGCGCGGGCGGAGTTGCTCACTCCCCACGAACCATCCCAACCGGTGCCGCCATTTTGACCGCTCAATTGGCTTCCCGCCGTATAATCAAAGCCCTCGTACGCAAGGAGCATTGCCGTTGCCTGCCCCGCCACGCCCGCAAAGAGAAATGCGGACAGTAGGCTCGTCTTCAAATGTGCTGATATGGTTTTCACAGGGTATTCTCTCTTCGTTTGGGGTGTGGAGTTGGTCTTCATTGGTTTTCCTCTTCTCAGTTGGGGGTTGTGTTTGCCTGGAGTTGTTTGACTGTGTTCGGCGGGAATCGTCGGAACCCGTCTGATGTGCGAATTTACTATACGCAGAAGGCTTGAATCGGACAAGAGAAAATTTCCGCACACATATGCGAAGCTCCTGTACGGGATGGAAATTCGTCAGGATCATCACCGGGACTTCCGTTCCCGTTGCCACTCCAGCAGGGAGGGTGCAAAGGGCCGGGTCGCGTCCGGCGGGATGTCGGACACGGTGTTGTCCCGTTTTTCCGCCGCTTCGCCATGCAACAGAATCTGATCCTCCGGAATACCTGTGAAGGTGTTGCCGATGATCCGGAGTCCCGGGATTTCCGCCGCCAGGATGATGCCCCCGACCAGTTCTTCAACGGTGCGCGAGGGTACGCGCCACTGGGTTCCCCCCGCTGTTTCCCCGGGATTATCCAGCACGAAGTTGTTGCCGATCAGCACCGTGTCGTCGCTGCCCTCCTGCAGGATCGCGGCGCTGCCGCCGCGCGAGACAAAGTGGTTGTAGGTGATAAGGGTGTGGCGGGTCGCCCCGCCGCCCAGCATGATTCCGTCTTTGGCGCTGGTGTACCGGCTGTTGAAAAAGGTGTTGTGCGGGCCGGCGGGATTGTGCATGTCCCCCGTGTGCCGCGGGGTGTAGATGCCCCAGTTGTAGGTGCCCCGGGTCGCGCCGTCGTCGGCCTCGGTGGTGGCGTCGACGTCACAGTTGTCGACCAGGTTTCCATTCGGCCAGTGCATGTGGAAGTTAATGTCAACGTTCGACAGCCGACAGCGGTGCAGCACGATGCCGTTGCTGGCCATGCTGATTGACAGATGCCGCAGCCGCCGGATGTCGCAGTCCTCCACCAGCCCGTCGCTGCTGAAATTGATTCCGAAGTATCCGACAGCGCCCCCCCGTGAGCGCATGTCGTCCAGGGTGCACCCTCGCACCTCGAACTCAAAGCTCCGCACCCAGTTCACGGGCGTGTTCCCAATCCGGCGAATGGTCACTCCGCGCATCCAATTCCGCTCGGTGGCGTAGAAACGCACGCCGTTGATGCCGCGCGTTTCCACCTCCTGTTCAATGGTCAAATTCTCAATCCCGGCTCCCTTGAGCAGCCGGTTGTGCATGAGCACCTGGGGGCGTTGCTCCAAAGACAGATCAAGGCGGGCGGGCCGGTCCACATGGATTTCGTTGTCACCCAGCCCGGTGACCCGGACATACTGCCAGGAGTAGATGGAGCCATAGCTCCCGTCGGTGGCGATCCCCGCCAACTTTTCGGTGAGAAGTTCGATGGCTTCGGCGGGCGGGCGGGCGACAATCGTCACCACGTCCCCGACTTCCAAACGTCCGGTGCCGTTGACATGCAGCACGGTGTCGCCGCGGGTGACCGGCCGGGTCATATTGAGGTCGACCCGTCGCGGATGCGCCACGCCCTCGAAACGGAAGGTCCACCCGGCGGGGTGGTTTTCATCCCGGAACCGCGGTCGAATGACGGTCTTCTCCGGGTCTTCGCCCCGGATCACCACGTTGTCGCGGTTGATCGTGACCGTTCGGTCGATGTGGTATTCGCCCGCGGGCAGAAACACCGCGCCTCCGCCCTGTGCGGCCACCGCGTAGACGGCGGCCTGGATCGCGGCCGAATCGTCTTTTCCATCGTTCGGTGTCGCTCCCAGGGTGGTCACATCGATCACCACGTTCACATCGGGAATGCCCCCGGGAATGCCCGCCCGGGTGAAATCAGGATAGGAGATGCCGTCGGGACCGATCACATCGGCGGCCCCCGCGTCGGGCGTATACCCGTTCATCAGGAAAAATAACGCGCCTGTGTTGAAAATAAAACGCGGGATTGAAGATTTACGAAGAAAGCATGTTTTCATGAATCGCTTATTGTTTTGGGTTGTGGCGGACATACGATGGCGGATTCCCCCGCATTGTTTTCCGCATACTACGGACAGTTCCAACCTGCGGCAAGGTAAACAAACCGCACACATGTGCGACGATTTCACTCACCAGAAGATCCATACGGGCACACGCCCTGATTTCGACTTGCTTTCACAAACAGGTTATGGGATTCACATTCCAAATGCGAACGAAACAACCCACGAAATCGGGCCATGGCAACGAGCCCAGGAAGACGCTTCAGGACGTGGCGCGGGTTGCGGGGGTGCACTACACCACGGTCTCAAGATCCCTTCGCGGCGATCCGCAGATCGCCGCGAAAACCCGCGAGCGCGTAAGGAAAATCGCAGCTAAAATGGGCTACGAGCCGGATCCCATGCTGCAGGCGCTGGCCCGCTACCGCATGCGCGAACACACGGACAGTTTTCACGGCACCCTGGCCTGGCTGATCAATATTCCCAAAGAATCCGACACCTACAAAAAAACACGCCGGGCCGACTTCAATACCGCGAACGAATGGGCTTCGCACAAAGGGTATCGCTTTGAAACGTTCAATTTGGCGGACCCCGACCTTACCCCGGAACGGATCTTCAAAATCATGGCCTCCCGCGGCATCCGGGGCATTCTGCTGCCGCCGCAGCGAAAACCGGAGACCCGGTTGGATTTGGATTTTTCCGGTTTTTCGGTGGTGACCATCGGCAACACCCTGGAAACCCCGGAC
This sequence comes from Verrucomicrobiota bacterium, assembly GCA_020831625.1. Classification (GTDB taxonomy): domain Bacteria; phylum Verrucomicrobiota; class Kiritimatiellia; order SS1-B-03-39; family UBA6053; genus PXAS01. The sequence continues at coordinate 12,833 of JAFIGD010000007.1, read as the reverse complement.
CTGCACCGTGTGAGCCCCGCCCAGTTTGATAACGCCCACCTCTTAAGCAAGCATCTGCTGGAAACTCCCGGTTTGCGGGTTGGCCTATACCTGCCCGGATTGATCGACCGCCGGACCAACGGCCGAATCAGCGCCGCCTTCTGGCGGGCGCAGCAGGATATTCCCCCTGAAAAACGCATCCCGATTCACCTCCCCGAGGACTACGACGAGGCCGACTTCCGGGCCTGGATGACCCGCCACCCGATGGACGTGCTGATCGCCACTCCCCAGCCTTCCATCGAATGGCTGGGCAGAATGAACCTGCGCATTCCGGAGGATATCAGAGTTGCTTCTCCCACGGGCAACATTGAAAAGGAAACCAGTTTCTGGATCGAGGAGGAATGGGATGAGATCTACCGGTCCGCAGTGGACTTTCTCATCTCCCAAATCGAGCGGAACCTGACCGGGGAGCCTGACACCCCCCGCAGAATCACGATTCGCGGAACCCTCATGACAAGAAGAGAAATCTCTTGAGATTTTGAACGGGTCATCATTACCCGCTCAGAGGCCGAACGCTTCCCCACATGGCAAACCGTGGTGAACGCGGTGTTTCGGTAAGATTAGCCCCTTGGTGCGACAGGCAGGTTTCAGCAGAATTTCAGGAAAACAGCGTGTCGGCGGCAGGGAGAGGCCTGAGTGGACCCGTTTTTCCATTAAGCGTTTCCAGAAGGGATTGTCCTTGGATTCCGCAGCGTAGACTATCGCCAGACTCTGTTTCCCAACACACGCTGAGTTCAGCGTCTCCTGACCCAAGCGGGCGGCATTCAAAGGTCAAACGCCCTTTTGACCTCAGCTCGATCCGGGCGGCCAGGCCGCATGCCGGATCCTGATGAAGGTGTGTTGTTCTAACCGTCTCCAATCGTTCGGGGAGAATCAGGGTTGCCATCGTGGTCACGCGCCCGGTGGATGAAAATTCCGCATGAATATCCGGTTTAGGTTTTCGTTCGCCGTAGGCGTGGGAAAACCATCCGCGCAAAGGATCCCCGCTTCCATAATACATGCGGAGCGCGCATTCACCGTTCACGACCGGCAACAGGGTCATCCCTCCGTTGGCACAGGATGCTGTCACAAACCCGTCATGAAGGATCGTCTGTTCAGCACTGAATTCGGGGGCCAGGGGCCAAACGCCGGTGTAACGCCGGGGTGTGTCAGAGGTCAGGCGGTCGATCACCAGCCAGCCCAGTTGCCGGATCCACAGAATGGACCGGTGATGAACCGCCCGGATTTTTCCTTCGTGACCGTAGCCGTCGGCATAGGTGCCCTCAAGGAACGCGAAGCCCTTTCCCTCGAAGGCGCGGGCGGGAAGCGGGGGCTGGTCACAGCCCCGCATTTCCGGGGCCTCGTCATGGTTCCACGAACGGTTTGCGCGCAGAGAAAATCGTCCCTGCCCCTGACCATCCACGAGAACGGTGCTGTGACTTTCACTTTGAAAACTGTACGCGTTCATGGCCTCGTCCAGCGGGGTCAGCTTTGTGTAACTGAAATTCCCGCTGTCCACGATCAGATCGTGCCCGTTGGCGGTGATGTGCAGGCTGAGGCAATCCTCGTGCATATGCCCGAGTCCGTGCGCGCTTGCTTTGAAAAAGAGGTAGTCGGATGTCCGTGTCCATCTGCTTCGCAGGGTGTAATAGCCCCCGTGGGGAAAGATCAGGGATCGGAACGGAGGCTCGGGACCGGTTTGCCCGTTTGTGAACACATGTTCGATCCAGGGCAGATCCAGGCGTTTCCCCCAATCCTTGGTCCGCTCCTTCATGGGGAGGATTCCGGTCTTGGCCAGCGACACGGTCCTGCCCAACGGGGTCACCAGTGCCAGAATGAAAACCGCCCGCATACGGGCCGCGGTTTGAAAGTTCAAGGCCCGGTCAGGCTCGTGTCGTTGGAGATACTCTGCGGTATCAGCCATGGCGTCGCAGAAGCGGATGTTGTAATTAACGGACTGCTCCATGTCGCTTCCGTCGGGCAGCATCACATTTCCAATCGCCCGGAGCATGCGTTCGTATCCCATCCTGAACGCGGCATTGGCCGCCTTGAACTCCGGCAGCGAAACCCCGATGCGAACCATGGAGGCCGCAATGGCGAGAAACTGGTTGGGAGTGTTTTCCCGGGGATTGGCGGCCATCACATGCAAATGCTCGTCGCACAAAGAGGTCAAAATTCTCAAAAGCCGGTCGCTGGTGAGCGCCCGGGAACGTGACAACGCTCTCAACCCGTACAGCCAGGTGTCGGTGCGCCAATGACAGGACAGGGAGATCCATGCATCCGACCCGCCGGAGCTTTCACCGTTGTTGCAGGTTTTCGCATGATTGAGCACCGGCGGGCGCGACGGACAGTACTGCAATGCGGGCGTGCCATAAGGCCTCTGCTGAAGGAAATCCTCCACCACCTCCAGCCAACGGACCGCATACCTCTCCTCACCGGTCATCTGAAAGGCATCGGCAAGAAATTGAATCCAATACATGTAATTGAGGTGTACAGTCCATTGTCCGTCAACCTCTTCACGGGTGTTCCAACGGATCGGATTTCCGATTTCAACCGGACCATGCTGAAGCAACGTGACTTTTCCCTTCAGTGCCTGATCCGCCAGTCTCAATTTTTCCGACTCGGAAAAATGTGACACCATATCGGATCCCCTTGTGGGTTTTTCCGCGCGCATTCTGGCGAGAATCGTATCGCCCGCCTCCTGTAACGCTTCAACAACGGCACCGGGTTCCCACAAGTTTCGCCCGGTTTCCAGCCCTTCCAACTGCCAGTCAATCATCCGCGACCAAATGGCTGTGTCTGTTTGCGTGTAACGGGGAATATTGTCTCCCGGTGAAACGCGGAAAGGCGTGGAATGCGGCGGTAAATGACAGTTCATGGCGCGGAAATAGGAGGAATGCAATCACAAGTCAAGGCCAATGGGCCGTACCCCGAAGGACAGGGTATGCCTGCGTTTACCCCAGTCTTTCCGAAGGCAGTCCACATACGGCGAAGCCGCCCTGTCGCATCCCAAGTTCGTGCCGAAAGGGCGTGCTGAAGCGCAGGGAGGCACGATCCGCACGTGCGAAGAAGGGCGCCTCAGACTTGGGACGAAGCGGGCGCACTTTGCCGTAAGGTCCGTTCACGCCGAATTTCTTTCGCTCATTCAGGGACGATTCGCGCAAGCCTCCCCGCTTCGCGTCACAAAATCACCCGCACATCCAGCGTGGCGGATTGCTTGAACCGATCGGAGGTGAGCACCGGACCGTGCCTAAGATCTATCGCCTCGCCATTGACCTCCATCGCGGTCACCCCGCGGGAAACGCCGTTCGGATTCTCCACCGTGATCATGACCCGGCAGCCCCGGAAGACGCGGTGGGCGGTGAAGCCGTTCCAGTCGGGCGGAATGCAGGGATCGATGCGCAGGCCGTCCAACTCCGGCTGCAGGCCGATGAGGCTTTGGGTGGCGGCGACATCCATCCAGGCGGCAGTGCCGGTCACCTGCTCGACATTCGCCCAGCCGGATTTTTCGTTTTCGGGTCCGACAATGTTGCTGACCCAGGCGTAAGGTTCGGCGCGGTACCGTTCCGCGCCGGCGGTGCGCTGAGCCACGGCGGGAATCAGTTGACGAAAATACTTCCAGGCGCGCTCCGCGTTGCCCAGACGCGCCTCTGCCATGATGGCCCAGGTGTTGGCGTGACAAAAAATCGCCCCGTTTTCGCCGGTGCCCGGGCAGTACGGAGAGAAAGGATCGTCCACCTCGGGCCAGGTCTTGAATCCGGGCGCAAGGATTTTCAGCCCCAGGGGCGTGTCCAGTTCTTCGAAGGCGCTTTGCATGCCGCGTTCCTGCTGCTCCCGACTCCCGATGCCGGCCAGCACCGCCCAGCTTTGCGGATTCAGGAACACGTTTCCAAAATCGCTGCTTTGGGAACCGACGGGAGCCCCGTCGTCATCGAAACCCCGCCGCCACCAGTTTCCGTCCCAGGCATGGGCCAACAGCGCCGCCGCCATGCGGTCGCGGCAGTCGGTCAGCCACTCGGCGTTTTTGTGGTCCCCCAGCGCATTGGCCAGCGGAATGAGACGATTCAGGGCGTAGACGTACTGCTGTCCTGCGAAAACGGATTGACCTTCCCCGCGTCGGTTGAAGCGTCCAATGATGTCGTTCCAGTCGCTTTTCAAGGTTAGCGGCAACTTGTGCCGTCCGAGATGATTTTCGGTGAAGCGGATGCCCCGCAGCAGATGTTCCCAGAGGCTGGCGCCACCGGCGGAATACACATGATCCTCGCCCAAAAACGGGACTTTCTCCCGGAGAAAAGCGAGATCGCCCGTTTCGGCGGCGATGGCGTAGGCCACCAGCGGCGGCCACAAATGGTCGTCGCTGTGAATCGAGGTGGTGGGCGGATCCCCCTCCTCCGGATAGCAATAATGAACCACGTGTCCGTCCTCGTATTGCTGTCCCATGAGAAAACGAAGCGTTTTGACGGCCCAGTCCGGGTCCCGGTAGGCGATGGCCAGCATGTCCTGACAGGTGTCGCGAAAGCCGACCCCGCGAATGCCGGGGGCCCAGGTGTTGACCGAACGCGAGTAGCGTCCGGTGTGCACGGAGTTGACCGGACTCCAGATATTGATCTGGCGCTCCGCGTCGACATCGGGAATGGCGCAGCGGAACACATCGAGGTGTTTCGTCCACCACGCGGCGGTTTTGGCCCGCTGTTCGGCGACCCCGCCCTCTTTGCGCAGGGACGTCAAGGTGTTCGCCATGTCCCGAATCGATTCCGCGTAGGGTTCCGAGGCGGTGCGCGTCACGCCCAGATAAAAGTGAAGCCTCTCGGAAGCACCGTCCGCTAGCCGGACCTTGTGTTGCAGGGCCAAACAGCCTTCGCCGCAGGGAAGGGACGAATTTCGGCAGGCTCCCTCCTCCACCGCGACCGGATTGCGTTCCGAACGGTAGTTCCCCATAAAGACCTGCCGGTCGCAGTCGTGTCCCGCGTTCGCATGCGAGCCCGCGAAATAAAGAATGGGCGCGTCGGGGAGCCGCATAAAGTGGATCAGGGCCTCGCTGTCCGGCAGCCAGCGGGCTTCGAGATGGTGGCGGGTGTAGTACCCCCAACTCGCCTCGTCCCGCCAGTTGTTTTGGGAGGCCTCGGTGTAGGCGAAGACATCCAGTTCGACCTCCCCGCCCCGCCCGTTGTGGAGGTGCAAATCCCAGATCAGCGCATTGTGGTCCGGAGCCACGAAGACCTCCAGATCCGCGGTCACCCCGTCCCTGCGGGCGCGGAAGCGGGTGGCGCCCGGAAGATGAAAGGCCGACCAGGCGTCGAGCGGTGTTTCACAGGGACGAAAGGCGGGACACCACACGCTGCCGTCTTTTTCGCGCAGATAGATGTAAAACCCCGGCGAATCGATGGGGAGATTGTATTGACGATAGCGCGTGAGCCGCCGGGTCACCGCCGACCCGAACCAGGCGAACCCGCCCCCCGCCTGGGACACAAAGGCATGAAACCGGCCATTGGAAAGATAGTTGATCCACGGATTCGGGGTGTCCGGGCGATGAATCTCAATGGCGGGTTTGGAATCGTCGAAGGTATATAGGTTCATGAAGAGGGACTGGCGCGGGATTACATTTCCAAATAATACAACTCCGCCTTCACGGTGCCGGAGCCTTCCGAGCGCATTTTCAGGTTGAACTGGACGGATTCACCGCCTTGGGCCACGTAGTCGGTGGTCTGTCCGAAAGGGGAATTTTGGTTGATCATCCGAACGTGGGACTCGCCCTCCACCTGTTCAAGCTCTGCGGTCGTGCCCGACCCCATGAGTTCCCAGCCGGGCACCATGAACAGGTTCCGGCGGGCGAGGTCGGTACCGGCGGCTTCAGGTTCGGAGAAGGAACCGTTTAGAATACGGTTCTCCCCTTCGATGCGCAGTTCGACGTCGTCGATCTGGACCCAACCCCGTCCTCCCCATTGGGTGAAACGAACGCCGATACGCCGCCCCTTGGCCTCTTCGGGAACGGTGGCGCTGAGCGTCTCGGCCCGCCACTCCCCGGCCCGCGCAAGTTTGGTTTCAAAAAAGACCCGGGGAATGCCCACCTGGTAATCACCGGCGCTGGATTTGGCCCGGGTGCCGATGGTCGCCCGGGCAATCCGCGTGAACATGTCCATGCCCTCGGCCCCGTTGTTTTCGCCGAGGCGAATGTTCTTCCAGTCTCTTTTCACCGCCTCCAAATCCTCGACCAGAATGCCCCCGGCATGAAAATCGTTGAACACCAGACCGTCGACGGTGCTGTTTTCCTGAAAAATCGCGGTCACCCGGGAGGGGATCGCATCAAGCTGTCCAGCGACATAGGCTTTTTGTTCCTCGGAGAGATTTCCGGCCACCTGATCGGAAAGATGCCAGTCCCTGGCATCGACCCCGCTCCATTTCAGATTGAGTAAACCTTCGGGCGCCGCGGAGTGACTCCGAACCGTGGCATCACTGGTGATCACAAGCGGAGCGATTCGCTTATGAAGCCCGAGATCGTGTCCTTCCGGCAACAGACTCATGTCGAAAGGAACCTCGGTAGTGTTTTGCTTCGAAAGGCCCAACCAGGCGGGACGGGTGAGCGGGCGGTCCGGAAGTCCGCCGAAAAGATTGCCGAAAATCGAATAATCGACCATGCCGATCTGGTTGACATTTTTGGCCAGGATCGCGCCGTCCATCAGGGCGAGGGTCGCCTCTTCATTGACCACCAGAGTGACGTTTCGGCCCAGTGAGAACGAACTGTCTTTTCCGATGATAAAGGTGCCGTTCATCACCTGGACCCGGTCAAACACCGCGGCGCCGTGGACGACTTCCAAATGGGTGTCGGGCGTGTCTTTGCGAATCATCAGGTACTGCCCGATGATGCCGCTGCTGAAATCGTCATAGATTCGGTTGTCATTCCGCAAAAAGGTGGACCCGCCGTGAAAAAAATTCGCGTGACGGCCGTCCATGCGCCCTCCTTTTTTGATCCAGATATTACCGAAAATACGTGCATTCTCCTGCCTGAGCCGTGCATTGCGTCCGACGGTGATGTGGCGGTAGATCGGTTCCCACCCACTGACCCGAAGAAAGTCCATGAAATAATCGTCGTCGGCATCGGGAAGCAGCAGATCCGTGTTTTCATCGAACACCACTTCATCAGGGACCTCCCCGTCCACCCGCCAGTTCTCCGGATCCCATACGTCCAATCCGCTCCGTCCGGCGATGCCCTTTCCGGGATGAGCCCATTCCATGACGCGGCCCCCTTCATAGGCCTGGGAGACGAATTTCTCTTTTCCCGTCAGGGTCGGCCAGACCGCGCGGTTTTCGTAGTCGGGCGCGTGGGCGGTGGCCGCATCGTAGCCTTCGGCCTCGGCAAAATCCGCCGATTGAGCGCCCCAGCCAATGGACAAACAAAGGGTAATGAGCGGGCGCAGAAACGGTTTTTTTGGGGGGAGGTGTTTGAACATAAGAAAAATCCTGAATAGGGGTTTTGATTGGGAATGACAACTGTCAACCGCAACTCACTCCGGCGCGATCACGTCTATGCCGATTTCGGTGTGGTGAAGTCGGTTGCTGTAGGTTCCGTCCGGGGACACGTAGATGACCACGCTGACGCGGCTGAGGCCCTCCCGATCGGGGATGCCGACCGAGACACCGTAGGGGATGGTGACCCCGGGTTCGACGGGGGTCGGTTGGGGCTGGCCGAGTCCGGGCCTGCGTTCTCCGTCGATGAACCCGTGCAGGTCCATTTGCAGGGTCATGCGGTTGGGAATGGTTTCAGTGGGGAAAGCCACCTGGACCAGGGCTCTTTCCCCCCGGGCAACCGCTTTGGGCGCGGAAATCGTGGCCCAATCGGTTTGCTGGATATTGCGGTCATCTCCGTCGAGGAACGCATCCTCCTCTTCCTCGACGACGGCCTCCACCGGTCCTTCGGGAGGGGTGTAGCGGATGGGACGGGGTCCGCTTGCTTCGGGATGCTCGAGGGCGCCGACATCGCGTCGTTCGCCCACGGGGGCGCGGCCCGTGAAGTCGTGCAGATGCGGTCCCTTGAACTGCCAGCTCATCAGTTCCCCGATGGTGGTCTTGGCATCGGTCAGGGTGCCGCGGGAAACGCGCATGAAGTCCAAGGCGCCGACAAAATCGGAGCCGACGATGAAATCGGCTTCGTTGTCGAGGGAAACGCCGGGGGGCAACATGGGACCGGAGGCTTCGCCGGCCATGGGGCTGCCGTTGAGATACAGGGTGACGGTGCCGTTGGGGCGGTCCACTTCGGCGAGAAGGTGGTGCCAGGTGTGGGCGGACAAGGCGTCCGCCCCGACGACATCCGCGGTTTGCCCGTCCCCCTGAAGCCGGATCCGGGGCCGGCCGTCCCCGGTCAGGCCGAAGGCGTACCCGGTTTTCCCGTCCGTTTTGGCGGCGAGCACCCCCGCCCCCTCACCTTCCCACAGGAGGACGGCCTCGATCGAAAAACTGTTTTCCCCCATGCGGACGGTGCGCCGGTCGCGCCCTGCGACCTCGATGGTGTCGTTGCGGCGTTCAAACTCAAAATCACGCACCAGTCGTTCATTCGGGATCGAGAGCGTCTTGACGCCGTCAAATCGCAGTGCGCCCTGTTCGATCCAGTCTTCCAACACGCCGGGAACATAATCCGCCGCTGTAAAGCCCCCGCCGCTGAGCCGGTTGTCCGGCATCGCCCCTCCGAGTTGCATGATGCCGAAGGCCGCAAGGAACTCCTGGGGATACAAATCGTAGGAAAGCACGTCATTCGGGTTGCGAGGGTGTAGTCGGAAATACCATTCGCCGACGGTTCCGTAGAGGGACCAGGGAACAAAAACTTTCACCCCGCGGTCAATGGCGGCGGAGTCGTCGGTGGGACGGAAGTCGCGGCCGTCGGGATCGTGGACGGGCATGTCATCCGTCACCCAGCCGATGTGGTTGGCGAGGAAGTTGTCGCTGTCGGCGACCGCTTCGCGGAAGTCGTCCACCGTCCGGAAGGTGTCCCCGCGCCAACGGTTGTAGAAGTTTTCATAGCTGCCGGCGGCGAGATTCCGGGAAATGGCGATTTCCTCGGCTTCCTGAAGCCGCCAGTAACTGATGAAGCCGTTAATGGGGGCGGAGCTGATCATCAGATTTCCAAGGATCTGTTGTTGGTTTCCGGCCGCGCCTTCGTGGGCGTAGTGGGTGCGGAAGTTGTAGCTGGTGTTCTGGAACATCATGTTCCAGTGGGTCCGAACGTCCTTATAAAAGGTGTCGCCAATGATCCCCCGGCTCGCGTCTTCAAGTTTGTCGGACCATCCGATGTTGTTAAAGAGGTACCCTTTGATCCCGTGGTCGAAATAGAAGGCTTCGTTTTTATGATAAATGTCACGGTGGGGGATGTAGCCGATGGGGTTAACGGAGATGTTGTTGTAGATGTAGGCGGGACCGGTCTGCCAGAATTCAATGTTTCCGAAGTCGGTCTTGTACAGCAGGGCCTCCTCCACGCGGTTTTGCCGGACTTGGATCCGGATGAGGGGGGTGGCGGGCGCGTCGGTTCCCATCCATCCGTCGAGGGGGCGGCCTCCGTTGATATTGATGCCGTGGGCGGCGACATACCGGATTACGTTGCCGGCGATGTCGGCGACTTCGGGTCCGGTGATGTCGATGGCTTTGCCGGCGGAGGGAGGCGAGGTGCCGCGGAGGCCGATGTCGTACATGTAATTGCGATAGATGTGGAGGTCGGTCAGGCGGGCCTTGGGCTGCGCCTCCGTCCGCCGCCAGGAAAAGCCGCGGAAAAGCGAAATGCCGTCGTTGTCCAGATGGGTGAAACGGCTGTCGGTGATGTGAATGTCGCTGACGACATCGTCGGCATGGGTCACCAAATTGGCGATGCCGCCGCCGGCGGTATGGGAAATTTCGATATGACGGATATGAATGGACCGACAGTCCCCCAACAAGCGAATGGCCGGCATCACGGCAAAGGGTTCCGGGGCATTGTAACCGCCGACATCCACCGCCTTTTTGGGATCGATGGTGTTGCCGCCCATAAAGGTGAGACCGGAAATTTCAATGTGACGGGCCCCGTGCAGGTCGAGGGTAATCCGGTGTCGGGCCACTTCAACCGCGGTCTGGTTGGGATCGCGTCCGTCGGTCATCCAGAGGTAAAGCATGCCGCTGTCTTTGTCGAAGTACCACTCTCCGGGCTCATCGAGGAACCAGGCCTTGTTTTCCAGGAAAAAGGGACTGTTGACCTCCGGCCGGCGGCGGGGCTGGTTGAGTTCCGGCCGGAGCGTTCCGGTTTCCGGATCATAGCCGCCGGCACTGGAGGGTGTCGGTCCCATGATGGTGAAGCCGGAACCCCGGTTGGAGTGGTCGACCCAGATGGTGGCCCCGCGAAAGGCGTCGGGATCATGGCCCTTGAGCACGTCGGCTTGAATCCGCGCGCGGGGAAAGCCGTCGGTGTCCGCGTCTTCCACGCGGTGCCACTGGGTAAAGTGATTGTACCGATGTTCGCGCTCCCAGTTCGGCCAGCGGGCCAAGGTTTTTCTCTCGCGTTCCCCGTGACGATCCTCGATCCAAAGGGCCCAGGGTTCGAAGTCCGTTCCGAGCTCCACCCCCCAGACATTGCCTGCTGCCTCCTCGGAAAGTCCGGCCTCCCGGGCCGCGTCGGCATCGACGAGTCGCCAGCCCTGGTCAATGCCTTCGGATCCCGCGAGGATGGCTTTTCCTTCGCCCCAGTCCGGATCGCGGGTCAGGCGGATGGGTTCCTCCGGGGTTCCGGACTCGTCGCCGAGCAGGGTGCCGCGGTAAGTGACCCCGCCCTTGAACACATAGGTGTGCACGCCGCGGGCTTCGGCGGCCTGTCCGGCGGCGTTGGCATCCCAGGGATGGTGCTTCCAGGGCGTTTCTTTGGTGGCGCCGTCGTTGTGGTCGTCGCCGTTTTCGAAGTCGATGTAGCGCACCGACGAAACCGCCGTGTAGGTATAGGGTCGGGGCATCCACCGAATATCGGTCGTTCCCTCGGTCACCACGGCATCGGGATGGACAGGCGAGGGCCAGGCGGGAATGGCCGCGACATCCCAACCCGTCGGCGGGGTGTCGGCGGAAAGAGGAATGCAAACGGTCAGCAGGGCGGAAAGCGTCAGAAGGAGGGATTTAGTCGGATTCATCATAAAAATAAGGATAACCCAGGTCGGACCGGGTGGCAAGTCGCAATTGATTTTACTTGTTAAATGAAGAGCGGGGGGAAAGTCGGGACGAAAGCCCCGCGTTGAAAGACGGAGTCGAACCAAGCGTTCCGCGTGGCAAGCTTTGGGGAAAGAGACTCCCGCTCCTATTCGTAATCATAATCCTAATCGTAATCGTGCTCGCAAACATAATCGATTTGCTTTCCTCGATTAGAGTAGGATTAAGACTTCGAACTAACAACTGACAACCTTCAACTCCCCCCCCCTACCGCATCGGCAGGGTATTCCCTTCCATCCATTCACCCTCCAACATGACCGCTTTGGCCAGACGGGGGACGCCCCGCTCGTTGCGTTGGATCTGGGCTGCCACTAGGTCCACCGCCGCCGCACCCAGGGCTTCCAAGGGGTGACGAATCCCCGTGACCCCGGCGAATCGATGGGGAGATTGTATTGACGATAGCGCGTGAGCCGCCGGGTCACCGCCGACCCGAACCAGGCGAACCCGCCCCCCGCCTGGGACACAAATGCATGAAACCGGCCGTTGGTAAGATAGTTGATCCACGGATTCGGCGTGTCAGGTCGATGGATTTCAATGGCGGGTTGGGAATCATCGAAAGAGTATAGGTTCATGATGATGGGCTGGAGCATGAGTGTAGACTGCGCGGCGGAATGAAGACGCTGCGGATGCCTACGCCAGCGCCAGCCCCCCGGCAAGCAGAAAACGATTTTACTAGTTGAATCATTTGAGGCGAGGGGGCTGCGCTACCACGGGCAAAGGCGCAAGGTCCGTCATGCCCGCCGTAGCCTTGGCGAAGGCGGGTCGTTCTTCACTCCGCTTGCTCAAGGACAATTCGCGTCACTCCAACTACCCAACAACAAAATCCCCGCTCAGGCGAAGGAACGGGGGACGTGATGGATGGAATAAAAAAACGGATCACAAATTCCGTCGTTTGAATCCGACCAGTCCAGCCAACCCGGCAAGGCCCAGCAACGCCAGGGTGGACGGCTCGGGGATGGCGGTGACCTGAATGTTGTCAAAACGCATGGCTGCGGTTGTGTTGCCCTCTCTGTATCCAAAAAAGCGAAACTCGACCGGAGAGGTGGTGAGGGTATTGTTCAAATTGAAGGTCGCCCGGGTATATTCATTTGAAACCCCATTTGTTCCCGATCCAAGCGATAACGGAGTGGTGAACCCATCAAAGCTGTATTCAAGCACAAAAAAGCGACTACCACTGCCCGCTCTCGAAAAATCAAAGCTGATGGAATCCAGTTCGATACCACCGGCCCCTGGCGTGAGCGTAAAAGACATGTATTCGTTTCTGTTGAAGGTGGCACTATTGGAGGTGTAGTTTGCCTGTCTTTGGGTCCCCTCAGCCGTTCCCATAGAGGCGGTGCCACCGTTCACCGTGCCCGTGTCCACATTCGTAACAGAGGAGGACGTTCCCGGAGTGTAGCCCACGTGGAAAATGTCCGTCGCCGATGTCAGCAACGGTGAAATATTTGTCGCCTCATCGCGGTTCGATGAATTTTCGAAGGTGTAGGTGACCAATAAAAAGTCGGCGAATACGGGGCTTGTCAAGAAAGCGATCGCGGTGATGGCGAACAGCCGGAATTGTCAGCGCCGAGATGAAAGTGGTGTAAAACTGCCGGTATGAAAATACCGGCAGT
>JAFIGD010000045.1 GCA_020831625.1 Verrucomicrobiota bacterium | reverse complement strand
GTCATTCGTCACTCGACACTCGTCACTCGTCACTCGAAACTCCCCCCACTCGTCACTCGTCACTCGACATTCGTCATTCGTCACTCGTCATTCCCCCCCACTCGTCATTCGTCATTCGTCACGCCTCCCTCTACCAAACCGGAAAACCGGAAACCACCACCGGCGAATGCGTCGCCCGCGTCCGCCAAACCCACCCCCCCGAAGACCCGGTCTGGGACGCCTTCGAATCCGTCACTCTTGCTCTGCGTCAGGCCCTGATCGACAACGACACCGAAGCCTTCACCGCCGCCGTCCGCGAAAACCACCGACTGCTCGTGCGCATCGGGGTCGTTCCCGAACCCGTCGCCCGCGCCATCGCCGCGATTGAAACCGCCGGCGGGGCCGCCAAAATCTGCGGTGCCGGTGCCGTCCGCGGCCCTGCCGCCGGCACCGTGCTCGTCATCGGTCCCGATTCCCTGCCGGTTCCCGAAACCTGGCGGCAGCTGCATGTGCTATGAAACGCAGCCTGCTTTTCGGACTCGGCGCAGTTCTGATCCTTCTGAGCGCGTTTTACCTGCGCCACGCCACCTGGAATTGGGATCAGGGACAACTCCTCCATCCCGACGAGCGCTTTCTCTGCATGGTCACCGCCCGGCTCGAAACCCCGGCATCCCTCCGCGACTCTTTTAACACCGACACCTCGCCCCTCAATCCGCACACCGCCGCCGACAGCCGCTTTGTCTACGGCACCCTGCCGGTCTTTGTCGCCCATTTTTTAACCGCCCGCCCCGATAATCCGACCCTGGCCGACATCGCCCGCACCGGCCGCCGCCTCTCCGCCCTCTGGTCCACCGCCACCCTGCTGGTGCTCATGTGGCTCGCCCTCCGCCGCGTCAACGCCCCCTTCGCCCTCTGGACCGGAGCCCTCGCCGCCCTCGCCGCAGTCTGCATCCAAAACGCCCACTTCTACACCGTCGATGCCCCCGCCGCGTTTTTCAGCACCCTCACCCTCGCCCTCGGCCTCACCGCCACCCGCGAAAACCGCCCTCTTCTCCTCCTGCCCGCCGGACTCACCACCGGACTGGCCATGGCCTGCCGCCTCAACCTCGCGCTCCTCGGCCTCTGGCTCGTCTTCTGCGCCGCCAGCCTCGCCTTCCGCCGCAAAACCCCGCGCACCCTCCCCTGCCTCTTCGGCGCCGGCCTCCTCGCCCTCCTCGCCTTCCGCATCGCCCAGCCCTACGCCTTCGATGCCACCGGTTTTCTCCCCGCAGGCCTCAACCCCGTCTGGCTCGACAGCCTCCGCATGGAACACGCCATCGTCCGCGGCCACCTCGAAGTCCCCTACACTCTCCAATGGATCGGCCGCACTCCCGGCCTCTACCCGCTCGGTCAACTCCTCTTCTGGGGCCTCGGCCCCGCCCTCGGCCTCCTCGTCCTCGGCGGCGCGCTCTGGACCCTCTGGAGTCTGCGCGACGATCCCGGCCACTGGGCGGTACTGCTTCTGCTCTGGCCAATCATGCTCCTCCTCTTCCACAGTCAGTACTTCCTGCAAACTCAGCGCTATCTCCTCCCCGCCGTTCCCGCCCTGATTCTCAGCGGAAGCCTCATCCTCCAGCGCCACACCCGGGGCCGAACCCGCACCCTCGCCTTCGCCGCCCTCACCCTCGCCACCGCCGCCCACGCCTTCACCCTCCGCAGCATCCACCGCGACCCCCACCCCCGCATTCAGGCCAGCGAATGGCTCCTCGACAACCTCCCCGCCCACGGAACCGTCACCTACGAAATCTGGGACGATCCCCTCCCCCTCCGCCTGCCCGGCCGCGAAGCCGCCCACGCCCGCAAGACCTTCATCGGCCTGCCCATGAGCGATCCCGAAACCCGCGAAAAATGGGACACCATCCTCGACGACATCGACCGAGCCGATTTCGTCGTCCTCAGCAGCAACCGCCTCTCCGCGTCCATCCCCCGCCTGCCCCTCCGCTACCCCGTCACCACCCGCTATTACCAGGCCCTCTTCTCCGGCGACCTCGGCCTCGAACGCGTCGCCCGCTTCCACACCTCCCCGCAACTCGGCCCCCTCCGCCTCAACACCCTCCATGCCGAAGAGGCCCTCACCGTCTACGACAATCCCGAAGTCCTCCTCTTCCGCAAAACCGACCACTGGGATCCCGCCCGCGCCCGGGCTATCCTCCTCGACAACATCGATTTCAACCGCATCCCCGACATCCGCTTCACCGACGGCCAGCGCTGGAACAACGGACTCTTCACCCCCGCCGAATGGGAGAAACGCCAAAACGCCCCTGCCTTCCACATCCGCTTCGATCCCCGCAGCATCGGCAACCGGAATCCGGTCGTCATCTGGCCCCTCGTCCTCTTCCTCCTCGGCCTCGCCGCAGCGCCCGTCACCCACGTCCTCTTCCCCTCCCTCCCCGCACGCGGCCTCTTTCTCCGCCGCCTCACCGGACTCCTGCTCGTCGCCCACACCGCCTGGCTCCTCTCCGCCCTCGGCCTCGTCTCCTTCGGACGGGCCATCCTCCTCGCCACCGCCCTGCTCTTCCTCGCCTCCGGACTCCTCTTCGCCCTCCACGGCGAAGCCCTTATCGCCTCCTTCCGCCGCAACCTCCGCACCGCCCTCTTCGGCGAGGCCGTCTGGTGGACCGTCTTCTTCGCCTTCCTCGCCCTCCGCTGGATGCAACCCGAACTCTGGCACCCCTGGGCCGGCGGCGAAAAACCCATGGACTTCGCCTTCCTCAACGCCACCGCCCAGACCACCTGGTTCCCCCCGCACAATCCCTGGCTCGCCGGTGCCTTCATCAATTACTACTACTACGGATTCGTTCTCGTTGCCGTCCTCGTCCGCATGACCGGCATCACCCCCGACATCGCCTACAACCTCGCCCTCCCCACCTTCGCCGCCTTCACCGCCGGCGCCGTCCTCTCCCTCACCTACGCCCTCCATCCCCTCCTCCGCACCCGCACCGGCCACAAAGGCCGCCGCCGCACCGCCCTCTTCGCCGTCCTCCTCATCCTCGTCTGCGGCAACCTCGGCCAACTCCGCTGGCTCCTTCAGGGCGACACCCATCACCCGCGCGACGGCTATTGGCAGGCCAGCCGCGTCATTCAGATTCCTGAAGGCGCCGTCCAGCCCATCACCGAATTCCCCTTCTTCAGCTTCCTCTACGGCGACCTCCACGCCCACGTCATGGCCCTGCCCCTCGCCCTGATCACCCTCCTCGCCGCCTGGCAGCTCCTCCGCCGCCCCCGCCTCCGCCACGCCCTCCTCTGCGGCATCCTCCTCGGCACCCTCCGCGTCACCAACACCTGGGATGTCCCCGTCCAGGCCGCAATCTTCACCGCCGCCGCCTTCTTCCCCCTCCTCAAATCCCACCGCCGCCTCACCGCCTGGCACGCCGCCGGCCGCTGGACCGCCGGACTGCTCCTCTCCCACCTCGCCTTCCTCCCCTACCACCACAAAAGCCTCAGCTACCCCGCCCGCTTCCTCCTCTGGGACGGCCCCCGCAGTTCCCTTACCGACCTCCTTCTCGCCCACGGCCTCTTCCTCATCCCCCTCGCCCTCACCCTTCCCCTCCTCCTCCGCGCCGACGCCCTCCGCCGCGCCCCGCGCCCCCACCGCCTCTTCGCCGCCGCCCTCGGCCTCGGCTCCCTCCTCCTCATCCTCCTCGTCGAATTCTTTGTCCTCGACGGCGATATCGGCCGCATGAACACCGTCTTCAAATTCTACTATCAAGTCTGGTGGATCCTCGGCCTCCTCACCGCCCTCACCGTCTCCGCCGCCCTCGCCACCCGCAAAGCCCCCGCCTTCGCCGCCCTCGCCGTCTGCCTCCTCGGCCTCGCCTATCCCCGCACCGCCCTGCCCGCCAAACTCCGCGACCGCGTCTGGACCCAGCCCCGCACCGGCCTCGACGGACTCGCCTACCTCCAGCACGCCATGCACGAAACCGACGGCCATCTCCATCCCCTCGCCGACGACCTCCGCGCCATCCGCTGGCTCCGCACCCACGCCGCCCCCCTCGACATCCTCATCGAAGCCCACCGCCCCGAATACCAGTGGGGCGGTCGCATCAGCTGGCACACCGGCAACCCCGCCGTCCTCGGCTGGGCCTGGCACATGCGCCAGCAGCGCCCCCGCCCCGGCGCCGATGCCCTCATCCACCAGCGCCAGCGCGACATCGACGCCTTCTACCGCGCCCCCGACCCCGCCGCCGCCCGCGCCATCGCCCGCCGCCACCGCGTCCGCTACGTCATCTTCGGCGACCTCGAACGCATCACCTACGGCCCCGCCGCCCAGGACCTCTTCGAAAACACCCCCCACTTCACCCCCGTCCACCGCTACGGAGCCACCACAATCTACCAAACCCAATAATCTTACTCTTAATCTTAATCTTAATCTTAATCCTAATCCTAATCCCCCCCCACACACAAACCAGCGATCTCCGAGCTTGCTTGGGGAGCGCAACCCCTCTTATCCAGCGCTTCTACTGATCGGCCCCAGAATCACCACAAACTCTCCCTTCGAACTGTGCTTCGTCAAAAATTCGCCCAGTTCCTTTGCGGTCCCGGTCTGAAGTGTTTCGAATTTCTTAGTCAGTTCCCTCCCAAAAAACACCGGACGGTCCCCGAGCAGTTCGTCAATATCCGCCATCAGTTTTTCAATCCGGTGCGTGGACTCATACATCACCACCGGCCGCGCCTCCTCCCGAACCGACTCCAGCAGCCGCCGACGTCCCGCGCTTTTATTCGGCGGAAAGCCGACGTACACAAAGCCGTCCCCGCCCCAGCCGCTCAGTGCCACCGCCGTCGTCAGGGCCGTCGGCCCCGGAATCGCGGTAACCAGCAGCCCCGCCTCCCGCACCGCGTGCACCAGGCGGTACCCCGGATCCGAAATCAGCGGCATCCCCGCATCGCTCACCAGCGCCACCGCCCTTCCCGCCGAAATGTCCTCCACCACCCGCGCCACCCGCGAGGCCTCATTGAATTCATGGCAAGAAACCATCGGCTTGCTGATCTCGTAATGCCGCAGCAGAATTCCGGTCTTGCGGGTGTCCTCCGCCAGAATCGTGTCCACCTCCTTCAGCGTCCGCACCCCCCGGAAACTCATGTCCTCCAGATTGCCGATCGGGGTACCGACCAGATACAAGCCCGGCGGCGTGGTTTTCACATTCGATTCTGTTTGTTCAGGCATCAGGACGTCCATCAGGGGATTTCTTTCGGGCGGAGGGTGGGAAAAAACAATTCAATAGCACAAAAAAGTGAAAAAGAAAACGCGCACCTCACCAGGATACTCCCTGTTTTTCAGGGTAAAAACAGGAGTTGATCCTGTTATCCTGTCAAAAAATGGGGGAAGTCCCGGCATCCTTTACGTGGAATCCTTCTTCTGACGAAACGCGCCCGGCGTGAGGCCCAGGTCCCGTTTGAATTTCTGACTGAAGTGATACGGACTGGCGAACCCGCACTGCTCCGCCACCTCACCCAACGGAAGATTGCTGGTGCGGAGAAGTTCTTTGGCCCGGTCCATCCGCAGCTTCCAAATATGGGCGTTGATCCCCTGACCCGTCACCTCCGAAAACCGAAGCTCCAGCGTCCGGCGCGAGCAGCCGCAGGCCCTCGCCAGTTCATCAATGCCGTAGTTCCGGTCACAGGCGTGCTGACGCAGCAACATTCCCGCGCGCAGAATCCGTTCGTCACTGCTCGCCAGCGCATCCGTGGATGCCCCCTCCACCACACCCACCGGCGGCACCCGAATCACCGTGTCCGGCGGAACCGACCCGGGATGTTCCAGTATTCGTTTCAGCAGTTCCGCCGCCTGAAACCCGATCTCCTCCGGAGCGGAATCAATGCTCGACAAATCCACCGAGCAGCTCAGCCCCACCAGCTCATCCGCGTCTACCCCCAGCACCGCCAGATCGCCCGGCACTTTGCGGGAACTGGCCTGCAAGGCATTCAACACCATGCGGGCGAACACATCGTTCGCGCAAAACACCGCCGTATGCGGCGGCAGACGCTCCAGATCCTCCTTCAGTTCCCGCAGGCGGGTTTCAAGTTCAACTTCTGAATTCAACTCCAACACCCGCACCGGTTCCGGAGCCAGCGCCCGCGCAAAGGCCCGCTCACGGATCAGACCGAACGAAAGTTCCCGCGGCCCCAAATAGGCGAAAGACCGATAAAACTTCTCCCGGAAATGCATGGCCGCCATTTCGCCGATCGCCTGATCCCCGGTCACCACACAGGGGAACCCGTCTTTGAGATGCCGCGTGCTCGTGGCCACGATCGGCAGACCAAGGGAGCGAACCGCCTTCAGCTCCTCGGGATCTTTCGCGAAGAGCACAATGCCGTCATTTTCCCGAACCAAACCCGCATCCAGTTTCGACCCCCAGGTTACCCGCCACCGGGGGTGTTGCGACCGCGTAAACCGCGCAATCCCCCGCAGGATCCGCTCCTCAAACGACGTCCGTATATCCACCAGAAAATAGATCCGCTTTGATTCCATCCCGTCATTCTACCTCAATTTCGCTCTAAAACAAATCTTTTTCGCCCGCACGCATTGATGAAAATCATCTTTTGTGAGAACATCGTAATAGAAACTGAAAGAAGTCTTAACACTATCCACCCAATACTCAAACAATAACCAGATTCTATCAACAACACCCGGATATGACCATCCGAATCATATCCTAAATCCAGGAGAAAAACCAAATGAAAACACAAATCATCACCCTTCTCGCGGGAATCACCGCCCTGACAGCCGCACAAGCCCAAATTTCCTTCACGCCGGGAAATCTGACGTATAGCCAGGATTTCAATGCTCTACCTTCTTCATCAAGTGCCCATGTGGATTATCTCAATGCCAATGCTGAGGATTGGGAGGACAATGTCACCCTTACCGGCTGGTTTGCTTCAAGCAATGTAACCGACACCATGTACATATCCGACGGTTCTGCAGCACCCATAGGCGGCGGTCACTTGTCCGTGGCAAGTTTTGGTGCACAGGATACCACTGAACGAGCACTCGGAATGGTTCGCAGGGGAGAAAGCGGTTTTTTTGGGGTGCAGTTTGTCAATAATACCGGATCCACTTTAACCGAACTCGATATTTCATTCTTCGGAGAACAATGGAGATCTTCAGATAATGTACATACGATGCAGTTTTCCTACGCGATTGATGTGCCGACCATTGATTCCTCCGGCTTTACGGAGGTCTCGGAGTTGGGTTTCACAACACCAAATCCCAATAGCAATGCCGTTGACGGGAATGCGGCAACAGGCAGAGAGTTTTTGTCCCATACTCTGACCGGACTGAATATTGCCGATGGAGAAAACGTTTGGTTTCGCTGGACAGATTCCGCAAACAACAACACGTATATGGGCATTGACGATTTTTCCGTCACCGCCATCCCCGAACCCGGCACCCTGGCGCTGGTCGCGATCGCCCTGGGCTCCATGCTCTTCTTCCGCCGCCG
The DNA here is from genome assembly GCA_020831625.1 of Verrucomicrobiota bacterium. GTDB lineage: Bacteria > Verrucomicrobiota > Kiritimatiellia > SS1-B-03-39 > UBA6053 > PXAS01. Next base: position 34,330 of record JAFIGD010000045.1, on the reverse strand, counting down.
CAAGTAAGTGTTTCCGGCTCTGAACTCCAACACCCGGCACGGATCTCCTGCCGGGTGTTTCGTTCCGACCTTCGGAAAAATACCGCCCCGGTTTTCCGAACTTCGGAAAACGTGCTCATCCAACCGAGCCGACCGATCTGACTGATCCGTCTGATCCGACCGACCCATATTCCGCACTCCACCCTCTACCCTCTCCCTTCCCCCCATGCATCGCCTTACCGCCTATTCCGACAGTCTCATCCGTTTTCAATTTCACCCCAAGGGTCATTTTGACGACCGGCCTTCCTTTATCGCCCGGCATCGCGATCACGGGCGGGTGCTGACCCCCGGTGCGGACGGGATCTACCGGACCGACTCCGTGGAGATCCGCGTGAAAGGCCGCGGGCCCTTCACCACCGAAAACACCGAGGTGCATTTCGACATGGGCGTCTGGCGGCCGGGCATGGCGCCCTTCGGCTCCCTCGGCGGCACCACCCGAACCCTCGACGGCACCGCCGGCGATCCGCCCACCACCCCCGGCATCCTCTCCCGCGACGGCTGGGCCCTCGTCGACGACTCCGGTACCGTCCGCTTCCCCGACTCGTCACTCGACACTCGACACTCGTCACTCCCCAACACTCGTCACTCGTCATTCGTCATTCAGCCCGGCGTACCCGACGGCCAGGATTTCTACCTCTTCCTCCACGGCCACGATTTCCAGGCGGCACTGGCGGATTTTATTAAACTTTCCGGGCGTCCGCCCCTGCCGCCGCGTGCGGTGCTGGGCATGTGGTGGAGCCGCTACTGGCGTTACCGCGATCAGGATCTAAAGAACATCGTCGCCGAATTCCGCGCCCATGATTTCCCTCTGGATGTGCTGGTGCTGGACATGGACTGGCATCTGGCCAAGGACTGGTCGGGCTACACCTGGAACAAAGACCTCTTCCCCGATCCGCCCGCCTTTCTGGACTGGTGCCATTCCGAAGGCCTGAAAACCACCCTCAACCTCCATCCCTCCAACGGGGTGCAGGCCTTTGACGAGGATTACACCGACTTCGCGAAGGCCCTCGGCCATCCGGCCGACGGCACACGTGTAAACTTCCGCTGCTCCGACCCCGCCTACGTGGAACAGTATTTCCGCCGCCTCCATCATCCCCGCGAGGACGAGGGCGTGGATTTCTGGTGGATGGACTGGCAGCAGGGCGATGTCTGCGAGATGCCCGGTCTCGATCCGCTGGCCTGGCTGAACCATCTGCACCATGTCGACCACGACCGCAGCGACCGCCGCGGGGTCATGCTCTCCCGCTGGGGCGGGCTGGGCGGCCACCGCTATCCCATCCAATTCTCCGGCGACACCCACACGAAATGGGAAACCCTGGCCTCGCAGGTGGATTTCACCGCCAACAGCGCCGCCTCCCTCGCGGGCTGGTGGAGTCATGACATCGGCGGTCACATGCAGCCCACCCCGCCCGAGCTTTTCACCCGCTGGGTGCAGTGGGGCGCCTGGTCTCCCGCTCTCCGCCTGCATTCCTCCAACAATCCCAATCACGAGCGCCGCCCCTGGGCCTATGGCCCCGAAGTCGAGACCGCCTGCCGCGTCGCGGTGGAAATGCGCCTGCGCTATTTCCCGGTCTGGATCGCCGTCGGCCACCGCTTCACCGAAACCGGGATCGCTCCGCTCACCCCCATGTGGTTCGCACACCCGGCCGACCCCGCCGCCCACGCCGCTCAGCATCAGGCGATGCTCGGCGGGGATCTGCTCATCGCCCCCATCGTCGCCCCCATGACCGACGGACACGCCGAGCGGCTCATCTATTTGCCGCCGGGCGCCTGGTACGACATACAGACAGGCACGAAACACGAAGGCGGAACCTTTATCGTGGTGGAGGGCGACCTCAACCGCGTCCCGGTGTTCGCCCGCGAAGGCGCGGTCCTGCCCATCGATCCGCGTCCGCGCGGTGCCATCGCCGATCTCGACCCCTCCGAAGTGCATTTCGAATGCTGGCCCGGCAGCGGCGAAGGCACCGCCATCGAGGACGCCGGTGAAGGCGACGGCTGGCGGCGCGGCGAGATCGCCCGCACCCGTCTGCAACAGGTGCGCACCGGCGATGAGGTCACCCTCACACTCCACGGGACCGAGGGCCGTTTCCCCGGTCTGCCCGCGCGGCGCACCACCCACATCCACCTGAAAAATTGTGGGAAGCCCGAACGGGTGGAGGGGCCGGAGGGCATGACCACGACCCATTCCGGCACCGATCTGCACCTTGTCCTTCCCCCGCAGCTGGTGTCGGAAGGCGCGGAAATCCGGCTGTGCGCACCGGTTGCATCCAGCCGGCACACACCGGTGGCGATCACAGAACCGCGCACAGAATTGAGTCCGCGCTACGACCTGCGCAAAGCCCGCGTTTCGCTGGCGGATCTGGTGCTCCTGCCCCCCGCGGACGGCGCGGAGGCGGTGGTGTCCTGGACCGCACAGCAGGTGCATACCGATCGCATCACCCAGTCCACCGGCCTGATTTCCAAACCCGCAGTCATGCCCTGTCCTTTTGCATGGAACGAGGAGGCGGGCGCGATCCGCTGGGAGGCGGAGGTCAATTGGACCTGGGGTCCGCATGAGCGCACCGACAAAAGCGCCTGCGCCTGGGATCTCTTTACCGGTCTCGGCGAATGGGACATCGCCCTTCTGAAAACCCCCGACGCGGCGGCGGTCACCGATCTCGACCCGGACGCTCCGGTTGCCGAGGCCTCCGAATGGTTCCCGCAGCGCTACCGCGATTTGCGCGAGGAATCGCTCCTCGACGGCCCCCGCCTCTGGTGCGATTCCAAACTGGCCTACCGGCTGGGGCGCAGCATCGGCATGTTCGCCCCGGACGGCAAACTTCAGGCGGATGCCCTGAAAGAAGAGCTGATTCATGTGGCTGCGGTCACCGAAGTCGAAACGGCAGAACCCCTCCGCGTGAAATTCATGGCCAAAGCCCTGACCGAAACGCTGAGCCTCGCCATCGACGGACAGGAGATCCCCGTTGACGAAACGCATTACACACCCGTCATTCGTCACTCCACTCTCGTCATTCGTCACTCGACACTCGTCATTCGTCACTCGACACTCGCTCCGGTTCGGCCCTTCTGGTCACCCTGCTGGTCGTCAGTCTGCTGCTGGTGCTGGTGTTGGGTCTGGTGGTGACGGTCCGCATGGAACTGCGCAAAGTGGTTCAGCATCAGGAGTTGCTGCAGGCCCGGGCCCATGCGCGGCTGGGCGGAGAACTGGCCATCGCACGTTTACAGGAGCTTGCGGGCCCGGACACACGGACCACTTTTCCGCCGGATGCGTTCAGCGCCATGAATCCGCATGAGAACAATCGTTTTTGGACGGGAGTGGTCGATACGGCCCGGTTTCGGCAGGACGCTGGAGGTGCCCTGCAACTGAATCCGGAATACGGTGAGCCGCTCGGGTGGCTGGTGTCGGGCGTTAATCCCAACCCGGAGGACGAGATGTTTCTTTCGCCCTTCCAACCCCGTCCGGGCCATGCGCTGGTCGTTGGACCTGGATCGGTCAACGCCCCGGAGGATGCCATCGCGGTTCCGGAGCAGGAGGTGCGGGGGTCCGAAAATGAACCCCTGGGATCTTTTGCGTTCTGGGTGGGTCAGGAAAACACCAAAGCGCAGATAAATCTGGTGGATCCCTTCCGTTTTGACGGACGACCCGAGACCACGCCCTGGCGCTCGCACACGGTGCAGCGCACCGCCGCCGAAATCTTCCTTCCCGGCGCGGATCCGGACAATGCGCTGCATCAGGCGGATTTGATGCGGGCTCTAACCCGTTCGCAGTTCGATTTGGCCCGCCTGGACGCCCCGTCCGATGTGCGGAACCACTTCCATGATTTCGCGCTCTTGGCACACGGCCTGCCCACCCATCCAATCCGGGGAGGTCTGAAACGGGATTTAACCGCCGTCTTTGAGGAAACCCTTGGGAATGCGAACCGTTTGCCGGGCGGCCCCCAGTTTGCGGCGCTGCTCGACTACCACGGGCAGCGGATGCAGCGGATGGCTGACGAGCAGGACGCGCTGCCTGGCGCAAACCCGGGGCTTCCCCCCCATGCGTGGAACGCGCTCAACGCCATCCGGACGCGGACGGATCAGCGGGGAAACGAGCATCGGGTCCAACTTTTTCCACCCTTCTCGGACTTGGCAGTGGCCCGGGATCAGGGAGGTCCCCGCTGGGAACAGTTGATGTCCTGGATCAGTGTTCATGATCGGCAAGAGCAGGGCCAGGGCGTGCTGCCCGCGCGGCAGACCGCGACCGTGAGCAACCCCATGCCGGTGATCGCGAAATTCAATCTCGGGGTCTATCACACCATGGATTTCCCCCGGATCCGCCTGCATCTTGTGCCGACGGTGATCCTGTGGAATCCCTATTCAGTGCCGTTGGCCGCCCGCGATTATTTCATGGTGGCGGAAATGGCCCCCGAAGGCCAGCATGGGGGGGGCTTCAGTTTAAGTTTTCAGGTCAGTCATCCCGATTGGGACAGCGGAAACCGATTCTGGACTCCGCAATACAAGATGGAATTCCATGTGGAAAATCAGCCATCCTTCCGTTTCCGTCTGGGTGCCACGGAAATTCCCGCGGGCGCCGCGGTGATCTTCAGCCTTCCCGCGCACGAACGCTTTCAGGTGGTCAAAAACGACGGGCGGGCCGGCTACACCTTCTGGCAGCACCGGATCGACCATGGCGTTCTGGGACATGTGGAAAACAAATGGATTCAGCTCACACCGGGCCTGCATGACGGGGGCGGATACAGTTTCTATGTGGAGGAGCCCGACATCCGGCCCAAAATCATCAACTCCGCCTCCACGCAGGACAGCGGCCTGGCGCAGGGGCATTACAACTGGTGGGGTCATGCCGGAGCGCCGCTCTATTTTTCCGATCCTGACACAACCTGGAACAACGCCGTCACGGACCCCGCCTACCGCTCAATGTGCTTCAACGAGGGGGGGCTGGATCTGAACAACGGATGGGAAATCCACCGCACCGCCGCCATTATGATCCGCGGCATGGGTTCTCCGCGCCGGGCGTTAAACCTTGTGAGCCACACCAGCCTCGGACAGGCCCATCTGCTGCTGGGGGGAAACGCGCTGGAGACCAACGCCAACTCCAATGACATCACCCGCCGTCCCTGGACCTACATCCACAGTCTGCACAATACCGTTCCCAAGGTCCTGCACAACGCCACGCCCCATTTCCATCCCGGTCTCTTTCCGGAGATCGTAGGTCCCCCCCCATCGTTCGATCCCTCCGTGCCCTTTGGCTTCGATTCCACCGACTCCCCTAAATTTCCCATGTGGGGACTCTCCTGGGGATTGCGGCTTCCGGACAATATCTATGAATTCGCCGCAACCAGTGGCGGGGAGCGTCTGAATCTGGAGGCTCCCGCCGCCTGGCTGGCACACTACAATCCCGCCGCCGCCCACCAGACGCGCAGCGGTCTCGGACGGGAACAGGGTTATGACCGGGGCAGTTTCGAGTTCGATTCCCCTGCGAATTACATCGGCGGTTTTACCATCGACCCCTCCTACTTTGATCTGGCGGAGCACACCCTGGACGACGTTCACGCCTTTATCGGCCACAGCGACGGCGTGTCCGGCGGATTGGCGCCCGGTGAAATTCCACGTGCCGTTCTGTATGAGATTCCCCGCTCCATGGAAGAAGTGGTGAGCGTGGCATCCCTGGCGCACGCCAATCCACAGTCCTATGGAAATCCGGGGAACGGGATCGATATGGACAGCCGCCTCACCCGCCAGCACTGGCTGAACAACGGAGCCGCGCCTGCATATGCATTCGGAAACGCCCTGCTGCCCCCCCTGATGCATTCGCACCGGGTGGTACGCTCTTTCTTCGCGACCCCGCATTATCCCGGCGATGAGGAGACACCGCCCGCCTCCATTCCCTACACCCGGGAGCATTTGAGCGGCTCCGACGGATTCGGAGGCAGCAGCAACGATGTATTTGTCACCTTCCGTGCCTTCTATGATCACTCCTGGATTTTGAACCATCTGTTTTGGGACGACTTCTTTTTCACGCCCGCCTCCAACAGCCGCATCGTCTGGAGAAACGGCGTTGCTGAACGGGACGTTGACCTTTCCGGAGCCAGACTGCACATCGAGGGGGCTTTCAATGTGAATTCCACCTCTGTGGATGCCTGGCGGGCTCTGCTCTACAGTCTGCTCGATGTGGAGATTCCGAATCAGTCCGGACGGGCTGAAGCCTCGCCCGGCGTGGAGCGGGTGCCCTTCACGCGGTTCCTCCGTCCCCTTGGCCCCGCCTTCAGTCCCGCGCGTGGCGATCTCTATGACGACCCGGAAAATTACAGCGGCTATCGGCGGCTCTCTCCATCCGAAATTGACGCACTTGCCAATGAGATCGTGCACGAGGTTCGGGACCGGGGGCCTTTCCTTTCACTGGCGGATTTCGTGAACCGCCAGCTTCTTCGTCCGGAGCAGGATACACCGGGACATCGGTTGCGGGGGGCTCTACAGGCCGCCATTGACCGCTCCGGCATCAACGACGCTCAAGAGCACCCCTCCGACCCCACCTCGCGGATCGTGCCCGCCGATTTTGCAGGATCCCACACCACAGGACAGCCGATCTTCCGGGGCTATGATCTCACCGCCGCTTCTGTGGCCAGCAATCACTCCGCGCCGGGTTCATTCACGCAGGCCGATCTCCTCTCCCGCATTGGTGCTGTGCTGACCACCCGCTCCGATACGTTCACCGTTCGTTCTCATGGCAGCTCCCCCACGGGCGCCGCGGCAACCTGTGAAATCATTGTGCGCCGCAGCGGCGCATATTTGGATCCCCGGGACGCGCCGGAACTGCATCCGGATGCGGTCACTTTGATCAACCAGTTTTTCGGGCGACGCTTTGAGATTGTCAGTTTCCGCTGGCTGAATCAGGAGGAAATATGAAATATCTCCGGATTTTCCTGCTGATATTGATTCCGTTCTGTTACGCAGGGGCGAATGAGGAAGAGGACGCCGGGGAGGCCCCGCCGCCGCCCGTTTACGATCTCAGGCTTGTGGTCTACACCTGGCCGGTGACGGGAATTTTGCACAGCGATGCAGATCTGCAAAGCCTTCCGCCTGTGTTTTTCCGGGACATCCACGGTATTCAGCGGGTGGAGCTGCAACGGTCAGGTTTCAGTCCGCCGCTGCAGTATCAAGGGATGGAGCCTCCGATGCTGTTCAGCGTTGAAACGCAGCCACAGGCGGAAGGACCGCCGCAGCAGCGGGCGGTGCCCAGGGTCCGGCCGAAGATTGACCCCTCTTGGACAGAAGCCACTGTGATTGTCTACCCCGAGCGCAGGGATCGTGACGGGACCTGGGCCGCGTTGGCGGTTCCCACCTCCCGCTTGGAGATTCCCAACGGGACATCCCGCTTTCTAAACCTCACCCATCAGGTGTTGGCCATCGAACTGGCCGGAGATATCCACACAATCTCTCCCGGAGGGGACATTCGATTGCCCGCACCCCCACAGGATGCCGGAGAACGCGTTCGACTCAATATTCACGCCCAGGATGACATCCGCAATGAAGTCCGGATGATACACACAACCGCTGTCCGGCGCGAAAACGCCACGGGCAATCTCTATCTCATTCATTCGCACTCCAACGGCAGACCCAGAGTCCTTCATCTGGCGCACCCGCGGGATTAAACCCCAACCCGATCCCTGACCTCTCATGGAGACGTTCCCGACAACCACTCTTAATCTTAATCGTAATCTTAATCTTAATCGTAATCCTAATCGACCCCCAACCCAATCTCTGACCTCTACATGTTCTTCTCCCTCAAATTCCTCCCGCTCATTCCTCTTCTCGCCCCGCTCACCTTCGCAAACCTCACCGTCACCCCGGTTTATCCGCTCACGTCCATCGGCCCGGACTGGGCCGAAACCCGCGAGGGCGCCGGATACGATCTCTCCCTTCTGGCTCCGCCCAACGGCACCGCCTCCGCCCCGGTCGTGGTCGAAGGCCCCGACAGTGCCCTCCGCGATCTGTCCTTCCGCATCTCCGATGCGCAGGGGCCCGGGGGCCGCCTTGGCGCCGAGCGATTTGTCCTCCGTTACGCGGGCATGGAAAATCAAGGTCTGGACCGTCCCATCGAGGAGTTTTCCGTCCTCACCCCGGATGCGCCCGACCCCGTCGGCAACCTGCAGGTCCTCTGGCTGACCGTCCGTCCCCCGCCGCAACAACCTGAGGGAACCTACCGCGGCGTCATCGAAATCAGCGGCGGCGGGCATACCGAACGGGTGCCGTTCACGGTCGAAGTCCCGGGCTTTGTCATGCCCGATCCCTACGAAATGATCACCTATGCCTACCTCTATCAGTCCCCGGAAGGCGTCGCCTGGCATTATAACGTTCCCCTGTGGTCCGATGAACACCTTGATTTGATGGAGCCATCCTTCCGCCTGCTGGGCCGGGTCGGATCCAGACACCTCGACCTGTATGTGTACCCCGACCAATATTTCGGCCGCACCAGCAACATTCCCTTCCGAAACCGCAACGGTGTGATCGAGCCCGACTTCAACTATGCCGAACGCTATCTGCGCCGCTATCTGGACATCGCCGGACCGCTCGACAGTGTCTCCCTGATTGTCTGGTCGCCCCAGCTTCCGGTGATTGCGGGCGGACAGGGACAGATGCCCGACCGGCTTCCGGTCTCCTTTGTGGATGAAGACGGTGTCTTCACGGACGGAGACCTCCCCATGTACGGCCCCCCGGAAACCCGCATGTTCTGGGAAACCCTCATCCGGGACACCCGCCGCATGCTGGACGGCCTGGGATTGGAGGACACTCTGTTGACCCTGGGTGTCGGCAGCGATGTTCGGGCCAATGCCGACACCGTCGCCTTTTTCAATCAGGTGGCGCCGGACCTCGGCTGGTATCTGCTGACCCACGGACGGGGAGATCCTAAGCCCCGGGGCGACCACATGCAGATCGGCAACATGAAAGTCACCTACTACATTTCCCCCTTCGGCCCCTTCCGGGGCAGCCGCACCCGGGAGCGTCCCGCGCTCATCGGCGGCTGGGACAATGAATTCCGGCAAATCAGCAGTGTCCGCTTCGGGCTGCTCGCGCCGTGGCGCCCCCTGATCAATTTCCGGACCGCCGCCGAGGGATCGACCGAGGCGGAGTGGCGCGGATTCACCGGCATGGGGATTGATTTCTGGGTCGTGGACCACCCCCGCACCGGACGCCGGGAAAGCAGCATGATTCAGCACGGACGCGGCTGGCCCCGCATGCACACCAATAACACCCGGGCCCTCGCCGCGCCGGGACCGAACGGGGCGCTGGAGACGACCCGTTACGAAATGGTCCTCGAAGGCATTCAGGAACTGGAGGCCCGCATCACCCTCGAACGCGTCCTCTCCCGGAACGCCCTGCGCAGCCAGCTCCCCCGGGGGGTCGCCGCCGAAATCGAAACCTTTCTCAAAGACCGTGTAAACGGACGTTATGCCCTGATGGCACAGGAAGGCCGGGGAGATTATGTCATCTGGGCTCCCGCCGAAGTGGCGTACGATCAGGCGCGCGACCTTTTCCGCTATGCGGCGCAAGCCCGGACCATTCTCCTTCAGGCCGGTGAACTGAGTCCGCCGACCCGCGACGCCGGTCTGCGCGCCTGGCCGCCCGGCCCCCTGCGCACCTGGACCGACACTCAGGGCCGCCAGGTCGAGGCCCGCATGATCACGCGCTCTGAAAACGCCGTCATGATCCGACTTGAGAACGGTCGCGAGTTTCTGCTCCCGCTGGACACTCTCAGCGTAACCGACCGCGCCTGGGTGGAGGCGCTGCCGTGAACCGGCCACCGCTGATCGGGGTCGATATCGACGACACCACCGCCTTCTGGAGTGAAACGCCGCCCTATCCCGCCTACCCCGCCCCCGGCGCCGCCGACATCCTCCACGCCTGGCGGAACGAAGGGCTTGTTGAAATCGTCTACATCACCTCCCGCAAGCGGGAGCGGCGTGAAATAACCTGTGGCTGGCTTGCCGAACACGGCTTTCCGCTTCCCGACCGGGTCCTCTTCGAAGAGGACATTCCCAAAGGCAAACCCGCCGCCCTGCGCGCCCTCGGCGCAGCCGCGCTCATCGACGACATGCCCGGCACCGCCGCCGCTGCCGCCAACGAGGGCCTGCTCGCCTTCTGGCGCGACATCCCCAAAAACAACCACATGCCCCGTCCCGAACCCCATCCCAACCTCCACCCCTGGCACGACTGGACTCAACTCGATAAACTGGTGCGGGAGAAATTTTAAAGAGAAGGAAGCAAAGAAATACGGTGGAAAGGCCTTCGCCCTCTATGCCCTCTCCGGCAAAAACACCCGCATCATCCGCGCGTCGGCGGCGTCCGGAACAATCGACACCTCCCGCAGCGCCGCCGGGATCAGCACCGAACTGCCCTGAGGCACATCCACCGTTTCCCCGTTGCCGGTCACCGTGAACCCCTGCTCTATCGCGAACAGCACTTGAAAACTCTCCCCGTCAAATCCCAGCACCGTCTCCCCGGTCACCTTTAACGATTCCAGTCGAAAATAGGGCGATTCCATAATTTTTTCACGCGCCAGACCGCAGAACGGCTCCAGCGGCTCCGCCGGGGTCAGCGCGCTGTCGGGATCCTCCCAGAGACTCACCTCCATGGCCTTGTCGATGTGCAGTTCGCGGCCCTTCCCGTCCGCGCCCACCCGGCCCCAGTCATAAATCCGGTAGGTGGTGTTCGAATTCTGCTGCACCTCCAGCAACAGACAGCCCGCCCCGATCGCATGCACCCGGCCCCCGGGCACAAAAATCGCGTCTCCGGACTTCACCGGGATCGTCTTCATCCAATCCTCCAGCGTGTTCGCCTCAATCGCGGCCCGGAACGCCTCCGGGGTCACGCCCTCCTTCAACCCGCAATACACCACCGCGTCCGGCTCCGCCTCCAGCACATACCACATCTCGGTTTTGGCCTCGCCCCCGAATTCTCTGGCGGTTTCGTCGTTGGGATGCACCTGCACACTCAGCGTCTGCGCCGCGTCCAGCACCTTGATCAGCAGCGGAAAACGCTCCGACCCGCAACGCGCCCCCAAAATCGACGAACCGTGCGCCTCCATCAGCTCGCGGAAGGTTTTTCCTTCAAACGGCCCCTCCGCCACCACGCCCATGCCGTCGTCCCGGTCGGAAATTTCCCAGGATTCCGCCACAATGCCCTCCGGAGCATCCGTGCGCCCGAGACGGGTTTTCAAGTTCTCGCCGCCCCAGAGATAGGTTTGATACACCGGGCGAAAACGGAGGGGAACAAAAAGGGTTTCCATCAAGACATTCCTTTGCTACAGAGGTTAAAATCCTCCGTCCCATAGCATAGGAATCCGCAAATGAAAACGATTGTCTTAGTGGGAGACGGCATGGGCGACCGCCCCTGCCCCGTTCTCCAAAACCGCACCCCGCTTCAGGCCGCAAACATTCCCAACATGCGGCGCATCGCCGCCGCCGGGAATCTCTATCTGGCCGACACCGTTCCCGAAGGCCTTCCCCCCGGCAGCGATGTCGCCAACCTCGGCCTCTTGGGCTACGACGCCCGCGAATTTTACAGCGGCCGCGCTCCCATCGAGGCCGCCGGTGCCGGCATTCCACTCGCGCCCGAGGATGTGGCCATCCGCTGCAACCTCGTGCACATCGCCGACGACACCATGGTCGATTACTCCTCCGGACACATTTCCAACGAGGATGCCCTGCCCCTGATCGAGGCCCTGCAGGAGGCCCTCGGCGGCGAAGGACTCACCTTCCACCCCGGCGTGCAGTACCGCCACCTGCTCATCTGGAAAAACGGACCCGCCAAACCGGTCACCCAGCCCCCGCACGATATTCTCGAACAGAACATCATCCCCTATCTGCCGCAGGGCAACCGGGCCGGGGATCTTCAACGCCTCATGGACGCCTCCAAAGCGGTGCTCGCCGGCCATCCCGTCAACCTCGCCCGCAAAGCCCGCGGCGAAGTCCCCGTCACCCAAATCTGGCTCTGGGGCCAGGGCCCCGCCCTCCAGCTCCCCACCTATGCAGATCTCTACAACATGACCGGCACCGTCATCACCGCCGTCGATCTCGTCCGCGGTCTGGGCGTGCTCGCCGGACTCGACACCCCCAAAGTCCCCGGAGCCACCGGCTGGATCGACACCAACTACGACGGCAAAGTCGCCTACGCCCTCGACGCCCTCAAAACCCAGGACTTCGTCTACGTTCACGTCGAGGCCCCCGACGAATGCGGCCATGTCGGCGACGCCAAGCTAAAAACCGAAGCCATCGAGGCCTTCGACGCCAAAGTCGTCGGCCCGATTTGGCGGGAAATGGAATCCCGCGGCGAACCCTACCGGCTTCTGGTGACCATGGATCACCGCACTCCGGTCGAAATCCGCGGCCACAGCGCCGAGCCCGTTCCCCTGGCCACCCTCGAAGGCCCCGTCGGTCCCGTCACCGAAGAAGTCCCCTTCGACGAATTCGTCCGCGATGGCAAGGTCGATCTCCGCACCTTCGAATGGATTCCCGCCTGGCTGCGCGGCGAGGTATGAGCCCCCCCGTCTTTCCCCCTCTGAAAGCCGGACTCTGTCACGACTGGCTTACCGGCATGCGCGGCGGCGAGCGCGTGCTCGAACTCCTCTGCGACGCCTACCCCGACGCGCCGCTGTTCACCCTGATCCACAGCCCCGGCTCCGTAAGTGACCGCATTGCCTCGCATCCGATCCGCACCACCCCGCTGCAGCGCATCCCCGGCATCTTTGAATCGTATCGGAATTTTCTGCCGGTCATGCCGCTGATGGTCCGCTTCTGGAAGCCCGCCGCCGACCTCGAAGTCCTCGTGAGCACCAGCCACTGCGTCGCCAAAAGCATCCGCACCGCCCCCGGCACCCGCCACATCTGCTACTGCTTCACCCCCATGCGCTACGCCTGGCTCTTTCACGAGGAATACTTTCCCCATCCCGTCAAGCGCGCCCTGCTCAAACCCGTCCTCGCCGCCCTCCGCGCCTGGGACAAACGCACCGCCGCCCGCGTCCACCGCTTCGTCGCCATCAGCGAACACGTGCGCGACCGCATTGCGCGCTTCTATGGCCGCGACTGCGATGTGGTTTATCCCCCCGCCGACACTGGTTATTTTCACCCAACCGACGCCCCCCGCGAAGACTACGACTTCATCATCAGCGCCCTCGTGCCTTATAAAAAAGTCGACCTCGCCGTCCGCGCCTACACCCGCTCCGGCCATCCCCTTAAAGTCATGGGCAGCGGCTCCGGCCTCGACGCGCTCAAAGCGGTCGCCGGCCCCAACATCGAATTCCTCGGCCGACAGCCCGACGACATCCTGCGGCATCACTATCAGCACTGCCGCTTCCTCCTCTTCCCCGGCGAAGAGGATTACGGCATCGTCCCCGTCGAAGCCATGGCCTGCGGCACCCCCGTCATCGCCTACCGCCGCGGCGGCGCCACCGAAACCGTCGAAGACGGCGTCAGCGGCCTCTTTTTCGACGAGCAGACCGAGGACAGCCTCCTCGCCGCCGTCCAAAAAGCCGAAACCCACCCCTGGAACCGCCGCGCCATCCGCGCCCGCGCCGAAAAATTCGATCTCCAGAACTTCCTCACCGGCCTCGCCCGCGTCATCGCCAAAGAAACCGGCCCGTCACCGTCTTAAACCGATTTCCGAAGATCGGAAACGGACCCGAATGCATTTCCGAGCGTCGGAAAACCACGGCGCATCAAGCGTTAGGAAACGCGGATCCGGTCTGAATGCTCCTGAAGCCGGTGCCGGATAAGCCGTTTCAGGATAAGAATCCATTAAGTTTTTTCGTGTATGCGCGATGCATCATCATGAACACGCCTGATTCCCCGCCCTTCAAACTGTCTTTCAGCACCGCTGAAGATGGGTACCGCCTGCTCAATGCCGCCCAATGGGTCCCCCGCCCGCTTGAAGAAGTGTTTGATTTTTTTCAGCGGCCCGCAAATCTCGGTAAAATCACGCCACCCGGGCAAAAAATGCGGATTGAACCGCCGTTTCCTGAAATCATGTCACCCGGAGATGTCTTCAGCTATCGACTTCAGGTCATGGGAATCCCTCTGAAATGGATTGCGAAGATTGATTCCGTGACCCCACCCCATGGATTCACCGACACCATGCTCAAAGGGCCGTACCGCGCCTGGATACACACCCACCGTTTTGAAACACAAAACAACGGCACCCTTATCCTCGACGAAGTCCGCTATAAAATTTACGGATGCCGCATCGGCCACCGGCATTTCTTCAAACCCCAACTCGAAAAAATCTTCCGCGCCCGGGCGGAGGCGGTCCGTGAATTCTTTACGGAATAGAGCGTAAAAATTAACGTTCAACGCCCGCCCGCCATGGCGGGATTCTTACCACGCACCTCTCAACTCTCTCTTATCCGCCCCAAAATCTGCTCCACCACCTGCTCCAGGGTCAAATGCGTGGTATCCACCACCACCGCCCCGGGCGCGACCTGCAGCGGCGCGGTTTTGCGGGTGCTGTCGATGTGGTCCCGCATCTTCAGATTCGCCAGCACCGCCTCCACCGACGTGCCGCTTTCGGTGGCGATCAATTCCGCGTTCCGCCGCCGGGCCCGCTCATCGGGATCGGCATCCAGATAGAATTTCCACGCCGTGTCCGGAAACACCACCGTTCCGATGTCGCGTCCCTCCACCACCAGTTTCCCCATGCCCCGCATCCCGCGGATGCGGTCCACAATAAAGGTCCGCACCTCCGGAATCCGCGCCACATAGCTCACGGTGTCGCGCACCGCCTCCCCGCGGATCTCCTCGCCCGGATCCTCCCCGTCAATCGTGAAGCGCACCGCGCCGTCCACCGTCTCAAAACTCCAGGTCGAGTCCCGCATCACCTCCCGCACCGCCTCCTCGTTCTCCGGATCCACGCCGGCCCGCAGCACTTTCCAGGTCATTCCCCGGTACATCGCCCCCGAATCCACATACAGCGCGCCCAGGGCCTTCGCCACCCCGCGGGCCACCGTGGATTTTCCCGAAGCCGAAGGCCCGTCAATCGCCACCACCCGCGCCGGAGCCTCCACCGTTTTGGGGTCCGCACAATCACAAAGCGCTTTCCGGCGCTCCGCCCCCCTCGCCAGCAGACGCTCCACTCCCGCGAAATCCCCCGCCTCCAAAACCCCAACCATTTCCTGAACCGCATCGAGCACCGACTTCAGACCCTTCAACACCGCGTCCGCATTGCTCTGTACAATATCCCGCCAGATCTCCGGCGATCCCGCCGCCACCCGCGTGGTGTCCCGGAACCCCGGCCCGATCAAATCCCGAAGGTCTGCAACCTCGCCCCGCGTGGCCAACACCGCCGCCGTCGCGGTCAAATGCGGCACATGACTCGTCGCCGCCGCGATTTCATCATGTTTGACCGCATCCATTTCCACCACCCGGGCCCCGAGCCCGCTCCAGAAATGCGTAACCTTCCACGCCACCGACCGGCTTTCGGCATCCGAACACACAATGCAGACCGCCTTGTTGTACAATCCGGCACACGCGGCCTCCAGCCCGGTTTTCTCACTGCCGCACATCGGATGACTCCCCACAAACACCACGTCGCTGCCCGCCAAAACCTCACGCACTTCATTCGCCAGCCAAGCCTTGGTGCTCCCCACATCGGTCACCACCGCTCCGGACTTCAGCCCCGGCTTCGCAGCCGCGATCAGTTCCGGAATTTTGCACACCGGCACACACACAATCACCAAATCCGCGCCCTGAACCGCCTCAGCCGGATCGTCAAACACCTCGTCCGCCATTCCCAGCCGCAGCGCCGCCGCCCGGGTCTCCTCCCGCCGCGCATACGCCCGAACCTTCAGGGACGCCTTGCCCTGTTTTAATGCCAGCCCCACGCTGCCGCCCATCAGACCCAACCCCAGCAATGCCACACACTCCATTATAAAATCTCCTTCAGTTTCTCAATAAACCGCTCGTTTTCAGGGCGGGTCCCCACCGTCACCCGCAGCCACGCCGGCAACCCGTATCCATCCATCGGACGCGCAATCACGCCCCGGGACATCAGCGCGTCAAAATGCTTCCGCCCCGCCCCGGTTTTGATCAGCAGAAAATTCGCCACCGACGGCACCGTCTCCAGCCCCATCGCCGCGCATTCGGCTTCAAAATACGCCAGCCCCTCCCGCACCAGGTCCCGGGTCCGCTCCACATAGGCCTCGTCCTCCAGCGCCGCCTGCGCCGCCGCCAGCGCCATGGCGGTGACATTAAACGGCTGACGGAATTTGTTCAGCAGCCCCAGCAGTTCCGGCCGCGCCACCGCATACCCCAGCCGGATGCCCGCCAAACCGTAGGTCTTCGAAAAGGTGCGCATCACCAGAACCTGCCGTCCCTGTTTCACCCAGTCCAGCGAAGGCGGCTGTTCCACCGGCGGCAACAGTTCCACATAGGCCTCGTCCAACACCACCAGCACATGCTCCGGTACCCGGTCCAAAAACGCGTCCAGCGCGGCATTGTCCACCCGGGTTCCGGTGGGATTGTTCGGATTCGCCACAAACACCAGCCGCGTCTGCTCGTCGATCAACCCCAGCATCGCGTCCAGATCATGAGTGAAATCCTTCATCGGTGCCATCCGCGTCTCGGCTCCGAAGCTGTTCGCCACCAGCTTGTAGATAATGAACGCCGCCTGACTCATCACCAGATTCGTGCCCGGCCCCAGAAAAACATGCCCCAAAAATTCGATAATCTCATTGCTGCCGTTTCCAAACAACAAATGATCCGCCGGAATCCCGAGCTTTTCCGCAAGCGCCCCGCGCAGATAAAACGCGCCGCCGTCGGGGTACAGATGCATTTTCGATGCCGCGTTCCGCATGGCCTCGACCGCCTTCGGACTCGGCCCCAGCGCGTTCTCGTTCGACGCCAGCTTCACCAGCTCCGACGGCGCCAGACCGTGCGCGCGCGCAACCTCCTCCAGCGGTCGGCCGGGTTCATACACCATCAGGGAGTCCAGACCGGGTTTGGGCATCAGCGGCATATCATCAGCTCCTGAACGCGACGGGATACGATCCCAGAATGGTTAATTCCACACAGTGCGCCGCCAGCTCGTCCAGTGCCGCCTTCACGGCCGGATCGTCCGCGTGCCCCTCCAGATCCACAAAAAACGTATATTCCCAGGCCCGCTGCTTGCTGGGCCGCGACTCGATTTTGGTCAAATTGAGGCCCGCGCGCTGCAAACTCTCCAAAGCATGATACAGCGCCCCGGTTTTGTGGGCCACGCCGAAGAAAATCGAGGTCTTGTCCCTGCCCGAAGGCGGTCCGTAGGTCTTGCCCAGCACCAGGAAGCGGGTACAGTTTCCGGCGATGTCCTGAATGTTCTCGTGCAACACCTCCAGCCCGTTCTGCTCCGCCGCCAGCCGCGAGGCGATCGCCGCCGCGCCCGGATCCTCCAGCACATGCGAGGCCGCACCGGCGGTGCTGCGGGTCGGCAGAATCTCCGCGTCGGGAAAATGCGAACTCAGCCAGCCCCGGCACTGCCCCAGCGCCTGCGGATTGCTGTAAATTTTCGCGGGCGACGCACAGCCCGGCTGCACAATCAAGCAATGATGTATCGGCAGATAAATCTCCGCCACCACCTTCAGCGGCGTGCGGGTCAAGCGGTCCTGCGTCGGGGTCACCCCGCCCTCGATGCTGTTCTCAATCGGCACCACCCCGTACTGCGCATTGCCCTTCTCCACCTCGTCGAAGACCTGCTCCATGGTCTCGCAGGCGAGATAGCGCAGGCTCTGACCGAACTTCGACAGCGCCGCCTGGTGCGTGTACGTCGTTTCCGGCCCCAGAAACGCAACCGAGGACTCCATTTCCATCGAAATCGCCGCCGACATGATCTCCCGATAGATCGCCCGCACATGCGCGTCCGACATCGGACCCTCGTTCAGCCGCATCACCTTCTCAAACACCTGTTGCTCCCGCGCGGGCACATACACCGGGGCGTTGCTCTCCTGCTTCAAACGGCCGATCTCCATCGCGGTGCGGATCCGGTCGTTCAAAAGCCGGACGATCTCCCGATCCAGGCTGTCTATTTTTTTGCGGCAGTCTTCCAGGCTCATTCAGGTCCTTCCTCAGTTGATTCCGAGAACGTCTTTCATGGAGTACAGGCGGGAGGGTCGTTGATTCACCAGCCATTCCGCCGCCCGCAGCGCGCCGAACGCGAAGGTCTCGCGCCGGGTCGCACGGTGCGACAGATCGATCAGCTCCCCGTCTCCCGCGAAGCGGACGGTGTGATCCCCCACCACATCCCCGCCGCGCAGCGCGTGAAACCCGATTTCTTTCGCCGGACGCTCGCCGGTGATGCCGCCGCGGCCGTCTTTCTGGACCTCGGACAGTTTCCAGCCCGATCCCTTCGCCGCCGCCTCGCCGAGCAACAATGCGGTTCCGCTGGGCGCGTCTTTTTTCAGCCGGTGATGCATTTCCGTGACTTCAATATCATAACCCTTGTCCTTAAGCATCGCCGCCGCCTGCTCCACCAGCGAAGCCAGCAAATTCACCCCCAGGCTCATGTTCGCCGAGAACAGAATCGGACAGTGCGTGGCCAGCTCTTTCACATCCGCCAGCTCTTTTTCACTCAAACCGGTGGTGCCGATGACCACCGCCTTGTGCGCGGCGGCAAGCAGATTCACCCGCTCGCGGATGCCGGTGTGAAAACTGAAATCAATGAACACATCGCCTTTGTCCAGCACCGCCGGCAAATCCTGGGTCAAAGAAATCCCGCAGGGCGCACGCCCGGCGAGAATCCCGAGATCCGTGCCCTGTTCCGGTTTGGAACCGACATCCACGCCGCCCGCCAGCGTCAGTCCCGGCACCGCGCCGTCCAGCAAACCCGCCGCCAGGGTGCGGCCCATGCGGCCCGCGGCGCCAATCAGCACCACCCGGGTCATGACAACGCTCCCGCGTTCCGCAGGGTCTGTTCCAGAAACGCCCGTTTGTCGGCGTCCAGCGGCACCAGCGGCAGCCGGAACTGTTCCGCGCAGCGCCCCAGCAGAGCCTGCGCGGTTTTGATCGGCAGGGGATTGGTGTCCAGACACAGCAGCGTCTGGAACAGCGCGTGATTCGCCAAATGCAAACGGCGCGCGGTTTCATAATCACCGGCCAGCGCCGCCGCGACCACAGCGACCACCTTTTCCGGGAACGCGTTCGAGGCCACGCTCACCACGCCTTTCGCCCCAACCGACATCATCGGCAGGGTCAGCGGATCATCGCCCGACACCACACACATGTTCGGCAGACGCGACAAAATCGACGACACCCGGTCCACACTTCCGCCCGCCTCCTTCACCGCGACAATGCCGGGATGCTGCGCACAGGCTTCGATCACGTCGAAGGATAATTCCTTGCCCGCACGTCCGGGAACGTTGTAAAGCATCACCGGCAGGCCGACATCCGCCACCGCCGTGAAATGCGCGATCAGACCGGCATCCGACGGTTTGTTGTAATACGGGGTCACTTGAAGAGTCGCGTCGCACCCGATTTCCTTGGCGGCCTGCGTCAGCTCCAGGGCCTCTGCGGTTGCATTCGCACCCGTGCCCGCCACAATCTGCACCTTTCCGGCGGCGCGGGCATGCACCCGGCGGATCACCTCGATGTGCTCCGGCGTCGACAGCGTCGGAGATTCCCCGGTGGTTCCCACCGGCACAATCCCCTGAACCCCGCCGGCGATCTGATGATCCACCAATCGGTCCAGCGTGTCGTAATCCACCTCCCCGCCCGGCGTGAACGGGGTAATCAGCGCGGTATAAACTCCTGAAAACATTGGATTTATCCCTGACGGTTGGCGCGCATCCGCAGACGCAACGAGTTCAGGCGGATAAACCCGTGCGCATCCTGCTGATCGTACA
Organism: Verrucomicrobiota bacterium; assembly: GCA_020831625.1. GTDB lineage: Bacteria > Verrucomicrobiota > Kiritimatiellia > SS1-B-03-39 > UBA6053 > PXAS01. The sequence continues at coordinate 14,433 of JAFIGD010000045.1, read as the reverse complement.
CGGTGTCTTTCTCAAAGGTCGCCACATGCTCGTCGTAGAGCGATTTGGGCGAACGGCGGCCGACCACGATCACATTGCCTTTGTACAGACGCAGCCGCGCTTCGCCGGTGACATCGGATGTGGCCTCGTCCACCGCCGCCTGCAGCATCAGACGCTCCGGCGCGAACCAGTAGCCGTTGTACACCAGTTCCGCGTATTTCGGAGCCAGACTGTCGCGCAGATGCAGCGCTTCGCGGTCCATTGCCAACTGTTCCACCGCCTCGCGGCCTTTGTAGAGAATCGTGCCCGCCGGGGTTTCGTACACGCCGCGGCTCTTCATGCCCACGTAGCGGTTTTCGACAATGTCCACGCGGCCGATGCCGTGCTTCCCGGCAATAACATTGAGCTTCAGCATCAGATCCAGCGGCGAAAGCGCCTCGCCGTTCAGCGAAACCGCATTGCCGGCCTCGTAGCCGATGACAACTTCCTCGGCCTCGTCGGGCGCGTCTTCCGGATCTTTAGTCAGCAGGAACATGTCTTTGTCCGGCGCGCGCCAGGGATCCTCCAACACGCCGCCCTCGTAGGAAATGTGCAGAAGATTGCGGTCCATGGAATAGGGCTTTTTCACACTCACGGGGATGTCAATGCCGCGGGACTCCGCGTATTCCATCAGTTCGGTGCGGGATTTGAACTTCCAGAAACGCCAGGGGGCGATCACCTGAATGGACGGATCGAGCGCGTAGGCGGTGAGTTCAAAACGCACCTGATCGTTCCCTTTGCCGGTGGCGCCGTGGGCGATGTGCGTGGCACCGTGCTTGTGGGCGATTTCCACCAGCCGCTTGGCGATCAGCGGACGCGCGATCGAGGTGCCCAGCAGATACCCGGACTCATACACCGCATTGGCGCGGATCATCGGATACACAAAATCCTTGGCGAACTCGGCCCGGACATCGTCCACATAGCAGTGGGTGGCCCCGTGCTTGAGTGCTTTCGCCTCCAGACCGTCCAGCTCCTCCTGCTGACCCACGTCCGAAGCGTAACAAATCACTTCGGCATCATATTCTTCCTGAAGCCACTTGAGAATAATCGAGGTGTCAAGACCGCCGGAATATGCGAGAACAATTTTCATATGCGTTAATTTCCTTGTTGGTTAAGTAGTTCGGCCTGCCATTCCTGACAGGCTTTATCAATAATTTTCACGGCCTGTTTCACCTGACGCGCCGTGAGCGTCAGCGGCGGCAGCATGCGGATCACATTGCCGGCGGTGCAGACCGTCAGCAACCCGCGCCGGGTCAGAATCTTTTCCAGGTCCTTCGCGGGCCGGTCGATCACCAGACCCACCAGCAGCCCCTTGCCCCGCACCGCGCGGACGAAAGAATAGGTGTCCACCACCTTCTTCAGTTTAGACTGGAGCATATACCCCATCGCCTCGGCATTGGTGTCCAGCGCCTTCTCGGCGATGGTGTCGAGAACCGCCCGCGCCGCCGCGCAGCCCAGCGGCTGACCGCCAAAGGTGGTGCCGTGCGAGCCCGGCTGAAAAACATCCTTCAGTTTCGGACCCATCATTACCGCCCCGATCGGGAAGCCCCCGCCCAGGCCTTTCGCCAGCGAAAATCCGTCCGGTTCGATGCCGTAGCCCTGCCAGGCAAACATCGTGCCTGTCCGCCCCACGCCGGTCTGAATCTCATCCACCAGCAGCAGCACATTCCGCTCCCGGCACAGCTTGGCCAGTCCTTTGACAAATTCCGGATCGGCGGGAACCACCCCGCCCTCCGCCTGCACCAGCTCCAGCATCACCGCCGCCGTCTTGGGGGTCAACTGCGCTTTGACCGACTCCAAATCGTTGTACTGCGCGTACTTAAAGCCCTCGGGAAGCGGGGCGAACCCGTACTGCACCTTTTCCTGACCGGTCGCCGTCAGCGTCGCCAGCGTCCGGCCGTGGAACGAATTCCGAAAGGTAATGACCTCAAAGCGGTCCTGCTCCGAGCCCCATTTCCGCGCCAGCTTGATCAGGCCCTCGTTCGCCTCCGCGCCCGAGTTGCAGAAAAACACCTTGCCGCCCAGGCCCGCGAGTTCGCAAAGCTGTTTCGCCAGAAACGGAGCCTGGTCATTATAATAGAGATTGGAGACATGCATCAGGCGGCCCGCCTGCCGCTTGACCGCCTTGACAATCGCCGGATGCGAATGCCCCAGTGCGGTCACCGCGATCCCCGAGACAAAATCCAGGTATTTTTTTCCGTTCGCATCCCAAACATAGGCACCCCTCCCCTTCACCAGACTCAGCGAAGGGGCATAATTCGGCGCGTGAAACTCCCCGTGCAGATACGCGAGCTGCTCGGATAAAGACCGCTTCACCGGCGGAGTCGGTTTGGATTCTTCAGATTCACTCATGGCGGGGCATTCAGGGAAAGCGTTCGGAGGGGCATTCAGGAAAAAAGGACAGAAACGCCGACTATAGATAAAGGAACCCCCACTGTCAATTCCCCGCCCCTGAAAGTAAGGTGGAGAAATGACGAATGCGGAGGATATGCGCGGCGAAGCCGCTTTGGTGCGTGTAGCGAGTGCAACGAAGCTTCCGCTTTCTCTACCTCTCAGCATCCGCGGTCTTTTATCCGTGGTCTCTCACCCCCCTGCCTCTCAGCATCCGCGGTCTTTTATCCGTGGTCTCTCCCCCCCTGCCTCTCAGCATTCGTGTCCATCCGTGTTCATCCGTGGTTGCACTCATTCCACGCATCGTTTAATCCGCGCGGCAAAGCCCCGCGCCTCTTCCAACTCGAATTCCGCCGGACGCGGATGCAGCGTCTGCGCCGTTCCCGCGCCCAGCCCCAGCCGGGCCGCGTCTTCAATCGACGCCCCGCCCAGCCAGCTCAGCGCCGTCATGCCCGTGACCGTGTCCCCGCCGCCGATGGGATTCACCGGCTCAATCTCCGGCAGCTCGTACCGCCAAATCTTCTTCCCTTTGGCCACATAGGCCTGAAGCGGTCCGTCGGTGATCATCACCGCCCCAGCCCCCATCTTCAGCAGCAACCTCATCCCCTCCGCCACATCCTCCGTCTCTGTCGTCTCCCGCAGTTCATCCCGGTTGATCTTCACCAAATCCGGGCCCTTCTCCAAAGCCGCCCGCAGAGGCGCGCCTTTGACATCCAACACCACGTTCCGGCCCGCCGCTTTGGCCAGTTCCACCAGCGTGGCATAGACTTCTTTCGGAGCCTCCAAAGGCAGACTGCCGCACAGCAGCAGCCCCGCATGAAACGGCAGCGCCTGCTCCGCCTTGGCAAACAGTTCACCCCACTCACCGAGGCTCAGCGGCGGGGCATCCTCCACCAGTTCCCGAATCCGCCGCCCCTCCGAGGTTTGCAGGGTCTGACAAATCCGCGTTTCCGCCTCCACCGCCACCCAGACCGCCTCCATCCCCTCCTCCCGCAACAACGCCGTCATCCGCTCCCCGTTCATTCCCCCCGCAGGCCCCAACAGCGTCGCCGACCCGCCACCCCGCAACACCGCCCGCGCCGCATTCGTCGCCTTGCCCCCGACCGACCAGTCCACCTCCCGCGTCCGCACCACATCCCCCGGCGCGTCCCACGCCGCAAACCGAAGCCCCCGCTGCAACGCGGGTGTCGGTCCAAAACACAAAATTGGCAACATCGAATTCATCAAATCACCATCGCCACCCATCCCCGCTCCGTCAAGAAACTTTATCCATTCTTCCAATACTCCATTCCTCCCGCCACCGGGTCTCATCCCTTCAAACCGCTTATTCCCTCCACTTTTTGTTTGATATGCAAATCAAACCGTATACAGGCATGTCCTATGAATCTGAAAGGATGCAACACTATACCACTCCCCCGTCTTTCCAAAGGATCCTGCGGGCTCATTTCCGAAGTTCAGAATGTTGACGAGCTGTCCCGCCTCCAATCCATGGGCGTCTGCATCGGCCGCCGGGTAGAAGTGATCAAGACCGGCGATCCCTTAATCATCCGGGTCTTCGGTTCCCGGATCGGGCTCTCCGCCCGCATGGCCGAACATGTGATGGTCGAACCCTGTTCCCGCGCCCCCCGCTGCTGGGAGGCCGCCGAATGATTCCGCGCATCCTCCTCGCCGGAAATCCCAACGCCGGCAAAACCACCCTTTTCAACGCCCTCACCGGCCTGCGCATGCGGACCGGAAACTTCCACGGCACCACTGTCGAATGGAAATCCGGCAGCCTCCGCCTTCCCGGTAAAAAGAACGGCAGTCGGGGACCGGAAACCGACGGCGTCGAACTCCTCGACCTTCCCGGCATCTACAGTCTCAAGGCCGCCACGCCGGAGGAGGCCGTCGCCGCCGAAGTCCTGACCGGCCGAAACCCCGACTTCCCCCATGCCGGGGCGATCATCGCCGTGGTCGACGCCTCGAACCTGGACCGCAACCTCTTCCTCGTCAGCCAACTCGCGGAATGCGAAAAACCCATGATCCTCGCGGTCACCATGCTCGATGTCGCCCGGGACGCGGGCATCCGCATCGATCTCGACCTCCTTTCCGAACGCCTGAACTGTCCGGTCATTCCGCTCAACATTCCTGAAAATCAAGGCCTGGATCTCCTCCGCGATCAGCTTGCGCAGTGGAGGCAAAAAGAATTCGAGGGTCTCCCCCTCCCCCGCAAACCCGAGCAAGCCGCGCTCTGCGGCGCAGGATGCTCAAGCTGTCCCTTCAGCCGCCGCTTCACCTGGAGCGAACAGCTCGCCGCCGAAGTGGTCCGCAAACACCATGTCGCCCGCCCCCGCTCCACCGACCGGCTGGACGAAATCCTCACCCATCCGCTTTGGGGTGTTTTCGCGTTTCTCGGGGTGATGACCCTTCTGTTCGCCCTGATTTTCACGGTCGCGGAAATTCCCATGGCGCTCATCGAGGGCCTCTTCGCCCGCATCGCCGAAGCCGCCGCCGGCATCCTCCCCGACAATGATTTCGGCTCCCTCATCTCCGACGGCATCCTCACCGGGGTCGGCAACGTCGTCGTCTTCCTCCCGCAAATCCTGATCCTCTTTTTCTTTCTCGCGCTCCTCGAAGACACCGGCTACCTGTCCCGCGCCGCGTTTGTGATGGACCGCCTCATGCGCAAAGTCGGCCTGCCCGGCACCGCGTTTGTCCCCATGATCTCCGGCCACGCCTGCGCCATTCCCGCGATCATGTCCACCCGGGTGATCGAAAACGCGCGCGACCGCCTCGCCACCATTCTTGTGCTCCCGCTCATGAGCTGCGCCGCCCGTATTCCGGTGTACGTCATCCTCATCCGCATCCTCTTTCCCAATCAGCCGCTGCTCGCCGCCCTCGCCTTCACCGGGGCCTACGCCCTCGGCATCGCCGCCGCCCTCGGCAGCGCCTTTCTCATCAAAAAAACCATCCTTCCCGGCGAAAGCAAACCCCTCCTGCTCGAACTCCCCGCCTACAAGTCCCCCGGCATAACCAACGCCCTCCTCCACGCCTGCGAAAAAGGACGCACCTTCCTCAAACAGGCCGGAACCATCATTCTCCTCATTTCCATCGCCCTCTGGGTTCTCTCCACCTATCCCAAAAGCGAGCCCCCTGAAACCGCCCGGGAACTCCGCGCGCAGGCCGAACAGGCCGAATCCCCCGACGGGCTGCTCGGACAAGCCGACCGCGAAGAGGCCCGCCACGCCCTTGAACACTCCTTCGCCGGACACATGGCCCGCGGCATCGAACCCCTCGTCCGCCCCCTCGGTTTCGACGGCCGCATCGGCCTCGGCATTCTCTCCTCCTTCGCCGCCCGCGAAGTCATCGTCTCCACCCTCTCCATCGTCTACGGACTCGGGGAGGAGGGCGAAGAGGACAACCTGCTGCTGGTCGACACCCTCCGGCAGGCCCGGCATCCCGACGGCAGTCCCGTCTTCACCCGCCCCGCCTCCTGGAGCCTGCTCGTCTTCTACATCCTTGCCATGCAGTGCCTCCCCACCCAGGTGATCACCAAATCCGAAACAGGCTCCTGGAAATGGCCCCTCCTCCAGCTTGGCTACATGAGCACCCTCGCCTACCTCGCCTCCTTCGTCGTCTACCAGACCCTCCGCCTGTTTCTTCTCTAAAGTCAGAACACCCCCGCAAAAAAAACGCTCGATTTTACCCCGGGATTCATATACGAATTTATAACCCGTTCAACGTTCAACCCCCTTTCTATGCTTATGACCCGTCCCACCCTTGTTGTTCTCGCCGCCGGAATGGGCAGCCGCTACGGCGGCCTGAAGCAAATCGATCCCGTCGGTCCCTCCGGCGAAGGCATCCTCGACTACTCGGTGCACGACGCCGTCCGCGCCGGCTTCGGGAAAGTCGTGTTCATTATCCGCCGCGACATCGAGGAGGCTTTCCGCGAAAGCATCGGTCAACGCCTCGAAAAACAGATCCCCGTCGAATACGCCTTCCAGGCCCTCGACGACCTGCCTGGCGGTCATACTGTTCCCGAGGGCCGCACCAAACCCTGGGGCACCACCCACGCCATTCTTGCCGCCCGGCATCTCGTCCGCGAACCGTTCGGGGTCATCAACGCCGATGATTTCTACGGCCCGCATTCTTTCAAACTCCTCGCCGACGCCCTGCAAACGCCCGCGGCCTCCGCGCCGCCCGAGCCGTACGTCCTCGTGGGTTTCCCCCTGCGCAACACCCTCAGCGAACACGGCACCGTCTCCCGGGGCGTGTGCGCCGTGGATGCGGACGGACATCTGCGCCACATCGAGGAATGCGAAAAAATCCGTCCCCTGTCCGACGGCGCCGTCGAACTCCTGCGCAACGGGACGCGCGAAACCGCGGACGGCACTCAAACCGTTTCCATGAACATGTGGGGGTTCACACCCGCCTTCTTTGAGAAAGCCATGAACGGATTCGAGGCCTTCCTCGCCGCCCCGCCCAATCCCCTCACCGCCGAGTACTACATCCCCACCGAGGTTCAAACCCGCATCGACCGCGGGGAGGCGGTCGTCCGCGTGCTTCAGTCCACCGAATCCTGGCTGGGGGTCACCTATCCGGACGACAAACCCGCCGTCAAAGCCGGACTCCGGGCCCTCATCGCCCGGGGAATCTACGCCGCCGACCTCTGGGGATAATCCATGCCCGCCGAGCGGACCATCCTGCATGTCGATATGGATGCCTTCTTCGCGTCCGTCGAACAACGGGACAATCCCGCCCTGCGCGGCAAACCCGTGGTGGTCGGCGGTTCGCCCGACAAACGCGGCGTGGTCGCCGCCGCCAGCTACGAGGCCCGCAAATTCGGCATCCGCTCCGCCATGCCCACCCGCGAGGCCCACCGCCGCTGTCCCGATGCGGTCTTCGTCAAAGGCCGCATGTCCGTCTACAGCGCCGTCTCCAAAAAGGTCTTCGCCATTTTCGAAGACATCACCCCCATGGTCCAGCCGGTTTCCGTGGATGAGGCCTTTCTCGATGTGACCGGAGCCCTTCACCTCTGGCAAAACGACCCCGTCCGCATTGCCGAACACATCCGCGAACGCATCCGAAACGAACTGCACCTCACCGCCTCCGTCGGCATCGCCCCCAACAAATTCCTCGCCAAACTCGCCTCCGACATCAACAAGCCCGACGGCCTCAGCCTCGTCCCCCGCCCCCAACCCGACATCGAAGCCTTTCTCGCCCCCCTCGCCGTCGGCCGCATCTGGGGCGTCGGCAAAAAGACCGAAGCCCGGCTCACCGAACACAACATCCGCACCATCGGCGACTTGCAGCGTGCCCCGCCCGCTCAGTTGACCCGCTGGTTCGGAGACCTCTCCGCCCGCCACCTTCACGCCCTCGCCCGCGGCCTCGATGACCGTCCGGTCCACGAACGCGACCCCGAGAAAAGCATTTCCAGCGAACACACCTTTGATCAGGATCAAACCGACCCCGCCGTCTGGCGCGCCTGTCTGCTGGAACAAAGCGAGGATGTCGGCCGCCGTCTCCGCAAAGCCGGCTTCTGGACCCAATGCGTTCACATCAAAATCCGCAACGACCGCTTCGAAACCATTACCCGCCAGCAAAAACTCCCCCTTCCCACCCGCCGCGATCTCGACATCCACCACACCGCCATGGCCCTGCTCGAACAAAACGCCCCCGCCCGCCCGGTTCGCCTCCTCGGCGTCGGCGCCTCCCACCTCACCGACACCCCTTCAATTGCCGGCCCCCAACAGCTCGACCTCTTCAGCGAACCCGCCCCCGTTCAGCCCGACCCCGCCAAACTCGACGACATCCTCGACGCCCTCCGCGCCAAATACGGCAAAAACGCCCTCAAACGGGGAGGATAATTTTTTGCTGAAATCTTCTTTAAGAAATCACCCCTCTTATTTCTTGAAATTTATACGCATTAGAAATAGGTCGCATATATAATGCCTTCATTCTTCACCCCATTTGCCCGAAAACTGACGCTAATCCTGATTTCTATGATTCTGGGTTTAATGGCGTACACGGAAATCTATTTTCAATATCAGTTCGCAAGGTTTGGCAATCCGAACGTTGAACGGAGTTCAGAGCTCAAATTCTACGGTTCCCACCAAAAAAACAGAGCCCTCCGTAGACTGGAGTCATTACTCAGCCATGCTTACGCCAACGTGCGCTTCCGAGCCGCCTGGAACCTGAAGCGGTTGGGATATGAACCGGAAACGGACCAGGATTTGCTGCGTTTCGCTATCGCATCCAGGCAATACAACCTCGTCCCTTTCCAATATGAGGAGATCATTCAATTTTATCTGTCCTCTCCGGAATTAACATCGAGTGAGCCCCGTATTCCTTCAGGGGAAGTATTCAACTGGATCGACCCGCGTATCCATGAGGTCCGCAGAAGCTTAGCGCACCACCACCTTCAAAACATCCGAGCCGTCGAATCCATGACTGAAGAGGAAAAAAAGCGGGAAACCCTTGCTGTCCAAGTCCTCCTGCAGCGTTTAAGTGATATTCGTTCCGCAGAAGATGTCCCTCTCATTCGCAAGTTTACCGAACACCCGCTGGAACAGATTCGGTATACGGCCTTGCAGCATTTGGTTTATTACAGAGACTACGGGATCATTCCCGTTCTCTTGCAAAAAAGTGAGCAGTTAAACCATGGTCCACAGGAGGACGGTTGGCCTTTTCGGCCCGTTTTGATACGATTGATCGACGACGCCATACGTTACATGCCGGATGACAGATGGCTGCCTCTGATTCTGAGCAGAATCAACTCAGACGATAAAGAAAGCGTATTCTTTCGATCTTCGATTTATACACGGCGGGACCACCCGGATGTCATTAGAGCCATCGCGAAACTGTATGCCTCCAATCCTGATTCCGATCTCATTCAAAAAGGGTTCCGGTTCCGAACTGTCCGGGACCTGAGCGACGCAGAGACACCGGAAGAAGATGTCTTCAGATATGATGCTGTTATTCAAAATCTTATCGACCAAACATTACCGGAATTCCCCCGGCGATGGACACGAGCCGGAAGCGGGCCACAGAGCAACCAAGCCAAGTCTCCCGAAATTCACGCGATTCCTCATTCGGAAATCGAGGCTGAGATCGAAAAAATTAAAAACGACATGCTTCAGGTATTGCGGCAAAAGCATATGGATTATCAGCATCATCGAACACTTCAAGACCGGATCCAGACCTTGAGCGAAACGACCGATCACCCCGACCTCGGTCCTGTTATAATTGCCTCACATCATTTTCTGAGCCACGGACGACCTGAACGCCTCGGATTCGGGTACCTGAGCAGGAATCAATATCCGCAGGCCTATCTGCTGATGGCCAGGAAATTAAATTTTTGGCGCGCGTTTAGTCATGATACATACCGGGGCTTTGCTGCACTACAGGATCCCAGAACGATTCCTGAACTACTTCCATATTTGCCGCATATCAAAACCTTCCATCCGGCAATGCGATTGCTGGAAAGCCATGAATGGACCCCTTCAACCGATGAAGAAAAGGCTTTCCAACTCATCTATCGCTATTCTCTCGAGCCTCTCGACACTCACCGGGATTCAATCCACACATTTTTGGAGTCCCAACTGAATTCGACGGAAGTGCGCAGGCGCGTTTTCGCCAGCCAGATCATCATCGATCAAAACCGGACCGAACTGTTCCCCGAAATGATTCAAATGCTGAATAAACGAAAAGGCGGACGGATCGCAGCGATGTTTCATCACAGTGAATCGCCCGAGCTCCAGGCTGCGGCCCAAAGCTGGTTGGAAGACGCTCCGATTGGAATTCAATTCTCAGGATACTGACCTCCCTGTTATCCAACAAGAAGTCTATAAATGTCAACAGGATGATTCATCAAATGAAACCGCTCAACCCTCCGAACGCATGGCACCTCCGACTGACCGCAGGACTGGTGCTCCTCCTCTGGCTGGGGATAAAATCGCTGCGGAATCCAGCGCCCGGCGAGGCGTGGATTCTCGCCGCATCGTTTGCGATTGTCGGCCATCTGCTCATCGGCGTATGGGTGTTTCTGCACAGGCTCGGGGCCGTAACGCCCTGGCACAAAACCGCCGATGTCTTCGCCTTTCTCTTTCTCTTCGCCGCCGCGGCCTCGACCGGCAACACACCCTTGTGGTGCTCGTTTTTCGCGGGCCTCTTCGCGGTCGCGATCCTGAAATACCATCAGTGCCTGAACGCGGATCTTCCTGAACCGCTCAAAGCCTACTGCCGCGAGAAAATCCGTCTGGAGGCCCCCGCCGTGGCCGCGTTCGTCCTCGCCGCCCTTGTCTCCGCCAATTTGCCGGAAACGCATCCCTTTCAACTCAAACTTGAAGCCGCCCTCTTCTTCAGCGCCGCGCTTTTCGCCGTCTATTTGATTCTGATCCGGCGCATCTACAGAAAATAACCCGCTTCTCTTTTCCTTGCAATCCCAAGGAAATACAGATAGCTCTCAAAGGCTCAAAATTACTAACGATCCCCCAACGAAAGCAGATTCATGAGTCAAGAGGCACCCGCCGTTCCCGCATGCACCACCGGCCTTCCCGGTCTCGACCGCGTCCTTAAGGGCGTCCTGCCCGGAGACAACGTGGTCTGGCAGGTCGCCGCCTGGGAGGAATACCGCGATCTCGTGAAACCCTATGCCGCCGCCGCCAAGGCCTCCGGCCAGAAACTCATCTACTTCCGCTTCGCCTCGCATCCGGAACTCCTCGATGCCAAACAGTGCCACCGGGTCTACCGCCCCGACCCCGAAGCGGGTTTTGAGGCCTTCGTCAAAGCCATTCACGATGTCATCTCCGACATGGGCAGTGCCGGGGACGCGGTCTATGTGTTCGACTGCCTCTCGGAACTCAGCGACATCTGGCGGAACGACGCCATGCTCGGCAATTTCTTCATGCTCACCTGCCCGAGGCTGCTGGAGTATCAGTCGCTCACCTACTTTGCCCTCTATCGTCACGCCCACAGCGAGCGCGCGCTCACGCCCATCCGTGAAACCACCCAGTTCATGCTGGATGTCTTCCACCACAAAGGACAGATCTACATCCGCCCCCTCAAGGTGCAGTACCGCTCCGCCGACGCGATGAACCTGATTCACCGCCGCATCGGCGATGATTTTCTGCCCATCAACTCCAGCGTCGATATCGCCGAAATTCTGCACAGCTCCGACTGGCAGGGCTTCCTCACCGAACCCCGCCAGGACCCCGGTCACCTCCTGGTCCTCGCCGCGCGCAATCTCCTCCGCCTTGAACATCAGGGCCGTCCCGTCTCCGCCGCCGAAAAACACGAACTTTTCCGCCATCTCTTCGACGAACTCATCGGCACCGAGGCCCGCATGGCCGAACTCGCCCGCGAACACCTCACCCTCGAGGATCTCGTCACCATCTGCAACCGCCTCATCTGCGGCGGACAGATCGGCGGCAAAGCCTCCGGCATGCTCATCGCCCAGGCCATCCTCCGCAAACGCAAACCCGAACTCCACCAGATCCTCGAGGCTCAGGACTCCTTCTACGTCGGCGCCGAACTCTACCACACCTTTCTCATTCTCAACCGGGTCTGGTGGATCCGCCAGCGCCAGCGCGATCCCGCCCACTTTCTCGATGACATCGAAGAGGCCCGCGCCCGCATCCTCAACGGACGCTTCCCCGACTACGCCGTCGAACAGTTCAAAGACATGCTCGAATACTACGGCGAGGCCCCCTTCATCGTCCGCTCAAGCTCCCTTCTCGAGGACGCCTACGGCAACGCCTTCGCCGGAAAATACGACAGCATCTTCTGCGTCAACCAGGGCCCCCCGGAAGAGCGCCTCGAGGCCCTCCTCAACGCGGTCCGCACCGTCTACGCCAGCACCGTCAGCGAGGACGCCCTCCTTTACCGCAGCCGCCGCGGCCTGCTGGAGCACGACGAACAAATGGCGCTGCTGCTCATGCGCGTGTCCGGCCAGCAAAACGACGGCGTCCTCTACCCCCACCTCGCCGGGGTCGGCCTCTCCTACAACCCCTTCGTCTGGCACAGCGATATCGATCCCGCCGCCGGCGTCATCCGCCTGGTCTTCGGCCTCGGCACCCGCGCCGTCGACCGCGCCGACGACGACCCCACCCGCCTCGTCGCCCTCAACGCCCCCGAACTGCTCCCCTCCAAATCCGATCACGTCCAGCGCAAAATGGACTGCCTCGACCTCAAACTCAACCGCGAGAAATCCGGCTGGTTTTCAGACATCGTCGGCGATGATCCCTCCGTCCCCCTCGACCTCTTCACCTGCCGCGACCCGCGCACCGGCGAGCGCCGCCTCACCTTCAAGACGCTGCTCGAGTCCACCCGGCTCACCGACGACCTGCGCGACATGCTCCAGACCCTCGAAACCGCTTACGGCGTGCCGGTGGATGTCGAATTCGCCGTCAATTTCATGCCCGACAGCACCTACCGCATCAATCTCCTCCAGTGCCGCCCCTTCCAGGTGCGGCCGGAAGGCGGCGGACCCGGCGGCGACCTCACCCCCGCCCAGCGCTGGATCGACGCCCGCGGTCCCGTCATCGGCGCCGGCCGTCAGTTCCCCGTGGACCGCGTCATCTATGTCGACGCCGAAGCCTACTCCAATCTCCCCGAGCAAAAGCGCTATTCCGTCGCCAAAACCATCAGCAAACTGAATCAACTGACCCCCAAAGGCACCCGCCTCGTGCTCATCGGACCCGGACGCTGGGGCACCAGTCAGCCCAGCCTCGGCATTCCCGTGCGCTTCACTGACATCAATCACGCCGCCGCCGTCTGCGAACTCGCGGTCATGCACGACCACCTCATTCCCGACGTTTCCGTCGGCACCCACTTCCTCAACGAACTCATCGAAAGCCACATGCTGTACACCGCCATCCGCCCCGGTCAGGAGGACAACCACCTCGACCTCGCCCCCCTCAAAGCCTGCCGGAACAAGCTCACCGACCTCCTGCCCGGAGCAGCCGCCTATTCCGACATCATTCACGTCGCCTACCCCCAGAACCTCTGGCTCCGCGCCGACGTCTACGCCCAAAGGGTCGAACTCTTCCGCGTCTAACCCCAAAAATCTTAATCTTACTCTTAATCTTAATCTTAATCTTAATCCCCCTCCCCCCTCCCCCCTTCACCCTCCCTCCCTCACAAAACACTCATAAATACAAAATTTGATCATGAGAAATAATGCTTGTCGAAATTGTCTCAATGTTGGTAGGTCTCATTCGCAGCACGTCGACCAGCCGTGTTTATGAAGAATCCGCTGAATATTGCGTACACTCCCAAGAATGAGCAAGATTAAGATTACGATTAAGATTAAGAGCATGTCATATCAGTTTTAACCCCGAAAATCTTACTCTTAATCTTACCCCCCCCTCACCCCAATCCCTCACAGAACGCTCATGAAAACAAAATTCGATCATGAAAAACTGAAGGTTTATCAGGCATCCATTGAATTTACGGCATGGGTTGACGAATTGCTTGAACACATTCCGAAGGGTCTGGCGGTACACAATCAGTTGGATCGGGCATCTACATCGATCCCTCTCAATATCGAGGAAGGAAATGGAAAATTCACCGCAGCGGACCGCTGTAGATTCTTCGATATTGCACGTGGTTCGGCTCTGGAATGTGCGGCGTGTCTGGATGTCCTGGTTTCAAAAAAGCTCATCAAAACCCCAACCCCCGGAAAAGAAATGCTTGTCGAAATTGTCTCAATGTTGGTAGGTCTCATTCGCAGCACGTCGACCAGCCGTGTTTATGAAGAATCCGCTGAATATTGCGTACACTCCCAAGAATGAGCAAGATTAAGATTACGATTAAGATTAAGAGCATGTCATATCAGTTTTAACCCCGAAAATCTTACTCTTAATCTTAATCTTAATCTTAATCTTAATCCCTCCCCCTCCCCAACTCACCCATCCCCCCTTCACCCATCACCCCCTCACCCTCCCTCCCTCACAAAACACTCATAAATACAAAATTTGATCATGAGAAATAATGCTTGTCGAAATTGTCTCAATGTTGGTAGGTCTCATTCGCAGCACGTCGACC
>JAFIGD010000044.1 GCA_020831625.1 Verrucomicrobiota bacterium | reverse complement strand
TCTCTCCGTTATCTCCTGTTCAAAAAAATGTGTATACTCGTCAGGGCAACGCCCCTTGCGGAAGTCTGTGATGCCGTTGGCAACAAGGAGAGGCAGAGGGCTGTGGGGCAGGGCGAGGATGAGACCAAGGAAGGAAGACCGCGGATGTTTACCCGCCGCAGGCGGGCTGTGGGGCAAGGGTTTATTGCAGGTATTCGGCAGGGGTTTGGATGATAATGGATCCGTCCAGCGGAAAATCTTTGACGTTGCGGGTGAGGAGATGGGTGGCTTTCCACTTGAGGGCGGCCTCGAGTTGAAATCCGTCTTCGATGTCCGGGAGTTGGCGTGCCAGGGTTGCATCGACCGTGTCCGGGTCCAAGGGTGCGATGTCCAGAAATTCCCTTAAAAGCCGGAAACTTTCATAGAGTTTTGCGGTGGAAGCTGATTTCTGAATGTATGAAATATCGGAGAGGGACAAGGCTGAAAGGGCTCCGACGCAGTGACCCCGCCGGACCCGGGCCAGGCATTCTGCGGATTCCGGAAACCACGGGGAACGTTTTTCGAGCACATCCAGGAGAACATTGGTGTCAAAAAAGAGCCTATCCATGCTTTTCTCTTATGTGCTTGGAGCGGGCGTCGAAAGGAGGCTGAGGGGACAAAACTCCCAGCAAATCAGACATTTCTATTGGGAAATCGGTTGAAGGGGAGGATGCGGATCCCGCGCCAATCTGCCAGTGATGAATCGATTCCGCAAAAAGAGCGGAAACAGTGGTGTGGCGCCGCTTCGCAATTTGTTTGGCTTCTGAGATGGTTTTCTCAGGCAATGAAAGTGTTAGTTTTGATTTCATACGTATAAAATGTGGTATTATGGACGTATGTCAATGTTAAAATATAGCATGAAATTATCGGATTGTTACTTTATCCAGAGGGGATGCTCCTTGCTGATGAGTGTGATGCCGTTGGCAACAAGGAGAGGCAGAGGGCTGTGGGGCAGGGCGAGGATGAGACCACGGATGGAAGACCGCAGATGTTTACCCGCCGCAGGCGGGCTGTGGGGCAAGGGTATTATGAACAGAAGGTAACAAAGAAAACAAAGCATCTCGCCCGCATGCCCCCACGTGTTCCGCGTGCCAAGCTGCCCCAAAGCCTTCGTTTCCTTCCTTTCCTTCTGTAAAAAACTCGGCGGATTGGAAAGGGAGGAATGAAAGAGGGGTTTAAACAGGAGGTGGCAGAGAAAACAGAGCAAATCCAACGCATTTCCCTCTGCTCTCTCCGTTATCTCCTGTTCAAAAAAATGTGTATACTCGTCAGGGCAACGCCCCCGGATTGGATTTCACAATCATCCCCATCCTGTAGGGATGGAACTCCTTCCTCCAAAAATCAACCCGTCGTCCGCAACCCTGCGGCGATGCCCTGGACGGAGAGGCGGAGGGAGCGGCGGAGGTTTTCGTCGTCGGGGGTGTCGCGCTGGCGGCGGAGGAGTTCGATCTGGATGTGGTTGAGGAGGTCGATGAAGGGTTTGCGGATTTCGACGCTGCGGCGGAGCCAGGCGGTGTCGGCCATGAGCGAGGGACGCTCGGTCATGGCGAGAATGGCGTTGCGGGTGAGTTCCATTTCGCGGGTGACGGCGCTGCCGAAGTGTTCGCGGATGACGGGGTCCCGCACGAGGCCGGCGTACTCGCGGGCGATGACGGGGTCGCATTTGGTGAGGGCGAGTTCGGCGTTGTCGATCATGGAGCGGAAGTAGGGCCATTCGCGGTACATGCGGATGGCGAGGAGGCGCTGGGCGCGGTTGAGGCGGGTCCAGGCGGTGCCGAGTCCGTAAAAGGCGTTGATGAGCTGGCGGCTTTGGGTCCAGGAGAAGGTGTAGGGAATGGCGCGGAGGTCCTCGAGGGTGGCGGCGCCGTGGCGGCGGCTGGGCCGGGAGCCGATGGGGAGGCTTTCGATACAGGTGATGGGGGTGGACTGGCGGAAGTAGTCGGTGAAGCCCTCGTGATGGAAGAGGTCGAGGTAGGCTTCGCGTCCGCGGGTGGCGAATTCCTCCATGGCGGCGCGCCATTCGGTTTTGGCGGGGGGGGCGCTGGAGGCGTGGAGGAGGAGACCGCCGAGGATTTGCTCCATGTGGCGGTGGGCGAGGTAGGGATCGGCAAAGCGGTCGGCGATGACTTCGCCCTGTTCGGTCATGCGGATGTGGCCTTCGCCGAGGGCGGGGGGCAGGGCCTGAATGGCGCGGGCGGCGGGTCCGCCGCCGCGTCCGAGGGCGCCGCCGCGGCCGTGGAAGACGGTGAGCTGAACGCCTTCGCGGTCGGCGACGCGCTGCATGGCCTCCTGTCCGGTGTGGAGGGCCCAGCAGGCGGCGAGGTAGCCGCCGTCTTTGGCGCTGTCGGAGTAGCCGACCATGACGATCTGGCGGCCACCCTGTTGGTCGAGCACCTGACGGTATTGCGGATGCCGGAAGAGGGTGGTGAGCATGTCGCCGGCTTTGTGGAGGTCGTCGATGGTTTCGAAGAGGGGGGAGATGGGCATGGTGACCTGATCATCCCCGCGCCAGGCGGCGATGAGTTTGTGAATCCAGAGGACCCAGAGGACATCGCCGACGCAGTGGGTCATGCTGATGACGTTGGCGCCGACGGCTTCGGGGGACTGTTCCTGCATGAGGCGGGTGACCTGGAGGAGATCCCAGCTGCGTTCGGAGAGTTTTTCTTTGAGGAGGCCGGCGGCGGGTTCGGGGAGGTCGGTGTCCCAGAGTCCGTCGAAGTTGTCGGTTTTGGCGCGTTCGGGGTTCTGATCGAGGAGGGGGAGGAGTTCGCGGATGAGGGTGCGGTAGCCTTTGGAGTTTTCGCGGAGGTCGAGGCGCATGAAGTGGAGGCCGAAGACGCGGGTGCGGCGGCGCCAGGCGCGGAGGCGGTTGAGGATTTGTCCCTGCAGGGCCTCGAGGCGGAGGGCGGATTCGAGATCGGCGAGATCGGTGTCGAGGGTTTGACCGTCGGGATAGCCGTTTTCCTGGCGGAGGCGGGCGCGGATGATGCGGAGGGCGCGGCGGAAGTATTCGTTGGCGTGGCTGCGGTTGAGGACCTCCTCCTGGAGATCGGCGGGGGCGCGGGAGACGATGTGCTGCAGGTGTTCGACGGCCTCGGGGGTGCGGCAGAGCATGGGGAGGCGGTCGAGGAGGTGGGCGCATTCCCCGAGGTGGAAGCTGACGGCGCGGAGGCGGAGGCGCCGGAGGGTTTCGCGGGTGACCTCGACGGTGACGTGGGGGTGTCCGTCACGGTCGCCGCCGATCCAGCAGCCGAATTTGAGGGGTTGGAGCGCGCCGCCGCGGGCGCGTTCGAGGGGGGCGAGCAGTCGGGGGGCGGCGTTCCAGAGGGCCTGGCTGACGTAGAGTGCGCGGTCGAGTTCCTCGAGGACTTCCGGACGGAGGGGATGAAGGGGGTCGGTGCGGAGGAGGGCGCGGACGTCTTCGCGGAGGGAGCGGAGGAGGGGGGCGCGGCGGGCGCGGGTCATGTCCGGATCGGAGAGGCGGCGGAGGGTGCGGCGCAGGCGGTCGAGAATGCGGCGGATGGTCTGGCGTTTGGCCTCGGTGGGGTGGGCGGTGAGCACGAATTCCGCCTGGAGGTTGTCGAGGAGCTTATGGCGTTCTTTGGCGGGTAGATCGGTGGCTTTGAGGGCTTTGAGGCGGGCTTCGAGGCCGTCGGAGAGGCGTTTTTCGGCGCGGCGGGTGCGGACGACGCGTTCGCGCTGGAGTTCCTCGGAGACGTTGGCGAAGTCGAAGAAGAGGCCCATGACGCGGAGGAGGAGGTCGAGGTGGGCGGGGGAGGTGTCGCGGAAGCGGGTTTTGAGGGCGCTGTCGGCGGCGGCGCTGCCGGTTTCGTGCTGGAGGGCGAGGGTGCGGAGCTGGTTGATCTCGGGCCAGAGGTCGGCGTGGCCGTCGCGGATGAGTTCCTGACGCAGGAAGCGGCAGAGGAGGCGCAGATCGCGCCGCATGGGGGTGTCGCCAAGCATCCAGGGTTGTGTGAGTCCGCCAAACATTCGTTTTTCTCCGGGTGGGGGTGGGAAAGATTGTACAGGTTTAGATTATCTTTGGAACATGTCAATGATTTCGGGGGGAGGAGAGGGCAGAGGTCAGACAAACCCGCAGCTGAGATTCAGATCGTGCTTGATAGGGGGGGCGGGCAGAGGCTAAGGGGTGTGCATGTTTGATCAGCTGACCACATCCCTTCAAAAAACCTTTAAAAATCTGCGCGGACAGGGAAAATTGTCCGAGGAAAATATCCAGGAGGCGCTCCGCGAGGTGCGCATGGCCCTGCTGGAGGCGGATGTGCATTTCCAGGTGGTGAAGGACTTTGTGAAGAAGGTCCGCGAACAGGTGATGGGCGAGGATGTGCTCAACAGTGTGTCGCCGGGTCAGCAGTTCATCAAGCGGGTGCATGACGAGTTGGAGGCGCTGCTGGGCGAGCGCAAGGTGGATTTCGACAAGTCGGCGCATCCGATGATGATTGTGATGCTGGGTCTGCACGGGGTGGGGAAAACGACGACCACCGGGAAACTGGCGCGTCGCTTTAAGAACGAGGGCAAAAAGGTGCTGGTGGTGGGCTGCGATATCCGGCGGCCGGCGGCGGTGGAGCAGTTGAAGGTGCTGGCGGCGGAGGCGGGGGTGGATATGCTGGGCCCAAATACCGGAGAAACGGTAACCGCATTGGGGGTCCGCGCCAAGAATCACGCCATGCTGCATGGATACGACACGGTGATTTACGATACCGGCGGGCGGTTGCAGATTGATGATGAACTGGTGCGGGAGGTGGCGGATCTGACGCAAATGACCGGGGCGCGGAACAAGGTGCTGGTGATCGACGCGGCCATGGGCCAGGAGTCGGTGAGCGTCGCGGAAACGTTTAACGAACGCTGCGGACTGACGGGTCTGATTTTGACGAAGCTCGACGGGGATGCGCGCGGGGGCGCGGCGTTGTCGGTGCGGTCGGTGACGGGGTGTCCGATTCTGATGATCGGCGCGGGGGAAAAGCAGGAGGACCTGCAGCCGTTCTATCCGGACCGGATGGCAAACCGGATTCTGGGCATGGGCGATGTGGTGAGTCTGGTGGAAAAAGCACAGCTTTCGGTGGACGAGGATGAAATGGAGCGTCTGCAGAAGCGGATGTTCAGCGGCAAGATGAATCTGGAGGATTTTCTGGTGCAGTTGCGGCAGATGAAAAAGCTGGGGTCGATGACGCAGTTGATGGATATGATGCCGGGGATGCCGAGTGTGAGCAAGGAGCAGAAGGAAAAAGCGGCGACGGCGGGCGAGCGGCAAAGTAAAAAATTCGAGGCGGTGATTTTGAGCATGACGCCGAAAGAGCGGCGGAATCCGAAACTGATCACCGCCAAGCGGCGTCAGCGCATCGCGGCGGGGAGCGGCACGCGGGTGAAGGATGTGAACGATCTGCTGAAGCAGTTCCAGCAGGCGCAGAAAATGACCAAAAAACTGAAACAGTTCAAAGGCGGCGGACGGATGCCGCGGTTTTAGTCCGGGATATTTACCACGATGAAAACGGATGCTCAGGATCAGCGCGCCTTGTTGCGCACCGCGAAGCGGGTGGTGATTAAGTTCGGCACCCGGGTGCTGGTGGACAGCCGCGGGCGGCCGAGTCCGGCGCGGATTCAGGCGATTGTGGATCAGGTGGCGGCGCTGCACGCGGAGGGTCGGGAGGTGGTGATGGTGTCCTCGGGGGCGGTGGGCGCGGGGCTGGATCCGCTGGGATTCCGGACGCGGCCGACGGAACTGGAGGGCCTGCAGATGGCGGCGGCGGTGGGGCAGACGCGGCTGATGTCGATGTATGCGGAGCGCTTCGCGCAAAAGGGCATCACGGTGGGGCAGGTGTTGCTGAATCATGATGATCTGAAGCAGCGGAACCGTCATTTGAACGCGCGGAACACCCTGCTGGGCTTGTTGCACCGGCGGGTGGTGCCGATTGTGAACGAGAATGATGTGGTGTCGGTGGCGGAAATCCGGCTGGGGGACAACGATTTTCTGGCGGCACTGGTGTCGGTGCTGGTGGACGCGGACGCGCTGGTGCTGTGCACGAGTGTGAACGGGCTGCGGGCGCCGGGAAGCGGCGGGCGGAGTGTGCGGGTGCCGTTTTTATCGAAAATCACCCAGTCGGAGCTGGATCTGGTGTTCGGAAAGGGCTCGGCACTGTCGACGGGGGGGATGGCCACCAAGCTGGAGGCGGCGCGGATGGCGTATCGGGCGGGGATTCCGTCGGTGATCGCGGACGGGCGCAGGACGGACACACTGCTGCGGGTGCTGAAGGGGGATAACACGGGAACATTGCTGGCGCCGGCGGGGGATACGGAGCGGATTCGGGGCAAACGCAAGCACTGGATCGCCTTTTTTCACCGGCCTTCGGGGTTTTTGGTGGTGGACGACGGGGCGCGGCGGGCTTTGCTCGAAAAAGGGCGGAGTTTGCTGGCGGCGGGCGTGCGGGAGGTGCGGGGAACGTTCTCCACCGGAGCGCTGGTGCATATTCTCGACGGCGATGAAACGCTGCTCGCCGCTGGACTTTGTCAGTTTTCGTCCGAAGATCTCGGCCGTATTCAGGGAAAAAGCTCCCTGCAGATCATCGAACTTCTGGGCCCTGCGGTCTCGACAGAAGTCATTCACCGGGACAATATGGTCCTTCTCCATGAAAAGGAGTCACTCACATGATGAAAAATAAAGAAATTTTAGAGATGGGCGAACGCGCGGTGAAGGCCTCGCGGGAACTGGCCCTGCTGAGCAGTCGTAAGAAAAACACCATTCTGGAAGGAATGGCCGAGGAGCTGGAGGCGCGGCGGCATGAGATCCAGACCGCCAACCGCAAAGATGTGGAGGAGGCGGAGCGCGCCGGCCTGAGCAAGGCCATGGTGGACCGGCTGGTGTTGAACGACGCCCGCTTTGATGCCATGGTCAAAGGCATTCACGACGTGATCGCGCTGAAGGATCCGGTGGGGGATGTGCTGAGTTCCTGGGTGCGGCCCAACGGACTGGAGATCCGCAAGGTGCGGGTGCCGATCGGGGTGGTGGCGATTATTTATGAATCCCGTCCGAACGTGACCGTGGACGCGGCGGTGCTGTGTTTCAAATCCAGCAACGCCACGATCCTGCGCGGCGGCAAGGAGGCGGTGTTCAGCAACCGGGCGCTGGCGCTGGCGCTGCAGGAGGGCGGCGAGAAAAAAGGCCTGCCCAAAAACGCGGTGCAACTGGTGCAGACCACCAACCGCGCGGCGGTGAAGGATCTGGTGCAGCTCGACGGAATTGTGGATCTGGTGATGCCGCGGGGCGGCGAAAGCCTGATCCGCGCGGTGACCGAGCAGGCCACGGTGCCGGTGATCAAGCATTACAAGGGTATCTGCCATATCTATGTGGATAAAGACGCGGATCTGGAGCGGGCGGTGGAGATTGTGGACAACGCCAAGACGCAGCGGCCGGGGGTGTGCAACGCGGTGGAAACCGTGCTGGTGCATCAGGAGGTGGCCGAAACGTTTCTGCCGATGATGGCGAACCGGCTGATCGGCAAGAATGTGGTGATTCGCGGGGACGCGGAGACGCGCAAGCACATTCCCGAGGCGGAGGCGGCGACCGACGCGGACTGGGACACGGAATATCTGGATCTGATTCTGTCGGTCAAGGTGGTGGAATCGGTCGGCGCGGCCACCGAGCACATCAACCGTCACGGCTCCAAACACTCCGACGCGATTCTGTCCC
Source organism: Verrucomicrobiota bacterium (assembly GCA_020831625.1). GTDB lineage: Bacteria > Verrucomicrobiota > Kiritimatiellia > SS1-B-03-39 > UBA6053 > PXAS01. Next base: position 35,875 of record JAFIGD010000044.1, on the reverse strand, counting down.
AAAATGAAACCGCGCAGAAGAAATTCCTGCAGGAGGTCGACAGTTCCACGGTGTATGTGAACGCCAGCACGCGCTTTACGGACGGCAACGAATTCGGCCTCGGCGCCGAAATCGGCATCAGCACCGACAAACTCCATGCCCGCGGGCCGATGGGCCTGGAGGAACTGACCACCTACAAGTATCACGTCCTCGGAACCGGACAGACCCGCTGATTTCAGCAGCCTGCCGGTTTTCCGACGGCCGGAAAAGAAAGTGTGTTGTGACTTTGAAGGCGTTGGCCTCTAGGAGAGGCAGAGGGCTGTGGTGCAGGGTGAGGGTGAGACCACGGATGGAAGACCACGGATGTTTACCCGCCGTAGGCGGGCTGTGGGGCAAGGGTATTTTGAACAGAAGGTAACAAAGAAAACAAAGCATCTCCTCCGCATTCTCCCACGTGTTCCGCGTGGTAAACTGCCCAAAGCCTTCGTTTCCTTCCTTTCCTTCTGTAAATTTCATAATGCTCAATCCAACAGACAATACGCTGTCGATTCTTCAACCGTAATCTTTCCACCAGCGCCGCAAGGGTGGGGAAGGTCGGACGAAGGGTGATTTGGCTTGTCAAACGGTATGTTTATTCTGAATACTGGTTTGAGATATATTCGGGAACCTGTTTGAACGATAGAAGGAGACAAATCGAATGAAGCGAAACATGAGAATGAACGGTTCTACGCATTGAACCGTGCGGCGAAAAATGCTTTGAAAGAAGGAGAAATAGAAAAAAGCCCGGACACTCGCGACCGAATTGGAAAACCTCCTGCCGAATTATAAGAATGACTGGAATTACGGCAACGCGGTTCAGGATGCGAATCAGGTGCTCGGATTGATCGCGTTGGCGGAGGATGATGTTGAGGAGGCGAAGAAACGGCTGCTCGCCTCTGCCGACAGCGAGGGGTCACCGCAAATGAACTCTTTCGGGCCGAATATGAAACTGGCAAAGGCTCTGTTGGAAACAGGCGAGCGTGATGTTGTGTTGGAATACTTCAATCGGTGCGGCATCTTTTGGAAGATGGGTGAGAAGAAGCTCTCAGAATGGACCGCCGCGGTTAAGAACGGCGAAATTCCTGAATTCGGGGGAAATTTATTATACTGAAGTAAAAAGAGAATATCTCACGGGAATGATCCTCGTGTTGACGGGTTGGCTTCTGATGCAGGCGAAATGGTTGGAGGAGTTCGGAAAACCGGACCGCACGAAAGGGTGTTCGGGTCCTTTTTGGTGGATTATCCTGATTTTGGATCAAACGGGAATTCTTTATATCATCGACGTGTTCCGCACCTGGGACTGGAGCCGAAACAAATCCCATGTGATCACACTTTTCTCCGGTTTGGGCCTTTGCGCTTTGGTCTGGTTGCTTTGGTCAATATGAGCCGGGCCGTTGGCATTTGCTGAAGACTGTGATGCCTTTGGCATCAAGGAGAGGCAGGGGGCTGTGGGGCAGGATTAGGGTGAGACCACGGATGGAAGACCACGGATGTTTATCCGCCGCAGGCGGGCTGTGGGGCAAGGGTATTTTGAACAGAAGGCAATAAAAAAAATATTGAATACCCGGCAGGAAAAGAAGCTGAAGGTGATGCTCATCCGCGCGGCAAGCACTGCTCTTTAAACACAAATTCTTCTGGACACGACTCTGAGTCCACGGGCACCGTGGGAAGGATGCATGGGCTGGGGAACAACGCGTCGCGTAGCGACGGACCTACGCATAGACGTGGATTTCAATCCACGTTCCGGGGCCACAACATCGGCTATCGTCGCGTAGCGACGGTTCACGGACCCGGGGGTTTCAACCCCCGTTCCGGGATGGCGGGGATTAAAATCCCCATGTCCTTCAGGCGACGCTACGCGGCGCAAAATCCTTTGCGACCGTTGCGCACGTGGATTGAAATCCACGCCTATGCGTCGGATGTCGCTACGCGACAGGGGCGAGGTTGTTGCCAATCCGCGAAAAACACTTGGATTCTTGCTTGGTTGGGGCTGTATGTTGCCCAAACGAGTCGATCAAGAATTTGATGGAGGCGTTTGTTAGATGTGATATCATGCTGTCATGATGCCGGGGTTTCGGGTAAAGGGGTTGTATGATTATTTTTGATACGGTTACAAAACAATACGGTCCACAGGATGTGCTGCGGGAGGCTTCGTTCACGGTCAATCCGGGGGAGCGGGTGGGCATTGTGGGGCCGAACGGGGCGGGGAAGAGCACGATTTTCCGGCTGATTGTCCGCGAGGAGGACATCGAGGGCGGGGAGGTGATTGTGCCGAAGGGGCTGAGCATCGGGTATCTGAAACAGCAGGTGCCGGAAAGCGCGGAGGGGGTCGGTTTGCTGGAGTTTGTGCTGGAGGGCTGCGGGGAGGTGCTGGCGCTGGAGGCGGAACTGCACCGGCTGCAGGAGGCGGTGGCGGAGAATTCGGATCCGGCGCTGATGCATCAGCTGGGGGAGGTGCAGCATGAGTTCGAGCACCGGGACGGGTATCAGGTTCACACGCGCGCGGCGCAGGCGCTGGGGGGACTGGGCTTCGCTGAGAGTCGGTTCGGGGAACCGCTGGCCTCGTTCAGCGGCGGATGGCAGATGCGGGCGCAGTTGGCAAGGACACTGGTGGCGCAGCCGGACATTCTGTTGCTGGACGAGCCGTCGAACTATCTGGATTTGCCGGCGGTGGAGTGGCTGCAGCGGTTTCTGAGCGGCTATGCGGGGACGCTGTTGCTGATCTCGCATGACCGTCATTTGCTGCGCACGCTGGCGAAGGATATTCTGGATGTGCGGCGGGGTCAGGTGACGCGGTATGCGAACGGGTATGACGCGTATTTGACGGAGCGCGAGGCGCGGTTTGGTCAGCAGGAGGCGCGGTACCGCACGCTGGCGAAGAAACGGGAGGAGATGGAGACGTTCATCAACCGTTTCCGGGCGCAGGCGACGAAGGCGGCGCAGGTGCAGAGCCGCATCAAGATGCTGGAGAAGATGGAGCCGCTGCCGGAGCTGGAGCAGGAATCGACGGTGAATCTGATCAAGATTCCGCCGCCGCCGGATTCGGGGCAAGAGCTGATCCGCGTGGAGGGACTGGGGCACCGGTACGGGGACGGACCCTGGGTGTTCCGCGGACTGGATTTGCGGCTGGAGAAGGGTGACCGGCTGGCGCTGGTGGGGTACAACGGCATGGGAAAATCGACCCTGCTGAAGATTCTGGCGGGGGTGATGCCGCCGGCGGAGGGACGGCGGGTGCTGGGGCATCATACGGTGCTGGGGTATCAGTCGCAGGAGTTTGCCGACACCATGCCGGGGGAGCAGAGCGCGTACCGGATTGTGAAGGACGCGGCGCCGGCGAACGCGACCGAACAGCAGATCCGTTCGCTGCTGGGCGGCTTCGGGTTCCGGGGCGAGGACATCGAAAAACCGACCTCGGTGTTGAGCGGGGGTGAGAAAATCCGGCTGGCCTTCGCGCGGATTTTCGCGCGGCCGCCGAATCTGCTGGTGCTGGATGAACCGACGACGCACTTGGACATTGCCGGGCGGGAGGCGCTGGAACAGGCGCTCACGGCGTATAAAGGAACGGTGTGTCTGGTGAGCCATGACATCAGTTTTGTGCGGAACGTGGCCAACGGCATTCTGGCGGTGGCGCCGTCGGGCATTCAGCGCTGGCTGGGCGGGTACGATTATTTTCTGGAGAAAACCGGGGGCCTTCAGTCGCTGGATTCGGCGCCGGCGGCGAAGTCGGCCGCGCCCGAGGCCGCGCCGGTGATGGGCGGCAGGGAGCGGAAAGAGCTGCAGAAGCGGATTCGGCGGCTGGAGGGTGTGCTTGGGAAACACGAGGCGGAGATCGCGCGGCTGGAGGAGGAGCAGCAGACCCTGCTGGGGGCGATGGCGCGGGGAGAGGTGAGCGACTTTGCCAAACATCAGAAGGCGCTGTCGGCTTTGCAGGGGGGGATTCAGGCGGAGACCCGCGAATGGATCCGGGTCGGCGAGGAGATCGAGGCGCTGCAGGAGGCGGTGGGCGGTTAAAGCAGTTAAAAAGTTGCAAAAATCGGGTTTCGATGCAGAATGGCGGAATGAAAATCCGTTCTATTCTTATGTTGTTTGTTGCCTGTGTTCTGAATCTGTCCGCAGACGAGGCGGTTGTGTCGGAGGCGGAGGCGGTCCGGGAGCATGAGTTGCTGAAGATTGTGTGGCGGGTGGAGGCGATTGACGGCGAGCCGGTGGTGGAGGGCTCGCGCACCGAGTTCAGTTTCTTTGAGCAGGGACGGGTGGCGGCCACGGTGGGGTGCAACCGGATCGGCGGCGCGGTGGAGCTGGGAGAGGGCACGCTGAGGTTTGGTCCGCTGATGATGACCCGCATGGCGTGTGAGGAGGTGCTGATGGATCAGGAAAACCGCTTCAGCGAAGCGCTTTCCGAGGTTACGCTGTATCGGCTGGAGGAGGAGGATACGGTGCTGATTTTGTTGGACGAGGAGGACAAACCCAGGGTCCGTCTTGTGAAAGTGGTGGAGACAGAAGCTCCTGAGCGCGCGGAATAGCAGGATTTCTTTGGAGGACGTTTAAGATGAACCCTGATTATTTACATGCCTTATATGGCGGTCTGCTGATCGGAGCGGCGGTGTGGATTCTGTTCGCGTGTACGGGGAAATATGCCGGAATCAGCGGGATAATTGGGCAATTGCTGCGTCCGCCGTTTCCGTTGTGGGCTGGCTTGTTTGTGCTGGGACTGCCGTTGGGCGGTTTAATCTATCGCTTCGTGACAGGCAGTGAGCCGGTGGCGGTGATCACGGCGCCGATGCCGCTGCTGGTGGCGGCGGGTCTGTTGGTGGGTGTGGGAACGCGGGTGGGCAACGGGTGCACCAGCGGTCACGGAATCTGCGGTCTGGGCCGGTTTTCGAAGCGTTCGCTGGTGGCGACCTGCACGTTTATGGGGGCGGGGATGATCACGGTGTTTCTTCGGGGGATGTGGTTATGAAACGGGTCATCTCTCCGGCGCTCGGCGCGCTGATCGCGGGCGCGGTGTTCGGAATCGGTTTGAGTTTGTCGGGCATGACGAATCCGGCGAAGGTGATCGGTTTTCTGGACATCACCGGAAACTGGGATCCGTCGCTGGCGTTTGTGATGGGCGGGGCGCTGATTCCGGCGGTGTTGGGCTTTAATGTGAAGCGCAGGAACGGCAGGCTGGCCTGGGCCTGCGAGAGGTCGCCGGGACTGGGGAATGTGAAGGCGTTGGTGCTCGGGTCGGCATTGTTCGGCATCGGATGGGGGCTGGCGGGGTTTTGTCCCGGTCCGGCGGTGGTGCGGCTGGCGTTTTGGGATGAGCGGGTGGTGGTGTTTGTGATCGCAATGCTGGCGGGCATGTGGGGCGGGCGGAAGGTTGCGGGGTGAGGCTGCGGGGGCCATGCATTTTAACCATCTTTTTTCGAAATATTAAAATTCACGGGCCCTTTTTGCGAACGATTGAAACGGGTTTTTATTTAGAGGAAGGTTTCAGGAGGTCTGTTGAGATCATTTCACCTTTTTGGGGAACAGGCAGCCCGAGGCTTCGGGCTTGTTCCGGATCGTTACCCTGATGGCCCAGAATAGAAATCCCTTCGCTCAGAAGAGCTTTTCTGGCATCGCGCACTCTTTTCATCGGGTCCTTTTGCCTCGCAACCGTTTCGATGGCGACTCGGGGAATGATGCGATGTTGTACCTGTCTGAATAGTTCATTCACACGGGACTGCCCTCCGCGGTGTGAAAAAATTATGTTCCGAACATCCGGATCTAGTTCCGCGAGAAAATTTGAAGGGAGTTTTCCAGCCTCAACAATCCAATGAATCGACTGTTTGCCGGTTGCGCTGATCGACGTTTTTCCGTCACGGTTTTTACCCGTCCGCAACAGGTCGGGGTGGGCACGGACCAAGCCAATCCAAAACCGTGAGCGATGGTCATCGATTCTGACAAGCAGGCAAATTTCGCCAACGGCTTCTTTCGGAATCATCCAATCGCGGAGGACAGTGCATTTTATATCCACGTCCTGTCCTTCGATTTTTGTGTCCAGTTTTTGGCCGTCGGGAAGCTCAAAATCAAATTTAAAGAGGATCTCCACTTTGGTGCCGATGTATGTTTTTTCGGTTTTCTCAAGGGAATCGACAGACCATCTTCCCGTGCGCATACCGTCAATCACCTCGTCCAGGGCTCTACGCAGTGTTTCCGCCGCCTGCTCATGAAAACCTGTTTTTCTGAGGAAGTATTCGAGGACCAAAGAGAGGGGGCCATCGTTCTCAGAGTTGTAAAGAGCTGAATCCGGATGCGTCATTGGTTTTGTTTTTTCCGGATATCCTTAGCCGAGACTAACGCAAAGCGTATTTTATCGGCAACCGCTTTTGCCACCGGCGGAGGAAAAGCATTCCCCACCTGGCGGTAGGCCGCTGTTTTGCGCCCCCGGATGATCCACTCGTCCGGAAACCCCTGAATCCGGGCCGCCATTTTTACGGTCAGTCTGGGCATGCCTGTGTGGTTTTTTGGCGGAGGAGCATCCGCCAATGTTCGCCCCTCCACGCCAAGGCTTGCCCATGCTTTCCGCGCCCGGGTTGGTCCCAGGTCGGCTCCGCCGTGCTTTTTAGAGCCTCCCACTAAAGTCGGGGCGATATCGTTTGCCTGGGCGGCCCAGGCTAATGCGCCTTCCCATCCGTTTTCCAACATGAGATCAATCAGTGTTTCCCCCACGGTTTTAGGGGGAATTCCGTCCGTTAAGGGGATCGGAGGCAGAAAATCACACGCAAATTGTTTCTGAATCGCAACCACCACCACTCTGGGCCGTAACTGCGGCACGCCAAAATCAGAGGCATTGAGCAAGTGCCAACTTGTCTGATAGCCCATATTGTTCAGGGCCGCTTTCAGTTCCAGACGATAGTCTGAGAAAACGGCGTCCAGAAAACCGCGAACGTTTTCCAACATGACGGCTTTGGGTTGGCATTCACGGACCAGTCGAAGAGCTTCGGGAAATAAATCACGGTCATCTCCGGGCCCCAGTTGTTTTCCGGCTTTGGAGAAAGGGGGGCAGGGGACTCCTCCGGCTAACAGATCTACCCCTTTATAGGGTTCTGCTGAGAAATTTCGGACATCACCTTCGATCACATTCCAGCCGGGGCGGTTATACCGAAGCGTTTCACAGGCATGTTTGTCAATTTCAACAAGGGCCTTTGCCTCGAAACCGGCCTGTTCCAAGCCAAGCGCCTGTCCCCCCGCGCCGGCGCAGATTTCAACACAGGTTAAACTTGAGGTGTTTGGGATGATCATAAAACATACATAAAGACAGTGGCTTTAAAGGTCAACCTTATAAAGCCTCAATTTGTATGCAAATTAAATTGTTAACCCGACAGGAAGTAAAATAGCAGAAACTTTAAAGAAGTCTGGAGGGGGTAGTTGGAGTTTTCCGGAAAGCTGCGGGCTGATCAGGTGATTTTGTTGTAGAGGGTTTTGCGGGTGATGCCGAGGAGGTCGGCGGCTTTTTTCTTGTTGCCGTCGGTGTGGTCGAGGACGTGGCGGATGTATTTGCTTTCCATTTCGGCGAGCGGAATCGGCGGGATCGGGAAGGCGGTTTGGGCGTTGGCGGCGGCGGGGGAGGGGGCGTTGGCGCGGATGCGGGCCGGGAGGTGGGCGGGCTGGATGCGCCGGGCGTCGCAGAAGGTGACCGCGCGCTCCACCGCGTTCCGCAGCTCGCGGACATTGCCGGGGTAGCTGTGGGCCCGGAGCAGGTCGAGGGCGGCGGAGTTGAATCCCTGAATGCTTTTGTTCATCTGGCGGTTGAATTCGGAAAGAAAGCGGTGGGCGAGGCGTTCGATGTCCTCGCCGCGCTCCCGGAGGGGCGGCACCCGGAGGGTGTAGGTTTCGAGGCGGTAAAACAGGTCCTCGCGGAAGCGGCCCTCACTCACCGCGGTTTCGAGGGCGCTGTGGGTGGCGGCGATGATGCGGGGATCCGCGGTCTCCTCCTCGTTGGAGCCCACCCGGCGGATTTTGCCCTCCTGGAGGACCCGCAGGAGTTTGGATTGCAGGGCCATGGGCATTTCGGCGATTTCATCGAGGAAGAGGGTTCCCTCGTTGGCGGCCTGAAAGATGCCCTCCCGTCCCGCGCCCGCGCCGGTGAAGGCGCCCTCGACATGTCCGAAGAATTCGCTTTCCATCAGCGTCTCCGGGATGCCGGCGCAGTTGACGGCCAGAAAGGGTTTGTCTTTGCGGGGACTGAGGGTGTGGAGGGCGGCGGCGACGAGTTCTTTTCCTGAACCGCTCTCGCCGAGAATCAGCACCGGGCCCCCGGCGGGGGCAATGCGCTCGATCTGCTGATAAAGGGTGCGCATTGATTTGTGGGCGCCGACCATCCCGTGAAACCCGTCCCGGTTTCCGGGATCTCTGAGGTCGGCGACTTCGCGGCGCAGGGCGCGGGTTTCGAGAATACGGTGAACCACATGCGTGAAGTGGTCGAGATCGAGCGGCTTGGTTAGAAATTCGTCCGCGCCGGCCTTGAGCGCGGCCACGGCCTGGTTGACGGTGCCGAAGGCGGTGATGATGAGAAATCCGGGAGGGGCCGGGGTGTTCTGCACGGTTTTGAGCAGCGCGATGCCGTCCATGCCGGGCAGGCGCAGGTCGCTCACAATCAGATCGGGACGAAAGGTTTTGATCAATGGAAGAGCATCTTCGGCGGTGGGCGCGTGACGGACCTTGCAGCCCTGTTCGCCGAGTTCTTCGGTCAGCAGTTCGGCCAGGCCTGGATGGTCTTCGACAATCAGGACGCGGGACGCGGGGGAGGAGGTCGGGCTCATGAGGGGGCTCCGGCGGAGGTGTTCGGGGGTTTGGGAAGGTGAAGAAGAAAGGTGCAGCCCGGTTCGGCCGGATTCGGACGGAGTTCGATCTCGCCGCCATGGTCGGTGGCGATGCCGTGAACCACCGCCAGACCGAGACCGGTGCCTTCGCCGACGGCCTTGGTGGTGAAGAAGGGTTCGAAGATTTTGGAGGCGTGTTCCGGCGAAATGCCGGGGCCGTGATCCCGGATGCGGATGGCGACGTTGGTTTCGGAGGGTTCGAATCCGACCTCGATGTTTCCGCCGGGGCAGGCCTGGTCGGCGTTTCGAAGCAGGTTGTTGAGGGCCTGTTCGATGCGGAGGGGGTCGGCATGGACGTAAAGGTCGGCCGGTTCGGATTCCAGATGCACGGAGGTGCCGGAGGCTTTCAGTTCGGGGGCGAGTGTCTTGAGAGAGGCGCGGAGGAGATCCGGGGCGTTGACGGTGCGGAATTGCGAGGGATTCCGGCGGCTGAAATCCAGCAACTGGCGAATGATGTGTTCCATGCGCGCGGTTTCGGCGCGGACGGCTTCGAAGGTGGTGGTGTCGCGTTCGGAGAGATCGGTGCGGCGGAGTTCGCGCTGCATCCGGGCGTCAATCGTGCAGAGGGGGGTACCGAGTTCGTGGGCGACCCCGGCGGCGAGGGAGCCGATGGCGGCCAGTTTTTCGGCGTGGAGAAGGCGTTCCTCGAGAGCTTTTTCGGATTCCCGGCGGGCGGCGATCTCGTGCCGGGCGTTTTCCAGGGTGTCGAGCATTTGGTTGAACTGATTGCCGAGGAGTTGGAATTCGCGGGAGCCGGAAGGGGTGTGGCGATGGCTGTGGTTCCCGGAGGACACATGGGTCATGCTGTCGCACAGGGACTGAATGTGGCGGCCCACCGCACGGTGGTGGCCGCCGAGCACGGTCAGGGAAAGCCCCAGAAAGAGACCGGCAAAGAGCAGGCTGCCGCGGAGCCGGAGGGCGCGCACGTTGCGGGAAAATTCGCTGCGGCGCCGGGTGAGCTGGAGAAGACCGGTAATGTGACCGCCGGCGTCGGTGAGGGGCACAAAATGCGAGTACACATCGCGGCCGCCGGCCTCTCCGAAAGCGCCGTGGGATCGGCCCTCGGCGGCGTGATGCGTGACCTGTTCGCGATCCATGGGTTCCGGGGATTCGGCACTCTCGGAGATCGGGCGGCCGTCCGCATCATAGAGGTACGCGCCGTAGACTTCACTCATATCGAACGCGGCTCTGAGGGCTTCGGCGATTCCGCCTTCGCGTTCGCGGAGCATGGCGTGGCTGAGCGGGCGTTCAATGGCGGAGGCCACCAGTTCCAAATCCCGGCGCATCTGGGCTTCAACCTGACGTTCAAAGGTTTGGAGCGCCCACCAGGCGATTCCCGCCGAAAGGACCGCGAGCGGCAAAAGCACATACAGGAAAATGGAGGTTCCCAGGCTTTTCCGTGAAAACAGGACGCGGGCAATCTTTTGAGTGATTATTATACGCATGAGTAAATAATACACACATTTTCCCCGCATTGCAAATGAAGAATTTAAGGAAGTTTTATTTTTTAAATAACTGTTTATGAATAACTTATGAATTTTTTTCTAAAAAAGACACAGGTTGGCATCCCATCTGCATATTAAAAAAGCATCGATCAAGTCATGATCGTGTAAGTATGAACAAACTCGAAATGATAAAGGAGAAATAAGAATGAAGAATCAGATTACAACCAAACGAATGAAATGGATCGCTCTTGGAACCGCGCTGGCGGGGGGAACGGCCTTTGCGCAAATGCCGCAGCAGCCTGAACAGCCCGCGCAGCCGCAACAGCCCCCTCAGACGCAGCCGGCTCAGCCCGCGCAGCCGCAGGAGGCCCAGCCGATGGAAATGGAACCCGCGCAGCCGGCCACACCGGAGGTGACGGATCAGCAGCTGGAGCAGGCGGTCACGGCGTATATTTCCGTGAGTGAAATTCAGACCCGCGTCCAGGAACAGCTTGCCGGTGTTGATGACCAGGCGGTGATTGAGGAGGCGGTCACGCAGGCCCGGACTGACATGATCGAAGCGGTGCAGGAAGCCGGCATGGCTCCCGCGCAGTATGAAGAGGTCATGAATGTGGTCACGCAGGACGAAACCGTCCGGAACCGCTTTCTGGAAATGCTCCAGGAACAGCAGGCCGGCGGATAAGGTTTAACGACCTTCTAACCTTAAAACGAGCGGGAGAAATCCCGCTCGTTTTTTGGACCCTTCAATGCAAATCACCCGGGGATTGACAGAACCGCTCCTCTGCATAGGAAGATCTTCATGATCATCTACGGTTCCCGTGTCTACGGCAAAAAAGACCTGATTGCCTATTTCGGCACCTGCGAAAAATGCGGAGTCTACGGTCCGCAGCGAAGCTACAGTGGGCGGCGCTGGGGGCATGTATACTGGCTTCCGCTCATCCCCATGGGGGGCAAGCTACAAATCTTTCACGAATGCAAGTCCTGCAAGCAGGCCCACTCCCTTCCTTTTTCAGACGTGGAGTCGACACGGGCGCGGTTTAAGGGGGCGACGGATAGAGCCCTCGCCGCGCTTCTGGCCGGGCGGAATACTGTGGACGTGGACGGTCAACCGGCGGACTGCGTGAACGAGATCGGCGGCGCTTTGGACATTCTGCTGGCTTTCGGGGAGAGAAACTACATTAAATTATTGGTCGCGGCCCTGCGGCAACAGCCGAACTGCGAGTACGCCCACCGGGTCTGCGAAGGCCTTTGGGCCGAATTCGAGGGCGACCTGGAGTTCGCCGAAGAGCATTTCCGCAGTGCCCTGCGAATTTCCAACCGCTCCACCCTCCCCGCCGCCTCACTGGTCCGGCTTTACATGCACGGGAAAAAATATGATGCCGCCGAAGCCGTCCTTGAGAAGGTCCTGGCCGTTTCGGAGGACGCGGGCCTCCTCGGTCTCCAGGCAAGGGTGCGTACCCTCAGCGGCGATACGGAGGGTGCAGTCATTAGCTATGAGGCCTTTTTTCGGGCCCTGCCCGAAGCCGCCTTCAACAAGGGCATCTACAAGGATTACCGGAAACTCTGCGGCAAAACCCGACGCGAGCCCCTGCCTCCCGAATCGTTTGGTCCCCAAGTGCCATATTAACGGTCGAGTGGTCGAAAAGTCTTCGCGGCAGTGGGTAATTGACCGGGGTTCCGCCGCCACAAGGAATCAAAAATGACAGGTATTTTAATCCGTATTTTAATCCCTCTAGGGGTCACTTCGACCGGCTCGGGCCGTTGAATCTTATTAAAGGCTGAAGTATGGACACGCTGCTGCAGATTGTGATGGTCTTTTTTCTAATGTCACTGGGCGGATTCGCCCGGCGGCGCGGTATGCTGAGCCGTCAGGGCACCGGTGACCTGGCGCGTATCCTGGTGGTGATTTTTTATCCGGCACTGATTTTTGATTCGATCACGCGCATGACCGTGACGCAACTGTGGGACAACCGGGTTATGCCCGCCATGACGCTGCTGATCGCCGGACTTGGGCTGGTGCTGGGCGTGATCACCCTGCGCCGCATCAAACCGGAAAATACCGCCCGGGCCGGAGCGTTTCTGTTTCAAAGTACCATCAACAATTATTTGTTTTTGCCCCTTCCGCTGGTGGCGCTCCGCTTTGGTCAGGAAGGGTTGTCTCTCCTCGTCTTCGCCGCGATGGGCTTTGAACTGACCGTCTGGTCGGTGGGGGTCTTGTTTTTCAACCGGGTGCGCGGGGTGACCGAGGGCTTGCGGATCATGTTCGGACCGCCGCTGATTGCCATGCTGATTTCCATTCTCTGGATTTCTATCCGGGATCTTACGGGTTTTACCGTGCCGTTGCCCGGAGCGCTCTCCCGGCTGCCCGAACTGTTGGAGTTCGGGGTCACCACCGTCGGCCGGGCCACGGTGGCGGTGTCGATGATTGTGGCTGGAAGCCGGATTTCGGTACTGCGGCCCGCGTCTATTCAGGATCCGCAGGTGTGGCTGGTGTCCACACTGCGCCTTGTGGTGATTCCGGTTCTGGCCATCCTTCTGCTGAACCGGATGCAGTTGGGAGAAACCGCCCGGGGCGTGCTCTGCGTGGTGGCGGTCATGCCCGCCGCGGTCACCAGCCTGATTTTCAGCGAGCGGTTCAACGGCGATTCGGAATTTATCGCCGCCTCCCTCCTGGTGACGCATCTCTTCGCGGTGGTGACCGTCCCGGTGCTGCTGCTTTGGGCGCTGTAAACCCTATCATCCGGGGATGCCCCCTGTCGACGTTTTCCGGCTGTCGGAAATGCGAGACGTTCATTTTCCGACCGTCGGAGAATCCGTCTTTGAGATATTTGATTTGCGAAGAAGAAAAGAAAATGATTTACTGGATAACTAAACGAATCAATGAAGTGGTTTCGGTTAATTTAAGTCGAATTCCATTTCGATATCCACCCCAATCCGGTTGCTATCAGATTTTCTGACAAGCACTTGTTGAAAAATATAAATGAAATCTTTTGGAATCCACCTGTTGTTTGTCGCGCTGGTATATGTAACAATATCGATTTTCTATCAGGCGTTAACATCGACAATGGGAGATCACCGCTACTCCAGAATGCAAACCGTCTTACGTGGGTTGGAGCAACATGCTTTTCAAATAAAACTTCAAAACCAGTCATACAGCATTGATGTGAAGTATATAAATAAGATTCTGGATGAGAAATGGCTTTCTGGTTACTACCAGCCATCTGAAGAGGTAAAAGAGTACACCTCTGATTGGCTTCTAAATCTGATTATAGACGAAAGTGAACATATATCCAACTATTGGGATCTTCCCCCGCAAATTACAGAAAGACCCGGCTCCGTAACTGGTTATGGCTTTTATTTGCGTGGTCCTGACAAAGTGTCAAACACCTATGGCGAAGATGAAGACGATCTAAATTCATGGGACCATGAGTCCCGCGTGTTTCATTGCAGAAAATTGTATAGAAAGGAGCAAATTAAAACGTACGGGATAACTTTAAGCATGACATTTATCGTCTTTATAGTAGGCAAGATCATTTATAAAAAACGAATTTCAACCATCAGTCGCACCGAACCGCGAGTACGCGGTCCGGTGGACTGAGACGTTGAGTGGGGATAAATCGGACGTGAGTCGCTTGACTTGGTATCGTAACATGGTATCATTTCGGTTGAATGAATAAGAAAAACCAACGCACTCTTAGCAGGATTAACGAGCGACCAGAACGGTCGGATATTCCTTGGAGGGATATCGAGCGACTGATCATTGCGCTGGGTGGCGAGGTTATGGAAGGTCGCGGTTCACGGGTGCGGATCCACTTGAATGGGGTACGAGCCGTCTTCCACCGGCCTCATCCGGAAAGAGTAACGGACAAAGGTGCCGTCAGCTCGATGAGAAGATTCTTAACCGAAGCCGAGGTGATAACATGATGGAATATAAAGGATATGTTGGACAGGTTGAGTTTGACGACGACGCGAACATTTTTCATGGCGAAGTCATCAACCTCCGTGACGTCGTGACCTTCCAGGGATCCTCCGTACAGGAACTGCGAAAAGCGTTTGAGGAATCTGTGGATGATTATCTGGAGTTTTGCGCGGAACGCGGAGAGTCTCCGGATAAACCCTATTCGGGAAAATTTATGTTGAGACTTGAACCTGAACTCCACAAGATGCTGGCCATCCGGGCCAGAAAGGAACGGAAAAGCTTGAATGCACTGGTTCATGACACCTTGGCCCACGCTGCGGAATAAGGATACTCAACCAAATGCTGGTGAGTGAGCTTTAAATGATTGGTATTTTAATACTGACCTTTTTAATGCCCCCTTTTATAAAAAGAACCGCTTAACTTAGTCGCACAAATTGTGCGATTGTATGGATATGGACTCCGTAAATGCATCCTATTTTAAAACGCACTTTGGAGAAGTTCTGGGGCGGTCCAGCCGAAGAGCGGTGAGGATTACGCGGCGCGGTCATGACGCTTCGGTTTTGATTTCGGAGGAGGCCTACCGGGAAATGCAGAAAAAGGCTGCAAGGACCCCTGAGTGTCAGCGGGCGGGTTAAAGTGTACCACCTGTGGGCGGGTCAAAGTGTACCACCTCGCGGGTTGAGGTTGAGGTAGCGCAAAAGGGTGGATTTTGCAAGAATGAGTTGGCCATGGGCACCGATTTCGGTGGACCTCATTTCCCTCTCCTGTCTTTGAGCCGGTAGCTTCGTCCTGGCATTTCGAGGATCTCGGCGTGGTGCAGGAAGCGGTCAAGGATGGCCCCGGCGGCGGGCACGTCGCCGATGAGTTTGCCCCATTCTTCGATGGGCCGGTTGGAGGTCATCAGGGTGGAGCGCAGCTCGTAGCGTCGCATCACCACTTCGAAGAGGTGCTCTCCGGCGTTGGGGGGCAGATGCTTGATGCCCATGTCGTCGATGATCAGCAGATCGGGCTTGAGGTAGGTGGCGATGCGTTTGGCGCTCTCCTGCAGGGCCCCGGCCTCGTTGAGGTCGCCCACCAGATCGAAGATGGAGCGGTATTTGACGGTCTTGCCTTGCAGGATGGCCTCGTAGCCGAGCGCCTGTGCGAGATGGCTTTTTCCAACGCCGGGCGGGCCGACCATGAGCACGTCGCGGCCCTCGGCGAGGTATCGTCCGGCGGCCAGTTGGTAGATGGCCTTGCGGTCGATTTGCGGGTTGAAGCTCCAGTCGAAGCCGTCCAAGCGTCGGATTTCGCGGAAGCCGGCGGCTTTGACCCGGCGTTCGCGTTTGCGGTCCTTGCGGACCAGTTCCTCGTCCTGGAGGATCAGCTCCAGGAACTCCAGATGGCTGAGCTGGGAGGCCGCGGCTTCCTGGAGTCGGATGGGCAGGGTGTGTTTGAGACCTCCGAGGCGGAGGCGGGTGAGTTTGTGCTCGAGCTGTGGTGTCAGCATGGGTTTGTTCCTTTCGGGTTGGGTTGGGTGAAGTGGACCTGATATTCGGTCAGGTCGCGGATGAGAGGGTGTTCCTGGAGGAAGGCGAGTTCCTGCTGGGGATCGGCTCCTTGCTCCATGATTCGGCGGAGGTCCCTGAGGCGCGTTGCTCCGTATGCCAGGGCCTTTTCACAGGCCCGGTTCAGGTCTTCGGGGGGATGCTTGCGGGTCAGGCTCTGAAAGCCGAGCAGGGGGCGGTAGGCTTCGGCGCCTCTTTGGGACACGAGCTTTTCGGCCCAGACGCCGCACCAGTGCCCCACCTTCCCGGCCGACTTGATCAAATGGGCGCAGGATCGGGTCGCCTGGTAGGGGCTCTTCGCGCCCGGCGTGGAGGCGAACTTCCCCGGCTCCACCCGCGCGTGTACCCGGACCTCCTCCATGCGGTGGTTGAACAGCCGCACGGTGCGGGCATCCCAGCGCACCCACACGGTGCGCCCCACGTATTCCGGGGGAGCCTGATAATAGGCCTTTTTCACCTCGACATAGCCGTCCCGGTGCACGGACCGCTCGCCCTCCTCGTAGGCCGGGAACGGCATGGGAGGCAACGGCTGGAGCGCGGGCGCCTCCACCTCCCGGAACTGCGCGCCCACCTGTTTGCGAGTGGTCCCGTGGATGCGTTGGTCGGCCACGTGCGTCTCCCAGTCCCGCAAGTGGGCGTTGAGTTCGGCGAGTGAACGGAAGATCCTGCCCTTCAACGCATTGTCTTTCACGTATCCCACACCCCGCTCCACCTTTCCCTTGTGGTGGGGATGGTAGGGCTTGGTCGGCAGGATCGCCACCCCGTAATACTCCGCGAAGTCTCGCAGCTTGGGATGCACCTCCGGATCGTACCAGTCCGCCTTGGGGATGGCCGCCTTCAGGTTGTCGGGCACCAGGGTTTCCGGCACGCCGCCAAGGGCCTGGAACGCGTTTTCCAGACAGCGCAGAAAGGTCTCGGTATCCTGGTGGAACACGGCCTCGCAATATCCCTTGCGGGAGTTGCCCAGCACCACGCGGAAAACATGGGTGCGTCGTTTTTTGCCGCCGGGCTCCTCCACCCAGTTGCCGGTCCCGAAGTCCACCTGCGCCTCGATTCCCGGGGGCACCTCCACGCGCTCGAATCGCTTGGGTTCCGCCACCCGCAGACGGCGAACGAAGCGCTTCACCGCGTCATAGGAGCCCTGGAAATCCGAATGCCCGCGGAGATCCTGATGAATCCGCTTGGCACTCAGACCCTGCTCCAAGGCGTCTTCGATGAACTTCCGCCAAGGAAGGCAACTGCTGGGCGGACCCGACAGATCCCGGGGGGCGGGTTTGGTACCTTTTGAAGAACCACCCTCCGAATCGCCGGGGGGCGGGTTGGTACCTTTTGACTCCTCGGCAAGGAGTTCCTCGACATACCGCCGAACGGTGCGGCGGTGGATGCCCAACTCGCGGGCAATCCGCCGCTGGGTCCATTCTTTTTCGTATAGGGCTTGTATCGTTGTGATTATATCCATTTTTGCATGGTTGGCCATGGTTGGAGTCTCCGGGGTTGATCCCCGGAGATTCCACCGTTTTGCCGTTATGCAAAGTGGTACATTTTAACCCGCCCATCCCTGGTACATTTTGCCCGCCCGCTGACAGGAAGCCTCGGCGGCTCTGCTTCGTTTGCAGCGTTTCGCGGACACGCCTCCCGATATGCCCGATGCACAGCATGGCGATCTTCGAACCCGGGCGATTCTGGCGAAGCACTGCCCGGAAATGAGTTTCTCATGAAACCACTGGAATGTAGTGTAAAATTCCATATATAAAATATATTTTATATATGGAATATGAAATCAGGTCCAACGGGCCGGCTCATCCCAGCCTGGCCCGTGAGGGCCGGGAACAGGTATTCCGAAACACACAGAGAGGGCCAACGGCCCGGCTCAATTCCGGCCATTGCCTCGTACTGATTGAGCCGCACCTTCAGTGCTCTGCCTTGATTTTCGGTTAAAAACCCGGTCCTGACGGACCGGGCTGTGTAAAGTCGGGCCCTTGGCCCTGCATTTGTTCCATCACAACACCAAAACAGAAGCCCATCACACCGGATCTCATACAAGCGCGGGGCGAAACCACTGGAGAAGGGATAAGGGAGAAAGAAGAAAACGAACGTCGAACATTGAACGTCCAACTTCGAACGTTTAAGGAAGAGTCCGTGGCGGGATGCTTCTCGTCCGGTGGGCAGGAGCCTCCGAACCCGGAGACTTACCCAAATCAACAGGTTTTCCTGGTGCCGATTGACCGCCACATTTACTTTGTGCCTTTTGTGATCGAAAAAGACGTGATTTTCCTGAAAACCGCTTTCCCTAACCGAAAAGCGACGAAACAGAATTTGAAGGAGAAACAAGATGGACTCTGAAGAACAGATGATTTCCGATGCCTTTGACCGGGGAGAGGTGCAATTGGCCGATCCTGACCCGGAATTGTTGGCCCTTCTCCGCGAGGCGGGAGAAAACACCTTCCGCAAGGACAAGCGGATCAATATCCGTCTCAGTCACCACGACCTGGAAGGGATTCAACGAAAAGCTTCGCGGAAAGGAATCCCGTATCAAGCACTGATTTCCGGCCTGATCCATCAGTATGTGGAGGGCGATCTGAAAGAAACATAGACCGTCAACCCCTGACGTTATTCCCATTCAATACTGGCGGGGGGGGGGGAGATGTCGTAGAGGACGCGGTTGACGCCCTTTACGCCGTTGAGGATCTTAAAATCACAGGTATCTAAATCCAAGTAAGTACATAGAGATTGCCAGTAGGGGGGGGCTGTGGTAAAAGTAACAATCATGAAGCTTAAAATTATTGTTCATAAAGCTGAAGAAGGCGGGTTCTGGGCGGAAGTTCCCGCCTTGCCTGGTTGTGTAAGCCAGGGCGAAACCATGGTTGAGGTTCGCGATAACATTCGCGAAGCTATTGAGCTATGGCTCGAAACCGGTGAAGACCAGCCGTTCGACCAGCATGAATCGGAAGTTCTGGAAATGGCGGTGTGAAGGAGGTCTCTGGAAAGAAACTCGCAAAAGCCGTGGCCAAGAACGGATGGCAGTTTGCAAGAGTAAAAGGCAGCCATCATATTTTTGTCAAGGATGGCAGGTCAGAAAGAATCGTCATTCCAATCCACGGGTCACGCCCCCTGAAAGCCGGATTGCTGAAATCGTTGATGAAAATTGCCGATCTCACCGAAGACGACATCTAGTTTGACCATTTTAATACATTAACGCATTACACAACACCCCATCAACGCCGCCGCCGGGTCTTGCTCCTTCAAACTCCAATTCCTGTCGGCGGCGGCGTTGACCTCCGCCCTTTATTCCCACTCAATGCTGGCAGGGGGCTTGGTGGAGATGTCGTAGAGAACGCGGTTGACGCCTTTGACGCCGTTGAGGATCTTGTTGGAGATTTCGCGGAGGACGGGGTAGGGGATCTCCACCCAGTCGGCGGTCATGGCGTCCTCGCTGATCACGGCGCGGAGGGCGATGGGGTATTCGTAGGCGCGGACGTCGCCTTTGACACCGACGGATTTCGCGGGCAGCAGGGTGGTGCAGGCCTGCCAGATTTTGTCGTACCAGCCGTGCTTGCGGAGTCCGGTAATAAAGATGTGGTCGGCCTCCCGGAGGATGTCGAGTTTCTCCTTGGTGACTTCGCCGGGACAGCGCACCGCGAGTCCGGGGCCGGGAAAAGGATGGCGGTTGAGGGCGTAGGCGGGAATCCCGAGCGAGGTGCCGAGGGCGCGGACCTCGTCTTTGAAGAGTTCCGCGAGCGGTTCGAGCACCCGGCCTTCGGCTTTGAGTTCGAGAATGCGGTTCACCCGGTTGTGATGGGTTTTGATGACCGAGGCGATGGAGCCGCTGGTGGCGCTTTCGATCACGTCGGGATACAGGGTGCCCTGCGCGAAGAGTTCGACCTGGCCTGCGTGGTCGAAGAACACGTCGAGGAAGAGGTTGCCGATGATTTTGCGTTTCTTTTCGGGGTCGGTTTCGCCTTTGAGGGCGTCGAGGAAGCGGTCTTCGGCGTAGATGGTTTCGATGTCAACCCCGACTTCCGCGAACTGTTTCTGGACCTCGACGGCCTCGTCTTTGCGCAGCATGCCGGTGTCGACAAAGATGGGATGAACTTTGACGCCTGCCTCGTGCAGCAGCACCGCGAGCACAGTGCTGTCCACGCCGCCGGAGACCCCGCAGACCACTTCGCGGTCGCCGACTTCTTTGATGATGTCGCGGATGACTTCTTTCTTGAAGGCCTCCACGTCGAAACCGGGTTCGGCGTTGAGCTGTTTGAGGAAGTTCTGAAGAATGCCGCGGCCCTCGTGGCTGTGGGTGACTTCGGGATGGAACTGAATGCCGTACCAGTTTTTGCAGAAGCGGAGGGCGATGGGGACGCCGTCCTCGTTGCGGGCCATGACCGTGGCGCCTTCGGGCAGGCGGGAGACGGTGTCGCTGTGGCTCATCCACACCTGGGATTCGTTGGTGATGTTGGCGAAGAGGGTGTTGTCGTCCTCCACGCAGAGCCGGGCGGGGCCGTATTCGCTGGTGGTGCCGGGCTTGAGGTTTCCGCCGAACTTCTGGTTGAGCAGCTGCATGCCGTAGCAGACGCCGAGGACGGGGACGTCGAGGGCCTGGAGGGCGGCGAAATCGACGTCGGGCGCATCGGGTTCGGTGACGCTGTTGGGTCCGCCCGAGAGGATCACGCCGGCAAGGCCGGTGAGTTCGACCAGTTTTTCGGGGGAGTAGAGTTTGGCGTAGTAGCCCAGTTCGCGCACGCGGCGGACGATGAGTTGGGAATACTGGGAACCGTAATCGAGAACGGCGATTTGAACGTCCATGGGAAAACCTTGGGAAGAGGGGTGGGCTTAGGAGGCGCTGTAGTTGACCGGTTCTTCGGTCATGAAAATATCGTGCGGATGGCTTTCGCGGAGGCCGCCGGCGGTGATGCGGACGAACTGGGCGCGTTCGCGGAGTTCGTCGAGATTGTTGGCGCCGACGTATCCCATGCCGGAGCGGAGGCCGCCCATGAGCTGGAAGACGACTTGAGCGAGGGAGCCTTTGTAGGGGACGCGGGCCTCGACGCCTTCGGGGACGAGCTTGCCGGAGGAGTTCTGGCCGTAGCGGTCGCCGCTGCCTTTGCGCATGGCGCCGGTGCTGCCCATGCCGCGGTACTCCTTGTAGTTCCGGCCCTGCATGCGGACGAGGGCACCGGGACTTTCGTCGGTGCCGGCGAGGAGGGAGCCGACCATGACGATGTCGGCGCCGCCCGCGAGGGCTTTGACGATATCGCCGGAATAGCGGAGGCCACCGTCGGCGATGAGGGGAATTCCGGCTTCTCGGCAGACGGGGGCGACGGTTTGCACGGCGGTGAACTGGGGCACGCCCACCCCGGCAATGACGCGGGTGGTGCAGATGGAGCCGGGGCCGACCCCGACTTTGACGGCGGCGGCACCGGCGGCGATCAGATCTTTGGCCCCTTCGGCGGTGACGACATTGCCGGCGACGACAATCGCGCCTGGAATGCGGGATTTGATGCGGTCGAGCACGCCGAGGGTGGTTTCAGTGTGGCCGGTGGCGGCATCGATGAACAGCGCGTCGCATCCGGCGTCGAGCAGGGCGGCGGCGCGGTCGATCGCGTCGGGACCTACCCCGATGGCGCCGCCGACCAGGAGGTGGCCCTGATCGTCCTTGGCCGCGTTCTGGTACATGGTGCTTTTTTCGATGTCGGCACCGGTCATCATGCCCACGAGGCGGTCCTCGTCATCGACGAGGGGAAGTTTTTCGATGCGGTGTTTGTAGAGGACGGCGCGGGCGTCTTCGAGACTGTAGCCGGGTTTGCCGGTGATGACCTTTTCGCGGGGGGTCATGACTTCGCGGACTTTGATGCCGCGGGGGTTGTCGTGATAGCCGATGTCGCGGCTGGTGACAATGCCCATGAGGCGGTTGTCGTCATCGACGACCGGAAAGCCGCTGACACCGCGCTGGTCCATGATGTCGAGCAGAGCGGCGAGGGTTGTGTCCGGCGAGGTGGTCATCGGTTTGTCGATGATGATGTTCTCGCTGCGCTTGACATGGATAACCATCTGAACCTGTTCGTCGATGGTGTTGTTGCGGTGGATGACGCCGAGACCGCCTTCGCGGGCGAGGGCGATGGCCAGCCGGTCTTCGGTGACCGTGTCCATTGCGGAGGAAATCAGGGGAATATTGAGGGGAATACCGGCGGTGACCCGTGAGCGGACATCAGCGTTGGCGGGCAGGACGCCGCTGCGCTGAGGGACGAGGAGAACGTCGTCGTAACTTAGACCTTCGGGAATGGGGGCTGACATGTCGGGGACCTTCTTTTAAACGGTTTTGGTTCCCGGCCGGTAGACGGGGATTGCCGCCAACGCCGCGGGAACGTCGTCGGGCGCATAGGTGGGAAACTGAATGTTCAGCAGCGACACCAGCGGCAATCCGTCCCAGGTTTCCGAGCCGGATCGATTAATTATACAAAAGACACCCAGAATGCGAGCGTTTTTCGCCTCCGCCATTTTCTTGATTTCGAAGAGGGTGCCGCCGGTGGTGATCACGTCTTCGACCAGCAGCAGGTTTTCCCCCTCTTTGATTTCAAAGCCGCGCCGCAGCTCCATTTCGTTTTGCGCGTTGCGCTCCGCGAAAATGGAGCGTTTTTCGAGGGCGCAGCCGACAAGCTGGCCGACGGGCAGGGCGCCGATGGCGGGAAAGAAAACGGTGTCGATCGGGCCGAGGGCCTCGAGCGCGGGGCGGGCCTTCTGAAGCATGGGCATGAGCCGGGCCGGATACTGGCTGAGCTGGGCAACCTGGACGTAGTGACCGCTGTGGCGTCCGCTGGCCAGTTTGAAGTGGCCCTCTTTGAGGGCACCGACTTCTTTAAGCAGGGAGAGCATATCGTCTGATGAAATCATAGAGAAAAATCCTATAAAAAAGAAAAAATATGCCTTTTCAGGTTTCTGTCAACAGGTCAAGCTATGGCGGGGACTTTTTCAATCCAATACTTCGTTCACGTCCGTAAAAGGCAACAGTTGAACTTCACCGACTTTTTGCCGAGACTCGCCCGCGTAAATCAGGGCGCCGGGCAGAATGCGGTCGCTCCAGGTGGAAAATTGGCGTAGGTTTTTGAGAAAGTCCCGGTTGAAACTTCGGGCGGCTTTGATCTCCATGGGGATCAGTTTGCGGTGGCGGGAATAGAGCAGGTCAATCTCGAAACCCTTTTGATCGCGGAAATAGTAGAGATCCGCGTCCTCACCTCGGTTCCAGCGCGCTTTCAAGGCCTCGACCACAACCAGATTTTCGAACAGTCCTCCCAGCAGCGGATCCCTGGAGACCTGTTCGGGACTGCGGATTTCCAGCAGATATGCCGCCAATCCCGGTTCGGTGAAATACAGTTTGGGAGATTTGATGAAGCGTTTACCAAAATTTTCATAGTAGGGCTGCAGACGGAAAATCACGAAAGAGGCCTCCAGCACCGACAGCCATTCTTTTAGAGTGGGGGAACTGACACCCACCTCACCGCTCAAGGCATGCAGGTTCACCACCTGTCCCACCCGGCCGGCCAGTAATTTCATAAACAATTCGAAGGCTTGCTGATGCTTTAACTGAATGAGTTGCCGCACGTCCCGTTCGATGTAGGTTTCATAGTAACCGCGATATAATCCTGTGGGCGGGAGGTTTTCCTGATAAAGCCGCGGCATACACCCCTTGAAGAGCCAGTCGTCCCTGTCTTGAAACACACCATGGTCCGCCAATTCGCGGATGGAGAGCGGCAACAGGCGGAACAAGGCCGTTCGACCCGCCAGAGATTGAGAAATTCCCGCTTTCAACTGGGGTTGATGGGATCCGGTCAGGATGAATTGGCCTTTGCTTCGGGGCTCTCCGTCTACCCGCACCTGGATTTGACTCAGCAGATCCGGTGAACGTTGGATTTCATCCAGGATGAGGGGCGGCGGATGTCGGTGTAGAAATTCTTTCGGATCCTCATTGGCCAGCGTCCTGGATTCCGGATCTTCCAGATTGCAATAGGTGTATTCCGGAAAGCAGGACCGAACCAGGGTGGTTTTTCCGGATTGCCGGGGGCCGGTCACCGTGACGACCGGATACTGCCCTGAGGCCTCCCGCACTTTATCGCCCAACAGACGCGGGATCCAGTCTTTGGATGAATATGTGTCGCTCATGGAATTATGGTATCGTGTGTTTTTTAAAGTTCAACTTTAAAAAACGCTAAAATTCCAAACCCCGATCATTCGAAAGTCGGAGAAACTGACCTTTTACGGAAGTCCAGACTTTCGATTCCGCCGACTTCGTCCCAGAGGCCAGAACCGCCTTCACGGCTCTAATAATCGGGGTCCTTCGGAGGGGCGCTCTGTGGATCAGGGCGCGGTTTTGACTTCATTCCAGGCGTTAATGTAGAGCTGGTCGTTTTCGCCAAGGTCGAAAATGGTTTCGGATTTGGCGAAAATCTCCTCGCTGAAGAAAATGCGCTCGTCGGCCTTGAACGCGTCGTCAAGCAAGGCATATGCGGGCAGATTGGGGGACATGGCCATGACCCATTCCATGTTTTCCGCTGCGACTTCCGGGCGGTGCATGAAGTTAATGAAGGCGTGCGCGAGTTGTGGATTGGGGGCGTCGGCAAGGATCACCAAATCGTCGAGCGCGATTGAGAGGCCTTCTTTGGGGAGGGCGATGGAAATATTTTCGTCCTCCTCCATGGCTTGCAGGAGGTCGCTGCTGTATCCGTGAACCACCAGAAATTCGGCGGACATGAGACCGTTTTTGAATTGTTCGGATTCGAATTTGGCGAGATTGGCTTTCCATTCGATGAGTAAATCGCGGGCGGCGTTGATTTCTTCAGGGTTGACGGTGTTGAGACTGAACCCGAGAAATTTAAGGGCGGCACCCAGGGTCTCCCGCTGGTCGTTGAGCAGGGTCATGCGTCCGCGGAGCGACGCGTCGGCAAACACGGCCCAGGAGTCGGGGCCGGTATCCATGCGGTCGGCGCGGTAGCCGATGACAGCGGAGGTGATGAGATAGGGCACGCTGTAACGGTGTTCCGGGTCCTGGGTGAATTTTACGGCGATCGGGTCGAGATGGACGAGATTGGGGAGCTGACTGTGATCCAGTTCGAGGAGCATGCCTTCGCGGGCCATGCGCACAACCTGATAGCTGCTGGGAACCACGATGTCGTATCCGCCGCCGCCGGCTTTGAGTTTGGCGTACATGGCTTCGTTGGAATCGAATACATCGACGATCACCCGGCAGTTGAATTCTTTTTCGAACGCTTCGATCACCTCATCGGAGAGGTATTCGGCCCAGTTGTAGATGCGGAGAACGGGTTTGCGGCTCCCACAGGCGGTGAAGCCGAGGATCAGCATGAGCGCGGCGGCGAGGTTCAGGAGGCGGAATTTCATGTTCGGTTTTCCTTGTTGAGTTTTTGACTGAGACCCACCAGCAGGAAGGTCACACACAGCATGATGGATGAAAGGGCATTTATCAAGGCGGGAGCGTCGCGGCGGATCATGGCGTTGATTTTAATGGGCAGGGTGGTGGTGCCGGGACCGCTGAGGAAAAAGGAGATCACATAGTCGTCGATGGACAGGGTGAAGGCGAGGAGACCTCCCGCGAAAATGCCCGGAGCCAGAAGCGGGATGATGACTCTGCGGGCGATGGTCCAGGGGCCCGCGCCGAGGTCCTGGGCCGCCTCGACCATGGCGAAGTCGAAATCCTGCAGACGGGCCAGCACCACCATGGTCACGTAACTGATGCAAAAGGTGGTGTGACCGATAAACAGCACGGTGAGGTTCCGTTCGACGCCCAGGGCCACGAAGAGCAGGAGCAGGCTGATGCCGAGCAGGATTTCCGGGACAACCAGGGGGGTGTACACCATGGTGTAGTGGGCGTCCTGCAGGCGGGTGCGGTAGCGGTGCAGCGCGAAGGCGGCCAGGGTGCCCAGAAGCATGGAGGCGGCGGAGGCGGACACGGCGATGATGAGGGTGTTTCCGAACGCCTCCCAGATGTCCCGCCGGCCGAAGAGCCGGACATACCAGTCCAGTGTGAAGCCGGTCCAGGGCCCGGAGGAGCGGGAGCGGTTAAACGAGTTCACCACCAGCACCAGCACCGGCAGATAGAAAAACAGCATCACCAGGACGGTGACAACCAGAGGAAAGCGGCTGCGTTTCAATGCGCCTCCCTCCGGCGGCGGTGGAGGATGACGACAATCATCGGCAGCAGAACCAAAACCGTGAGCACGGAGGAGAGTCCGGCGGCGTGCGGAAGGTTCCGGTCGGAAAACAAACGGCGGACAATGACGTTCCCGAGCATGGAGCTGCTGTGTCCCCCGACGATGTCCGGCACAACATAGGCCCCCAGATTGGGAATCAGCACCAGCAGGGTCGCGGTCCAGAGTCCGCGGGAAATCCCGGGAACAAACACTCTGAAGAAGGCCTGTATGCGGTTGCAGCCCAGATCCATCGCCGCCTCCATGAGGGCGAAGTCGAACTTCTCCGCCACCGCGTACACCGGCAGGAGAGCAAAAGGAAGATAGGTGTACACCGAAACCAGAATCACCGCCCGCACGTTATAAAGCAACTGCGTCCCCGGGGGGATGAGACCTGCAAACGCCAGAACCGACGCCAGCCATCCCTCGGGATGCAGAATAACTTTCCATGCGAAAACGCGGATAATGAAATTGGTCAGGAACGGGATCATGATCAGCAGCAACAGCCGCGTTTTCCATCGTTGGGAGCAGCGGGCGAGGAAGTAGGCGACCGGCACGGAGAGCAGGAGGCAGGAGACGGTAATGGCCAGGCTCACCCACAGGGTTCGAAAGAGGATGCCGGGATAGTCGGGGTTGCGGAGTTGCTGCAGGGTGTCCAGGGTCCATCCCTCCCCGATGCCGCCGGTGAGGGTGGAGGGGCGGAAGCTGATCAGCAGCACATTGAAGGTGGGGAGCAGAAAGAAAAGCAGCAGCCAGACAAACCCGGGAGCGGTGAGGAAAACCTCGACGAGGCGTTCACGGCGGACAGGGTCAGCTTTCATCGGGCAGCTCCGTAAGCAGCGATGCATCCGCCGGGGAGGGAAGACGCAGGAGACCCTCGTCGTCCTCACGGTATTGTTCCAGCATATAGCCGTCGTCCGCGTGCCAGGACAGCCACACATCCGCCCCCCAGGTGATGGGGGCTTCATCCAGGCCGAAGCGCTGGTGGGAGCGGGTCACGGAAATGCGGTAGCCGCCGGGGCCGTCCACCCAGTAGTCGGTGTGCCCGCCTTCATAGATCACATCGGTCACTTTACCCCGCAAGACATTCAGGCGGCTATGGCCTTCCGGCACCTCGGTGTGGATCCGGAATTTTTCGGGGCGGACACTGACATAGGCGGTCTGACCGGGCTGAAGCTTTTTGTCATTAAAGCAGAGCACCGGATCGAACCCCTCAATCCGCAGGGTGCAGTAGTCGGCATCCTCGGCCGGGGCGACCTGACCCACAAAAAAGTTGGTGTCCCCGATAAAGGCGGCCACGAAAGAGGTCAGCGGGGTCTCGTATATTTCGGCGGGGCGGCCGACCTGCTGAATTTTTCCGCGGTTCATCACCGCGATGCGGTCGCTGATGCCCATGGCCTCGGTCTGATCGTGGGTGACCATGATAAAGGTGATGCCCACTTCGTCGTGGATCGCGTCGAGCTCCACCAGCATCCGCTGGCGCAACTTGAGATCCAGTGCCGCCAGGGGCTCGTCGAGCAGCAGGATTTCAGGTTTGTTGGCCAGGGCGCGGGCGATGGCCACCCGCTGTTTTTGTCCGCCGCTGATCTGATGCGGCTTTTTCTGTTCGTGGCCCTTGAGCTGCATGATCTGAAGCATCTTCTCCACCTCTTCACGCACCTGCACGTCCGGTTTTCGGGCCACGCGCAGACCGAAGGCGATGTTTTCAAATATTGTCAGGTGGGGAAACAGGGCGTAGCTCTGAAAAATGGTGTTCACCCTGCGCTCGTTTGGCGGCAGATCGGTTATGTCCGTGCCGTTCAGAATGATGCGACCCGCGTTGGGCCGCTCAAACCCGGCGCACATCCTCAGCAGGGTCGTTTTCCCGCAGCCGCTTGGACCCAGCAGCGAAAAAATCTCCCCTTTCCGGATTTCCAGGCTGGCATCGTCAACGGCCGGAATGCCGTCAAAGGTTTTGCTGATGTTCTGAAACTCTAAAAACGCCATGGTGATGATTATCCTTCCATCGGAACTTTCAGGCGGAAGCGGGTGCCTTTGCCGAGTTCGCTTTCGATGTCAACAGTGCCGTGGTGGAGTTGAGCGATGTGTTTGACGATGCTGAGGCCGAGGCCGGTGCCGCCGACGGCGCGGCTGCGGGCCTTGTCCACCCGGTAGAAGCGTTCGAAGAGGCGGGCGTGATGCTGCGGGGCGATGCCGGGGCCCTGATCGATCACTTCGATGACCGCGTCGCCGCCCTGTTGATAGGCCTTGAGGGTGATGCGGGTTTCGGGATGGGTGTATTTGACCGCGTTCTGCACCAGATTGAGCACCGCCTGCTCGAAGAGGGGCGCATGAAGAACCGCGCTGAGATCTTCTTCGGCCTCGAGGATCAGGGTGAGATTGCGGCGCTGCGCGGCATCCTCGACGAGGGCGGCGACGTTCTCCAGCAGGGGACGGATTTCGCAGCGGGTGACGCTTTCGGGTCCGTGCGCGCTTTCGATGCGGGTAAGGGAGAGGAGGTCATCGATGATGTTGACCATGCGCTCGGACTGCATGAGAATACGGTCGCAGTACTTTTGGACGGCGGCCGGATCGTCGGTTTCTTCGGTCAGCAGTTCCGCATACCCTTTGATGGAGGTGAGGGGGGTGCGGAGTTCGTGGGAGACGTTGGCGACAAAGTCCTGCCGCAGGGTTTCGAGGCGGCGGAGGGTGGTGACATCCTGCATGAGAATGATGACCCCCTCGGTCTGGTCGCGGTCGATCAGCAGCGACCCGCGGAGTTGAACGATCCGGTCCTCCTCGCCATTTCGCTCGAGGCGAAGGTGGGCCTCTTTCATGTCGCCCCCGGCCAGGAGATCATCGGTCATGCTCAGCAGGGTGGGGTTGCGGCAGAGTTTATAGAGCGGTTTGCCCTGGGCGCGGATGGGGTTTCCGGTTTCCAGCCACTGGGCGGCGACGGGGTTGATGCCGGTGATGTTGAGATCGTTGTCGAGAACGAGAATGCCTTCGGAGATGCTGTTGAGGAGAATCTGCTGGCGGTGATGCTGTTCGGAAATGATGCGGGACTGGTTTTCGAGGCCCGCGATCAGGCGGTTGACGGTTTCGGCGACCGGCAGGAAGGGATGTCCGGCGGGAAGGAAAATCGGATTCCGGATTTCGCCTTTCTGCACGCGTTCGTTGGCGTCGAGGAGTTCCTGCCGGGGGGCGGTCAGGGCTCTGAGCCGGGACCAGGTCAGTGCGCCGACGAGGAGGGAAAGCACCGCCCCCCAGAAAAACCGGCGGTTTCGGGAGGCGGAAACCTCATCGACCGAGGTGTAGGCGGTCAGGAGGGTTTCGAGTTGTGGTTCGGCATCCCGGGAACCGGAGGCTTCGGGGACTTCGGTTCGGGTGCCGGCGGCGCGTTCGAGGACGGTCCGGAAGCGGGAGATGCGCTCGCGCTGGGCGGACCAGGCGGCCAGCGAGCCGCTCAGCAGCAAGAGAATCACCGTGACCGCGATCGACAGGATCAGGATGTTCTGTTGAATCGCGGGGCGCGGGGTCATGACGCGGGATTACCAGACCGGGGGCGAATCGGGATCGAGTTCCACAACCTCCCAGGGCAGGCCGTGTTGGTTGAGGGCATCCATGAACGGATCGGGATCATTTTGCTCCATGTTCCAGACCCCCGGTTTCATCCAGGCGCCGGTGGCGAGCATTTTGCCGCCGATCATGGCCGGGACTCCGGTGGTGTAGGAAATGGCCTGCGATTTCACCTCCGCGTAGCATTCCTCGTGGTCGCAGACGTTGTAGATGTAAATCTTCCGTTTTTTGCCGTCCTTGATGCCCTCGATGATGTTGCCGATCACGGTTTTGCCTTTGGTCAGCGGACCGAGGGATGCCGGATCAGGGAGCACCGCGCGGAGAAATTCGATGGGAACGATTTTTTGACCCTGGAAGTCGATCGGTTCGATGGAGGTCATGCCCACATTCTGCAGAACGTTGAGGTGGGTGATGTATTTCTGTCCGAAGGTCATCCAGAAGCGGATGCGCTTGAGGCCGGGGATGTGTTTGACCAGCGACTCCATTTCCTCGTGATAGAGGAGGTAGATTTCTTTTTCGCCGACAACCGGGAAGTCATAGGGGCGGTGCCATTCGAGGGGGTCGGTTTCTTTCCATTCCCCCGCCTCCCAATAGCGGCCTTTGGCGGTGATTTCCCGGATGTTGATTTCGGGATTGAAGTTGGTGGCGAAGGGCAGCCCGTGATCGCCGGCGTTGCAGTCGAGAATGTCGATGTAGTGAATTTCGTCGAAGTAATGTTTGAGGGCGTAGGCGCTGAAGACGTTGGTGACCCCTGGGTCGAAGCCGCTGCCGAGGAGGGCCATGAGGCCGGCATCTTTGAAGCGCTGATGGTAGGGCCACTGGTATTCGTAGGAAAAGCGGGC
Organism: Verrucomicrobiota bacterium; assembly: GCA_020831625.1. Lineage (GTDB taxonomy): Bacteria > Verrucomicrobiota > Kiritimatiellia > SS1-B-03-39 > UBA6053 > PXAS01. The sequence goes on along the minus strand of JAFIGD010000044.1, from coordinate 5,507 downwards.
TTCGTCTTTCGGCTCGTAGTTGGCGGTGTCAATGTAGTGAACCCCGGCTTCGAGGCAGGCCTCCATCAGGGTGAGGTCCTGATAGGGCAGGGCGACGTTGATGAGCAGATCGGGTTTGATTTCCCGCATGAGGGCCACGGTTTCGGCGACATTGTCGGCATCCACCGCGCGTGTATCGATTGGGTAATCGATTTCCGCCGCGATTTGATCGCACTTGGCTTTGGTGCGGCTGGCCAGGGTGATTTTGCCGAAGACCTCCGGCACCTGGGCGCATTTGTGGACGACGACACGGCCGACGCCGCCGGCGCCGATGATCAGGACATGTTTGGGTTCAGGGTTCATAATGCATTCTTTAGCAAAGACCCTCCCCGCCGTCTATCAAATCCTTGTGGCGAATCGGATTCACACACCGTGAGAAAAACAGGACTTTCCCCATTTTTTGACAGGATAACAGGATGATCGGGATCTTATCATGTTTATCTAAAAAACATTACTGGAAATATGTCGGCCTTGGGTGCGGATATTTTGTTTGCTGATCGGCTGACTTGAGTTTAAAATTTGCATAATGCCTTTTGTATCGCCAAGATGGACGAACGAGCACCTGAGAAACCTCGGAAAACCTTGGTATACATGCAGGACAGCTTCTTTACTTTCTAAAGAAAAAGGCAAAATCTAATAAAGGGCGGATCCTTGAGACTTCAGATCAACATGATGAAAGAGGCACGATCCTGGCCATCCTGTTATCCGGTCGAAAATTTCTGTTCCTGTGAGGTTAATTTTGAGTCCTCCTCCCGTTTGCCGGACCATCACGCGGATCCGTTTGACCGACTGATTGTGGCGACAGCTTTTCAGGTGGGTGCCGCAGTCATCACGTATGACCGGCTGATTCGGCAGTATGATGTGCCGTATCTGGATTGAGTGTCCTGTTAAGGCGTAAATTTCGGGAAAATTATATTCAGATAAAAAAGTCTGAATATAATTGTTCTTCATTCCTTTTTGGTGTAATCGGGGGATATGTTTTTATCAAAGCGCTGTCTTCACGGTCTCCGGGCGGTTCTGTATCTTGCTCTTCATGATTCCGACCGGGCCTTTACGCCGATTCAGGAAATTTCGGATCGGCTGAACATCCCTTTTCATTTTCTCACCAAAATTCTCCATGATTTGGGCAAAGCGGACATCCTCATCTCCTCCCGGGGAGCGGCCGGCGGGGTTGCGCTGCAAAGACCCGCGTCTGAACTGAATGCGCTTCTGGTGATTGACGCACTGGAGGGGCCTCATTTCCTGCGTTCCTGTGTTCTTGGATTTGACGCGTGTTCAAGCCTTGCACCCTGTGCCCTTCATTCGCAGTGGGAGGCGGCCCGGGCTTGTATCTTAAACATGTTCAGCGGTGAAAGCCTGGCCGACATTGCCGGGCGCATTGAGACGGAAGAAGCCTTCCTGCAGGCCCTGCGGGTGGAGAGGAAAGACTGATGCCTGCGAAAAAAACCCGCGGCGTTTTGCTTCCCGCCGAACATGGAAGCTGGGGAATGATTGCAGAGCCTCTGCTGCTGGGTCTTCTGATTGGGCCAACTTTGGGCGGTTTCTGTCTTGCGGTGGTTTCTTTTTGCGGGTTTCTTTTGCGAACTCCGGCTTTGCGGCTGCTCCGCGCCCGCCGTGTCCGTCATCCCGATCCCGAAGGGCAGCGCGTGCGCCGCTTCGTGTTCATCACCGGACTGACCGGCGCGATTTTTCTTTTCATCGCGCTTTTGTGGGTCCCCCCGACCGCATTCCTGCCCTTTCTTTACGCCGCGCCGCTTGTGATGTGGACATTATGGAAGCAGGATCAGGGACACACACGCACACTGGCACCCGAACTGGCGGCCGCAATCGCTCTCGCCAGCCCAACCGCCGCCATCGTCATTGCCGGCGGACATGCCCGGGGACTTGCTTGGCTGCTGGCGGGACTGCTTGCCCTCAAGAGTGTATCCGCCATCCTGTTTGTGCGCTGTCAAATCCGCAGATATACCGGTGGAGTCCACCGCCGCGATGAAATGATCTTCCTGCATGCCGCGATCCCGTCCGCCCTCCTGGTACTGGAGGCGCCGCCCGGCGCGGTGGTTCTGTTTCTTCTTCTGGCCCTGCGCGCGGGTGTTTGGTCTTTTCTGCCGGTTAAATCGCCCAAACACGTCGGATGGACCGAAATCGCGGTCAGCCTGCTCTTTGTGTCATGGCTCGCCCGGGCCGTTTAGCAGATACGGAGATCCGCGCTCCTGTCTCACTTCTTCAGAAGCCGCCGGGCCTGGCGGACGATTCCGGGCACGGTGCGAGCCGCTTTGCGCAATCCGCGGACATGGGAGCGGTGGTGGATGAGGCGTTCGAGGCGGCTTTGTCCGGCGGCGGGCAGCTCCTGGTAGAGTCGTTTCCAGAATTCGGCGACGTTCCAGGCGGTGTCCGGGGATTCGGTCATCATGCACACCAGGGCGTCCGGGGAGAGATTGAGTTTTTCGGCCAGATCCGCGCGCACGGTCCGCATGTTCTGTTCTTTCTGGCGTTCGCCCCGCTCGACATCATAGGGCGGATCCCATTCGCGGGCGGGGTCGAGACGGTCCACATGGGTCAACACGCCCAGAATCGGGGGTCTGCGGCGGCGCACCGCCTGCTCAAACACCTTGTGCAGGGCCCGCATGCCCTCCTCGTCCCGCTGTCGGTCGGCCCGGTGCGCGGCCGCCACCCAGAGGATCACATCCGCGCGGCTGACTTCCCGCAGCCAGGTTTTGTCTGCAACCGCGGGAAGGCCGGGCGAATCCACCAGCAGCAGCTCTCCCGCCGTCTCCTCCTCCAGGGCGTAGGCCTGAAAGCCCTCCGCGCAGGGGAGGGAATGCGTGACCGCCCGGTCGCGGCCCGAGAGCGCGTTGATCACACTGGATTTGCCGGAATTGGCCTGACCCGCCAGCATCACCAGCAGCGGCCCCGTCTCCACCTCCGGCGCGGTCCGCATGCGCTGATGGTGGTCCCGATTCACGGTGGACAAGCGGCCGGAGTAGAGCAGAATCGCGGCCTCGCCCACCTCGCGGACCAACAGGGCGCCGGCGGTGCGTTTCATCGAATCCATCAGCAGCGGGGTCATGGCCTGGAGCACCCCCCGCCGCAGTTCCACCACGGTGGCGCCGACCGGATTGAACAGAAAGCGTCCCGCGCGATAGAGATTCCACAGAGACCGCGCCGGGCGCAGGTGATCCTGCACGCCCACCACGTGTGAAATTTTCACCTGTTCCAGCGCGGGCAGATCCTCGTGGATGGCGATTTGGAGACGGCCCGCCAGATGTTCGAGCAGGGCCAGGCCCTCCGGAACCGTGAAACGCAATTCCGCCCGTTTGCGGCCCGGATGCCAGGCCGAGGCCACACAGACAAGGCTTTCCCGCACCAGCCGCTCCACCGTGCGGGTGTTGGCCAAATCCTCCGCCCGCACCGATTCCATGAGTTCGCTTAATCCCTCCCGCGCCCGCCGTTCCGCCTCCGCCGCATTGATATCCGTCGCCTGCATCACCACGCCGCTGCCCCGCCGCCGGCTGAGGCGACCGATTCCCCAAAGGATGAGGGAGATTCCGGCCATCGCCCCCATCCATGCCAGCAGGGCGTTCTCCTGGTACAGCCACCAGAGGCCCGCGCCGTACGGCACCAGCAGCGGCAGCAGCCAGGCAAACGCCAGCAGGCCCTCGCGCCACCAGTAGACGCCGCCGCGCAGGGTCATATGCCGCCCTCCTGTTTGGAACGCTCGGCCCAAACCTCCCGTGCCTTCGCCAATTGTTCCGCGTAGGTGCGCCGCAGCGTCTCCCGGTCGGGTTCGCGCCCTTTTGAGACTTCCCGGCAAAAATACACCGCCGCCTCGCCCAGGGCATAGGTCACGCCGAAACTCCACACGGCCACGGCGGCGCTCCCCGCGCCCGGAATCAGCTTCAGGGCCTGGCGGATCAGAAATTTCGCCGCGTAGCGCAGCGCGAAGGCGCCGCCGAGCAGCCGGATGAACCGCAGCCAGATTTCGCGGTCACTGCGCAGCCCGAAGCGCTCCGCGATGAGCACCACCATGCGCGCCTGTACGCCGGAGGAGGCCAGACCGCCCAAAACGGGGAGCGGCACCGCGTCCGCCGCCGCCGCCGCGAGGGACCAGGGCAGGATCACCTGCCGCCGGGCCGCCTCGCCGGGATCCCCGCCCCGGAAGAGACGCGCATGCACCTCCGGCAGCACCGCCTCCAGGGCGTCCCAGAGGGCTTCGGCCCCGAAATTGACCGGGGTGAAGCCGGCTTCCGGCGCGGTGAAATCCACCACCACAAAGCGCGCCGCCGCGCCGGGGAGGTCGGAAAAGACTTTCCGCTGCGCGCGCAGGGCCCGTCGCGCCGCCTCCGGAAGGTCCGCCCGGTTCAGATCCTCCTCTGTGCCGGAGTAGGGATAGGGATCCGGATGATCCGCCCCGCGCGGATAGAGATCGTGTACCCGGGTTTGAAGGATCAGCACCGGCCAGTCCGGATGACGCCGCCGCACCGCGCGGAGGGTTCCGTACAGGCCGTCGAGCACCTGATCCTCGGCGCGGACCACGGCCAGGAGCAAGTGCGTCTGTTGTTCCGCGAACGCCATGTCCTCGGCGGGATCATAGGCCGCGCCTTCCTCAAGACCCCGGGTATCCAGGAAGCGGACCACCGGCAGTTCCGGCGGAAAGGCGTAGACGCGGGCCTGTCGGGTGGTCGCCTGAAAGCCGTTCCCGATATCCTCCCGCGCCGCGCCGGTCAGTTCCGCCACCACGCTGGTCTTGCCCGCCTGGGCCTTGCCCAGCAGCCAGATGACCGGAGCCAGTGCCTCCGCGGATTTCAGGACGGTGTCGGGATTGGATGGGTGCATGACAGGGTGTGATCAGGGAAAGATAAATAAACCCCATTCCGCCCAGAACTCGAAAACAAGGCGGTAATTGTCAGCAATCCGTTTTGAGGTATGTTCAGGTTTGCCAATCAGAGAAACGAGGAGGATAAAAGGCGTTGCGGCCAGAAGAATCACAGGAAACAACAGAATCCACCAGAGGATGGACACCAGAGTTTCCAGGATGATTTCAAGCACAGTATCCATAACGGGGTTGGCCGATGGGTTTGAGGTTGAAACCATGTGCCAGGGGATGTGGGAAGTCAATTCGATACGGATGAAAACCGTGGCATGGAGGGCTGGAGGCGGCCTAAGAGCGGGAAGACCGCGGATAAAAGACCACGGATGCTGATTGGGAAAAGACCACGGATAAAAGACCGTGGATGCTGTGGGGCAGGGTTGGAAAAAGACCACGGATGACAGACCACGGATGCTATGGAATGACACTAACTTAAGGTTTCCCGTAACCCCGGAGGGCATACGCGTCAAGCTAAGGGATATCCGCAGACGTGAAATCGGGTTTTCCGGTGTGTTTGCCACCCCTCCGCTTGTCGGAGGGGAGCAATGACTCTGTGCCCGAAACGTCACCATAAGCCCGAATCGCCGCCCCCGTGCTTGTC
>JAFIGD010000043.1 GCA_020831625.1 Verrucomicrobiota bacterium | reverse complement strand
CTCAAGGCCAGCAGATTCCAGTTCTGAAATCCGGGACAGGTGATGGGCTCGCCGCTGTCGGGTTCGTAGCATTCGTGCAGTTCGCCGTGCCGTTCAAGATCGCGTCCAAAGAGAGCGAGCGTTTTTTCCGCGAGTTCGCGGGCGTCATCTTCGTATCCGCAGCGGCGCAGGCCCTCCCAGACCAAATAATTGGACACGCCCCAGACCGGCCCGGTCCAGGGAGAGGGATTTCCGGAGGCCCGCAGGCTGTACATGCGCTCGCGCTTGTCGAGGGTGCGCACCCCGAACGCGGCGCAAAAGCTGTCGGGATTGCGGAGGTGCTCCCGCACCATTCGCTCCGCCTGCGCCCCGGTGGCCACCCCGCTCCACATCGCCAGAAACCCGGACCAGATCCCGATGCGCATGGGCAGACTCTCCCACGCGCGCAGGCGGCCCGCGTGCAGTCCGGTCCGGCGCGGCTGCCGTTCGTTAAAACAAAAATCGGCATTGTAGAAAAAGCCGTCGCGCTCGTCCCAGCAGTGGGTCTGAATGGCGGTGGTCAGTTTCTCCGCCTCCCGGCGGAATTCGGTGGCGTCCAGTCCTGCCCGCTCCAGCAGCTCCACCTGCGCCTTCAGTTCCATCACCATCATGCAGTTCAGATACACCGACCCGCTGGAACGGGGCGGACGGTCGAAGGTGCAGGGGTCGTTGTCCACCCCGATGCCGTCATCGCTCTGCCAGAAAAGCAGCCCGCAGGGATGACGGTGATGGTCGAGATAGTTGTTGAGAAAATAACCGATATACATGAGGTCTTCGCGCAGCCAGGCGATGTCATTGTCCTCCCGCACCAGAAACGCGGCGTGCTGGGCGAGGCAGGGCTTGTGCATGTTGCGGGCCCAGGGATCGGCGGGAAGGTCGGCGCCGCCCGGACCGACCACATAGGGAATCCATCCGGTGCAGCCGTTGGCTTTGGCGATGTCCAGCCAGTTCAGGATGCAGCCGCGCTCGTGCGGACGCAGCGTCTCCAGCGCGTCCTCATCGCCGGCGTACAGCTCCCGCAGGGCCACATTCGTGAGCCAGGAGTCCCAGTCCCACAAATGTTCGTTGTACTGGGCACTGCCCGGCACCAGGTAGGGGTACCGCAGCCGACCCGCCGGCTCCCTGTACATGCGGGGGGCGTGGGCAAGGGCATATTCGCGAAGGCGGGAGGTGGAGGAATCAAGCATGCCCTATCCATATACTGCACCGTCCGCATTTTCGATTCCCGGAAAATTCAAACTCTTGAAATATAGGACCTCAAGCTGGCCAGGCGTGTATGGGCGGGCACACGCACCGCGCGGAATTCCAGCCGCTGCAGGCCCGCGTGCAGAGGAATATCCGCGAGAGTGCCGTTGACGCTTTGCCCTTGGATTTCCGTATCGGGGAGTCTACATTCCCAGGCACCCTCCACGGCACGGCCTTTCGGATCCAGAAGGCTGAGCGTGGCGGTTCCGGTGACGCTGGCGTGTATCTGATACGTGATGCAGCTGCCTTCCTTGTCCCAGCCCTGCACCCCGTTCACACAATTCACCGTGCCTCCGCACACGGCGGACGGCAGATTGGCGGGAAAACGGTTCTCTCCGGAACGCATCCGCAGCACCGGCGGTTGGAACGCGTGCGGTTCGCGGAGAACCGACGCCCACCAGCGGCGCAGATCCTCCGTCATTTGCTCACAAAGTTCCGGCAGGGCATCTGAAAGATCGTCACGTTCGCAGGGATCCGCGGACAAATTATACAGGACGCTTTTTCCGTTTGAAGTGAACTCCGGATTGAAAATGAGCTTCATGCGGCCCCTGCGAAGCGACAGGGACTGCTCTTCAAAGGATCCGGGCGGGCCGGGATCGTACTCGCCGGGAATGCCGGAAAGGGAATACGGCGGCCCCGTGGTGAGCCAGCCGCGGTGGGCGTAGGTGAAGATGTCCCCAGTCTCATGCGGAATTCCCTCCAGCAAACTGTCTGCAAACGAACGTCCCTCCTCCAGATCCTCTGCGGGAAGACCGCACAGTGCCAGGAGTGTGGGGGGGACATCCAGCAGTTGCAGCGGTTCCCGACAAACACGCGGCGCAATGCGGCCGGGCAGCCGGATCATCAGCGGAGACTGCACCCCGTTCTCATACAAATCCCCTTTCCATCCCCGGCGGCCGGAACGGTTCCGCAGGCGGCGGTCGGTGTCATCAAGTTCATTGGCCGCGATCGCGGGGCCGTGATCGCTCATAAACACCACCAGGGTGTCGTCGGCAAGCCCCTCCGCGCGCAGTCCCTCCAGAAGACGCCCAATCTGCTCGTCCAGAAACGAAATCATGGCCCGGTTCACCGCCAGTCCGGGGGGACAGCCGCGCTCCACATGAAACCGCACCCAGTGTTCCGGTGCGTCGTGGGGCGTGTGCGGTGTCAGGGTGGGCAAATAGGCGAACCAGCGCTGATCCCGGTGTCGATGGATAAAATCCAGTGCCAAACCGACGATTTCCTCGTCCGCCCACTTTTCAGAGGCCCTGGGCGCGCCGTTCAAGCTCCCTTTCGTTTGACGGTGTTTGTACAGATCCGCCATGTAAGCCTCATCGAACCCGCGCTGCCAGGGAAAATACCCTTCGGTATGGCCCAAATGCCACTTTCCCCACATGCCGGTCGCATAGCCCGCGGCCTGAAACCGCCCGGCGAGCGTGCGCTCTCCGGGATGAAGAAAATCTTTGCCTCCGTGAACATGACTCACGCCCGCGCGCAGCGGATGCCGGCCGGTCATCAGCGCCGCGCGCGAGGGAGAACAGACCGGCTGCACGCTGAAATCTTTTGCGGAGAAGGCTTCCTCCTCAAGCGTGAGCAGGTTGGGCGTGTGCGGGCCGTCCAGTCCGAGATCGTCGGGTCCCAGGTCGTCACATTGAATCAGGAGAACATTAGGGCGCATGATGATGTCATCCGGTTGCGGTTCCGCCGGGGAGGCGTTTTTCCGATGCGCAGCCGCTTTGCACCCAGACCGCCACCCGGGGCTTTGCGTATGCCAGGAGAGCCGTATACGCCCCGGAGGTCAGGTGGAGTTGGTCCTCAACGTAGTATTCGGGCACCGGCTGGCCGCCGGGAAGGAACACCGGGTCGGTGTCGATCCAGAGATCCTCCGGCGGCAGGGCACCGCGAATGGCGGCGCAGACCTCCGCGATTTCGTCATGCCTTCCGTCTCGCTGCGGACATTTGATGATCGAGAGATACCCGAACGGGCAGGTGATTTGTTCCCGCACCCGCAACAGATCCCTGACAATTTCCTCCCGTTTCCGTCCGCGCCCGACATCGTTGCTGCCGACGTAACACAGAAGAAAATCCGGGGTCACCTCACGAAGCAGCGGAGCGATGCGGTCAATCCAGTCGGTGGTGATGCTCCCCCCGACGGCCCGGTTCAGCACCCGCAGATCCGGAGCCAGCTCATCCGGCTGCCCCCACTGCTCCATGATGGAGCTTCCAATCAGCAGCAACGTTTTGCGGAAGAGTTTTTTCACCTCCGGCTTGACCACCTTTCCCATGGCGTTGCGGGGCAGCCCCTCCACCACCTTTAAACGGGAAGGCAGTTTGTAAACGGCCAAGCGGGATTTTCCTCTTGCACGGAGCTCGGACAGCGTGAGTGCGCACCCGGCTTTCAGCACCACGGCGGCGGCCACCCGTTCGCCCCATTCCGGGTCGGGCACCCCCACCACCGCGGCCTGCTCAATTTCCGGATACCCCAGCAGCTCCGTCTCAATCTCCAGCGCCGAAATTTTAAACCCGCCGCTTTTAATGATGTCCACGGAGTTTCGGCCGAGGATACGGTACACGCCGTTTTCACAAACCGCGATGTCTCCGGTTTTGAACCAGCCGTCCGCCGTGAAACTTTCCGCCGTCGCCTCCGGACGGTTCCAATACCCCGCAAAGACGGCGGGACCGCGCACCTGAATCTCGCCGGCTTCTTCCCCCTCCCGGCGGTCCAGCCGCGCCTCCACACCGGGCAGCGGCGTTCCCACCGTGCCGGGCAGACGCTCCCCATGCAGGGGATTGGAAAGCGCCATGCCGATCTCGGTCATCCCGTAACGCTCCAGCAGCGTATGCCCGCTGATCTCCCGCCAGCGGTGAAACATCGGCGCCGGAAGGGCGGCCGAACCGCTGACCATCAGCCGCATGTTTCCGCACCCCGCCCGGAAAGCCTTGCGCTCCGCCTCGTCGGACGCATCCCACGCTGCCAGCAACCGAGCATAGATCGTCGGCACCGCCATAAACACCGTCAAATCGCCGTCGCAAACCCTCCGCCAGACCGTTTCCGCGTCGAACGCGGACAGAATATCGCAAAACGCGCCGTTCCACAGGGCGCATCCCAGCACGTTCACCACCCCGTGCACATGGTGCAGGGGCAAAAAGAGCAGGATGCGGTCCTCCGGTGTCCATTCCCAGGCCTCCGACAGACTGCGAATCTGCGCCGCGAGGCCCGCGTGCGTGGTCAGCGCCCCCTTGGGCTTCCCGGTGGTGCCGCTGGTGTAGATCATCATCGCGCCGTCCCCGGGACTCGGCGGCGAAACCTCCACCAACGCTCCGTTCCGCCACTCCGATGAGAGAATCAGCTTCTGTCCGTGCTTCAGCAAAGGGGTTAATCGGTCAGCGTATTCCCTTGAGGCCACCAGAATCTCCGCCCCCGAATCCTCGACGACATGCCGCAGTTCCGGCTCCGGATGCTGAATGCAAAGCGGCACCGCGATGCCGCCCGCCCGCCAGACCGCCCACTGCACCAGCACATATTCGAAACCCGGCGTCACCAGGAAGGCTATGCGTGGCGCAGGGAAGTTCGAGTGTTGAGTGACGAGTGACGAATGAAGAATCCCCGCGAAACGTGCGGAGGCCTCCAGCAGTTCGCCGTAAGTATGGGACCCGGTGGCGTCGCGCAGAGCGGTGCGGGCGGGGTCGAGTTGAGTCAATCGTTTTGGAAATGACAGGGTCATCTGCGTTCTTTCTTTTCCTAATCGTAATCGTGATCGTAATCGTAATCGAATATCTGTGATTTCCGCTTGCGGACGGGAGTCCGCATTAGGAAACCCTGTGCCAGTTCGGCCCCCATCCGGGTTCTTCCGGGCGTTCCGGCGGCGGACCGGGCACAAAGTCCCCGAGAAGTTCAGCCTCCGCCTCCAACCGTCTGCGGAATCCTTTTGCAAGGGCTTCATCCCGCAGCGGCAGGGTTTCCGCGGGGTCCGCGGCCACATCGTATAGTTCTTCCTCCGGACGCGTCACCTCCGGCCAGGCATCGGGACGGTAGAACCGGAGGTACAGGTGTTCCGGCGTGCGGATGGCGCGAATCGGGTCGTAAAGGTCCACCCAGCCCTCATCCTCCGGACGCAGTTTTTCCCCGTGATAATTCCGCTCCAAATAGAGGTGGTCGCGGTGAGGCGCATCCGGAGCATCAATTGCGGGCCAGAACGATTTGCCGTCGATCCCCTCCGGCTGCGGAAGCCCGCACGCCTCGCACCAGGCGGGTCGAAAATCCAGGTTGCTGAGGAGGGTGTTCCGGGTTTCGCCCGCATGCCGTCCGTCGGGCAGCCGCAGCAGCAGGGCGATCTCGGTGCCGAGTCCGTAGAGTGTGCCTTTGGCGCGCGGACCGGAGATTCCGTGATCGGTCGTGAACACCACCACCGTGCTGTCGCGCAGTCCGAGTTCGTCCAGTCCCCTCAAAAAACGGCCGATATGATGATCCATAAACGCAATGGAGGCGGCGAACCGTCTGAAATCATCCTCCTTTCCCGGATAATCCGGCATCCCCGGCGGATCCCAGACCGGCGTATCCTCCGGCAAAGCCGGAATACGTCCGCCCACGGCGGGCCAGGTGCAGGCGTGCGGCTCCTGGGTGGCGATGTTCAAATAGAAAGGTCTCGACCTGCCCCGCTCCGCCAGCGCGCGCAGCGCGTTGTCCACGGCGCGGTCGCTGTTCCAGTCCGCCCAGTCTTTTGTCAGATCGGTCTCATAACGGTCCGTGCGCGGGTGGCGCTCGTGATTGATCCCGGAGAGAATCGTCTGATAGCCCGCCGCATTGAAATCATCCACCGTGGTGGTCCATTTCAAATCCAGCGGCCAGCCCATGTGGGAGAGGCCGACCGCACCGCTGCGGTGCGCATGCAGTCCGCTCATCGCGCAGGCCCGTGACGGCGAGCAGGCCGGCGAGGCGCAGTGCGCACGCGTGAAGCGGACCGACTCCGCTGCAAAACGGTCCAGATTCGGCGTGGGCACCGACGCGCCGTAGCACCCCATGGCCCGCCCGAGATCATGACAAACGATATACACAAAATTGAAATTCGACATACCGCTCTACTAGAAAAACGCCCGGAAAATAACCAGTTCCAAACCCTTCAAACCGTTGAAGCAAATCCCGGCATCTTGCCCGCCGCGAAACCGCTCCTGAAGGTTCTCACCCTCAATCACTGGACAAAAAGCGGGAACACCCTGTAATCGAAGCCGTATCGTCATAAAGAGGATTAATGCAACACTTAATCGAGGTGAAAGCCCGTTCCTTGATGACTTTGCTGTCCATTGAGGTCAGGCTCTTGAGCTTGTGTGCCACAATCTCATCCGCTGAAATCAGGTTTAAACTTGATTGAGACACACCAGACGATATAAGTCGCCCTCCGTTTCACGCAACACCAACCCGAAGGCCCTGATGCGACCCGATCTCCCGCCCGCTGAACCCGTCCCTTCCGTCTCTCTCACGAGCCCCTCCCGCAACCCGCACCCTTGTTTCTGATCCATGTGCGGTATCGTTGGAGTCGTCAATCGCCCCGAGGAGCGCGCCGCGCTGAACCTCTATGACGCGCTGCTGATGATTCAGCACCGCGGTCAGGACGCCGCCGGCATCGCCACCTGCGACGGCAGCCGCCTCTACCTGCAAAAAGAAAACGGTCTGGTGCGCGACGTCTTCAACGACGCCGAAATGCTGGAATTAAAGGGGAGCATGGGCGTGGCCCACTGCCGCTACCCCACCGCCGGCGGGGCCTCCTGCACCGAAGCCCAGCCCTTCTACGTCAATTCCCCCTACGGCCTGGTCCTCGCCCACAACGGCAACCTCACCAACACCCGCCAACTGACCGAAGAGCTGTTCACCAACGATCTGCGCCACCTGAACACCAACAGTGACTCCGAAGTCCTCCTCAACGTCTTCGCCCACGAACTCGCGGAGCGCGGCCGCCTGCGCCTGGTGCAGGAGGACGTGTTCGACGCGGTCCGCGCGGTGCATAAACGCTGTCACGGTGCCTACGCCGCCATCGGCATGATCCTCGGCTACGGCATCGTCGCCTTCCGCGACCCGAACGGCATCCGCCCGCTGGTCATCGGCCGCCGCCAGGATCCGGGCGGCTTTATCAGCCACATGGTCGCCAGCGAAAGCGTCGCCCTCCACGCCAACGGCTACACCCTGGTCCGGGATGTCGCCCCCGGCGAATGTATTCTCATCGACATGGCCGGCAACCTCTACAGCGAGCAGTGCGCCGAAAACCCGAGCCTGCACCCCTGCGTCTTCGAATTCGTCTACCTCGCCCGTCCCGACAGCATTATCGACGGCGTTTCGGTCTACAAGGCCCGGCTGCGCATGGGCGAAAGCCTCGCCGAAAAAATCGCCCGCGTCTGGGCCGATGTCGATTTCGATGTCGTCATCCCCATCCCCGACACCAGCCGCACCAGCGCCCTGCCCATCTCCTTCCATCTCGGGGTCAAATACCGCGAAGGCTTCATTAAAAACCGCTATATCGGCCGCACCTTTATCATGCCCGGCCAAAAAGAGCGCCGCAGCAGCATCCGCAAAAAACTCAGCCCCATTCCCCTGGAATTCGACGGCAAAACCGTCCTCCTCGTGGATGACAGCATTGTCCGCGGCAACACCTCCCAGCAGATCGTGCAAATGGCCCGCGAAGCCGGCGCCAAAGCCGTCTACATGGCCTCCGCCGCTCCGCCGGTCCGCTTTCCCAACGTCTACGGCATCGACATGCCCGCCTCCTACGAACTGATCGCCCACGGTCGCGACGAAAGCCAGATTGCCAAAGAAATCGGAGCCGACGGCGTGATCTATCAGGATCTCGACGCCCTCGAATCCTCCGTCCGCGCCGGAAACGACGCCATCGGCAAATGTGAATCCTCCTGTTTCGACGGGGTCTACCTCACCGGCGATGTCACCCCGCAATACCTGCGCGATATCGAGGGCCAGCGCAACGACACCGCCAAATCCCAGCAACAGCTTCCCCTCCCCATGCCCCGACGGGCCTAAGCCTATGAAAAAACAAAATCTTTCCTACAAAGACGCCGGTGTGGACACCGAAAAAGCCGATGAAATTGTCGAAGGCATCGGCATCCTCCGCTCCCGCACCGAGACCAAACACAAACTCATGCAGTCCTTCGGCCTCTTTGCGGCCAGTTTTGACCTCAGCCCCTGGAAACGCCCGGTCATTCAGGTCGCCTGCGACGGCGTCGGCACCAAAATCGAACTGCTGATGAAGCACGACATGCCGGAAACCGCCGGAGTCGACCTCGTCGGCATGAACGTCAATGACGTCCTCACCTCCAACGCCCTCCCGGTCCTCTTTCTCGATTACGTCGGCATCCACAACGTCAGCGAGGCCCCCATCGCCCGCATGATCGACGGACTGACCCGCGCTCTGGCCGACTGCGACTGCATTCTCGCCGGCGGTGAAACCGCGGAAATGCCCGGACTCGTCCATGAAAACATCCTCGAACTCAGCGGCTTCGTCGTCGGCGTGGCCGAAAAAGAGGAAATTCTCGACCCCGCCGACATTGCCGCCGGAGACATCATTCTCGGCATTCCCTCCAACGGTGTGCACGCCAACGGCTTCAGCCTCGTCCGCAAACTCATGGCCAACGATCCGGATCTGATTCCCGAAGAATTGATCCCCGACCTGCTCGCCCCCACCCGGATCTACTATCCCGAAGTCATGGCCCTGCGCAACGCCGGCATCCGCCCCCGCGGTATGGCCCACATCACCGGCGGCGGCATTCGCGGCAACTTCTGCCGCATCCTCGGCGAAGGCCTCGGAGCCGACCTCACCCTGCCCGAATGGAAAAACCCCGCCGCCCGCCGCATTGTCGACGCCATTCAGCTCGAAGACGCCCTCCACGCCTTCAACATGGGCATCGGCTGGATGATTGTCCTCAAACCGGAGGATCTCCAGGCCGCCCGGGCCGCCCTGCCGGAAGCCGAACTGCTCGGCGCCGTGACAAGCACCGGAACCATCGACATCCAGGTGCCCTGGGCATGACCGTCCGCCTCGGCGTCCTCGCCTCCGGACGGGGCTCGAATTTTCAGGCCATTCAGCGCGAAATCGAAGCCGGAACCCTGGACGCCCGCATCCACCTCCTCCTCAGCGACCGCCAACAGGCCCCGGCGCTCGCCATCGCCCGCGAACACGGCATCGACGCCCGCGCCCTGCCCTACGACAAAACCGACCGCGAAGCCTTTGAGCGCGCCGCTGGAGACGCCCTCGACGCCGCCGGATGCCAATGGATCGTTCTCGCCGGCTTCATGCGCATCCTCACCCCCTACTTCATCGACCGCTTTGCCGGGCGCATTCTCAACATTCACCCCTCCCTGCTCCCCGCCTTCAAAGGCCTGCACCCCCAGCGCCAGGCCCTCGAGGCCGGGGTCAAATTCAGCGGTTGCACCGTGCACCTCGTCACCCAGGACCTCGACGCCGGCCCCATCCTCACCCAGGCCGTCGTCCCCGTCCACCCCGACGACACCGAAGCCACCCTCAGTGCCCGCATCCTCGCCGAAGAACACCGCATCTACCCCGAAGCGATCCGGCTGTTGGGTTCATGAGCTGCCTTTTTTGTAAATTTTCAAGTCAGACTTGAAAATGTACAAATCCCGCCAGGCTGATAAACTACACCTTATCCTACATTAGCCCTTTGTTATCCCAACGGGATACAACCCGTCAGCCAGGGGCAACGCCCTGACGGGTATACACAAGTAGGAAGTGTCGTTCCTCTGTGTTCGGGCCCATGAGCCTTAACAAATGCCTCAAGAATCCCGAGGAGTTCCGCAGGCAGCCTTTTTTTGACCTGTGCGCATATGGACGGGGAAATCCTTCTATAAAAGGCTTCTGCCACGGCCCCGGCCATGCAGGCGAGGGTGTCGCTGTCGCCACCCAGTGACACGGCGTTCCGCACGGCATCTTCAAACGAGTCTGAATCCAGAAACGCGATAAGGGCTTCAGGCACACTGCCTTGGCAGGAGACATCAAACGCATATCCGGGTCTGATTTCTTCAAGGGTCCGGTTAAGGTCATAACCAAAACGACCCCCGATCTCATTACGCAGGGTTTCTTTATCCGCTCCTTTCCGGGCCAGGTATACCGCAAGCGCAACAGCCTGAGCCCCCTTGACCCCTTCAGGATGATCGTGCGAAACCGCGGCACTGGCCTTCGCGTGCCAAAGCACCTCCTCTTCGGTATCAAACGCATAGCCGATCGGACTCACCCGCATGGCGGACCCGTTCCCCCAACTTTGATACGGTTGCGGATCGCGGGTATGCAGCCATTGAAAAAAGGATTGGCCGTATCCAGCCAGCGGATACGCGCGGCCCAGGGACCACAGGGCATCCCGATACGGCAGTCCCTCCAGAATCGCCTTCGCCACACCCAGCGTCAAAAC
The DNA here is from genome assembly GCA_020831625.1 of Verrucomicrobiota bacterium. Taxonomy (GTDB): domain Bacteria; phylum Verrucomicrobiota; class Kiritimatiellia; order SS1-B-03-39; family UBA6053; genus PXAS01. Next base: position 33,184 of record JAFIGD010000043.1, on the reverse strand, counting down.
CGTATCATCCGTAAAACAGGACTGTGGAGAAAACAAAGGGAAATCCTTGGTTTTGACGGGATCATTCTCGTACACCGAGCCAATCATATCACCGGCGACAGCACCGTACATATCATCATTCCTTTCTGCTGAGGGGCGGTTTCAAAATCCGATTTGCCCGGATCCTGAACGGTTCTTATAACTCATTTCCAAACGAAGCTCATCAAGCAAAAGCGCGTCAGACATTGGACCGGATTGAAGCTCCCGCCGCAGCCAAACCGTTTTAAAATCGCCCGGTGTCAACGGATCCAACCCGGCCAGAGCCTCCTCAACAAAAGCGGACAATCGGCCCGTTGGCTGAAAATACCGCCGGTACATCCGAATCCGTCCCTCTTTGGACAGTGGCAGAAACTTGATTTTCCAAGTGAACCGCCTCATCGCGGCCTCGTCCAGACCCTCCACAAGATTTGTGCAGCAAATGCAAATACCGGAAAAGTTTTCCATCTGCGTGAGCACTTCATTCGTCTGACTGGTCTCCCAGGACCGGGTCGCGTGTCGGCGGTCAATCAAAAGGGAATCCGCCTCATCCAGAAACAGGACCACATCCCCCTGGGACGCTTGCCGAAAGGCCTCCGCAATCCGTTTTTCCGTCTGGCCGACATACATGCTTTGCAAGTCTGACATGCGTTTTACAAGCAACTCTTTCCCCAGAACCTTCGCGAGATATTTTGCAAATTCCGTCTTTCCGGTTCCCGGTGCGCCCCAGAGCAGCAGATTGGCCGCATAGAGATCGCGGGAGGTCGCGTTCCGCTTTTCACGGGTCTTCAACGCCTTCAGAATACCGCCCAGTTGCACATCCGAGTTTACCGCATTTATATCATAGGCCTCATTAACCGGGTTCAGTTTCGCCCGCTTGACGGAAATCCCGGAAAGTTCCGCATGATGATCCAGAAAAGCACTGAGAATTTTTTCAAGGTCTCCGCTTTTCATCTTTTTGCGCCGAAAAACTTTCCCAGCGGCGTGCAATGCCGCGCTGATCCCGCCCGCGTCCAGCTCATACCGGTCCGCGAACCCCTCTATCATGGCGGGGCTTACGTGCCGTTCAAGTGAACTGCCCTTCACGTGCCGTTTCCAGAACCGGATCCGCTGCTCCCGTGAAAAGGAATGGAACGCATGGCTGAAAGCGAAACGGCGCAGCACCGACCTCTCGATCTCATCCGATTCATTGGCAATCCAAATGACCTTGTGTTTACTCTGGTCCATGAATTGATTAATCCATCCTTTATCAACCTTGCCGGCACGGAACAACACCCGGGTGTTCAACAAACTGTCCGCTTCATCCACAATCAGAACCGCATGAGCCGGAGCCAGCCCGGCGGCGGCGCACAGAGCGGTTTTGCGCGAACGTTCATTGGCCTCACCGCCGTCGTTCACCCAAAACACCGGAATCCCGGCCTCCGCCGCAAGTGCTTTAGCGAATTCAGTTTTCCCGGTGCCGGGTTTCCCATGAAAAAACAGATGACAGGGCTGCGGGCTCCGGATCAAACAACGCAAAACGCGGATCGATTCAGGCGGAATCGGAAAACTGTCCACTTCATAGGGATCCCCCGTGTCCACACGGGCCAGTTCATCAGCGAAAAATCGATCCGAAATTCCCGCCGTGTACTCGAACACCTCCTTCGACAGCGTCATCAAGCGACTTTCGATTTCCAGCAACCCTTTACTTTTCAGCGCGCCCGCGGGCCGCAGGGTATTGGTGACGTCTTTGCAAGACACCTGCAACGCCGACGCCATCATTGCGGGCCAGTCTGAAATCGGGTATGAATCACAATAGCTTTCAAAGCTTCGATCCAATTTGTAGCACACACAGAATTCGAGAATTGCCACATCAACTTCTGACAGAGCGAGCACCCCGCTGATCTGTTGACGGCGTTCCGAGTAGGCGGGGGGGAATTCAGAGGCGCGGCATTTTTGAACCAGTTTATCCGACAACAGGTTTCGAAAACGGCGTTCTTTGGTGCGGGTCCCGTATTTGACCAGGAGCGACATGACTTGGTAGGCCAGATCCGTCGTGTTTCTGGCATGGATTAATTCCGTTCGTTCATCGTCCTGACAGTCATCCCCGAAGAGTTCCTCAACCGTATCGGAGAAGGACGCGAATCCGAGGCAAAGAATGATCACATCAAAAAAATCGGCATGAAGCGGGGAGATTTTGACAAGTCGGGAGGTGTACCGGATCAGCAGGAGATCCAAAGGAAATCCCGCATGGCCCGGAACGGGGAAACTTTGGCGCCCCTCGTTCAGGAAACGGCTTTGACGTCTGATATTTTTCGGCATGAAGTTCTCCATAGGTTGAATGGAGACAGAATAGCATGAAGCATAAGACATACAGTGTCTTAGACTTGACTTTACCGGAAAATCCTAAAGAACACCTCAAAACACCCGCGGAACAATATGCAACGAACAAAATCTCAAGCCGAGCGCCTTATAGACCTGGACCATCTCCTCAAAAGCGGACGCTATCCCAACTGCGCACAGTTCGCAAAAAAATGGGAGGTATCCTCCAAAACCATACAACGGGATATCGATTTTCTTCGGGACCGTATGGGAGCCCCCATCGAATATGACCCGCACCGACACGGGTACTACTACCGCGAAGAAACCTTCATGCTCCCGGCCCTGCAGCTCAAAGAAGGCGAACTGGTTTCATTGCTCCTCGCCGCCCGGGCCTTGAAAGCCTATCAGGGAACCCCGGTCGCCGAGAGCCTGACCCGAATTTTCGAGAAACTTTCTAATCTGTTGCCGGACAGCATCCACATCCGTCCCGAGGATTTGTTTTCCCGGTTCACCTTTGTGGCGCCGCCATCCATGCCCATCGAACCGGAGATTTGGAGAGACGTGGTGCGGGCCCTGCAAACCCGCCACATGCTCAAAATCGAATACAAAAGCGCAAAAGGCGTTAAACAGGCAAACGTGTCTCCCGTCCACCTCGCCAACCTCCAAGGCGACTGGTATCTCTTTGCACAGTACGAAGACTACGACAATTTCCGACAGCTCGCCATGTCGCGCATCCAGTCCGCCGCAGTCTCGAGCCGGCCGGTTTCGATCCGGGGCGACTTTGATGTGGAGAAAGAACTCCGCACAACCTTCTCCAAGTTCGCCGGAGAAAACGAATCCTTCGAAGTAAATCTGGAGTTCGATCAGGAGGTCGCCGACGAAATTCTCTCACGCCAATGGCACCCCCGGCAAACCGCCACCCTCCTCAAAGACGGACGCGTCCGCATCCGCTTCGAAGCCAAAGGCGATCTGGAAGTAACCCGCTGGATCCTGGCATTCGGACGGCATGTGAAAGTGATTTCCCCATCTTGGCTGAAGGATAACGTCAAGGAATCAGCTCATCAATGTATTCTGGAATCCGCTTAATCTGTTGTTGCACTAATCGAATAACTTCCTTCATATCGTCTTCATTGAGTCGTTTTTTAATCCAGTTATAAAGGATTACGCCAGCTTCATCGGGATCATAAATTTTCGAGGGGTCATAGTTGTTAATATATTCCCCATAAAGCCTGGGATAAGATTTAGTTCGATACTTTGTATCTAATTTAAAAGGAGGCTTTGAAAAATCAGACGGCAGAGAATCCATCCAACTTTGAGGAGGTTTTCCAGCCACAATCATGAATGCAACCCCACGTGGGGTGCATTCAACTTCAAACAGCACACCAATATTTGAATCACCCCATGCTACCCCCATTCGGTTTTCAGGGATATCCCATTTCTTGGGTATAAATCTAACATAGGCCTTGTTGATTGGCCCCATACTGATATCTAAAGAGCCTTTTTTCGCTTCCAGTTGACATGCAAGCTCCGTCAGGTGGATTTGTTTTGCATTATTCGGTATATATTCAAAAATTAAGTCTATGGCTCGCTGATGTTTTCTGTAGATAGTGACAGCTAACTTAGCAATGTCTGAATCATTCATAAATCTTTCCTCCAAAAGTCGTAAGTAATTTTCAATTAGAACACTGGGCTCATGTCCAATGGAATGACGTCGCATATGTCTGGTCTCACTGAGGGTATAATATATATCCTCATATGAAGCTGTTAAATAGGTATCGTCCTCTGGAATTTCACCATTTTTCGTTAGAAAAATATAAATTTTTCGTTCAGCAAATGCGAACTCACTCTGTACCGCTTCACGGTATTTTTGGAGCTGACCTTTAGACTGTAATGCCTGAACCTTGTTCTCAATGCTAACAATCCACTGCGCACCTCCTTCCAAAGTTAAAATAAGGAGCAAATCAATGTGCTGCCACTCCCGCCTCACTTCGACCCGGATCAAGTTCCAAGCGTCAATTTCAACTGGTGTCACCGCAGGTGGACTTTTTTCAGAAGCATGTAAAACCCTCATTAGCCACCGCTGCAAAAAAATTGAACCAAGGCCATGCGATTCCTCTGGGTTAAAAAGCCATGCCAACGTATTGGAGTGCTTTAACTCCGCATATGCTACACCGAGAACATCAAACAGATTAAAATCACCAAGTTTGGCCTCCAATGCATCCAGTTCTGTGCTGTTCACTACAAAATCATTCAGTGCCTTGTATTCAACTTCTTTGTTCTGTGAGTCAAACAATTTCATTCTCCTTTATACACGTTAAGAATTATTTAAAATGTTCTACGACTTGAGTAAAATATTTTGAAGAATCCCAAAATATGGATGAGGTCAAAATGGACTCAAGCCAGGGTTTATCAATTACACAAACTTCTGATCCATTCATTTTTAATGTCTTTTTATTCTGTACTAGCTTTTAGAATGATGATGATTACTCTATACGTTATCAAAGACAAACCCGGACTTTTGCTTTCACGCGATCCGGCCACATTCAGGATGACAGGAACATTGGAAGCCGTCAGACCGGTTTTCAGCCACTTCAGAATACCATGTAAAGATTCACCGATGGGTTTCCTTAAGTCAATGGCAAAAGCCGGTTTGCCGTGTTTTTGAGCGAACTGGAGGGTTCGTTTGCTCCCGCCCGTCGGCGGTCCCATCGTGAACAGAAGGGTGCAGTCCGATTCTTTCACGTTTTTTTCGGTGCGGACCAGATAGGAGGGCGAAGGGAGTTCCGTGAGTTGATAGTATTCCGGTATCGGTCCATCCTCCGCTTTGCGACCGCGGGGGCAATACCCGCCGTGCGGGATTCCCAACGCAATCGCCGCGTCCAGTCCACCCCGGTCCGCCCCGGTTTGTCCGCCGGAAATAATTTTGATTCGATCAACATCCGTTTTTTCAATTTGATTTATGTTGTGTGCGTTCATTTTCACCTTTCGTTTTCAGCAAAAATAGCACACAGCATCGGACACAGCGCGTCCAACACCCGGGATTCATCAAAAATCATTGCATCCTGTAACTTTCCGAACATCGGAAAACAGGTCATAAGGGTTTCCGAAGTTCGGAAAAGATCGGGCCGGAAAGAACACAAAGAGTAGAGGGAAAATGCGGAGGAGATGCTTTGTTTTCTTTGCGTCCTTCTGTTCAAAACACCCTTGCCCCACAGCCCGCCTGCGGCGGGTAAACATCCGTGGTCTTCCTTCTATTCAAAACACCACAGCATCCGTGGTCTTCGATCCGTGGTCTTTTCTTCCGTTGCCCCAAAGCACTCCGCATTCCGCACTCGAAACACTCGTCATTCGTCACTCGTCACTCGTCATTCCCTGCATCCGTGGTCTTTACATTCCCCGGCGAGCTCATCCGCTGATTCATAATTTCAACAAACCGCTTGCAAAACAGGGCTTTCCCTGAATGATTCCCCACCCTGTTGATGCAAACACCGCCCCTCTCCACTGAATCCGCACCCTTTCCGCCCCTTTTTCCGGACGGCGGTCCGGCGTTGCCCGCGCCCTCTGCCGAGAGCGACACCGTCCTGCCCGCCCTGTCCACCACCGCCCTCGCCGCCCTGCTGCTGGCCTGGCGCTCCCGCGCCCCCGCCGCCACCGTTGTCATTACCGAATCCCCCGGCACCCTCGACGCGCTTTATCAGGATCTCCACAGTCTAAACGCTGGCGATCTTGACCGGATCCACTACTTCCCCGCCTGGGAGGGCCCCGCCGGAACCGACACCCGCGGCGGCGCCCCCGACCTGCTCGGCGACCGCCTCCAAACCCTCCTCCAAACCAGCGATCCGGCCCATCCCGGCCCCCACCTGATCCTCACCACCGTTCAGGCCCTCATGCAGCGCCTGCCCTCCCCCGATCAACTCCGCAGGGACTGCCTCACCCTCCGTCCGGGCCAGACCCTTCCCCCCGACGCCCTCTGCGAAATCCTCCAGTCCCTCGGCTACGACTTTCAACCCGAAGTCATGGACAAGGCCGAAGCCGCCAAACGCGGCGGCGTCGTCGATCTCTGGTCCCCCCATCACCCCTACCCCCTGCGGCTCGACTACTTCGGCGACGAAATCGACTCCATCCGCTTCTTCGATCCCGCCCGCCAGCGATCCCTCGACCGCGTGACCGAAGCCGAAATTCTCCCCGCCCGTGAGCACGACGACACCCACGCCCCGGAAGCCACCCTCGCCGACTACCTGCCCCCCGCCACCCGCTGGGTGCTCTTTGAAGCCGACGCCCTCCTCCAGCACGCCGAACGCTTCGCCCTCCTCAACGCCGAAGAGGACGATCCCGACCCCGTCCTCGACCCCGACGAACTCCTCCCCCTCCTCCGCACCCGCGCCGGCGGCGGCATCCTCCGCACCGGCGACGGAATCGACGGCCCCCTCCTCCCCGTCGAACTCCATCCCGCCGAAGGCCTCGTCGGCTCCCGCAACGGCCCCGGCGAACCCGAAGCCCTGGAGGCCGCCCGCCTCAACCTGATCCAAACCGAAACCCGCCTCGCCGAAGACGGATGGACCGTCATCCTCGCCTTCAACACCGAAGGCTCCCGCGCCCGTTTTCTCGAAGCCTACGGCCCGCGCCTCCCCCAAAGCCCACGGATTCATATCGTCCACGGCATGATTGCCGAAGGCTTCCGGCTCCCCGCCCTCAAGCTCTCCGTGCTCGCCGAAAGCGACATCCACGGCATCCGCAAACACACCCGCAACAAATACGACAGTCACTCCCCGACCCGCAAAGGCGCCAACGCCGCCGGAGCCCGCGTCACCGAACTCAGCGACATCCAGCCCGGCGACTGGGTCGTTCACATCGACCACGGCATCGGCAAATACCTCGGCCTCTACGAAATCACCTTCGGCGACAGCACCCGCGAAGTGCTCACCATCGAATACGCCCGGGGCGCGAAACTCCACCTCCCCGTCGGCCAGGCCCACCTGCTCAGCCGCTACGCCGGACTCGGCGGCGGCATCACCCCCGAGCTCCACACCCTCGGCGGCGACCGCTGGACTCGTCAAAAAGTCATCGCCGAACGCGCCGTCCGTGATCTCGCCGCGCAAATGCTCGAAACCCAGGCCAAACGCGCCGCCATGCCCGGCCACGCCTTCGCCCCCGACACCCCCTGGCAGGCCGAATTCGAAGCCACCTTCCCCTTCACCGAAACCGCCGACCAGGAAACCGCCATCGCCGCCGTCAAACGCGACATGGAAAACCGCAAACCCATGGACCGCCTCATCTGCGGGGATGTCGGCTTCGGCAAAACCGAAGTCGCCATGCGCGCCGCCTTCAAAGCGGTCATGGACGGCAAACAGGTCGCCGTGCTCGTCCCCACCACCGTGCTCGCCCTCCAGCATTTCCAGACCTTCACCGAACGCATGGCCGCCTTTCCGGTGCGCGTCGACATGCTCAGCCGCTTCCGCACCCCCGCCGAACAAAAAGACATCCTCGCCCGCGCCCGCCGCGGCGAAATCGACATCCTAATCGGCACCCACCGCATCACCTCCAAAGACGTCGCCTTTCAGGATCTCGGACTGGTCATCATCGACGAGGAACAGCGCTTCGGCGTCCGCCACAAAGAAAAACTCAAGGAGATGCGCCAGCTTGTGGACGTGCTCACCCTCAGCGCCACCCCCATTCCCCGCACCCTCTACCTCAGCCTCACCGGCGCCCGCGATGTCAGCAGCATCCAGACCGCCCCCCGCGAACGCCTGCCCGTCCACACCGACGTCAAACCCTTCGACCTCCACCTCATCCGCAACACCATCCTCCGCGAACTCAACCGCGACGGACAAATCTTTTTTCTGCACAACCGCGTGCAGAGCATCCACACCCTCGCGCAGAAACTCGAACAGCTCATTCCAGAAGCCCGCATCGTCACCGCCCACGGCCAAATGCCCGAACGCCGCCTCGAAACCATCATGCGGAAATTCTCCGACGGCGAAGCCGACGTGCTCCTCTGCACCACCATCATCGAAAGCGGCGTGGACATGCCCAATGTCAACACCATCATCATCGACCGCGCCGACCGCTTCGGCCTTGCCGAACTCTACCAGCTCCGCGGCCGCGTGGGCCGCTACAAACACCAGGCCCACTGCCTCCTGCTCCTGCCCCCCGACGGCCGCATCTCCGGCGTCGCCCGCGAACGAGTCCGCGTCCTCCGCAAATACTCCTCCCTCGGCGCCGGCTTCAAAATCGCCCTCCGCGACCTCGAAATCCGCGGCGCCGGCAACCTCCTCGGCTCCGAACAAAGCGGGCACATCGCCGACATCGGCTTCGACCTCTACTGCCAGCTCCTCGAACAAAGCATCCGCCGCCTCAAAAAACTCCCGCCCCAAAAACTCGTCGACGTCAAAATCCGCGCCGACTTCCTCGACCTCCGCCCCGCCGCCGGCGACGGCGAAAACGCCTGCTGCCTGCCCGTCACCTACATCGAGGACGAATCCCTCCGCGTCGAAATCTACCGCCGCCTCGCCGGCCTCGCCACCCCCGAGGCCGTGGACCATATCCGGGACGAACTGCTCGACCGCTTCGGCCGCATGCCCGCCGCCGTCAACAACCTCCTCCAGCTCGCCCGCATCCGCGTCGCCGCCTCCGCCCTCGACATTCAGGACGTCGAGGTCCGCGCCCGCAAAGTCTACCTCACCCGCCACGGAAATCTCCTCACCCCCGACCACCGCCTCCCGCGCCTCAACAGCAAATCCGCCCCCGATCTCCTCAACGAACTCCTCCGGCTCCTTCAGGATTGAAGGGGACAGCATCGCCCCTTTGTCATTGCCAATCGGGACTTTAGCGGATATGTTCCCAAGCAATCAATCTCAGGAGACCCTTTATGTACACAGCTTACCTCGACGCGTTCGCCAAAGCGACCGACCCGCAGAATCCCGCCCAGGCGTGGATCACCCCCTACACCGCGCCCGACGCGGCCAACACCCACCAGTTTGTCCTTTTTATCAAACCCGAAGCCACCGCCGTGCATGACGGCGTCAAACTCGACGCGGTCCTCGACCTCGTGCTCGGACATCTGGAAGACTTCGGCGTCACCCTTCACGCCGCCCGCGCCCTCCCCGCCGCCTACCTCGACACCCACGCGATCATGGACAACCATTACGGGGTCATCAACCGCATCAGCAAACAGGGCGCGGAAGCCCTGACCGACGACGCCCGCGCCAAACTCGAAACCCTCTTCGCCGACGACCTCGCCGCCGGCGCGGAAGTCCTCGGCGGCCATCAGTTCCTCGCCAAACAACCCGAGATCAGCTCCCTCGCCCTCTCCGCCCTCAACGACAACGTCGGCACCACCAAACTCGGCGGCGGCAGCTACGCCATGCGGCTCAATCTGCTCGGTCACATTTACATCCTCCTCAACCCCTTCCACGCCTATCAGCTCGTCCCCTACACCACCCCCGGACGCGCCATCCTCGTCATCGAGGGCCGCTCCACCCGTGACTGGGCCGATCTGCGCGTCAAACTCACCGGAGCCACCAACCCCGCCAAAGCCGCGCCCGGCAGCATCCGCGCCGCGCTCCTGACCAACAAAGACACCCTCGGTCTCAAAGATGTGAATCAGGGCATGAACGGCATCCACCTCTCCGCCGGCCCCCTCGAAGGCATGGTCGAACTCAAACGCTTCTTCAGCGACCCTGAAGCCGGTCAGGACCTGGCCTGGTCCGACCTCGCCTTCGGTCAGGCCCTCGCCGCCAAACACCTCGACGCCGCAGCCCTCGCGCAAAACCCCAATCTGGAACGCGACGGCAAAGCGGTCAGCGCCTTCGATCTCACCGAAGAGCGCAACGCCTCCGACGCGCTGGAGCTTCTGGCATGACCGACGCCGCCTCCCTTCCCCCCGATCTTCCCCCCTGGGCCTCCCGCCAGGCCGCCGTCTGCCTGAGCCTCCTCGAACGCGCCATACAGCGTGTGCAGCAGGGCGAACCCGCCGACCGCGCCCTGCGCGCGGTCATGGGCGATCAGAAAAAATACGGCAGCCGCGACCGCCGCCTCTTCGGCGACGCCCTCTTCGCCTGGTTCCGCTGGTACGGCGCCGTCCGGGAAATCCCCATGGCCCGCGCCCTCTGCGTGGCCTGGTATCTCGATGCCCGCCCCTGGGTGCCCGCCCTTCAGGCCATCCTCAACGACCTGGACCTGCCCTGCCCCGAACCCGTCCCCGAAAACACCCCGCTCGCGGAACGCAAAACCCTCGCCGAAGCCGCCTTCGGACTCAGCCTCTCCCCCGTGGAATCCTGGCTGCCGGAATGGGTCTTCGACGAAACCAAAGCCTGGACCACGCCCGAGGCTCTCCTCAACATCTTCATTTCCCGCCCCCCCACCTGGCTGCGCGTCGACGGCGAAGCCCGGACCGAACTGCATGATGCCCTGCTCGCCGACGGCGCCGTCTGGGCCGGCGAAGCCGCCCCCAACGCCTACGCCTTCGACGACCCCGGCAAGGTCCACGCCTGGCTGCACAAACACGCCGATGTCCTCGAAGTCCAGGACATCGCCAGTCAGCAGGTCGTGCGCCTCTGCGCCCCCGCCGCCGGACAATCCTGGTGGGACGCCTGTTGCGGCGCCGGCGGCAAAAGCCTCCAGTTGCTCGACGAAAGCGGACGCGATCTCGACCTCACCTGCACCGACCGGCGCGAACACGTCCTCCGCGAAATCAGCCGGCGCGGCCGCAAACACGGCCTCGCCCGCACCCGCCGCTACGTTCTCGATCTCCTCAAAGATCCCGAACTCCCCAACATCCCCTTCGATGGCATCCTCGTCGACGCCCCCTGCTCCGGTCAGGGCACCTGGCCCCGCAATCCCGATGCCGCCTGGCGCACCGAGGAGCGCGATATCCGTCAATACTCCCGCAGGCAGCTCAAAATGCTCGAAGCCGTCTCGCCCGCCCTCAAGGTCGGCGGACGCCTCGTCTACTCCGTCTGCGCCCTCACCCGCTCTGAAACCACCGATGTCGTTGAGGCCTTCCTCATCACCCGCCCCGGCTTCAAACTCACCCCCGTCGCCCACCCCCTCACCGGCGAACCCACCGACGGCCGCGTGCAGATCCTTCCCGGTCAGGGCCCCGGCGACGGCATGTTCATCGCCGTCTTCGCAAAAGAAGCCTGATCCCCCCTTCTGAACGGTTAAAACAGGGCTGACTTAATCGTGTGGGGCACGGCCTTAAGACTGCAAAAGAGGGTGGTGAATGTCTTCACGCCCCCGGATGGGGGCAAAGCGCATAGCCCAAGGCAAGGGAGGCACGACCGCAGCCTTGGGAGATCGTTGATAAGGTTCCCGCGCCCCGGAAGGGGTGCAAGTGAATGTTTCAGGGCATAAAAAAATTCAAATTAGACACCTGTCCGGCCTTTGGTCTAACAACAATCCCAGTTATACCAAACACGGGAAAAATCGTTTTTAAGCAAAGCCGTGGGCTCAATGAAAAAATTAGCAACGCCCCCATCGCCCCACATGATTTCAATTCCATCTGACCAACTTGAGTCAATTTGCAGTAACAACAGCCATTCTTCATCTGTCTGATAATCCCGCGGGTCATCCTGTGTGAAATTTGCATACCCTCCCAGCTTGCTCCCGCTCGAATCGAGAAGATCGAACAGAGCCTCATACACATCATCGGATATTTCTTCATCCTGGCCTGCCGCTGAATGGAATCGGTAATCTGTTGGGGACGGCAGTTCTGTGCCCGCCTCAAACTCAAGCGCATATTCTCCTGTGATCGGAAACCCATTGTCCTCTGTCTCCTCATAAGCCACCTCCTCCCACTCCTTCGGATCCTTCCTGACCTGAGGGTGAAACAAAACCCGGTACCCTTCAGGATTCTGCAGAATCTCATTCAAAGGCCTTTCAAAATCAGCGCCATAAACATTGTCCCCCGCCACAAAAAACTGAAGCAATCCATTCTCCGGACAACCGGGCAATTTGGGGATTTCCTCAAAATGAATTTGCGCCAATAGACGTAATGGACTTCCGGTTCCGCTCTTGGGAACTTCAAACCCTTTGGGGAGAAAAGCTTTTCCGCCAAACTTTCCGCTCCACACATATTGAGGCTGTTGTTTTACCGGCTTTATTTTGCAGACAGGCAACCTGTGCGGCTCCAGCTTTCGCAAAAGTTCATCCATAAACGCCTGCCCGTTTCCGCCGGCTCCGGAAACCGAACTCCTCTTAAAAAGAGTCATCAATTTGTCTGCAAGTTTCATATTACGTGCTCCTTCCTTTGAACGTATCAATCCACCGGACCGCGTTCTTCTGGTTCGGCGCTTCTGAATTCTTGAGGCTCCATGCGGAGTTTATTAATGGCAGATCTGATGTGCGGGGTCATGGCATCCTGTTGCAATACAGTCCAAAGGCGTATTCCCGTGTAAGTGATCACACCCGCAATGATGGCCATCCATGATTGGAAGTGATAACCAAGAGCCATGATGATTACACAGGGGATTCCTGTAGTCAGACTCTGGAACAACCCGTCCCATCGTCCGCAGTTCTCCATCAGGAACAGCAGTTTCGTTTCGTACTCTGTAAGTTCTTCTTTCATAACATCAGTCAACGTTTAAAGCACCACTGCACCGAACATATCACCAGATCTTCTCCTGTTTATCAATTTCTCGTTGTTCTTTCTGAACTTTTGCCCTGATTCAGGAGCAACGACAAGTAAAATCCACCACATGGCTTTGACATTGACTATTGTTGCAGAGTTTTCTTCGTCCAAGACGGATCTTAAACAACAGGCCCAAAATCGCCCTGTGTTCCGCAGTTCATGTTCACCCGGCAAGATCCGTGTTTATCCGTGGTTTCCACTTCTTCCCCCTGCCTCACAGCCCCCTGCCCCAAAGATCAGTGGAAATCAGTGTCATCAGTGGTTAATCCCGCACTGCCGCACAGCCCTTCGCTCTCTTTGCTTCCTTCTGTTCAAAAATAACTTGCCTCTCAGCATCCGTGTTCATCCGTGTCCACCTGCCCGCAATGTCTGCGACACAGTCGTTGCAGGCGGGTCCGTGGTTTGACTCTTCAATTTCTTTCCTGCCAACAGTCTCAATGAGCATTCACACGGGATATCCGTTTTATAAAGTGAGATGCCGGGGCTTTTGGCCTTCTCCCAGTCTGTCCAGAAAACTCAGAGACATCCTCACCGTCATCAAAGCGGCGGTCGAATTCCTCAGCGGGTATAGTATTTTTCTTTTTCGCCATCCCGTGATCTCCTGACTGAAATGATCCGTACATGCTCGGATCGTTTGGTGAAAACACACCTCTAAACCTCCCCCAATCCTTGCCCAATCCTTGCCCAATCAGAGCGTGGAGATCAGAGCCTATTCCGCGAGCATTTATTCATCGCCGGCATTATATTGTTTCATTTTTCCACCTTGCCCCCTTATTATGGGGAATCGCCCAGAGGCACCGCTTCTGGGTCAATACGTCCAACAGGTTCAAGCCACTTCATTATTACATCAAGTAAGCGCTCACGCTCAGTTTCACGGTCTTTTGAAAAAACAGTAAGGTGCCCAGCTCCATTCGAAGTAAGTAGTTGTTTTGGTTCCTTAGCCATATCAAATAAAGCCTGGCTGTGCTTGTATGGTATAACCTGATCTGCAGTCCCGTGAACAAAAAGAACGGGAACTGGACTGATTTCACCGACGACCAAGTGGGGACTTTTTAGGTCACTGACAGCATGATACCCCAGCATTCCGGCCATGTCATATGCAATCATCTTGTAAGAGTAAAATGAAGCTTCTGCGATCACTCCGGATATATTTTCATATTTCATATTTCCCGCAAGCGCTAACGCATTCGCCGCTCCTAGACTTTGCCCGTAAAGAATGAAGGGACCTTTGTTATTTTGTAGCTCCATAGCTTTCCGAACAGCCGCATCACAGTCTTGAAACACACCTTCTCTGGTTGGGTTCCCTTCCGAGCGCCCGTAACCACGGTAATCGAAAACAAAAAGATCAAATCCCTCATTTGCCAACCATGAGATTCCCTGAAAATGGGATGAAATATTCTGGGCATTGCCGTGAAAATGAATGATGGTTCCTATACTTTCCTTTCCTTTGATCAGCCATCCATGCAGATTTGTGCCATCAGAACTTTGAAAAAAAACGTCTTTATACGACAACCCCTGATCAGTCGGATTCCCGTAGTCGATACTGTCTGGATAATAAACTTGGGCCAGGAGCCCCGTCTTGAGCAGCGTTGCGAGAAGGATTAGGGTAGCTTTATACATATTAGAATTGCACTTATATTGAATTTCATGTTTTTCTTTCTGAACTTTTGCCCTGATTCAGAAGCAACTTCAAGAAAAATCCACCACATGGCTTTGACATTGATTTCTGTTACAGATTAGTCTTCGTACAAGACGGATCTTAAACAACAGGCCCTAAATCGTCGTGTGTTCCGCAGTTCATGTTCACCCGGCAAGATCCCTGTTTATTCGTGGTTTTCACTTCTCCCCCCTGCCTCACAGCCCCCTGCCCCAAAGATCAGTGAAAATCAGTGTCATCAGTGGTTAATCCCGCACTGCCGCACAGCCCTTCGCTCTCTTTGCTTCCTTCTGTTCAAAAATAACTTACCTCTCAGCATCCGTGTTCATCCGTGTCCACCTGCCCGCAATGTCTGCGGCATAGTCGTTGCAGGCGGGTCCGTGGTTTGATTCTTCAAAAAAGTGAAGTCCCGGTCCTTCATTTCCGAGTCCCGGAAAATCAGTGCTTGGGTTTTCCGATCTTCGGAACGGCCTTTTTACCCTTCTTCTTGCGGTAAGGGGTCTTGCCGGAGGTGCTGGTGTCGCCGGTTTTGAGGACGGCGCGGAGCTCCATGATCTGATCCCGCAGCAGGGCGGCCCGTTCGTATTCGAGCGCTTTGGCGGCCTCCATCATTTCTCCCTCCATCTCGCGGATCACCTCGTGCACGTCGTACGCTTCGCCGGTTTCACGGAGCACGGATTCCTCCACGTCCGCTGACTTGCGGATCACCGCGAGGCTGTCCTGGATTTCTTTGACAATCTGCTGCGGGGTGATGTTGTGTTCGACGTTGTAGGCCAACTGGCGGCGGCGGCGCTCTTCGGTGGTGTCGAGCAGCGCCTGCATCGAGTCGGTGACTTTGTCCGCGTAGAGAATCACTTTGCCTTTCAAATTCCGGGCCGCGCGGCCGGCGGTCTGAATGAGGGAGGTGGTGGACCGCAAAAAGCCTTCTTTGTCGGCGTCAAGAATGGCGACAAGCGACACTTCGGGGATGTCGAGGCCTTCGCGGAGAAGATTGATGCCGATGAGGCAGTCGAATTCGCGTTTTCGCAGGGCGCGGAGGATTTCCACGCGTTCGATGGCGTCGATGTCGCTGTGCAGATATTTGGTGCGCAGGTCCAGGCTGTCGAGATAGGCGGCGAGATCCTCGGCGGTGCGTTTGGTGAGAGTGGTGACGAGCACGCGTTCCTC
The DNA here is from genome assembly GCA_020831625.1 of Verrucomicrobiota bacterium. Lineage (GTDB taxonomy): Bacteria > Verrucomicrobiota > Kiritimatiellia > SS1-B-03-39 > UBA6053 > PXAS01. The sequence goes on along the minus strand of JAFIGD010000043.1, from coordinate 17,414 downwards.
GCGTTCGGCACGCTCGCGGATTTCGTGCATGACGTCGTCGATCTGTCCTTTAAGGGGACGGATCTCGATTTCGGGGTCGATAATGCCGGTGGGGCGGATGATCTGCCGCACCACCTCCCCGCCGGAGAGATCAACCTCGTAGGCCGAGGGGGTGGCGGACACGAAGAGAGTCTTTTGGGTGCAGGTCAGAAATTCGTCAAAAGCGAGCGGGCGGTTGTCGAGGGCGGAGGGAAGCCGGAATCCGTGCTCCACCAGCACGCTTTTGCGGGAGAGGTCGCCGTTGAACATGCCGCGGATCTGCGGGAGGGTGACGTGGGATTCGTCGATAATCGTGAGAAAATCCTCGCGGAAGTAATCGAGCAGGGTGAACGGCCGGTCGCCGGGCCGGCGGCCGGTGAGGTAGCGGGAGTAGTTCTCGATGCCGTTGCAGAATCCGACCTCTTTAAGCATCTCCAGGTCGTAGTCGGTCCTCATGCGGATGCGCTGGGCTTCGATGAGGCGTCCGTCCTGCTCGAATTCGCGCACCCGGGCCTCCATCTCCTCCTGAATGTCTTTGAGCGCCTCTTCGATTTTGCGGTAGGGGGTCACGAAATGCCGGGCGGGACTGATGTGAATCTCGGTGAAATTTTCCAGCGCGTCGCCGGTGAGCGGATCGAAGCGCTGAATGCGTTCGATTTCATCGCCCCAGAAGCTGATCCGCACGCCCTCCTGGTTGTAGCTGGGGTACAGCTCCACCGTGTCGCCGCGCACGCGGAAGGTGCCGGGGGACCGCTCGATTTCGTTGCGGGTATACTGAATGGTGACCAGCTTTTCGAGGAGTTGATCCCGGTCGTGGGTGCCGCCGACCTGCAGGTGGATGAGCATGTCCTGGTAGTCCTCCGGCGATCCCAACCCGTAAATACAGGAAACCGAGGCGATGATGACCACATCCCGGCGGTTCAGCAGCGCGTCGGTCGCCGCGAGCCGCAACCGCTCGATATCCTCGTTGATGCTGGAGTCTTTTTCGATGAAGGTGTCGGTGGTGGGAATGTAGGCTTCGGGCTGATAGTAGTCGAAGTAGCTCACAAAATAACTGACTGCGTTTTCGGGCAGGAACTGCTTCATTTCCGCGTAGAGCTGGGCGGCGAGGGTCTTGTTGTGGGAAATGATCAGCGTCGGACCGCCCCAGTGGGCGATGACGTTGGCCATAGTGAACGTTTTGCCGCTGCCGGTGACGCCTTCGAGCACCTGAAACCGACGTCCCGCGTCCAGCCCCCGGCAAAGGGCGTCGATCGCCTGCGGCTGATCTCCGGAGGGTTTGAAGTCGGACTGGATGTGATAAAGGGATTCCGGCATGGCCCTCATCTATGCACGCGATTGCCGATTCTGTCAATGGAAGCACCCCTTGAACTTGCAAACCGCAGGGTTTCAGGCCATATGTACGGCATGTCTGCTTCAAAATCCATCCGCTACCCCGCCCTCCCTCTGGTTCTTTCCCTGGTTTCGATTCTCTTCGCCATTGTTTTCGTGGTGCTGACGATTAACCGTCACTATTCTCTTCCCCTGCTGATCGGTTTCAGCGTGCCCGCGATCTTCTGCGCGGTGGGCGCGTTGACCCTCGGCCTCCAGACCATCAGCCGAAAACCGGCGGGGGCCCCCTACGGCTTCGCCATGGGCGGCAGCCTCCTGGGCGGCTTCAGCCTCGTTTTCTGGATTGTCAAAATCCCGCTGATCTTCCTGATTCTGCTTCCGGCGATGTCGGAAACCGCCGGCGATCCCGATATCGCCGCCAGCAGCAAGCAGATGCGCATTATCATCCGGCAAACCAAAAGCTTTTACAACGACACCGGGCGCATGCCGGTGCAGATTGAGGAACTGGTGCAGGAGGGCTACATCCGCAACGCGAAGATGTACGATCCCCGCGACAGTCTGAAGGACATGCCCAGCTACCGGCTGCTGCTGCGGGAAATGCCTCCGCAGGAACTGTGGTCGGAAACCCCGGTGCTGGAAGGCCGCTGGCCCGACGCGGACGGCAACCGTCTGCTCGGCTATCTCGACGAACGTATTGGAACCATCCGCTGACCCTGAGGAACATCATGACCTTTATTCCCGACCTCTTTAAACTTTTCACCCAGGCGCTTCTGATCTTTTTGCAATCGGAAATTCCCGAGCCGGAGGCCGGTTTTGACCCGACCTCCCGGGCCGCCGCCGTCGAAGCCCACGCGGCCATTGTTGATTCGATCGAGGACGCCGGGAAAGAGCATATCATGACCGCGCCCTTTTTAGTTGCCGACCGCGAAGCCCGGGAGGTGCTCGTCTTCGGGGAAATGACCGGCATGATTTTGGGGGATCCGGTCGAGTTTTTTGTGATCACCGACATGAGCGGTCAGGATTACGAGGCACTTATGATCACCTGGGTGACCCCCAGCGAACTCCACGCGGCCCTCGAATTCATCGGCCTCGAACCGGGCGGCGCCGTGAACACCAACACCCACCGCCTCTGGCCCCGCGGCGACAGTGTGGACGCCTCGCTGATTGTGCAGATGGACGAAAACGAGGAACCCCGCGAAATCCCGGCCCACGAATGGATCACCCGCCCCGACGGCGAAATCATGGAATATATGCCCTGGGTTTTCACCGGCGCGCCCATGCTGCCCCATCCGCAAATTGAAGACAAAGAGGTCTACGGAGCCGATCAGTTCAGTCCCCACAGCATTGCCTCGACCTTTAATCTGCACAACACCATGTTCGACCTGCCGGTTCAGGGCGCCAAGACCGCCGTCTACGGTCTGTACAACCGCAACAAAGCCCTGGAAACGCGACACGGTCAGCCGGTGATTTTACGCCTGCGCCCCACTCCGGAGGACCGCCGCCGCCCCGAGCGGGACCACACCCTGACCCTCCCCTCCGCGGACCCCGCGCCGATTGAATCACTCATGGAATCGGTACAGGAGGCCGGCTCCACGCTGTTTTGGGTCACGCCCGACTTCGGTCCGGAACTGACCCTGGCCGATCTGCGGCTTTTCGCGAACAAGCTGAATGTGCTCGAACAGGAGGAGGAGCGCATCCGCATTGAGCCGCCGGTGGCGGGACAGCTCTACTATCAGGCCTTCGCGCCGCCGGAAAGGTTCCGCGAGCGGAGCCGGCGCCCCTCCCAGCCGCTGGAGATTCATTTGCACCGCGAAGAGGAGGGGTTCCGGGCCACGCTGTTTGAAATTCAGGAACTCTGGGACGAAACCCGCACCCCCACACTGGTGGAGGAGCGCCGCCCCCTCGACACCCCGGCGGAATGGCTGGCGTATCTTGAGGCGAATGATCCGCTGATCCGGGTGCTGTTTGTGTTCGCTCCGGACGACATCCGGCATGAGGACCTCAACGAATGGCTCTCGGAGGTCTATTCGCTTTTCCCGGTGATTTATGTCTACGGGCACAACTAAGGTCCGCGACCTCCTGCTCATCACCGGACTGGCTCTCCTCTTGCTGATCCCGGCGGGCTTTTTGCGTCCCCCGGCCCGACAGCAGGAGCTTCGCGTTCTCATCAGCGCCCGCAATATGGCGGATTCCGGTGACTGGCTCCGGCCGGAGTTTCAGAATCAGCCCCGCTACCGCAAGCCGCCCCTGCCCTACTGGCTCGCCGCCGCCGCAATGCTGCCGGACGGTCTGACGGATTCCGCCGCCCGCGCAAGGCTCCCCTTCGCCCTCGTTGCCCTGGGAGCGCTCTTCAGTCTCTACACCCTCAGCGGCTCCCGAACCCCGCCCTTGTTGCTTTTGGCCTCCTTCGGGTTCTGGCGCTTTGCCCCTCTCGCCGAAACCGACATGGTCAACACCTTCGGCATGATCCTGGCCATGCTGGGCTTTCAGCGGAAAACCGGCCTGTTGACAGCCCTGGGCATGTGCCTGTCGATTCTCAGCAAGGGCCCCGCCGGACTGGTAATTCCCTTCATCACCTTTCTATGCATGATCCGCGCCGAACCGCGCGATGTCCGCTGGTGGCTGACGGCCCTGCTGCCGCCCCTGCTGGTCGGCGGCGGCTGGACGGGCTTTCTGCTCAACGATCCGGTGGCCCGCGCCGCGTTTCAGGACGAAATCCGCGACACCTTCCTCGATTCCCCGAACCACCGCGGCGTCCTCTTTTATTTCTACACCCTGCCCGCGATGCTGGGCCCCGCGCTCTTCCTCGCCTTTCCCCGCGCCCGCCCGAAATTCGCCCTCACCCTGCCATGGGTCTGGTTCGGCGTCACCTTCCTGCTGCTCAGCATGACCGCCAGCAAGCAGAATCATTATACCCTGATGCTCCTGCCGCCGGCCGTGTGGCTGCTTTCGGATTTTGCGCCCCGCAAAGGACTGACGCTTCGAATCGCTCTGATCCTGTGCATCGGCATCGGCGCGGATCTTTGGCGGAGCCGGACCCACGAGGACGCGCTCCACAGCCGCTTTCTCCGCTCCATCCGGCCTCTCACGGAGGAGGCCCCGACCCTCTTTGTGGTCGGCATCAATTCCGCCCGGTTCGACTTTCATCTCGGACGGCATGTGCACAACCGCGACAGCGCCGCCCTGGCCTTTCGCCAGGCCCGGCCCGGTGACGCGGTGGTCGTCGTGCAGCCCCGCGACCGGTATGACAGTGTGGAAATTCTCACCCCGCATGACGCCGGGGATGACGTCTGGAACCGCTTTTTGATTCTGCGGCCTTAAGCGTTTCCGTCAAGCGTTTGCCGAATGCGGCGGGCCAGATCCTCACGGCTGTAGGGCTTGCGGATCAAATTCTCCATGGAATCATCCGCGCCGTGCTCCACGAGCTTGTCCATGGTGAATCCTGAGACGTAGAGATGGGGAATATGGCCGAGGGAAATGCGCAGCCGGTCGATCATCTCGGGGCCGCTCAGATTCGGCATGACCACATCGGTGATGATTAAATCGATTTTCCCGTCATGCGCCTCGGCCACCCGGACTCCCTCTTCGCCGTCACTTGCGGCCAAAAGGGTGTAGCCCAGCGATTCAATCATCTTGGAGGCCATCCGGCGCACGCCGTCCTCGTCCTCCACCAGCAGAATCGTCTCCTTGCCTTTTTCAGGAGGACGCCGCACATCTTTCGGCAAATCCAAAAGCATTTGTTCGGCGTATTCATGATAAGGAAAATAGAGTTTAAAGTCCGTACCCACCCCGGGTTCGCTCCAAATTTGAATCCCCCCCTGATACTGCTTCATAATCGCATAGACTGTCGACAATCCCAGACCGGTTCCCTGCCCGGCCTCCTTGGTGGTGAAAAACGGCTCGAAGATATGATCCAGCACCTCCTCGTCCATGCCGCAGCCGGTGTCGCGAATCGAAAACACCACATACTTGCCGGGCGCCGGTTCGGGCAAAATACCAGCGGTGTTCTGAATATCCTCGATGCCGGTGCGGATATACAAACGGCCGCTGCGCGGCATGGCGTCCCGCGCGTTCACCGCCAGATTCAATATCACCTGCTCCAGCGAGGTCACGTCCGCCATGATTGTGCAGAATTCGGGACTCAGCTCATTGACGATTTCAATGTTCTCGTGAATCGTCACCCGAATGAGTTTGTTCATATCCCGCACCAGTTGATTCAAGTCGACGGGACGGCTGTTAAACAATTCTTTCCGCGAAATCGCCAGGAGTTTCTGGGTCAGATTCTGGGCCCGGGTGGCGGCCAGAATGACCTCCTTCAAGTCGTCGACCGCGTCAAGGTCCTGCGGGATTTCCTCGAGGGCCATATGGCTGAATCCGAGAATCGAGGTCAGCAGGTTGTTGAAATCATGGGCGATCCCGCCCGCCAGACGCCCCACCGCCTCCATTTTCTGGCTTTGCTGAAACTGTTGAAACGTCTCCTGCAGCGCCGCCTCGGCCTTCAGGCGTTCGGTGATATCCTGCCCCTCGAGAATAATCAACTCCGCCCGCTCTTTCTCCCCGAAAACCGCTTTCAGCGATAAAACCAGTGTGTGCGATTCGCCGTTTTGCCTGAAAAGCTCCTGCTGAAACTGAACCGCCTCCCCCCGCGCGGCCTTCTCCAGCAGCGGCCGCAGATCGCCCGCCTGAGCGAACGCCGGGAGTGCAAACAAAGACTGCCCTCTCAACCGGCGGGTGTTTTCCCCGAAAAGATCACTGGCGGAGGTGTTCAAGTCCAGAATTTCCCCAAACAGATCCAAAAACGCGACCGGATGGGACAGCTGAGAAAAAACAGAATGCAACCGACGGGTTTGCAGCGAGGCGTTTTTCAGTTTTTCCGTCACATCCCGGACCCGGATCCGCTCCTGTTCCAAATCCAGCCGCAACGAGTCCCGCTCCAGATGCACCGCGTGCTCCCGCTTGCCCCACTCCATTCCGAACCCGTTTTCAACATCCTGCAGCATCCAGCGGAAGGCGCTGTAGGTCGTGACCCCCAGCGCCAGGAACACCCCCAGAAACGCCAGCGGAATCCATGGGCTCTCAGCCGGATATACCCTGTGCGCCGTAAGCGCGATCATCGCACTGACCACAAGCCAGAGCGTAATCAATGCCATGGAGTACCGGGACACCGCGATGCGGCCCGTCCATCGAATATGCGAAAAACCTTTCACGCCCTGAACTTTGCATCGTTCCAAAGAGAATTCCAAGTGAAATCGCCTTGGTTTTGACTCGACCAACTTCAATTTTCTGTATTGAATTAATCTCCTTTATGAGCCCCGTTGTGACGGGGTTGTGATATGATGGGATTTTGGAAGCCCCAGGACCGCATCAACCCGTTGCCCCGTCACACCCCGTCGCCGGACCCTGTCCTTTTGAATTCCGATTCCCGTCGACGGCGGTGCGAATCCCAAAACCCAGGAACCCAAAAATGTCATCCAAAAAAAACGCCGCCTGTTCCGACTGCTGCTCCTGCCGTCCGTATTCATCCCAAATCACCGAAGGACCGGAACGCGCCGCCTCCCGCGCCATGCTGCACGCGGTGGGCTTTGACCGCGACGATTTCAAAAAACCGCAGGTCGGTGTCGCCTCCACCTGGAGCATGGTCACCCCCTGCAACATGCACATTGACCAGCTCGCCCGCGAAACCTGCGCCGCCGTGGACACCGCCGGAGGCAAGGGCGTGATCTTCAACACCATTACCATTTCCGACGGCATCTCCATGGGAACCGACGGCATGCACTATTCCCTGGTCTCCCGCGAGGTCATCGCCGACTCCATCGAAACCGTGGTCGGCTGTCAGATGTTCGACGGCGTTGTCGCCATCGGCGGCTGCGACAAAAACATGCCCGGCTGCATGCTGGCCATCGCCCGCCTCAACCGGCCGGCCGTGTTCGTCTACGGCGGCACCATTCTCCCCGGACGCCACAAAGACAAAGACGTGGACATCGTCTCCGTCTTCGAAGCCGTCGGTGCCCACGCCCGCGGCGACATCGACGACGCCGAACTGGAGCAAATCGAGCGGGTCTCCATACCCGGAGCCGGCTCCTGCGGCGGCATGTACACCGCCAACACCATGGCCTCCGCCATCGAGGCGCTCGGCATGAGCCTTCCCGGCAGTTCCTCCCAGGCCGCCATTTCACCCGAAAAAGCCGCCGACTGCCGCGCCGCCGGTGAGGCCGTGCTCAAACTGATCGAAGCCGGAATCACTCCGAAACAGATCATGACCAAAAAGGCCTTCGAAAACGCCATCACCGTGGTCTGCGCCCTCGGCGGCTCCACCAACGCGGTGCTCCACCTCCTCGCCATGGCCTGGACCACCGGCGTGAAACTGGATCTCGACGATTTCACCCGCATCGGCAAAAACGTGCCCGTGCTCGCCGACCTCAAGCCCAGCGGCAAATACGTGATGGCCGAACTCGTCAAAATCGGCGGTGCCCAGCCCCTCATGAAAATGCTCCTGAAAAAAGGCCTTCTGCACGGCGACTGTCTGACCTGCACAGGCAAAACCCTGGCCGAAAACCTGAAATCCGTGAAACCCTATCCCAAGGGTCAGGATGTGATCCGCCCCTTCAGCAATCCCATTAAACCCGAAAGCCATCTGGTCATCCTGCGCGGCAACCTCGCCCCGGAAGGCGCCGTCGCCAAAATCAGCGGCAAAGAGGGCCTGTTCTTTGAAGGCAAAGCCAAAGTGTTTTCTTCAGAAGAATCCGCGCTCAAAGCCATTCTCGACGGCACCATCAAAAAAGGCCATGTGATCGTCATCCGCTTCGAAGGACCCAAAGGCGGTCCCGGCATGAGGGAAATGCTCTCCCCCACCAGCGCCGTCATGGGCAAAGGCCTCGGCAAGGATGTGGCCCTCATCACCGACGGACGCTTCTCCGGCGGCAGCCACGGCTTTGTGGTCGGTCACATCACCCCCGAAGCCGCCGTGGGCGGTCCGTTGGCGATCGTCAAGAATGGCGACACCATCAGCATTGACGCCGAAAAGCAGGAACTGAACCTGCACATTTCCAAGAAGGAAATGAAAGAGCGTCTGGCCAAGGTGAAACTGCCCAAATCCAAAGTGAACCGCGGAGTTCTGGCCAAATACGCGGCCACCGTCGCCTCCGCCAGCGAAGGGGCCCTCACCGATAAATACCTTCCCTGAGTCCGAGCCCGGATTTTCCGCGCTCCAGCGGACGGACCGCGACGGTTCCGTCCGCTGGGTTCACTTCCGCAATCCGCTCCGGGTGCTTGAAGCCAACCGCCCGGAAGAGGTGGAGTCTGTCATCCGCAAAGCGCGGGAGGCACAGACCCGGGGCCTGCACGCCGTCGGCTGGATCGCCTACGAGGCCGCCGCCGCGTTTGACGCCTCCCTGCCCCGCCGCCGCCCGCCCGAAGGCACCCCTTACGCCCGCTTTTCGGTCTATGAAACCGAGAATCCCGGACTGCCCCGGAACCGCCATCCCGGCCCTTTCACCTGCGACGCCTGGCGCGAAAGCCTCACCGCCGGGGAATTTGCCGAACGAATCAACCGAATCCGCGGAGCCATCGCCGACGGCGAAACCTATCAGGTCAACTTCACCTCCCCCGCCTACGCCCGCTTCACCGGAGATCCCTGGAGTCTGTTCCGCGCCCTGCGCGCCGGGCAGTCCGCCCGGCATCAGGCCTACCTCGATGAGGGAGACCGGATCATCCTCAGCGCCTCCCCCGAACTGTTTTTTCATCTGAAAGACGGACACGTCCGCTGCCGCCCCATGAAAGGCACCGCGCCGCCCGGAGGCGAACAGGCGCTGCGAAGCTCCCCCAAAGACCGCGCCGAAAACGTGATGATCGTCGATATGATCCGCAACGATCTCGGAAAATGCGCGGTACCCGGAACCGTCGGGGTTGAGTCGCTCTTCGCGATCGAACCCTATCCCAGTCTTGTGCAAATGACCTCCACCGTTCAGGCGCAAACCCGGGCCGGGGTCTGGGACCTTCTCCGCGCCCTCTTCCCCTGCGCCTCCATCACCGGAGCCCCCAAGCGGCAAACCATGCGGTGGATTCAAGACCTGGAACCCGAACCCCGCGGCGTGTACACCGGAGCCGTCGGCGGACTGTTCGCCGACGGCGCCGCAGAATTCAATGTCGCCATCCGCACCGCGGTCATCAATCGCGCCGCACAAGCCCTCCGCTACGACACCGGCTGCGGCATCGTGTGGGACAGCGACCCCGAAGACGAATACCGTGAAAGCCGGCTTAAAGCCAACATCATCCGCAACCCGGCCAAACCCTTTCACCTCATCGAAACCCTCAAGGCCGTCCCCGGCGAAGGCTGCGCCCTGTGGCCCTGTCACCGGGAACGCCTGCTGCGCTCGTGTCGGGAACTCGGCTTCGCCGTCCGCGCTGAAGACCTCGACGCGGAATTCACTGCGCGGCTGGAAACCCTCCAAAGCCCGCAAAAATTTCGGCTGCTGGCGGACATGGACGGCGGCTTGGAATGGACCGCCTCGCCGCTTCCCCCGGAAAAGAGCAACCTGCGGGTGGCACTCGACACCGCCGCCACTCCGCGAAATCACCCGGAACTCCGCCACAAAACCACCCGGCGCTCCGTGTACACCGCCGCGCGGGAACGGTGTCCTGAAGCGGACGACACCCTGCTCATCAATGAAGACGGGGAACTCATGGAGTTCACCATCGGAAATCTGGTGCTGGAGCGCAACGGCGAACGCTTAACCCCGCCCCTCTCCAGCGGCCTCCTCCCCGGCACCGCCCGCCAGGCCCTGCTGGATGCCGGCGAACTGCGCGAAGCCGTTCTCACTCCGACCGACATCGATCCGTCAGACGCCCTCTATCTGCTCAACGCGGTGCGCGGACTTGTTCCGGTGACCTTCGAACCGGTATCCTGAACCGCGCCTTATTCCGGCAGACGCCTTGATCTTTCCCGAATGATCTGACATACTTGAAGCGTAATTTTAGTATTCACACGGAGTTGTACTTATGAAGTCATATCGCACACGCACTACCTTAGCATCCGCCCTTTGTTTTATCCTTTCAGCCGCCCCGTTGGTTACACTGCAAGCCGAAATCCATCCGCGCGACCGCGTCCAAACCGATAACGGACTCATTCGGGTTCTCCCCCCCGGCGTGCCGGAGGCCCTGCGGAATCCGCCCCTGCCGGAAGCGGAAGAGGCGGCTTACTGGGAACGGGCCAACCATGTCATTCGCCACTTTGAGGGTCAAATCGGCGTTAACACCACCCAGGAGCGGGAAAAAGACACCTTTCCCCGGACCATGTACAATTACCTGCTCGGCAGCCACGACGCGGTGATTGAGGCGCTGCAAACCCCCGACCGCCAGGGCGGAACGGATCACCGCTGGACGAAAGGTATCGATTACTACTGGAGCTTCACGCTGAAAGGTCAGATGCGGAAATATTTCTTTTTCGGACCCGCACTGGATCCGGAATACCGCCAAACCATGTTCGACGGCGCGAAACGTTGGACCGCCGAAGATCCGCGCCCCAGCTTTGAACTGGTCCGGTCTCTCACCGGCGGGGATCCCGTCGTCCGTGAAACGGCACTGAGGATGCTGGAGCAGTTCCGTGAAAACATCGCCCAGCTTCCCGATGATGCGATTGACGGGGTCGTCAGAGATGAATTCGACGGAGAGGATTTGGGGGATGACCCGGAGAAATGGACCGCCTGGTGGCGGCAGTATTCGGATCAGGGCTGGCAAATTTATGAAGATCTGGAGCGCCTGGCCAATCCCCACCCCCATCCGCTCCACGGCGTCGGAACCGGCCCCGTGGGCGGACGATGGGATCCGGAGGTGCGCGGCACGCGGGCCGACGCCCGGAACACCGACAATCTGCGCGCCATGCGCGACATCTCCGTTTACCTGATGGCCGAGGAAACCGGCAACGACACCGTGCGCCGCCTCTACAAAAACAAACTCAAAAATTTTGTGGTCGCCCTCTACCGAAATCATCACGGAGAGTGGGACAGCGAGAATTATTTACACCACACAATGGCCCCCTTTCATAACCTGTACGATTTCGCCCGGGACGAAGAGGTCGTCGCATTGGCCAAAGCCGCGCTCGATTATCTCTACACCTCGGCCGCGATCAAATACTACCGGGGTGAGGCCGTGGCCCCCACCAAACGGACCGGCGGCGGACTGAACAGCTATGTGTGGCTCCGCTTCGGAGACAGACCTGATCCGGTCTCCCGTCCCTATTATGATCTCTTTCATCCAATCACCAGCGGATACCGCCCCCCGCTGGCCACCCTGCGCATCGGTCAGGGACGCTTCCCGCGTCCGGCCGAAATGATCAACACCAAACCCACCTACTCCTTCTGGCTCCCCGGGCAGGGCGATCGCCCCGAAACCTGGGAAACCGTGTTCTACGGAAAATCCTATTACATGGGCAGCGCCGTGAGCCGAAGCCCGCAGGGCGATGTGCGGGCCTTTGACCTCGCCATGGACCGCTCCGGCGGCGGAGCCCGGCTCTTTCAGGCGAACAGCGGAAACCGCATCAACGGACTCCGCCCGGGCGATCAGATCGGTCAGTTCCGGAACGCGCTGATCTGGCTGCGGCGGGATGACCGGGCGGACTTCATTTTTAATGTTCCCGGAGAAGTCAAAGTGGAAACCGAATCGGGAATCTGGTTCCTGGAACATGACAAAACCTACCTGGCCATCCATCCCTTAAATCTTCCGGGCGACGCCGTCCGTCCGGTGCGCGAAGCCTCCGGGGGAACCGTCACGGTCCGGACCCGTCAGAATGAAGGCGCCTATGCGGGCTTCGCCCTCCTGGCCGCGGACGCGGAGGATTTCAAGGACGCGGCCGCATTCCGCGAGGCGGTTTTAGCCAGCGCGGAGTTCGATCTCTCCGGGCTCAAGGAGGGCCGCGTGCGTCTTCAGGCCGTCGAGGGCCACACCCTGACCCTTCAATGGCAAAGCGACGACAACCGCCCGCATATCGAACGGGACGGAGAGCATTGCGACTGGGACACCCATTTCGACCTCTTCCGCCCCATGGATGACAACGCCCCCGTTTCCGCGGCCTGGGAGGACGGAACCCTCACAATTGATGCCGGTGACGCCTTCTTCCGCCAAACCGTGGATCCTTCCGGAAACGTCACGTTCACCCACGAACGCTGAAAAGTTCAAAAAACATATTGACAATATTATTGTCATGTTTAAAGTGGAGCCATGAAACAAAACATGGTGATCCGACAGAACCCTTGGCTTCCGGTACTTCTGGCAGCCCTCACGCTTCCCATGGGAGCCTGCGCCGTATTCAACGTCCGCTACCGGAGCTGGGACCGGGACATCGAGCGGGACGGGGACGGCGTGGCGCTCTTCGCCCTGCCCTACACCCTCGGCGAAGGCGACACCGCGCTGCTGCTGGTCCACGGATTTGGAGACTCCCCCCAGGTCTGGTCCAAACTGGCCCCCGAACTGGCCGAGCGCGGCTACACCGTCCGGGCCATGCGCCTTCCCGGCTGGGGCGAACCGCCAGCGGTCAAACGCACGGTCAGCCGGGAACAAGGATTTGAGGCCATTGAATCCGAAATCGAAGCGCTTCGCGAAGAGCATGAACAGGTCGTGGTTCTGGCCCATTCCATGGGCGGGGCGCTGACCTCCTGGCTTGCCGTTCATGACCGGCTGGATACGGACGCGCTGGTTCTCTATGCCCCGATGTTCGATATTTCCGACGAACGCAGTCCGGTTCTCTCCACCCGTCAATGGTTTGAGGTCGGCGACCGCATTCTCCCCCGGCGCATGCTCGTGGAAAGCCTGTTCCCCGACCATGCCCGCGTGCATCCGCCCCGCCCCCGCACCCTCCGGGATCCGTTTGTGCCGAATCATATTTACCGCCTCCTCTATCAAACCATGGACGAGCTGAGGGAGGCCGACGCCAGGATGGACTTCCCGGTGCACCTGGTCCTGCCCGGCGAGGACCGGGTGGTGCGCAACGACACCGCCAAAGCCTGGTTTGAAGCCCTGACCGCTCCCGTGAAAACCCTTCACATCGAGGAGCCCGCCGGGCATGTCCTCCCCCTGGACATCAATTTCTCTCGCGAAGCGGATCGAATTCACCTATGGATTCAACGCAACGTGATGCAAAACACCACTCACTCCCCTTCACAGCAACACGACTGACAGACAGCAAACACAACCGGAGATCCGCATGAAAAACAAGGCCCCCTCCCTCGGACCCTTTCATTGGCACAACGCCGCCCAGTTCGGCGGCGCGCTGAACGACAACCTGTTCAAACTCGCGGTCATCTACGCCATGGTCTACGCCTGGCCCGAAAAAAACACCAATGAGGTCAACGCCGTTGTCGGCGCGATTTTCGCCATCCCTTTTCTCATCTTCATCGGCGCGGCGGGCGTGCTGGCCGACCGGGTGGCCAAACATAAAATCGTTCTGAGTGTCAAAATCATGGAGGTTGGCGTCATGACCCTGGGCGCGGTCGGGGTGTATTTTCACAGCCGGGAAATCATGCTGCTCGCCATGTTCGCCATGTCGGTGCAGAGCGCGCTGTTCTCGCCGACCAAATTCAGCATTGTTCCCGAACTCGTCGGCCGCGAAAACATCTCCCGGGCCAACAGTTTCATGTCGGCCGCGAGTTATCTGGCCATGATTATCGGCACGGCGGCGGCCCCGCTCTTTTACATTCTGCTCGGACGCGGGGTCGGCCTCTCCAGTATCGCCGTCGCCGCCCTCGGCCTGTACGCCGCCACCCGCATTCCCGCCACCCCGGTTGCCGGCGGATCCTCCAAGGCCAGCGTCTTTTTCATCCGCGATGTGTACCGGACCATGAAGTGGGTGCATAAAGACGGATTTCTGGCCCTCGCGGTCTGGTCCTCCGCCTATTTCCTCATGATCGCAGCCTTTGTGCAGCTCAACATGCTCACCTACGGAATGGAACATCTGGGCATGGAGAATCAGCAACAGGCCACATCCCTCTTCCTGGTGGTGGCCTTCGGTATCGGCATCGGCTCGCTGTTCGCGGGCAAGGTCAGCCGCCGCGGCATCGAATTCGGCATTGTCCCCATCGGCTCCACCCTGCTGGCGGTCAGTTGCGTCGGCCTCTGGGGCATTCCGCAGGGGGCAATCCTCTCCGCCTACGGCTTCAGCTTCATCATGGGCCTCGGCGCCGGCCTCTTTGTGGTGCCGCTCCAGTCCTTTCTTCAATTCCGCTCCCCTCCGGAGAAAATGGGCGAAGTCATCGCCGCCTCCGGCTGGCTGAGCTGGCTCGGGGTTCTCCTCGCCGCCGGCCTGCTCTATCTCTGCTCCGCCATCCTGCAACTGACCGGCGCACAAAGCTTTCTCCTCATCGGAGGTCTGGTCGCCCTTCTCGCTCTGGGCTCTTTCGCCATCCTGCCCGACTTCTTTGTGCGCTTCGTGGTCATCTTCCTCACCCGCTGCTTTTACCGCCTGCGCACCAACGGCGCGGAAAACATTCCCGCCCAGGGTCCCGCCCTGCTCGTCTGCAACCACGTCAGTCTCATGGACGCCATCTGGGTGACCGCCATCCAGCAGCGGCGGATCCGCTTTCTCATGTCCCGGGACTATCTGGAATCCTGCCCCGCCTGGATGAGCAAACTCCTGAAACTCAACGGCGTGATTCCCATTCAGGAAGGGGACAACCCCAAAGCCATCCTGAAATCCCTCCTGGCCGCGCGCCAGGCCCTGGACGAAGGGTTCATTGTCGCGATTTTCCCCGAAGGCCACCTCTCCCGCACCGGACACATGCTGCCCTTCAAACCGGGATTCGAACGCATCGTCAAAAACAGTGATATCCCCGTGATTCCCGTGTACATCGAAGGCGGCTACGGCACCCGCGCCAGCTTCGCCGCCGGCGAACCCCGGCTGCTGCAGCCCGGCGATTTCCAAACCCAGATCACCGTCTCCATTGGCGACGCGCTGCCGTCCTCCTCCACGGTGGAGGACCTGCGCAACGCCGTGATGCATCAGGCCGCCACCGCAACCGACGCCTACGCCCCCATCCGCGGCTCGGCCGGAAGAGGCTTTGTCCGATGCGCCAAAAAACACTGGAAACGCCTGGCGGTCGCCGATTCCGCCGGAAAAGAACTCACCTATGGACGCACCCTCATCGCCTCCCTGCTGCTGCGGAAAAAACTGCGCCCGCTCCTCGCCGGAGACCCCGAGGCCGTCGGGGTTCTCATTCCGCCCTCCGCCGGCGGTGCCCTGGTGAATCTGGCCCTGGCCATGGACTTCCGCGTGGCGGTCAACCTCAACTACACCGCCTCCGAAAGCGCGATCCGCTCCGCCATCAGCCAAACCGGAATGAAAACCCTGATCACCTCCCGCAAGGTCATGGAGAAATTCCCCGACTTCCCCCTGCCCGAAAACGTGATCTATGCCGAGGATCTCAGCGCCGCCATCGGTAAAACCGAAAAAATCACCGCCCTGCTCCAAGCCAAACTCATCCCGACCAATCTGCTGGTCCGGGACCGCTTCTGGGATCCCTCCGATCCGCTAACCATCCTCTTCAGCAGCGGCTCCACCGCCGAACCCAAAGGCGTCAAACTCAGCCATCACAATATCCTCTCCAACATCGACGGCTTCAGCGTGGTCGCCCGACCCCAGACTGACGACCGCATCTGCGCGGTGCTGCCCTTCTTCCATTCCATGGGCTACACCACCACCCTCTGGTTCCCCCTCCTGCGCGGCATCGGTGTCGCCTATCATCATCACCCCCTCGAAACCGACGCCATCAGCCGCATCGCCGGAGACTACAAGGCCACCATCCTCGTGGGCACCCCCACCTTCCTCATGGCCTGGGTTCGGAAAATCGACCCTAAAAGCTTCGCCCATCTCCGCTGGGTCTGCGTGGGCGCCGAAAAACTCCGTCCCAAACTCAGCGACATGTTCGAAAAGCGTTACGGCATCCGCCCCCTCGAAGGCTACGGAGCCACCGAATGCTCGCCCGTGATCGCCGTGAACGTACCCGACGTGGACGCCGACGGCCTCCGCCAAACCGGATGCAAAGAAGGCGGCGTCGGCCGGGTGCTGCCCAATCTGCTCACCCGTATCACCGATCCCGATACCGGAGAGATCCTCCCGCCCGACACCCCCGGCCTGCTCTGGGTGAAAGGCCCCAGTGTCATGCACGGCTATCTCAACAACCCCGATAAAACCGCCGAGGTGCTTCAGGACGGCTGGTACAATACCGGCGACATTGTCAAAATGGACACCGACGGCTTCATCACCATCACCGATCGCCTCACCCGCTTCAGCAAACTCGCGGGCGAAATGGTCTCCCACTCCGCCGTGGAGGCCGCCCTGCAGGAGGCCCTCGGCTGCGCGACCGACGACCTCGCCGTCACCGGTGTCTCCGACGAGAAAAAAGGCGAGCGCCTCATCGTCGTGTACCAGCGCGACCTCGGCAATCCGGAGGATTTCCGCGAAGCGGTCCGCAAGTCCAACATCCCCAACCTCTGGAAACCCGACAACAACGCCTGGCTCCCCGTGGACAGCCTCCCCGTCCTCGGCACCGGCAAGCTTGACCTCAAGGGCCTCAAAGACCTCGCCCGGGAGCATGGCGAAAACAGTTAACGAACCACCTTTCCGAATCAACCCCCAGTAACAGCCGACCTCCGACCTCTTATGTG
This sequence comes from Verrucomicrobiota bacterium, assembly GCA_020831625.1. Taxonomy (GTDB): domain Bacteria; phylum Verrucomicrobiota; class Kiritimatiellia; order SS1-B-03-39; family UBA6053; genus PXAS01. The sequence goes on along the minus strand of JAFIGD010000043.1, from coordinate 413 downwards.
AAACCTGCCCGATGACCACTTTATCTTTATTGTAAACCTAAGCGACCCCGAACCCGATTCCGTTTAAGAAGCTAAGTCTCCTTCCCGTAAATTCCAGCATCGCTTTGGTGGCGTTGCAGTCCGTATTCCGCCCTCGAAACAATCGTCACTCGTCAATCGAATCACTCGTCATTCCCCCCATTCGTCACTCGTCACTCGTTACTCGTCATTCCCCCCATTCGTCACTCGTCATTCCCCCCATTCGTCACTCGCATGGCTTCCATCCCCAGCCACTCCTTCCCCGGCAGCTTCCGCCCCGCAGCCTTCCGGTCCTTGCCGAAACTTCCACGATACTCCGTCATCAACCGACCCAAAAACACATCCCCGCCAATCGCCACCCCGCGCGAAAACGTCTTCACCCGCTGACGCAGCAT
>JAFIGD010000042.1 GCA_020831625.1 Verrucomicrobiota bacterium | reverse complement strand
ATCCACTCGGAATCTCACGGTCCTATGCGAAGATTTATGCTTTACTGAGTACTAGGGCCAGCTCCCAGCTCCCACACCACCCCGCGTGCGGGCATGCCACGCCGTAGCCCGCAGGACGAAGGTGGGTCCGCATGCGCCTTCGCGCTTCGCCTGCTACGGCGGCACACAGCGGGGCGGTTCAACGAAGGGGCGGCACATCGCTCCCACTCCTGCGCAAGATGCGTTGCACCCTGCTCCATCAGCCATTCATTCGTAAGGACCAACCCCAGCATTCGGGACGCTTTCCACGGGCCGACTGAATTGCGCCCCAGGCCGATTGCCGTTCTCGGGTCATCGGTCAGCTTCAGCAGATTGCCGATCCGGGTCCGTGGTCGTTTCCACATGACCCAGTAGCAGAGCCGAAGCCGCCGGAAAACCCACCGGGCAAGATCCTGCCAGTGGCTGTGCGGTTCGGAGAGTCCGTAGTAGTTCATCCATCCCCTGACGTGGAGTCGCAACTGTGCAAGCCGGTATTCCATGGAGACGAACCAGTTCCGCCCGGTCAGCCGCTTCAGTCGGAAGCGAAACTCCCGAAGAGAGGCGGGACTGACAGTCCGGTCAGGGTAGCCGTTCAGCAAATGAAAAAAATCATCCCCATACCTCCCGGAAGTGTTTTGCGGCTTATAAAATTATGGCCTCATGCGAGGAAAAAAGGGCATGAGATAGGCGAAATCCGAAGAGTCGGTTACTATTCCCAACAGGACGGACTGGACTGTATTTGGCTTGTCGACAATGAGGGGAATTACAATTGGACTTCCTATCAGTAAGTGGCTTTATGAAAAATTCCAAGTGATTGAATACAGTGATGAATCCGATTTTTCTGAAGATGACCGCCCGGCCATCGGGCCTCTCATTGCGAAGATTTTTCCGCATGATTCTGGACAGGACACCATTGCATCGTCATAAACCGGCTTATGAAAACCTGTATCCTGATCGCAGGCCCGAATGGAGCCGGGAAGACCACGTTTGCCACAGAGTTTCTCCCGGCAGAAGCCGCCATGGACAATTTTCTGAATGCCGACCTGATTGCGGCTGGCCTCTCCCCGTTTGCTCCTGAAAAGGTTGCGATTGAAGCCTCGAAAATCCTGCTGGATCGGGTCCGGGAATGCCTTCGAAGATGTGAATCCTTCGCCCTGGAAAGCACGCTGAGTGGAAAAAGCCATCTTCGCCTTCTCCTGGAGGCAAAATCGAAGGGATATATAGTCGTTTTGCACTTTCTGACGCTCCCCACCGTTGAACTGGCTCAGGAACGGGTTCGGCAACGCGTGAAGCAGGGTGGTCATCATATCCCTGCGGATGTAATCAAAAGACGCTTTGAAAGGGGGCTGGCTAACCTTGATCTTTACAAACAGATTGCAGATGACTGGAAAGTGTGGGATACTGCTTATGGAAACCCGGAACTCATCGATGAAAAAGACCAGTAAAAACCCTGATACCCTCTTGGCTCAGCAGGCCATGAACCGCGCCGCATTGAAGGTCCTGCAAAAGGCTGTTGCCGAGAAAGAACCCATTCCCCTGTGGGATGGTAAAAAGACCGTGTGGAAAATCCCCTATGCGGAAGCTGAACAATTGGCTGCACAGAATGCACTGAACGCGCATCTGTGAGCCATGTCGTTTGGGCAGAATGTATATGCCCAACCAGAGAATGGAGGCGACGCATGATTAGAACGGAAAGATTGCTACTTCGGCAGTGGGATGAGGATGACCTCAATTGGTTTAATTATGATTTTCTTTGGATCCACGGGTATTTGTCAGCTCAATCGAATGCAAAAGCTACTCAATCAGAATCGGGTACCCGGGAACTGACCGACTCGGTTCGGCTCCAAGCATCCATATCACCCCGCGTTCGGGTCCGCATGCGCCTTCGCGCTTCGCATGCTGCGGCAGCACACTGCGGGGCGGTTCCACAAAACTTTATTTTTCCGTCCGCCGTTTTTATCTCAACGGGATACAACCCGTTAGCCAGGGGCAACGCACTGACGAGTATACACATTTCAAGAATTAAAAAATGCGCATGTTTTTTTTGCCCGGAACGGGCAATTCACCGTAGCCGTGGGTTTCGCGCGCAGCGAGACACCCACGGTGGGAACGTAAAAAAAAATCCTGGATCCTGAAGGGATGCCTCACCCAGCGGATTTTGAAGGCGAATAAGGCGGGTTCAAGGTGAGTAACCTTTTCAGGGTTTGCTATCTCTTTGTACAAAAACCGTGGGCGGCGGGGCTTGAGCGCCCCTTGCCCACGGCTACGGTGAATATCCCCTTCGGGGATCGAAATATGTATACGCGTCAGGGCAACGCCCCTGGCTTATGAGTGTAATGCCTTTGGCATTCGAAAACACCGTTTCACATTGTGTTCAAAAACCCCGGACGCCGAGCCTGGAGGCTCCACAACCTCGGATGGCTGATTCTCATTTTCGTTGTGGGAAAGATCGCCCTTTATCTACGGGATCGAAGTCGTTTCGGAGATTAGGAATTATGTCAAAAGATTCAGAATTGCGTTTGCCTGAAGACGGGACTATACTGCAAATCGGTGATCGACTCCATACGGTGTCGGAAGGCCGTGCCGGAGAGCTGTTCACTGGCCGCATTGTGATTATCCGTGCCGGAGGTGAAGGCCAGATCATTCTGGTGCGAAACAAAATGCTGTGCCAAAGAGTCAAACTGGATATCACCGGCAGGTTCCACACGTTTGAAATTGAAATATAGAAGGGTTCTCTTACACTAACCTCTATGCCCCAACTCAAACTCGAACCCTATTCCGGCATCAGCGGCGACATGTTCCTCGGCGCTCTCGCGCCGCTTCTCAACGCCGAGTCCGACATCACCACCCTGCCCGCCCGCCTGGGGCTCGACAAGGTCACCGTCTCATTTGAGGACGTCATCCGCTCCACCATCCGCTGCCGCAAAGCCACGGTCACCATCGATGGGCATGCGCCGGAGGCGCATGGGCATGACCACGGACACGGACATGAAAACGGACATACCCATGGGCACGAACACGGGCACAGCCACGATCATGATCATGAACATGAACATGGACACGGGCATGAGCATGAGCACACCCACGATCATGGCCATGCGCACCGCGCGTATCGGGACATCGTCCATTTGATTCAACACGCTGATCTGCCCAATTCCGTCAAAACCCTCGCCCTCGCCATGTTCAAGGATCTCGGCGAAGCCGAGGCCGACATGCACGGTATCCCGCTTGAGGAGGTTCATTTTCACGAAGTCGGCGGGGAGGACGCCATTGTCGATATCGTCGGTGCCGCCCTGCTCATCGACAAACTTTCTGCCGATGCCGTGTACAGCACACCGGTCTGCACCGGATCCGGCTTTGTCAAAACCGCCCACGGCCGTCTGCCGGTTCCCGCCCCCGCGACCCAGCGGCTTCTCCAGGGCATGCCGACCTTTCCCGGTCCGGTCGCCAAAGAAATGACCACCCCGACCGGCGCCGTCATCCTCAAAGCCCTCAGCCCCTCCTTCGACATCCCCGTCCTCACTGTCACCGCCACCGCCATGGGCGCGGGCACCCGCGATCTCGATCAGCCCAACGCCCTCCGCCTCAGCCTCTGTGACAGCACGGCCAGCGACCGGCAGCCGGTCACCCTCCTGCAAACCAACCTCGACAACGTCACCCCCGAAGATCTCGGCGCCGACCTTCTCGGAGATCTGCTCGACCTCGGTGCCCTCGACGCCTGGCTGAGTCCGATCCTCATGAAAAAAGGACGCCCCGCCCACATGCTCGAAGTCCTCTGCGAACCCGCCCGCGCCGACGAACTGACCCGGCATCTGCTCCTCCGCCTCCCCACCCTCGGCATCCGCCGACTGGACATGACCCGCACCATTCTGTCCCGCGAAGAGATCCAAACCAACACCCAGCACGGACCGCTCCGTCTCAAACGCCACCATCTCCCCGACGGCACCACCCGCGATCTCCCCGAATACGAGTCTCTCCGCGACTTGGCCCAATCCAGCGGACAAAGCACCGCCTCCCTGCGGCAAAAGCTGGAGTAGAAAATATGGAAGAGGTGAGCACCGCTCACCGATGGGAATTCCATCACAACCTCAACACAGAACCCCATCACCCCGGTCTTATATCCGTTGTCCGGCGCAAGCATCCGTTGGACTCTCACCCCTCCTCTGCATTCGCGGGACGGCAAAGACATTCGCGGGGCACCTCACGCCTTCTTCTTCGGTTCCTCTCCTGACATATCCGCTGTCTGGCGCAAAAGCCCCGCCGCATCCGGGTTCCAAATCGCCGCAGTTTTGTCCCCGTATGGTCGGTATCGCCCTGTCTGGATTCCCCGCGCCGCGTGCAGACACACCAGCGCATCGGTCAAATCCTCCAGCTTTTTCAACTCTTTAAGGCGCGGTGAATCGCTCACGCCGGGAAAGGGCGGCAGCGTCCAGGCCGTTTCCAACCGGCCCCAAATCTCCCGGTACGTTCGCAGCAGTCTTTCAACCCGCTCCTCCCGCCCGAGGTCCGGCCAGTACTGTTTCGACCGACCCGCCTTGTAAGGCAGCCGCCGGGCGCGCCGATAGATCTCTAACAATGCAGTATGCGGATACACTTCCGCAAATACCCCCTGGCCACAGGATTTCGACAACCTCAAATGATACTCCCGTTCAGACATCACCTCCACAATCCGGTCCCCCCAGGCCCCAGGCCTTTCAGCAGTAGGACTGTGCACCGGACATCCAAACCGGGTGAACGCCCGCGTGGTCTCCAAGTCCGCTTTCCGCCAGCCCCTGACCCCGCCAACCGCCAGCGGCAGATCCATTGCGATCACCGCAGGCCGGAATTCCCCCAAAATCTCATCCAGACACGTCAACAACCCGTCTCCACAAGGCGTGACCTCATGCAATACCACTTCACCGCCGACCGCAACCGCCCAGGCCCCGGTTCCGTTCGGAGTCCACGCCGCATCCCAGCCCATCAACACGTCTGTTTTCATTCCGCCACCCTAACCGCCCCGGTCCGATCCGCAAGCCGCTCCACATGAAAATCCTGAACATCATCCTCGGCGATCAGCTCGACCCTCACTCCGCCATCTTTGAAGGAGAACCCGGCGCCGAACACCACTACTGGATGACGGAAGTGACGGCGGAAACCACACGGATATGGAGTCACAAAATCCGCACTGCATACTTCATTGCCGCCATGCGGCACTTCCGGGAGGACCTTCTCCGCCGGGGCCTGCCTCTCACCTACCGCACCTTCGCCGAAACCGAAGACACCCCCGATTTCCAATCCGCGTTCGAGCGGGATCTGCGGCAAATCAACCCTGACAAACTCCGCATGGTGCCCCCCGGAGAATATCATCTCTATCAAACCTTCACCGCCCTCGCCAAAAACCACGGAATCGAACTCGAATGGCTCCCCGACCGTCATTTTCTCACCTCTCCCAAAGCCTTCCGCGAATACGCCAAGGGACGCAAACAGCTCCGCATGGAATACTTCTACCGGGAAATGCGCAAGCAGTCCGGACTGCTCCTGGATGCCGACGGCAATCCCGAGGGCGGCAAATGGAATTACGATGCCGCCAACCGCTCCGCCTTTCCCAAAAGCGGTCCCGAAAACCTCCCGCAGGGTAAGCGCTTCCCGCCCGACGGCATCACCCGCGCAGTTCTCGACGAAATCAACACCCGTTTCCCGAATCATCCCGGCGACCTCAACACCTTCGACTGGCCGGTCACCCCCGCTCAGGCCGCCGAAGCGCTGGAGGATTTCATCGAACACCGCCTCCCTCTCTTCGGAAAATATCAGGACGCCATCTGGACCGGCGAACCGTTTCTCTATCACGCCCGGCTCTCCTGCGCGCTCAATGTGAAGCTTATCGATCCGGTCACCGTCTGCAAAGCGGTCGAGAAGGCCTGGCGGGCCAATCCTGACCGCATTCCCCTCGAAGCCGCGGAGGGTTTCATCCGTCAACTCATCGGCTGGCGCGAATATGTCCGCGGAATTTACTGGATGGAAATGCCCGGCTACCTCCAAAAAAACGCTCTCAACGCCACCCGTGATCTGCCCGGGATGTACTGGACCGGCGAAACCGACATGGCCTGCATGCGCGACGCCCTCACCCAGACCCTCACCTTTGGCTACGCCCATCACATCCAGCGCCTCATGGTCACCGGTCTCTTCTCCCTCCTCCTCGGTGTCGATCCCCGCCAGACCCACGAATGGTACCTGGCCGTCTACCTCGACGCCGTCGAGTGGGTCGAACTCCCCAATACCCTCGGCATGTCCCAATACGCCGACGGCGGCATCATGGCCAGCAAACCCTATGCCGCCACCGGAAAATATATCCAGCGCATGAGCAACGCCTGCGCATCCTGCCGCTACAACCCCGCCAACCGCACCGGCGACGACGCCTGCCCCTTCACCACCCTCTACTGGGATTTTCTCGACCGGCACCGCGACACACTCGCCGCCAATCCCCGCATGAGCCTGCAGGTCCGCAATCTCGACCGCATCGACGACACCGAACTATCCGCCATCCGCAAGCAGGCCCGGCACCTGATCCAAACCCTTTAAACCCAAACCCTTCCCGGAGATTACCCCATGTCAAAACCCGTCCTCATTCTCTTTGGCGCCTCCGGCGGCATCGGCCAGGCCCTCGTCCGCCGCCTGGCCGACGACTTCAGCATCACCGCTGTCAGCCGCGATCTCAGCCGCCTGGACGACCTCCCAGCCTCCGTCCACAAAGTCGAAGCCGACGCCACCCGCCCCGGCGAAGCCGCCAGGGCCTTCGAAGGCCATGATTCCGTGGATGCCGTCGTCAACTGCATCGGCAATCTTTTCCTCAAACCCCTCCACCGCACCACCCCCGCCGAGTTCACCGAGGTCATGCGCATCCATGTGTTCAGCAGCTTCACCATTCTCCGGGAAGCCGTCGAGAAAATGCCCAACGGCGGCAGCATCGCCCTCATGTCCTCCGTGGCCGCGGGCACCGGCATGGTCAATCATGAAACCATCGCCGCCGCCAAAGGCGCGATTGAAGGGCTCACCCGCTCCGCCGCCGCCACCTGCGCCCGCAAAAATATCCGCGTCAACGCCGTCGCCCCCGGACTCACCGAAACCCCCATGACCGCCCGCCTCACCCGGGGCCCCGCCCGGGCCGTTTCCGAAAAAATGCACCCCCTCGGCCGCATCGGCACCCCCGACGACATCGCCTCTGCTCTCGCCTGGCTCATCCATCCAGACCAAACCTGGGTCACCGGACAGATCCTGCACATCGACGGCGGCCTCGGAAACCTCCGCGGCAACTGAGCCCTTGACAAACTCTATATTTATACATTAAAGTTAACTTATATCGCACCGGCGTCTTCGGCGTCGGCTCCCACATATCGAAATCAGAATTCATTTGGAACAGACACATGCATAAACTCACTCTATCCCTTCTCGCGGGACTTTCGTTGCTTGGCACACATACTTCCGCCCAAAATGTAATTGAACACAACGGTCAAATTCGCGTTGAACCCTATCCGATCGATGCCCGCTGGCTCAATGCATGGGATGAGGCCGATGAAGAGGCCTTCTGGGAACGCGCGAATTTCCTGATCAACACCCATGCCCGTCCGGGACGGTTTGGCAACAAACACTTCGAAAACGAAAAAAGCTCCTATCCGAACGCCTTTATGGCCTTTTTGAAAGGGTACCGCGATGAGGCCGTCTCGTTTCTGGAAGCCGAAGACACCCAGGCCGGAAGCTGGCACCAGCACACCGAAGGGATCGATTTCTACGCGGCCTTCACCCTCAAAGGGCAGATGCGCAAATATTTCTTTTTCGCCCCCTGGCTGAACCCGGAGTACCGGGCCCGCATGAAGCGCGGCGCGGACAACTGGACCCGCACCGATCCCCGCAACACCCCCCACCCCGTCTTCCAGCGCTATAACCCAAACCTGCAGGGCTGGACCCCCGAGCGCTTCGGGAACCGTCAGGTCGACGGCCGCCGAACCGACAATCTTTTCGCCATGTCCACCACCTCCACCTTCCTGATGGCCGAGGAAACCGGCAACGAGGAAACGATGGAGATCTACCGGGACCACATCAACCGCTATGTCTGGGCGCTCTACAACATCGGCATGGGCGAATGGGACTCCGCCACCTATCACGGCCACACCTTCGCCGCGTATCTGAATTTGTACGACTTCGCCAAAGACGAGCAAATCAAGGGGGTGGCCAAGGCCGCGCTGGATCAGCTCGCCACCATAATGGCCCTGAAATATTACCGGGGCGGCATGGTTCGGCCCGCCAAACGCGACAACAGTTTCTCCCGCGCGAACCGTCCCATGGGCGGAGATTTCGCCAATTTCGCCTGGATCTATTTCGGGGGACATGAGGACGGCGGCCAGCACTTCGAAGCCGATCAGGTCCATGCCATCCTCAGCGCCTATCGTCCCCCCGCCGCCGTGATGGCCCTCGCACAGAAAGATTTTCCCAAACCCGTGGAACTGCTGTCCACCAAAATCAATTACCAGAACTGGGAACAGGACGGGGATGACAGCCACCGCCCCCGTCACTTCGAAACCATGTACATCGGGGAAAACTACATGCTCGGAAGCATCACCCCCCGCGGCCCCGAAAACGATATCGCCCCGTTCAACCTCGTCGTCGAACACAGCGAACGCGGTGTCGACTATTTCGTGGCCGCCACCTCTTCGCAGGACAACATGCCCCGCCTCGGCATCGACCGCGGCGTGCAGATCGCCCAGTATCAAAACCTGCTCATCTGGCTGCGCGACAGCAGCGAAGGCGAACACTTCGTCTTCCAACTTCCCAAGGACGCCAAACGCGAACTGGAGAACGACATCTGGTTCATCGAATTTGAAAACACCTGGCTGGCCCTCTGGCCCATTCACCTTGGAGAACCCGGTGTCAAAGAGCCGACCGGCCGTGCCGCGCGGGAACTCTCCGTGGAGCACAGCCTTCACGCCCCCAAAAGCGGCGGACCCTACCACGGCTTCGCCATGGAGGTGGGCGACAGCTCCACCCACCGGAACATGGCCGCCTTCCGGCGGGCCGTTCGCGAAAAAGCGGTACTGAATGTGGACCGCCTCGACGAGGGTGTCGCCCGCCTCACCGGAAGCGGCGGCGGTTTCATCGAACTGGAGTTCCCCTCCGATAACGGCATGGCCGGCGTGAACCGCAACGGGACCGTCCGCGATTTCGACAACCCCGAAGAATGGGCGCTCCTCCGCGTCGCGTCCGGACACCCCGTCCTCGATCTCGGCTGGAAAGAAGGCACCCTCACCGTCAACGCCGGCGGCAAAGTCTTCACCTCCTCCATGGACCGCGAAGGCAACACCTCCTTCAACGAGGAATAGGCCCCGGGTTTTGTACAGAAGGTGTTTTTTTTCTTTGCATCCTTCTGTTCAAAACACCCGTGCCCCACAGCCCGCCTGCGGCAGGTAAATATCCTTGGACTTACGGTTCGCTTTCCTCCTCTTTCCCCTTCCAGTCCCCGAAGAGGCCTATTCACCCCGGCAACGCCGGAACCCATGCTGTCGCGTAGCGACAGTCCCACGCGTAGCCATGGGTTTCAACCCATGGAATCGCGTCCAAAAAGGGATTTCCGTCGCGACGGCTCACGGATCTTGGGGTTTCAACCCCCTCTTCCGACCGTCGGAATCGGTTTTAACTCATTTACGGCGAAAGCGTCAGCCTTGGGGCGAGGAGAAACTCCGATGCTTGCCTGCTGCGGCGGGTTCGGCGTTCGCTTTTTGCTCCTCATTAGCCCCTCCACCCCGGCCGACGCGGTGTTCCTCCTTCGCGCTTCGCTGCTGCGGCGGACAGGGTCTGCGTTCCTCTGCCCGTTACTCCTCCCCAAGCCCTATTCGTCACTCGTCACTCGTCATTCGTCACTCGTCATTCGTCACTCGTCATTCGTCACTCCACACTCACTATTGACATCCCCGTTCCATCCCATACCAAACGGAACAAATGTCACCCCTGCAACAGCTCCTCCACACCTACCGCGCCGCCTCCCTCACCGAACGCGAAAAAGGCACCTATTTCGAGGAACTCATCCTCGCCTACCTCCGCCACGAGGCCACCTACGCCGACCTCTACGAACAGGTCTGGACCTACACCGACTGGGCCCGCGAAAACGGCTTCACCGCCAAAGACACCGGCATCGACCTCGTTGCCCGTACCCGCGGCACCGCCGAAACCCACGCTATCCAGTGCAAATTCTACGCCGAAGACCACCGCGTCCAAAAAAGCGACATCGACAGCTTCTTCACCGCCTCCGGTCAGAAACCCTTCACCCATCGCGTCATCGTCACCACCGCCGCCGCCTGGACCGACAACGCCGAGCAGGCCCTCGCCGGACAACAGCCGCCCGTCACCAAAATCGATCTCCACGACCTCGAAAACAGCCAAATCGACTGGTCCCGCTTCCAGCCCGGCGCCCCGCCCGTCCTCAAAGCAAAGAAAACCCTCCGTCCCCACCAGACCTCCGCCAAAAACGCCGTCCTCCGCGGCCTCAAAACCGCCGACCGCGGCAAACTCATCATGGCCTGCGGCACTGGCAAAACCTTCACCTCCCTCAAAATCGCCGAAGAACTCGCCGGACCCGGCAAACGCGTCGTCTTTCTCGTCCCCAGCCTCGCCCTCCTCTCCCAGTCCCTCACCGAATGGACCCAGGAAAGTGCCACCCCCCTCCACGCCTTCGCCGTCTGCTCCGACGACGAAGTCGGCAAAAAGCGCAAACGCGACGAAGACGTGGTCGCCACCTTCGTGCACGAACTCCGCTATCCCGCCACCACCGACGCCAAACGCCTCGCCGCCGAGATGCAAAAGCGCCACGATCCCCGCCACATGAGCGTGGTCTTCTCCACCTACCACTCCATCCAGGTCCTCAGCGAAGCCCAGCACCTCCACGGCCTCCCCCCCTTCGACCTCGTCATCTGCGACGAAGCCCACCGCACCACCGGCGCCACCTTCGACGACCAGGCCGAAAGCAACTTCGTCCGCGTCCACGACCCCGACTTCCTCCGCGCCGTCCGGCGCCTCTACATGACCGCCACCCCGCGCATCTACAACCCCCTCGCCCAGGCCACCGCCGAACGCGACAACATCACCCTCTGCTCCATGGACAACCCCGACCTCTTCGGGGAACAGCTCCACGTCATCACCTTCTCCGAAGCCGTCCACCTCGGCCTCCTCACCGACTACAAAGTCATCGTCCTCACCATCGACAGCCAACACGTCAGCGACCGCCTCCAGGAACTCCTCGCCGACGACGACAACCAGCTCAAAGTCGACGACGCCGCCCGCATCATCGGCTGCTGGAAAGCCCTCGGCAAACACGGCATCCGCGGCGAAGTCGAGGACGCCGCCCACCCCATGCGCCGCGCCGTCGCCTTCTGCCAGGTCATCGAACCGGGCTCCGGCAAAACCGGCGCCCACCGCGTCAGCTCCAAAGAAATCGCCGCCATGTTCCAGGCCGTCGTCGAAGCCTACAACGACAACGAGACCCAGCTCCAACACCCCCTCGTCTGCGAAGCCGAACACGTCGACGGCTCCATGAACGCCACCCAAAAAGACGCCAAACTCACCTGGCTCAAAGCCGACCCGCCCCCCAACACCTGCCGCATCCTCTCCAACCTGAGAACACCCAAAAATACCCGCGATAATCTGGACTTGCGACGAAATGCCGCATAAGATTTTTTTATAAAATGAACCATTAAATGGATTAAAACAAAAATGATAAATTATATTGAATGCAATTTAGAACCTGAATCATTTCAGGTGTGTGAAAAACCAACTTTTGATTTATACCAGACAGATGACAAAATTGGGATCTTCTCATTTTTTTCAGGCGCAGGGTTTCTAGATCTAGGCTTTGAAACACAAGGAAAATATGCAATTCGCTTTGTAAACGAATACAACCTCCCATTTATGCAAACATATCGTTTTTCAAGAATTAACATGGGCATTGCAGAACCAACTTATGGATACAGTCTTGCTGATATTGAATGGATGCTTGAAGGAAAATTTCTTAAAAAACTAAAGAATTTGGTAGAAATAGAAAAACGCAAAGGACAGCCAGTTGGCTTCATAGGAGGCCCACCATGCCCCGATTTTTCAGTAGGCGGAAAAAACAAAGGCCAGCACGGTGAAAACGGAAAGCTAACCAACACCTATATTGAATTAGTCTGTTTGTTAAAACCTGACTTCTTCCTTTTCGAAAATGTAAAAGGTTTATATAGAACAGTCAAACACAGACAGTTTTTTGAAGAAATGAAAGTTAAACTTGAGAATGCAGGTTATTTACTCACTGAAAGATTGACAAATGCCCTTTGGTATGGGGCACCTCAAGACCGAGAGAGAATACTTCTGATTGGATTTAACCAAAAGTCAGATCGCTTAAACAATATAACCAGTCAAAGTATAGCCCAGTTCCCGTGGTCGCTAACTGAAAGAAATGATTCACAAACATTAAAAGATTTGCCATGGCCTGAGCAAACACCTTTTGCCGAAGGTAGTCGGCTAAGCCAACCGGACAATTTACCGATTGAACTTACTGTGGAGTATTGGTTTCAAAAAAACAGTGTAGAAAATCATCCAAACTTTATTCATTGTTTTACTCCACGCGCTGGATTGAAAAAATTCCAGGTAATTCAGGAAGGTGATGACAAGAAAAAATCTTACAAAAGGCTTCATAGGTGGCGATACTCCCCAACTGCTGCGTATGGTAATAACGAAGTTCATTTGCATCCGTATCACGCAAGACGATTAAATGTTGCTGAAACATTAGCCATCCAAAGCTTGCCAAAAGAATTTATTGTACCGCCAACCATACCACTTTCAGCAATGTTTAAAACCGTAGGAAATGGTGTCCCGTATATGCTTTCCAAAGCAATTGCAGAATCCATTTCAAGTTTTATATCGACAACAGGAGCGCACTAATGAGATTATCTGCTTCAAATTTAGTAAGTTTCATTGATAAACTACCGAAAGACCACCAATACCCCTATATTAACTCAAGCACAGAAACCCTTGTAGTTGTAGAAGGTGTGACTCGACCAGAAGGCCCTGTCAGAATAAGGCGTTTTAGACCTTCTAAAGGAGAAACATACGCATCAGCTAAAACTCAAACAATGTCAATGGAGATGCTTTGGCGCGTAGCAAATGGAATACGCGAAAACGTTCCCTTTAATTTGGATCGAATATTGGGTGCAAGTTACAACACACGGTCATCATTAGAAGCGCTTTTGGCACATACGTCACAATTTTACTATTGTTATCCTGGAAGGGTAGAGTTGATCAGAGAAAGAGAAACGATTAAAAGAGGCCATAAGCATTTAATTTGGTGCCCTACTGATCCGCACGAAGAAGGCGTGATTACCGAGCGGGAGGTCGATATTGTTATATCAGAAGTTCCAACAACTGAAATTGTTTATGAATCTGTTGGATTTTCGGAAGCACCCTCCCCAGGGCTTGACATAGAGATGGTTCGTCGTCATGCCCAAATTCAAGTTGCATTATTCCTTATTGGCGGCCAACTCGGCTATCGCACATGGATTGCCCAAAATGATAAAGGGTTGTTGTACCAAAACAAAAGAATTTGTGAATATCCTGGTGCAATTTCTGATTTACGAGGTGAAAGACTTTTGCAAGCTTTTGATGAAGGTATCCAAGCCGCTCTGCTGATTGACTGCATTTGGTTTAAAAACGGGAGGCTCATGCCTGCGGTCATGGAGGTTGAACACTCAACTGGTGTTAGAAGCGGACTTCTCAGAATGCAAAAGTTTAAAGATTTGATACCACCGTTTCCTTCACGTTGGGTAATCGTAGCACCAGACTCAGATAGAGATTTTGTTTTACGTGAGTGTCAAGCACCACAATTTAAAGATTTAGATCCAAAATTCTTTTCTTATTCTGCTGTTGAAGAGTTATATGCACTCTGTTCAAAAAGAAAAATTAAAGGCATAACTGAAGAATTTTTGGACTGTTTTATGGAGCCAGCTTTAAAATCAGCTTAACCTTTTTAAACATTTTCAGATCAGTTTCAGTAATATGTTACATAGAAGACCTCTTCAGCGGCACCCAAGCCACCCGGACCGAAACCGGCTACAAACGCAGGGACGGAATCAGCGACGCGGGCCTGGCGCACTTCCGGAAAGCCTATCCCGGCGAGACGATCAGCAAAGAAGACCTCTTCTACTACATCTACGGACTCCTCCACTCGCCCGACTACCGCGCCCGCTACGCCGACAACCTCAGCAAAGAGCTGCCCCGCATCCCCGCCGTCAAAGGCGCCGAAGCCTTCTGGACCTTCTCCCGCGCCGGACACCAACTCGCCGACCTGCACCTCAACTACGAAAGCGTCCAACCCCACCCCGTCACCCTCGACACCGGCAAAAAGGCCCTCAAAGACCTACAGCCGTCCGACTACCGCGTCACCAAAATGCGCTTCGGCAAAACCAAAGACCCTGAGACCGGAAAAACCCTTGCCGACAAGACCACCATCCTCTACAATCCCCACATCACCCTTCGCGACATCCCCCTCGAAGCCTACACCTACATCGTCAACGGCAAACCCGCCATCGAATGGGTCATGGAACGCCAGTCCGTCACCACCGACAAATCCAGCCACATCACCAACGACGCCAACCACTACGCCACCGAAACCCTCCAAAACCCCAAATACCCCTTAGAACTCCTCCAACGCATCATCACCGTCAGTCTGGAAACCATGAAAGTGGTGGGCGGGTTGCCGGGGTTGTGTGTTTGAATATATAACTCGAAGACAATTGGCCATACGTATGGATACTCAACTTTCAATCTCCCCAGAACAATTCTTAATTGATCGTTTCCTGAGCCTACGGTTTTTGGAACTCACAGAAATGCCTGACAAATGGGGGTTTATCCGACAAATTTACATGGAATACTTGCCTATAATCATCGCACAAGGAAAAGGACCCTACTCTCACTTTCCAATATTAGACTGGGTTGAACACATGAACGAGTGCGAAAACGAAGTCTGGACGAGCTTAAGAAACTCCCACGCTGTTCTTTACCCACAATATCCTGTTTTTAACTATTTTATTGATTTCGCAAATCCTTGTTTGAGAATTGGTCTGGAAGTGGATGGGAAACAACATGATATAATAAAAGATCGGGGCCGCGACGAGCTTCTGGCGCACATCAATTGGAAAATTTATAGAATTACAGCCCAAGAGGTTTATTCAAAGTCAAATTTTTATCCGAACCAATCAGGATTTTCGCTGGATGATCCACAACTTGAAGATGACATCCGCGAATGGCTGTTAGAAAGTGCAGCTGGTGTGGTAAAAGCACTGGAATGGGTGTATTTTACCCCAAACGACTCCTTTACAGATAATGAACATGACCGGAATCTCTATGCTTGGGCTATTGAGTCGCTAAATAAACATCGCCTGGTTGATTTCCCAATCATTGGATGTAATTTCACATGAGCCAAATAATTCAATGTTCACACTGCGGAGCAAAAAACAGACTGGCTGCAAATGTCAGCCCGTTAAACGCTAGGTGCGGGCGTTGCCACCGGGCTTTTGTCACAGAAATAAAAAATACAAGTTTTTGGGCCTTCGGTGCTCGAAAAATACCAATAGCTTTTTGGATCGCAACATGGATCCTTTTGGGGTTGGGTGCAATCTTTGTACCAGATATGATTGCTCGAGATTCCTCGAAACTTTGGGATTCACATCAACAGAGAATAGAGCTTCTTGAGAATGAGTTGAACGAAAAACTTCTTAACATAAAACAGAATTTTGGAGAGCAGTTAAATAATATCAATCCCGCTGAACTAGCCTCTCAATCACGTACAGCTTACCAAGAGGAATTCCGTGCGCGATCATCATTTGATCAACGTTTTGCGCTGAGTCAACGTGAACGGACACAGCTTCGGCTCAAATCTATGGCTTCAGATACATCCCAATCCATCCAAGACGTTTTGAGAGCTGTTGCATTGGAGGCAGCTCCAAATGGTTCCACAGCAAACGTGCGGCAAACCCAACAGGGTCTTTTGCTTAATATCGAGTTTGACATGGGGAGTATGGTTGCAGGTGAAGCTACAGCACGTACCCGGCACCAGACACTTGACTCATTGAAGAGAGAGGTGATTTCATTAATCTCCAGAGTGACAAATGACGTTTTTCTGGTTTGCAGGGATTTCCCAATCTATGAAATTCAGGTGGGCTGCTTAAGGACCGTTTTCACTGACAATTCCAGACGCACAACGCGAAAATTATTATTATATCAGATTAATATCCGGGCTGAATCATTCAGTACTAAGTCAAATAATCCCTTTTTGGATTTTTATGCTACAGCTGAAAATATGAATGTACTAACAGATAATTTTTCAACCCTGCAGCTGATTGACATGAGGTGAGTCTATGTGGACGGCAAAAAACATATCTTTACTTTTAGCATTCATACTAATATTCCGCGTTGGGTATCAGATGCGTGACAACTATGTAGAGCCCAATCGGCTTGAAACGGCTTTTGCTTCTGAGTCCACATCTTTAAAGCGTTCGCATCTTCAAAAAATCCATGCTCTTGAAGAGGATTTTAATAAAAGAATATTTCTGGCATCTGGTGAAACAGTCTTTGATCGGATACACAACCAACCAGGCCAATCAATTAAAGGTCTCCTTGAAAACCTCGCCAAAGAAGCGTTTCCAGAGGCCTTACAAATAGAGGTCCAAGCTGAGGAATTCACAAGTTTTCTTCTCATGGTTTATATGCCGCCTTCTTTGCGGAGTACAAATTATGAAAGGCTCATTGCTGCGAGCGTACCTGTCGTGGAATATGGCGGTGATTTCTTGACCAGTATAGCATTTTATGATCGCTATCGAAAAAGTTACTTTTTTTTGGATGAAGTCGCGTTAGGCAACATCAGAAACACCAAATCGCTTCCATCAAACCAAATTCAACTTGCACGAGAACGGGGGCAACAGTTCTCAAGATACAACTCTGTTAGTGTTGAAGGAAGATTTGTTAACTCCCATTTATTACTCCCTATTGGTATTTCAGGCCCTGCCGGTGCAATAATGAATGAATCTCTACTCGATACAGGTGCCACTATCACAATGATTTCAAGGGAATTGTTTAATGCAACTGGATTTGAAGACCTGTCCAAAGCCCCAACACGGCGCTTTCAAACAGTAAATGGAACCATCTCTGCTCCTATTGTGCAGAGAACTATCAGTATTGGTGACGTGAGTCGAACAATCGATGTTGCAGTAAACATCCGTGACGACCTTGTTTTAATAGGCATGAACCTATTTGAAGGATATGATTATCTTATCGAATCACAAAAAGCCATGATCCATCTTTGGCCAAAAGAACAGTAACCTTTCAAAATAAAAATGAAATGAAAGCCGACCTCATGAAACGCTGTGTACGCGCCCTGGCGGAAGCCGGGGACGGGAATTTTGACGGCCTTTGCGAACAGCTCATCCAGGAGGAACAACGCAAGGGGCACACGGTTGTGGCTAAACAACTGGAGCGGGCCTATCAGGAAACCCGCAAACGCAAAAAACCCGTCTCAATGCCTCAAGTCGTGTCCTTATTCTGCGCACGATCCGGTATTGCGCCAGCCTGGTTTTAGGGTATCTTGTAGCTTGACCCTGACAGGTTTTTTATGCCATTCAGAAGAACGGTTCCCAGCCATAAGCCTGAAAACACCATGCCAAGCGTAAAATCATCCACAAAAAAATCTGAAAAAGCCTCTCAATTGAAAGAGAAGCACTACGACATCCTTTTCCCGAATCCAAAGGGTGTTCCTGCTGTATGGTTTGACCAGTTTTCCATGGAGGAGACTCCCAGCCATGTGGTTGTGAAACTGGGTTCTTCGATCGGCGACAACGTCTTCGCTTTCGCACTCTCCAAAGCGGAGATGCGGAACCAGAGCTTCAGCTTCGGACCTTATGTCGAACAGCTCCGGGCCTTCGTGGACGACCAGGAAGTGGCCGCCTCCAAAGTAAAGAGGATTTCCTCCTCACAGAGTGCTTCATTTGTTCACAGCATTCGCTACATCCGGGCTGGGCGAGTCAATGCCGATGGCGAACTGGTGCTCTATACCTTTTCCACAATGTCGCTTCTCAGCACGGACGGGGTGAATGATGATTCCACTCAGACAAAAATTGAAGCGGAGCCGGTCGCGATCCTTCATGCAAACTTGAATGCTCATTACGCTCTGGTACTGGAACTGCTGCCATTTACGAAAGAGGGCCAATCATGATGATTTACTCCTTGGCCGGGGCAACCCTCCAAGCCCCTCCCAACAAGCCAAAAGTGGAAATGACGGTTGGCGAATCCGGCAAATCCGCCGTACCGAACCGCTTTCGCCCCCTCCATATGAGCGTGGCTCCCTCACAGCCCCTGAGCGGCACCGCCGAGATTAGCGCCACGAACTCGACCTACGATTTTTCCACCAGCCAAAAGACGGAATGGACCCGGCAGGATGAGCGTCAATTCCTCGATCTCTCCAGAAAATTCGCTTTGGACTCCATCACAGCTGAGGAGCGTCGGAAACTGGAATGCTTGGAACGGATGCGGTATTCCTTGAACTCAAACCGGAGTTACCGGGAAATTCTTGCGGAAAAACGCCATTTCGAAAAAGCGGACAAACTCATCCACGCTCTGAATGAGTACCTCGAAACCACGCATTAAGCGGGGAACTGCCCCAAAAAGCATCAAGCGGCACAACTACCGCAAGAAAGCCCTGCCTGCCCTCCGCAGGGATTTCAAGGATCGGTGCGCGTACTCCGACCTGCATGTTGACGATGCGGGTGGTATTGATGCCATGGACGTGGACCACTTCAACCCGACGCTCAAAAAAGAGGTGAATCAACGATACAGCAATCTGTTTCTCTCCACCCGCCATTGCAACGGATCGAAAGGCGAATTTTGGCCGTCAGAGAAAGATAGAAAATCCGGACTTCGTCTCCTGAATCCCTGCCGGGAGAACGAATTTCCGGATCATATCGTGGAGGAGGCCGGCACCGGTCGCCTGATTGGGAAAACCCCCGCAGGGAAACTCCACATCCTTGTGATGGGCCTAAATGATCCCTCACTCGTGCAGCATCGAATCAAACGGCGGCATTTCCGGGATTTGTTGCACAAAAGCGATGGTCTGATTCAGCTCAAACGCGAAGTCAGCCTCTCAGACTGCGGGGAAGCCATTCGTATGCTGAAAGAAAATATCGACAAGATGATCATGGATATTCCATTGGAGCAGACATAAGGGCTTTCACACCGCCCCCCGCTGTTCCGCGACCCATTGGCCGATATCGGGGACATCCGCCCAGGCACGAGTGCCGATTTCCACCGCTCGATTGAAGGCCTCTTCATCAAAGACAGGCTTGCCGGGACGAATGTCAAGCAACTGGGCATTCCGCAACTCCCCGCTTTGCAGATTCTGCTCGGCCTTGATGCGTACCCGCACGGTGTCATACACCTTCACCTCACTCAAGGTATTCAGGAAACCCTGGGTCGTGGTGACAATCAAATCGCCGCCATTCTCAAGGGCAAGGTGCATATTGGCCTTGTTTTTGCCTCCCTGCTCAAACAACTGCCCCCGAAGCTCCTTCTCCACAGCCACCCACAGATTTTCATCCTCATCCATGAAATCGGTTTCGGAGGAGACGATATCCCCGTCCCTCTTGCCCTCCAAGGCGAATGCCACAGGATGTTTGTTTTCGGCCATCCCGTAATCTATCCCGAAATCCCGGGAGAAATCAAGCCTCCGTTTTGCCACCGGAGCGCCGAATCGCCGGGGAGATGGAGCGCCGATCGCCGCATCGGCAGGGCACAGGGGGTCTTCTCCGCCGCGTTGCCCCCTCCGCCCCGGCGAATACGGAGATTCGCGCTCCTGTCCCCTTTGCTCCGTTCCTTGGCCAAACAGTCGGAGCGTGATGTTGCTCAGGTCTGAATTTGAAGAGCCACTTTTGGCTGGATAGGTGACAGGATTTGCGAGTAAGCTTGAAGAATCTCGTTGTAAAGTTCCGGTTGTTTTTGGGCTGTGAGTGTGATTACAAGCGCGTACGGGATTTTTGCCGCACTTCCCGAAGCAGCACCCATTTCCCGGGCATTATAGTGAATGTCAAAAACGGGTTTGTGAAGACTCCCGCCTTGCATTCGTTTTTTGCCATGAAGAACGGTTTCCCATTTCCCGAAGTCGTTTCGAAGTTCTGCCTCAGTCGCATGGACGGTTCGTGAAAAAAAGGACTTGGTTTCCGGGTGCTCCTTCTCCGGCTGCTGTTTATCGACGTGAGGCCTGAAATAGATATCCAGCCCCGCCCGTGTGTATGCCGCAGCATCCTGGGCATCCGTCGGGCAGGCGTAACAAAAGGTGGCTTTCATCTCGACCATGCCCTTCAAACCAGTGGTGGGCAGTGGAATGTTGGCACGAATATATTTCCCCGGGTTCAGTTCCCCTTGATAAAGTACCCGAACCACACCCGGCGGACAACTGACGATCGTCATGAGGTCTTCGGGGATTTTCCCCATCCCCACGTCTAAAACCTCATATTCTTTCCGCTCCGCCATATGCACCAGCAGCGCTTTGATGGCCAGGGGTGAGATCTCATTTCCCAAAAGCGCGCGAATCCCCACCGCCGTGCGGAGGAGATAGGGGGAGGCAAAGCTGGTGCCCTGCGTGGGATACATCGACACGGCTTGCCCCCCTCCTGCAGAACATGGAAGTACTGCTCGGGCCCTCCCCCAAAGGCCATGAGATCGGGCTTTACGATACCCGGGCAGCGACCGGGTCCAGTGGCGCTGTAGCTTGCACGGGCCCAGTCCGCACCCGTAGCGTCCGTGGAGCCGACGGAAAGAGCATTCACTGCATCGGCAGGGACTTGAATTCGATCAAGTCGAGTCTCTCGGTCCCTCTCCCCGTTGTTACCGACAGCCACAGTCATGAGGGTTTGGCCGTCACTCAATTGGTCGTCTATCACCGCGGTCCAAGGGTGGATTTCATCGTCATCGATGGGCAGGTCAGGCCCCAAACTCAGATTCAGGAATTGATACTGGTGGCTGAGCAAAACGGTTTCCACCAGCCCGAGCGTCCGGTACAGCTCATACGGATCCTCCTGGCCCGCATTCCCGTCGAGCACCCGGTAGTGGTCCACGGGGGCATATGGTTGAGCGGCCTGATGTTTGCTCGAGAGCGGCCCAAACAAAAAGGCGGAGGTGACGGCAAGCCCATGCGCCAAGCCATCCGGATCGTCAGGAGCCTGTTCGTCCAGTTTATGATACCTCTTTACCCATTCTTTGGCGGCGTGGTGCAGTGGCAGCCCACCATCAAGAATTGCGACTTTGGGTTCGTGGGAAAGGGGCGGAAGTTCGGGCAGACGGCATGGGACTGTGACTTCCGCCGCCCGTACAAAAGGGCGGAGCCCCCGTAACAGAGGCACGGGACGGACCACACGAATTAATGTGAACTGCGCAAGTTTCTCCAATTGGCCGTCACAATTTTCCATCGGGAGAAACCAAAGAAGCCCTGTGGTGAAGGAAAGATCCGTTTTCGGGATAAATCCATGTTTTTCGGCATAATCGATAAATGCGCTTTTCACGTCATCGGGATTTTCATTCTGCAGCAGATGAAGACCGACCTCGATAAATCGCTCATTGTCCGTTCCCACAAGTCTTCTGCGGGTCGAGGCCTCGAGAGTCTGCACATTCTCCAGGCCGATAAGATTTTCAGCGGCTTTGGAACCTTCTTCGATCTGGCCCAAGCGGCCGGGGACTTGTCGTAAATGACGGCGTTTCCCCGCCACATACAATTCTGTCGTTGGTGTGGACCTCACATCTTCCTTGCGGGCCCATTTTCTGGGCTGTATCTCCACAGTACGGCTGCCGACGGACTCCAGTCCCATGGTTTGCAGAAGTGCTAGAGGGAAATAAGATTTTGCGATGTATTGCGGATGGATTGTCCAACGCATAACCGCGTAGTCCAATGGACAGGCATCAGCGGGCAAACGGTCGGTCTGTGCGGCCACCGCGTCGAATTGGGGCACGAGTCTATCTCTCGCCTCGTTCAAGCTGTAAGGGTGGGTTTTCTTACCAAACCCGGGTTTCACTTTTACCGGCTCCGTCAAACGCTCCCCGAAGCCAAGGATAAAATTGATCTGACTCATACGGCTGCCACCTTTCCGGTTTTCGTCACACCTTCCTCACTTGCTTCCGATTTCAAATGTTTCCGGATCGTGTCACGGCTGACGCCTGTGATTTCAGAGACGGCACGCTGGGAAAGCAGGTCGGCGCGGGCGAGGTCCACCGCCCAGTCAATCCGGGAAGTGGAATCCAGTTCCTCCGCCCTTCGGCGAACCAGCTCGGCAACGAGGTCTTTGGGCGCGGTTGTTGTCAGCACCAAAGCGCGGCGGAATCGGTTGATTTCCCGTTCAATATCACTGAAGGATACGCCGGTGAACGCCTTTACCAGAATATCCTGCCAGGCTTCGAACCGCTCTGAGTCCTCACCCAGGAAACGACGGACCGCTTTCCAGACCGCATGGGGTTCAGGCATGGGGAAATTCACCACCAGATCAAAGCGGCGCCAGAGAGCTGGATCAATCAACTCCGGATGATTGGTGGCCGCAAGCAGGAGGCCGGAGGAAGGCCATTGCTCCACCTCTTGCAACATCACCGTCACCAAACGCTTCAATTCCCCCACATCGCTTTCATCACTCCTGCGTTTTGCGACCGCGTCGATCTCGTCGAGCAGCAACACACAGGATTGCCGCTTGGCAAAATCCAGAGCGGCGCGCAGGTTCCCGCCACTGCGTCCCAGAAAGCTGCTCATCACCGCCGTCAGATCCAAAGCATAGAGCGGCAGGCGCATCCTGGAGGCCAGCCAACGGGCGGTCATGGTTTTGCCCACACCCGGAGGTCCGACCAGAATCGCGGAACGCGTCGGTTGCAGGCCCTTTGCCCCCAGTTCGCGGATTCGTTTGCGCTCTTCGACAAGCTGCAAAAGAGTCAAACGCAATTCCGGGGGCAGCAATGGCTCCTCGGCTTTGGCATCTATTTCAAAGGATTTTAGCAATGAGAGCCGGGAATCCTCATCCACCGGAAGTGGAGCGGCGCTGAAAGGGGCTTCGGCGCGCCGTAACGGGCTCTGACCGCGTGCAGGCGAGCTTTTCAGACATTGCTCCAATTGGAGCGCAAGGTCAGGTTCTACCGACCTGTAACGCCGCACCATCCTGGCCGCATACAACCGCACATCCTCCGTCTGCTCCGTTGCGGCCAACCTCACGATGTGGACTAAATCTGTTTTCAAATCGCTCATTAGTCCATTCATCACGTAAATATCACTATTTTCAAGATAAAACTAACGACAAAAAGCGGACTACTTTGTAATCGCGCACCCCCGGTGATGAATTTTTAGAGCGGGTTTCAGCAGATGGTGAATCAAAAAAGCAAAGAAAACCAACTCGTGTCCAGGATTTTTACCACCCCCTCCCTCTTGCCCTCCAAGGCGAATGCCACAGGATGTTTCTTTTCGGCCATTCCCTACTCTATCCCGTAATCCCTGGAGAAATCAAGCTTCCGTTTTGCCACCGGAGCGCCGAATCGCCGTGGCGGGGGGGAGACGGGATCGCGAATCTCCGCATTCGCAGGGCACAGGGGGTCTTCTCCGCCGCGTTGCCCCCTTCAATGTTCGGCGTTCTATGTTCGATGTTCGATGTTCTCTTCCCTTCTGAATTCCTCCCTTCGCCCCAAAGCGGTAGCTTCGTTGCACTCGCTACACGCACTAAAGACGCTTCGCGTCGCTCCCGACGCCCCGGCCGATGCGGCGATCCTCCTTCGCTCTTCGCGGCGACGGCGGCTCCCTAGTTGTCGCGTAGCGGCAGGCCCGCGCGTAGCCATGGGTTTCAACCCTTGGAATCGCGCCCATAACCCAAATTTAACCCGCTGTAGTTTGACAATGCGGATAAATCGGATAGGGCTGGAACCATTAAATATTGCCTGTAACCTGAGAAGCTCATGTCCGATCAAATCCTTGTCATCAACTGCGGAAGTTCCTCCATCAAATTCAGCCTCGTCGACCCCGAAGCCGGCACCCACGTCCTCAGCGGGCAGGTCGAGCGCATCGGCTCCGACTCCGGGTTTCTGAGCTGGAAAGGCGCGGTGCAGGGTGAAAACGAGCTTGGTCCGACCGATCACCGGGGCGCCATGCATGCCATTGTGAAGGTGCTGAGGGACTCCGAACTGGACTTCGCCGGCATCGGTCACCGGGTCGTACACGGCGGCGAACATTTCACCGCCTCCTGCCGCATCAATGACGAATCCCTGGAGGTGCTGCGCGCCCATCAACACCTCGCGCCCCTCCACAACCCCGTCAATATTCTCGGCATCGAGGCGTCCCGGACCGCGTTTCCCGACAAGCCCCAGGTCATGGTCTTCGACACCGCCTTTCATCAGACCATGCCCCGCCGGGCCTATCTCTACGCCCTGCCGCATCATCTGTACACCGAACACGGCGTCCGCCGCTACGGATTCCACGGCACCAGCCACCGCTACGTCGCCGCCCGCGCCGCCGAACAGCTCGGCCGTCCCCTCGCGGACCTCGCCCTCCTCAGCGCCCACCTCGGCAACGGCTGCAGCGCCGCCGCAGTCCTCGGCGGCAAATCCATGGACACCACCATGGGCCTCACCCCGCTCGAAGGCCTGGTCATGGGCACCCGCTCCGGCGACGTGGACCCCTCCCTCCACGAACACCTCTGCAACACCCTGAACCTCTCCCTTAAAGAGATCTCCGCCCTGCTCAACAAGCAAAGCGGACTGCTCGGCCTCTCCGGCGGCCACAGCAACGACATGCGCACCCTCCTTCAGGCCGAAGCCGGCGGACACGAGGGCGCCGCCCTCGCCGTGGAGGTCTTCTGCTACCGCCTCGCCAAAGCCCTCGCCGCCCAGGTGGTCGCCCTCGGCCGCCTCGACGCCCTCATCTTCACCGGCGGCATCGGCGAAAACTCCACCCCCGTCCGCGCCCGCACCGTCGCCCTCCTTCCCTTTCTCGGACTCCACCTCGACTCCGCCGCCAACGAGGACCACGGCCGCGCCAACCGCGGCATCATCACCACCACCGACGCCCCCTGCGCCATGGTCGTGCAAACCGACGAAGAACTTCTCATCGCCCGCGATACCGCCTCCATCATCCTCCAGCCTGAAATATCCCCATGAGCGCCCTCCGAAAACAGTGTATCTATCTCGTTCCCACCGGCACCGGCGTCGGACTCACCTCCGTCAGCATGGGCCTGGTCCGCGCCCTCGACCGCAGCGGCATCAAGGCCGCCTTCTTCAAGCCCGTCGCCCAGCTCTTCCGCGGCGACACCGGACCCGAGCGCAGCACCTTCGTGATCCGCAACACCACCGAACTCAACCCGCCCCAGCCCATTTCCTACGCCGAAGTGGTCCGGGAGCTTTCCGCCGACCGCAGCGATCAGCTCATGGAACGGATCATGGAGCTGTATCACCAGGCCTCCCAGGACGCCGACGTGGTGGTGACCGAAGGCCTCATCAGCATGGACGAGTTCGAACACGCCGCCCTCCTCAACCGCACCATCGCCCGGGCGCTGGACGCCTCCGTGGTGCTCGTCGGCGCGCCGGTCAACCAACACCTTGACCAACTCGACACCGAACTCCGCAACACCGCCTCCGAATTCGGCGGCCTGGAATCCGAGCGCACCCTCGGAGCCATCATCAATTTCGTCAACGCCCCCCGCGACAACGACGGCAAACTCCGCATCGACATCAACGAGCCCGCCCCCGAAGCCGAACGCATCAGCATCGAACGCCTCCGCACATCCCTCACCTCCTTCTCAAAAGACAGTTTCCGATTACTGGGCTGCGTCCCCTGGCTGCAGCGCATGGCCGTGCCCCGCACCATCGACATCGCCCAGCATTTGAACGCCCGCGTGATCCACGAAGGCGAAATGAAAACCCGCCGGGCCATGAAAGTGTTCCTCTGCGCCCGCACCGTCGCCAACATCACCTACGTCTATCAGGCCGGCGCGCTGCTCCTGATTCCCTACGACCGCATGGACCTCTTCCTCGGCGCCTGCATGGCCGCGCGCAACGGGGTCCCCCTCGCCGGCGTTATCTTCACCTCCGCCGGCGAACCCAGCCCGGAGATCATGAAACTCTGCAAAACCGCCTTCGAGACCGGACTGCCGGTGCTGGCGGTCACAACCGACAGCTACACCACCGCCACCCGCATCCCCCGCATGAACATGGAGGTGCCCATCGACGACATCGAGCGCATCGAGGACGGCATGAACCACGTCGCCAGTCAAATCAGCCGCTCCTGGATCGCCTCCCTCGGCCAGAATCTGCCCGAACCCCGCCTCTCCCCCGCCGCGTTCCGCTACCGCCTCGTTCAGCTCGCCCGCGCCGCCAACAAGCGCATCGTCCTCCCCGAAGGCGGGGAACCCCGCACCCTTCACGCCGCCAACATCTGCCAGACCCGCGGCATCGCCCGCTGCGTGCTCCTCGGCAACCCCGAAACCATCCGCGAAACCGCCGAACAGCAGGGCATCGACCTCCACCCGGACATCACCCTCCTCGACCCCGCCACCATCCGCGACCAGTACATCGACGTGCTCGTCGAACTCCGCAAGCACAAAGGCCTCGACCGCACCATGGCCGCCTCGCTCCTGGAGGACAACATCCCCCTCGCCACCCTCATGCTGCATCAGGGCCACGTCGACGGACTCGTCGCCGGCGCCGTTCACACCACCGCGCAGACCGTGCGCCCCGCCCTGCAGCTCATCAAAAGCCGCCCCGGTAACAACTTCGTCTCCTCCCTCTTCTTCATGCTCCTGCCCGAACAGGTCTGCATCTACGCCGACTGCGCCATTCACGAAAATCCCGACGCCGCCGCCCTGGCCGAAATCGCCCTGCAAAGCGCCGACAGCGCCACCGCCTTCGGCATCGAGCCCCGCGTCGCCATGATCAGCTACAGCACCGGCGAGAGCGGCACCGGCAGCGACGTCGAAAAAGTCCGCGAAGCCACCCGGCTCGCCAAAGAAAAGCGCCCCGACCTCCTCATCGACGGCCCCCTCCAGTACGACGCCGCCTCCACCCTCTCCGTCGCCAAAACCAAAGCCCCCGACTCCCCCGTCGCCGGCCGCGCCACTGTCTACATCTTCCCCGACCTCAACACCGGCAACACCACCTACAAAGCCGTCCAGCGCAGCGCCAAAGTCGTCAGCATCGGCCCCATGCTCCAGGGCCTCAACAAACCCGTCAACGACCTCTCCCGCGGAGCCCTCGTCGAAGACATCATCTACACCATCGCCCTCACCGCCATCCAAAGCACGCAGTAAGCCGACGGAGGTGATGGGATAATGGGGTGATGGGGTGATGGGGTGATGGGGTGATGGGGTGATGGGGTGAGGACTTTCCATCAAAACATCACCCCGTCCCCTGCCTTCTCTCTTCGCTAAACCCCATTTTCACCCGATGCCGGGAAAAACAAGCCATTCCGACGCCCGGAAAAGGACCGGAATGATTTTCCGAGCGTCGGAACGCAGCGCTGGACCATTTCAAGGATGGTCACCATCCGTGTCCATCCGTGGTTCAATTCTTCCTCTGCCTCCCAGCTGCCACAATCTGCGGTCTTCATCCAGGATCTCTTCCGTTTGTGACCCTTTTCAACCGCATCGACCGGAGGCTAACCCGCAGACATCATAACTTTATTTATTTTTTATGTCTTGCATCCACCCCTGTATCGCTTGTAGAGACAGGTAAACAGTTTCGTTCACCCTAAACCCTTCCGCTCCATATGGCAACAGTACGAAGTATCGCAAAAAAGCTCAACATCTCCGGTACAACCGTTTCACGGGCGTTAAACAACCGCTCGGGTATCAGTCAAAAAACCCGAGAACTGATCCTGAAAACAGCTCAGGAGGAGGGATATGACCGCCGGGTCGGTCTGCGGGCAAGCCGCTACGTGGGTTTTGTCTACCCCGCCCATAGTTTTCGGGGCGATATCGGCATGTATCATTCCGCTCTTTTCGGCGGAATTTTCGAATCCCTCACCCCGCACAAGTTTGACTTCGCTTTGGTGAACCTGCTGAATGACAAAAAACCCAATGAAACCTACCGCCAATTCTTCGAGCGGAAGGAGTTGAAAGGCGTGATTCTGCAGGCACATCCCGAGGACTTGACCATCGTGCGGGCCATCGCGAAAGAAAAATTCCCCATGGTGCTGGTGGCCTCCCATCTGGAAAAAGAACAAACCCAGGTGAACTGGGTGGCGTGCGATTCGAAACGACCGACGAAACAGGCCGTTAAGTATCTCCTGGGACTCGGCCACCGCCGTATCGCGTTTATCACCGGCAAGTGGCACGACAGCGATCTGGATGACCGCTACGAAGGCTACATCGAGGCGATGGGAGAGGCTGGAATCGAACCGGACCCCGGACTGTTTTTCCGAACCGGCCCCTCGGTCATGGACGGGGTGACGGTCATGCGTCAGCTGATGGGCCTGCCTGAACCGATCACCGCAGTCATCTGTACAACCCAGTACGTCACCATGGGTGCAATCCGCGCCTGCCGGGAGAAGGGAATTCGCGTGCCGGAAGATCTCTCCATCATCGGATTCGATGATAAAGACATGCGTTTTCTCTCCAACCCGATTTACAGCTCGGTCTGTCAGGACGCCACCCAACTGGGATTTGAAGCAGGACAGGCGCTGATGCGATTGATCGAAGACGAAACGCAAGCTCCGATTCAGATTACCCACACGGCGGTCTTTGAAGTTCATGACACCACCGCGCCGCCACCCTCATCGACCAAAAAATAGAACCTGCCCCCCTCTTTTGCTGTTGAGGTCCTCATGGGTACAAAATTTACTCTGAGCGCCACACTTTCAGAGATTTCAGCGTCATTGCACCGGACCCTTTGTCATAGGCGGATTCCATTCCCGCCTTCACCGCGACGTTTGTCAGGGGATACCAGGTTTCACCGCGAAACGGATTTGCATACCGCATGGTTTCAACGCCGTCGACAAACATGGTGATCCACTCCGGATCCACCGTGACCGCGTGGACGTGGAACGCGCTGTCCAGCGTGTTGGGCAGCCCGAAGAAGTGCATTTTCATATGCATCGCGGAACGGGTGAACGCGCGCCGCAGGTTTCGGCCTCCATGAAGATTGGTCGCGAGATTGGCTGAAAAATCCCAGTCATTATTGTATCCAAAGCCTTCATAAACATCGATTTCCGGCGGCCAGCCGCGGGTGGGCAGCAGCCAGAGCGCCGGCCAGGCGTACCGCCGGTTGGGCATCCGCACCACCCATTCCACACTGCCGTATTTGAAATGCGTGTCCGTGGTGCGGTGGCCCGAAAGCATTGCCGCCAGAAAGGGATATTCTCTGGCCGGAGACCCGTGTCGGACCGGCTCGTCCAGACGGCGCGTGGAAAGCTTCAATCCTTCCGGGGTGCGGACAAAACCACCCATCTCCACCGTGCCGTAGTACCCCGTTTCCTGGTTGGCATCCTGCGTGCGTCCATGCGACAGGGCGGTTGAGAAGGTGTCCGGTCCACCCCGGTCATCAAATTTGATGGTGTCTCCGGTCACGGCATACACAAGCTCCCCCAGGGGGGCGAACCTGAGGGGGTCGCGCCCCCCTTCGACCGGCTCATTCACCGCGCCCTGTTGTGCTGTGATTCGGATCCCTCCGCCGTCCCGGATGCCGCCATCGGGCACAGTGGGCTGGACCGCCCTGACGTTATGGCCCTCGCGCATGTCCCGAACCCGGAAAGTCACCGTTTGAATCAGCGGATCACCGGGACGGAAAAAAACGGCACGGGTTTGGTCGGGATCGGCACGGCCTCCGTCCCCGTTCAAAACCCGGACATACGCAATCACGGTATTGGGGCTGGCCTTGTCCAGCGTGACGGGCACATGCACTTCCGTGGTGCCGACCGGGACCTCGAAACTCTCTATCCTTACTCTCGCTGCCGGAGGATACCTCATTCCGCCGTCGAAAAGCTCCTTCGCCCTTTCCGCCGCCTCGACCGCTTTAAATTCACCAATAATCCCATCCAGATGCTGTCCCACGCGGCGATTTGCGGTTCCGGCCACCCCCACATCTCTGCGAACCTGTTCGGAGCCCGCATGTTGAAATGCACGGAGAAGGGCCTCCTCGACGACTTCCACGTCCACGCGCATTTCCCGGGCCAGTTCAAGAGTTATATTCTGGCCGGCAAGCGGCAGGAGCACAAAAAAGACAAGGGCTGACAGGAAACGGAAAGATATAAATGAGGGGTTCATACCGCCGTTCATCCGTCCCATTTCGGATTCAGCGCCTTCATGGCTTGCTCGTAATTGAGGGACCGTGCGGATCCGTCAAAAAAACTTGCGTTGACCCGTTCCCGTTCGTGGCGGCCGAAGGGCAGAAACCCGTGGTGACCCGGAATGCCCGAAATCTGCCACTCCAGAGAATCGACAAGGTACAGCCGCTGATCCGGGTGGGCGATTTCGTAAATATAAAACGCCTTGGTATATCCGTGGCGGCTTCCGTTCTGGTTAAACCGGTCCAACAATTGCCGGTCATTGGCAGGATAAAGAGGCCGGATGTTCATCCCGTATCCCCAATTCCAACGTGTGAACCCCACTTTCGGACAGGGCAGATACCGTCGGCGCTGACTGTCGTTCAACTCTTCTGAACCGATATACGGAGCCAGATTCTCCATCCAGAAGGTCGCGGGCTGTCCATGGGGTTTGGTTTCCGCCGCAATCAGGCGGCCACCGTGTTCGGACGCATACATCAGCCCCGCCTGAGACAGAGTCCGCAGATTGTTCATGCATTTTGTGTTCCGGGCCGTTTCAAGCCCCCGATTCACCGCCGGAATCATCAGCACGGCCAAAAGCGCAAGGATCGCGATCACCACCAGCATTTCAATCAGGGTGAACGCCGCGCGGCGGCACGCGGGAGGCCGGTTCGGTTGTCCGGTATTCCTCTGGATAAACAGGCGGGATCTCATGGCAGTTCTCCAATTCAGATTAAGACATTTCTTATACATTACAAGATTCGCGTCCTCTTGTAAAGGGAAACATGATAACAATAACGAAACAGTACCGCACACCCCCCCGCCTTTTTCGGCTCAGGTATATTGGAGAAGTTCTGAATTTCCGGCTGAAACCAAATCCGGAGCGCCGGCAGCCCCCATGGTCACAACCACAGTCATGCCGTCCACCATCCGGTCCAACGGCAGAAGCGAATCTTCGATCACTTCGCCGGTTTCAAGTTTCAGCGCGCGGACACCGTGTTGGCATCCGTCGGGATTCTCAACGACGATTCTGATGCGTTTGCCCCGGAAGGTCCGTTCCATCGTGAAGGATGTCCATTCCGAAGAAATACAGGGATCGATACGGAGCCCCCCCGCCTCGGGACGCAGCCCCAGGATATACTGCGTGGCCGCGAAATAGCTCCAGGCGGCGGTCCCGCTGAGCCAGGGGACCCGGCTGCGCCCGGGCTTGGAGGAGTCCACCCCGGAATGTGTCCATTGCGCATAGACGTAGGGCTCCACTTCCCGAATGTCCGCACGGTCATTTTGGGCCGACGGAAGATACGCCCTGAAATGCCGCCAGGCCCGTTCCCCGTTCCCCAACATGCAATCCGCCATCACCGCCCACCCCTGGGTGTGCTGAAAAATGGCTCCGTTTTCTTTGGTGCCGGGCAGGTAGGTGACCGCATGCACGGTGGATCGCGGCGTTTTCCGGAAACTGGGGTGATGCAAGCGCAGTCCATATGGATCCGAAAGCTGCTGTTCGACCTGGTCCATGGCTTTCACCGCCTGCTCCGGGGTCGCGGCCCCGCTCAGCACCGCCCAGCTTTGGGGGTTCAGGAAGATTTGCCCCTCCCCGCAAAGACTCGAACCCAGCAGATCGCCGCGCTCCGTAATCGCCCGGGTGAACCACTCCCCGTCCCAGGCGTGTTCCTGCAGCGCCCGGTCAATCTCCTCAAGGCGGGTGTTCGCCCAGTTCACATCCGCCCGTCGTTTCAACCGGGCGGCCACTTCAGAAAACACCCGCAGCCCCAGACGCAGTTGAAGGGTCACGAACACACTCTCACCTTTGCGTCCCAGAATGATGCAGTCGTTCCAGTCCGCCTTCAAGCCGCAGGCCAAACCGTGCGTTCCGCGATGGCCCAGTGTGAATTCCAACGCCCGGCGCAAATGGGCATACACGGTATCCTCCCCTTCGTCCGCGTAGGGAACCACCTGATCATAAAAATCCATATCTCCCGTCTCCGCCACATAGGCGGGCACCGCGTTGAAAAACCAAAGGCAGTCATCCGCGCGCTGCTCGTCCGGATCCACCCGGCCCATGTTGCCGGCTTCAAAAAACACCGGATCCACCACCGGTTGGGCCCCGCCAAGCGATTCCTGACCGCTGAGCATGAGCAACAGCCTCTCTTTGGCTTTTTCCGGGATGGCGGGCAGAACCCCCAGCACATCCTGCACCGTGTCCCGGAATCCGTAGCCGTCCCGGTCCTGCCCCGTATACACCAAACTGCACGACCGACTCCATTCAAACGTCATCAGCGCATTGTACGCTCCCCACACATTCACCATGCTGTTGAATGCCGGATCCGGCGTGTTCACCCGAATCCCCCCGAGGGTCTGCCGCCAATGAGAGCGCAAGGTCTCCCACTCCGCTTCAGCCCGTTCCACCGACCCGAATTGCGCGCGCACCCCGCGTCCGACCGTTTCCGCCCTGCCCACACCGAGCAGCACCACCAGGGTTTTGCTTTCACCGGGTGCCAGCTCCAACCGGCTTTGAAACGCCCCGCAGGCGGTGTCGCCATAGGTTTCGCTTCCGGAGCAGGCCCCCCTGGCCACCGCCAGCGGGTTCGCATAGCGGCCCTCCGGCCCCAAAAACGCGGCCCGCTCAAAATCATGCGCGTGCGGGGAAACGTCTCCGGTCTGTGACATGTACCACCAGCGGCTCTGATGACGCTCCCCGAAAAAATCCAGTTGCGGCAGGTTCACCATATTTCCGCCCGCCAGCATGCCGTCCTCCATGCGGCACGCCACAATCGCATTGGCATACTGCTGGTTGAATTCGTCGTGGAACAGATCCCAGACCGAGGTGAATTCGGCGTAACTGAACACATCCAGCGACCGGGGCGTGTCGCCGTCGTTGGTCACCGTGAGCATCCAGTATTCGAATTCCTGCCCCAGCGGAATAAAATAGCGGGCCCGCGTGCGGATCGACCGGTAGGCGCTTTCGATGTCCATGGTTCCCATGCCCATGCGGCAGGAGGTGGAATACGTGTCGAGCGGCTTGGCCACCGGCAGCCAGGACGCGCTCCAGAAGTCGCCGTCCTCCGTATCGCGCAGATAGAAATAGCGCCCCGGCTGCGACCCGGGAGAGACGGTGTGGGAATACCGCAGCAGCCGGCCCGTGGCCGGCGAGCGGGTGAAGGAATATCCCGTGGCGTGGTGACTGAAGATCGCTCCGTAGCGCCGGTCGCCGCTGTAGTTGGTCCAGGGCTGCGGGGTGTCGGGGCGGGTAATCACATACTCGTGGTTCTCGTCGTCAAAATGTCCGTAGGCGCTCATAAATTATTTCCTTTCTTTACAGGGGCTGACGGCCCCATCACCGCGGTGACGCGAAGATCGTCCCGCACTTCGTTCAAGGGTAAAAATCCGCCGGACAGCTCGCGGCCGTCCTCAAATCGCAAACACATCACCCCCCGCTCCACACCACGGGGATTGTCCACGGAGATGTGAATGCGTTGCCTGCGGAAGACCCGGCTCATGGTGAAGGCGGTCCATTCCGGGGGAATGCAGGGATCGATCCGCAATCCGTTTTCTTCGGGGCGAAGGCCGAGAATATGGTGGGTGGCGGCGAAATAACTCCAGGCCGCGGTTCCGCTGAGCCAGGGAAGCCGGCTGCGCCCGTGCTTGGGACTCTTGTGGGTGTGCGTCCATTGGGCATACACATACGGTTCAATCTCCCGGATCTCCGCGCGGTCATTCTGCGCCGCCGGCAGATAGGCCCGGAAATTCCGATAGGCCCTGGCCCCGTGACCCAACATGCAGTCCGCAATCACCGCCCAGCCCTGGGTATGCTGAAACACCCCGGCGTTCTCTTTCACGCCCTTGAGATACAGCACCGACTGCACCTGCTGAACCCCGGTTTTCTCATAGGGCGAATCGTGCAGGGCCAATCCGTATCCGGTCACCAGACGCCGGTCCACCGCCTCCATGGCCGCCTCAGCCTGTTCCGGAGTTGCCGCGCCCGACAACACGCTCCAGCTCTGCGGATTCAGGAAAATCTGACCCTCGGGAGACTGCGCGCTGCCGACCAGCGTTCCGTCTTCGGTGATCGCCCGGCGGAACCAGGCCCCGTCCCACGCGTGACGCTGCAGCGCCCCGTCCACCTCCGCAAGCTGCTTCCGCGCCCAGGCCGCTTCCTCCGGAAGTTTCTCCGCATCCGCGATGCGGGCATAGGTGTCCAGGGCCAGGCGGAGTTGCAGACTCACAAACACACTCTCGCCCCGGAATCCGAGAATCAGGCAATCGTTCCAGTCCGCGTGCAGACCGCAGGTCAGACCGTGCTCCCCCCGGTAATGGAGCGAAAAGTCCAGGGCGCGGCGCAAGTGCTCCAGAACCGTGCCTTCGCCACTGTCCGCAAACGGAACCACCCGCTGATAAAACCCGCGGTCACCGGTCTCGGCCACATATGCGGGCACGGTGTTAAACAGCCAGAGGCAATCATCCGCCCGCTGGCGGGCCGGATCCATTTTCGGCATCGTTCCCGGTTTAAAAAACACCGGATCCACCACCGGCTGGGCGCCGCCGGCGGATTCCTGACCCGAAAGCATCAGCAGCAGCCGCTCGCGCGCCAGCTCCGGGATTGACGGCAGGACCCCGAGGATATCCTGGACCGTGTCCCGGTATCCGAAACCGTCCCGCCCCAGCCCGCTGTACACCAGACTGCACGACCGGCTCCATTCAAAGGTCATCAGCGCGTTGTAGGCGCCCCAGACATTGAGCATGGAATTAAAGGCCGGGTCGGGCGTCTCCGCCGTCACATGATTCAGTCGGCCGTGCCAGTGCGCTTTCAGTTTGCGGAGTTCCTCCTCCGCCCGCGCCACCGATCCAAAGGTTTCGCGAACCGTTCGGCCGACCGTTTCCGCGCGGCCCGCCCCCAGAATCACCACCAGGGATTTGCTTTCCCCCGGCGCCAGACTCAGACGGCTCTGAAACACCCCGCAGGCGGTGTCGGCATAAGCCTCCGACTGCGAACAGGCGCCCCGAAGCACCGCCTCCGGCGCCGCGTAGCTTCCCGAGGAACCCAGGAACCGGTCCCGCTCAAAATCGAAGCCGCACGGCGCCACATCCCCGGCCTGCAGCATGTAACACCATCGGCTCTGGTCGGGCGCGCCAAAGTCCTCCTTCACCGGCAAGTGCGGCATGTTGCCGCACCCCGCCATGCCGTCCACAAGCTGACACTGTGAAACCGCATTGGCGTACTGCTGATTGAACTCGTCCAGCACCACGTCCCACACCGAAGAGAACTCGGCATAACTGAACACATCCAGCTCCCGCTGGGTGCTCCCCCTGTTCGTGACCCGCAGCAGCCACATTTCGAACTCCTGGCCCAGGGGAACGAAGTAAGAGGTTTCCATGGCGATTTGGCGGTACTCGCTGCGCAGCACCATATACGCCGTTCCCATATGGCAGGTGCTTTTGTAGTCCGACAGCGGTTTGGCCACCGGCCGCCAGGAGGCGCTCCAGAAATCGCCGTCCTCCGCGTCCCGCAGATAAAAATACCGTCCCGGCTGCGACGCGGGCGGGGCCACAAACGAGTACCGCAGCAAATGCCCCTTTGACGGGGAATGGGTGAACGCGTATCCCGTGGCATGATGACTGTACACCGCGCCGTACCGGCGGTCGCCGCTGTAGTTGGTCCAGGGCTGGGGGGTGTCCGGACGGGTAATCACATACTCCCGGGCCGCGTCATCAAAATATCCGAATTGGGTCATGATGTGTTTCCGTTTCAGTGAGAGGCGCGGGTCTCCAATCCGCCAAACAATTCGGCCCAGACGGCCGTGTCCATGGTTTGAAAATTGGTTCCCGGGGGCGGCGCGTTCCGGTCATAGGCGATGGCCGCCACCCTGCCCCGCTCCACCAGGGAACGCCAGGGAGTGGAGTCCACATCAAAGACCAGCAGATACAGATTCGGCCACCGGTCCAGTTGCGCCTCGGTGAGGGACTCAATCGGCACCAGACTCACCACAATATCCTCCCGGGTCACGCCGGCCAGGAGCCTCTCCACTTCGTCAGACGTTAATCCGCCGGTGAGCAGACGCGTTTCGACATCCTCCGCCAGGCCCGCCACCGAGTCCCGGACCTGGAGCGTCCACTCCCGCGCACCCAGTTGCCTGCGAAGCCCCTGGAGCCGCCATTCGCCAAACGCCCGGGCCGTCTCGTTGATGGGAGGAACCCCCAGCACCACCACGGTGCGGCCGGGGGAGACGTCGCGTTTGACCGCGCCGCCCAGCAACCAGGGGGCGCTTTCCTGCTGAAGACGGGCACGGCGGTCCATCTCCGTCGGCCTGCGCCCGCATGCCGTCAACAGCAATGATCCGCACAGGACCGAAACCATCGCCAAACCACAAGAACGCAAGACTTTAGGCTTCATAGGGGATTCTCCATTCGGTTTCCGTTTCCGAGACAGGCAGGCGCTCCCCGTTCAGCCACAATTGCAAACCGTCCCCGCCGCGGCGCACTTCGATGTCATAGGCTTTGCCCCGCAAGGTGCGGCGGACCGTGATTTTGTCCCATTCGCCCGGGAGGGAGGGCGCCACCACAAAGGCATCGTATCCGGGCTGAACCCCGGCGAAATACTCCACCACCGCGCGGAACATCCACCCCGCTGTGCCGGTGATCCAGCCGCTGATGGAGGTTCCCGCCCTCGCATTGTCGGGCCCCAAATACTGGTTCGTGAACGCATAAGGTTCGCACCCCGACACGGTGGAGGGATGTTCGGCCGTGTCCGGCATCACCTTCCGGTAACTCGCGAGCGCCGCGTCCGCTCGCCCCGCCACACAATCGGCCACGATCTTGAACGCGGTGCCGTGACAATAGGGGGTGCCGTTCTCGTACATGCCCGGCAAGAGCACCGACAGACGTCCCACGTTCGGCTGTTCACGGGTGTACGCGGGCGACAGCGTCAGGGTGCCGTGCGTGCTCTCCAGATGCTCATCGATGGCCTTCAGGCATTTTTCCTTCCGCTCTCCCGTGGCCAGTCCGGTGAGAACCGCCCAGGTCTGGGAGTTCAGATAGATTTTGCCCTCTTCGTTAAGATGTGACCCCACCGGCTCGCCCAAATCGTTGTATCCGGCCAGATACCACTCTCCGTCCCAGGCGTGCTCCTGAATCGCCGCCGCCATGCGGTCCGCACGCTCCTTCAGTTCCTCGCCCAGCCCCGCGTCCCGCAGGCGGGCCCCGTTCAACTCCGAAAGCAGGGTCAGCGCGTAATACAGCCCCATGGAGGTCCAGACACTCTCGCCTTTGCCCTCTTTGCACAGCCAGTTCAGGGAATCGTTCCAGTCCCCGTCATGCGCCAGCACCAATCCGTGCGGCCCCAAATCTTCGCTGAGGAAGCGGACCCCGCGCAGCATGTGCTCCAGCACAGTGGCCTCGCCCGCGTCCAAAAAGGGAACCACCTCGTTCAAAAGACCGTCATCTCCGGTTTCTTTCACATAGGCGCACACCGCCATCACCATCCACACCGGACCGTCCGAATAATGGTGGAGCTGCAAAGGCATCCATCCGCGGATCGCGTGACCGTCCGCATACTGATGCCGCAGGGTCTCCACCAGCTTGTTGCGGGCCAGCTGCGGATTGAACGGAGCCGTGGCCCAGGCGTCCTGAAGGGTGTCGCGAAAGCCCCGGGCCCCGTCCCGCCCGAACTCCACGCACAATTGAATCTGCTGTTTCGACCAGATATTCGTCAGGACATTGATCCGCTCATCGGGGGTCTCCACCCGCACCGTGTCCGCCATGACCTGTTTCTCCGCCTGAAGCGCGGCGAAGGCCTCCTGCCGATACTTTGCCGGCAGCAGTTTGGCACAGAGCCGCTCCGCCTCCGCCTCGGTGTCATGACTGCCGATCAAGACCACCCGGTCTTCGCTTCCTCCCGAAGGGAGCTTTACGCGAATCTCCAATGCCGCCGCCAAATCCTCACAGGCTGTTTCCGCCGACGGCATCCCCTTCAGCAAAGCCTCCGGCCGCACTGGCTCTCCGAACGGCCCCAGAAACTGACGCGGGCTCCCGCACCAGCCCTTGACTTCCCCATCCGTGGCGAGAAACGCGTTGTAGCGGCCGTGCGGACGCTCGTTGGAGGTGTTTGTGCTCAACACCGCGCCCAGCCGCTCGGACCACACCGAGCGGAAATACGAATATTTGCTGCTGAACGTGGCGTAGCCACCCAAATCCCACTCCACGTAGGGACACCAGACAATCTCCCGGTCCCGCCCGCTTTCATTGATGAAGCGGCACTCCCAAATCTCCACCGGTTCGTCCGGGGCCAGGAACACCCGCAGCTCGGTGACGATTCCCTCATACCGCATCCGGAAAAGCGACCACCCCAGCCCCACCGTGCAACTGTACTCCGCCCCCTCCACTTTCGTGGGATAAAACCCCGCGTTCCAGACCCGACCCGTTTCCACATCCTTCAGATAAAACAAGCGACGCCCGTTTCGAATCAGATTCACCCGGCCCTCCGGATGATTCAGCATCAGCGTCCGGTCATTGAAAATCCCCTCCCCGCTCCCGAACTGGTTCACCCCCGAGATGATATGGTCATTCCACAGAAAATTGATCTGCGCGCGCGGCGGCAATAACGCATCAGTAACGTTATAGGTCAAACCATCTGCGGAAAATCGTCCAAAGGTCTCGCTCATCATGCTCACTTTCACTTCAATTTTTATATAACAATCAAGCCGGAATACCCGGTGCGTACAATGTTGCGTTACTGTTACTAAAACGGATGCGATTTGTCAAAGCGAATTCACGAAAAGTCGCGGGGGAGAATCGGTCCGTCATTTCAAAAGCTTTGCGGTTATTCAACCTGAGCGGGTGACGCGGACCTATTCGCCCGCAGGGGATGGCTGTAGAGGCCGACCTCGTCGAGCGGCAAAGGACGAAAACCGATGCGTTGAAGCGCCGGCGCGTCCGGACGCAGGCGGTAATCACCGTCCGCCGCATTCACGAAACCCGGGTCCTCCTCTCCAAACTCCGCATTCTCGAATCGTTCGATGTCTCCGGGGCCGTAGGGGTGAACCGCCACCCCGGTCCGATGGAAAATATTTCGCCAGGCATGGTTGGCGGCGGGGTCGTCGAGCATCGTGGCAATTTCGGGATAGCGCGAGCGATACAGGTCGTTGGTGATATACCCGTGCGGTTCAGGGGTGTCGCGGAGCGCCTGCCAGAATGGGTTGTTGGGGTTCCAGCCGCCGGTGATACCCAGCGCGCAGTCCACGAAAAGGTTGTTGTCCATGATGTTGTCCCGGCCGCTGTTCATCTGAACCGCCCCGAAGTTGCCGCCCGAACTCCGCACGAAGAGATTACCATAGACGACCATGCCGCTGATCGCGTCGTCGAAGCGAATCGCGGCCTGACCATGGATGGCGGGCTCGTCGCCGGTTTTCAGGATGTCACGGAAGATGTTGTGGCGGAACACGATGCCCCGGTACGTGGGGTTTCCCCACATGTCGATGGCACCCTGGTCGTCGGACTCGGTGACCGCGCTGTGCACGTCATTCATCTCGACCAGATGGTCGTTGCCCTCAATGCGCATGACACTGCTGGGCGCGTTGTACATGAGGTTGTGCGCCACGCGGTTGCCGACACCCTCAAGCTGGATGGCGGGGGTGTAGGTGCGGTCGATGCGGCCGAAGTCGTGGAAGCGGCAGTTTTCAACGAAGTGGCGGCCGGGGGTCAGGGTTCTGCGGTCCCCGCCGATGACCTCGCTGGCACGCCGGCCGATGGTGTGGATGTGGCAGCCGAAAAGACCGTTCGCCTCGCCGCCGCGGATCATAACGCCGTTGCCGGCCATGCGCTTCACGGTGCAGCCGGCGACGAGAATGCGGGAGCTGTCGCTAATGACCAGCCCGTGGTCGCGGCCCAGATCGAAGACGAGCCCTTCGAGGCGCACGTTTTCAACCCTGTTGAGGGTGACCATGGGCGCGGCGAACATGCCGATTTCGACGGTGGCCCGGTTCGGGTCGGAGGGCGGATAAAAATAGAGGATCCCGGTGTCGCGGTTGAGGTACCACTCGCCGGGCTGTTCGATTTCCTCGAGCAGATTGAAGGCGTAGTAGATGATGCCCTGCCCCGCGTCCATGCCGCGGCCGTCATATTCGTAGGGCTCAGCGGTGGTGAGCGTCCGCGTCTCAGGGTCAATTCGTCCGATTTTGGCGGTGGCGTCGGCCCAGAGAAAATGGAAGTAGCCGAACAGCCAGGGATCCTCGGCCTCGAGCCAGCGCTCGTGTCGGTCGTCGAGATAACCGATCACCGAGGGCGTGCCGTCGGCGCGGGAGCCGCGCTGAACAAGTTCGCGGATGCCCGTGAACCCCTCGTTGGGCCAGCGGGCGAGGGTCATGGGACGGCCGTCAAAATAGAGTTCAAGCGTGGGGGCCGCGTCGGGCTGGCCGACACCGCGTGCCCGCAGCTCGCCATAGTCAGCAATGCCGCGCTCCCGCAGATTGAGCTGGACTACCCGGTCCCGGCTCGCCTCGGGCAGACGGGCAAGAACCGCCGGATCGCTCACCGGGACGAAACCGTCAAGGCGGGCCCCGCCGTAGAGCACGGCCGTGCCCGGCTCGTCGGCCCGGTACACCACCGGCGCGCCGGCGGTCCCGGAGTCTGCGGCGGTCAACTCAAAGGTGCGCGTCATGGGATATTCGCCGGGGAGAAGGCGCACCCCGACCGGACCGTCCACACCCCGCCGCAGCAGGGCCCGCACGGTGTCGCGGGCGTGTTCGAGGGTGGCGAAGGGGCGCTGACGGCTGCCGTCATGATCGTCATTACCGTCCGGAGAGACGAAAAATTCGGCCGTAAAGTTTTCAATGAGGGGAATGGGCGTGCGGGAGGCCTCCGGGTCGCGGGCGGGCAGTCCCCGGGATTCGCGTTCAAGTTCACCCGCGCGTTCCGCCGCCTCGGCGCGGTGAACCCCGGGATAGGTTTCGTCGTCGGCGATGCGCAGGTATTCCGCACGGGCGGCGGCGGGATTTCCCTCCGCCGAGTGACTCTGGGCGATGCGAAGGTGCGCGTAGCTGCGGGCGTGGGCGGGAAAGCCGGTGTCCGCCAAAACCCTGGCGCATTCAGCGCGGACGGCGGGGAAATCGCCGGCCGACCAGGCCGCGGCAACCGCTTCGAACGCACTGGCGAGAGCTTCCCGCTGCAGGGCCGCGCGCAGGGCGGGAGATTCTTCGACCCCGAAAACCTCCCGGCGGGCTCGGAACGCGCCCCGCACTTCGTCGCTGGAAAGGGCCCGGCGGTACACACTCACCTCATCGACAGTTCCCTGGAAATTCTGCCAGCCGCTGCCGACGGTCAGTCTGCCGGTCACCGAGTAATCGCCGTCGAAGTCGGCGGGCAGCCGGCTTCCCGGTCCCGCATAGCCGTTGACGTAGAGATGCAGCGTGCCTTCGCCGCGGTCCACGACGGCGGCGAGATGGGTCCACTGCCCGGCTTCCAGGGCAACGGGGCTGCCGCCGCCGGCGCTGACCAGCGGACCGTCCCCTTCCTGATAACAGAAATAGGAGAGGAACCGGCCGGTGCCGGAAATGTCGAGCACCAGATTGGCCCGGGGAAAGGTGCCGTAGTCGAAGAGCCGGCGCTGGTTCTGGTGTGAATCGATGGCGAACTGTTTAGGCCTGACCCAGGCCATAAAGCTCCAGGATCCCCTGCCGAAGCGGAGTTCCTCCGGGAGCGTGACTTCAATGACCCTGCCGGCGGTGCCGTCGAGGAAGACACCCTTACCGTCCGGCGTGTCGATCCGTTCGGCGCGCAGAATGCCGTCGAGACCGTTTCCGGACGCATCGCGCACGGTGTTCCCCCGCCCTTCCGAAAAGTCCCAGCGGAACAGGAGGCTCTCCTCCCGGGCGGCCAGTGGACCCCAAAACGTGAGGACGGCGATGAGGGCGGTAATAAGACGTGTCATGTTAGTTCTCCAGTTCCCGGGGAAAGTCTGTTCAGTGCTGACTGAATGGCTGACCGTCATTTTCTTTGGGTCCGTCCTCCGGTGTTGCCAGGTCGGCCCGTTGCCAGGCGCGCACGTAATCAATGACAAAATCGGACGGAAGTTGAGAAGGATCCAGCGGCACATTGGCCCAGCCGCCGGAAACCATGTACAGAATCATATAGGACTGCACGTTTGCGACACGGGGATGCTCCCAGCGCCCGATTTCCTCCCCGTTTCCGTAATAGACCACCTCGCCCGGCGTCCACAGCATGCCGATGGTGAAAAATCCCTCCGCGTCGGTGGGCACGTAGATGTTGCTGCTGCCGATGGCTCTGTGATTCTCCGCGTATCCGTCCCAGTGCATGGCGACGTTAAAGCGGTAAGGCCCCCAGGCCGTCAGGTGCTCCATGATGTCAAACTCCATGCCGCCGTCTTCGGTCCGCTGGCGCCGGTACCAGATCCCGTTTTCTTGACCCCGGTCGGGCATCATCCAGAAAGCCGGCCAGAGACCCGGCGCTGCGGGAAGTTTCATCCGCGCTTCAAAATAGCCGTAGCGCTGCGTCCATTTTCCGAAGGTGTCCGCATACCCGCTGGCGAAATTCGTTCTGGCCACCGGGCTGTCGTCTTCGGGATTGTCATTGTGAAACCCGGTTTTCTGTTCGTACCGCAATGTGAGTTTGCCGTCGGCGACGATGGTGTTGTCCCTGGTGAAGTGGGTGCGTCTGTCCCAAAAATTCCGGGTGTAAATGTTCCAGGTGTTCAGATCGATTTCGGTGCCTTCGAAGTTGTCTTCGAAGGTCAGGGTCCAGTCCCCGTCGACCGGAGGACGTGTGCCCACCCATTCGGGAATCTCCACCGGAGTCGCGGCGGCCACAATGGACACCACTT
This sequence comes from Verrucomicrobiota bacterium, assembly GCA_020831625.1. Taxonomy (GTDB): domain Bacteria; phylum Verrucomicrobiota; class Kiritimatiellia; order SS1-B-03-39; family UBA6053; genus PXAS01. The sequence continues at coordinate 1,541 of JAFIGD010000042.1, read as the reverse complement.
CGGCCCGGACCGATGCCGGAACGTTGTCGAGGGAAATCACCACCCCGTTGGTCCGGTCACTTTGGAAAGGGGTGCCGGTGCCGCGTTTTCCCCCGCTGTGTTTTTGTCTGGGATTGGCGACACCGACCCAGGGGGTGGGTGCCACGAAGCTGGCGGTGACGGTGGACTCCGCGCCAGGCTCAATCGGTTCGGGGGGGGACACGGTGTCTGTCGCCCCGCCCCGGCTTTGAACCCGCACCCGGGGAGTGATGGCGGTGTCCCCGGTGTTGCGCAGGGTGACGATCACCTCGTGGTGGTTGCCGAGATTCCACACCCCCATTGCCGGCTTCACGGTCAGCGATCCCGACGCGCCCTCCGCCTGTTCGAGAATCAGCGTTTTGTTGCCGTCGCCCCATTGCGCGCGCATGCCGCCTTTGACTTCAAACACGGCCGCCGGCTCCAGTTTTGCCCCGGAGCCCAAAATCACCCCGCCCTCCGGGCGAACCACCACGGACGACGGATCCACCGGCGGTTTTTCTCCTGCGGGTCCGCCCGCAACCAGATCCTCCACCCGGAAACTGCGGTCCCGGTTCGACCTGTCCAAAAAAAACATGACCCGCACCACAGCGGAGGGATCCAGCTTGTACCCCGGCCTGAAGCCATGCTGGTGGCCGAAAATCACTTTGATAAATTTCGTTTCCCCGGGATTGAACGTAACCGATTCCGTGTTCCAGGGATTATCCTGCCAGGGACCGGCATTATCGACCCGCAGATGGACGCGGATCCTGTGGTCGCCGGTGTTGGTGACACTGGCCTGAACGTGCCCCCAGGGTGAAAGGTCCCAGGATTCCCCCCGGACGGGAACAATGGAAAAACCCGGATAATTCCCCGAATCCGCGTTCACCTCCACATCCATTCCGCCCTCCCGCGGGGTGGCGGACACGCCGGGCTGATCCTGTTGGATGCGGCCCTCCGAATTTGCGGGAACCGCGTCAAAGAGAAATTTTGGCGCCGCCGCCGGGCCGTCATCGGCGGCAGCGTACTGGCAAAAGAACGCACAGGCCAGCAAACGAATGATCAACGTTGAACGGATGGGGATTGAGGGGATGTACATGGGTTTTTCCTTGGATGGCGTGACTATTCCGGTTGATAACGTTTTTGCCTTCTGAAACTACGGGATTTCAGAAGCAACAAATGTTGCGTTACTGTAAACACTGGCGGGAAAACGCCTCGCTGTCAACCCAATTTGGCCAGTACACCCCCATTTTTCAGGGTAAAATTGAGGATTCGTCTTTAATGACAGGGAATATCCGAATTTCTTATGTGAAGAACGGGAATTTTGGACCGGATAACCAGCCTTCGCCGGAGGCTGCGGCTTGGCGTGGCAGGATTGGCAGGATTATATCATGAATCCTGTTTATCTGTTTTTAAAGGTGCGAACTTTCCTTTTCAGTCCGCATCGCTTTTGCAGAATGCCAACGGCATGTAACTCATCAGCCAGGGGCAGCGCCCTGACGAGTATACACATTTTTTTGAACAGGAGATAACGGAGAGAGCAGAGG
>JAFIGD010000041.1 GCA_020831625.1 Verrucomicrobiota bacterium | reverse complement strand
CGCCATTCCTGCCAGAAAAGCAAAAATCATGTTTTTATATTTCTTCATGGGGTAACAAGTTATTGAGCGTTTTTCGGGTATCTTGCACCGGAGCTTTATTTTGATCAAGCATTTTCTACATTTTGTGGTTGAAAAGGATTTTGACTAATCGTATAACTACTCAAACGAACATGTTATACGTTATTTATATAAGTCCATGAACGCTCCACCCGCTGATGTATTTTCGAGTTTTTCTGACGCTCTGAAGAAGATGGGCGTGTCAGGTCAGGGTCATGGGGAGGCGTTGAAGTGGCTTCGGTTTTACTGGGATTTTTGCGCCAAGTATCGTCATCCTCCTCAGGAGGAGGACAGTTTGATGCCGTTTTTGCAGAAACTTGCGTCGAAAGGTCAATCGCCGGAGCAGCAGGCGGCGGCGACAGAGGCGGTGCGCTTGTGTCAGGAGATTCTGCGTCATTCCGATGTGCGGACGACGATGATCTATACGCACACGGTTCCAAGCCGGACGCAAAAGGAGCGGAAGAGTCCGCTGGATTTCCCGAAATAAAGGGTTTTCGGGGTTCACAATGGTGGCCGGGAGGTTTTCCGACCGTCGGAAAACGCCATGCCTTATTTTCCGACCGTCGGAAGACGACAGGTTTTGTTTTCCGGCCATCGGAAAATGGCGCTTTGTTTTTCATAGTCCCGGAAAATGAAAAACCCCGCCACAAGGCGTGGCGGGGTTTTCCTGTTGCGCCGGGGCGCGGAGGTTAGACGACGCCCTGGTCGAGCATGGCTTCGGCGACTTTGACGAAGCCGGCGATGTTGGCGCCGATGACGTAGTTGCCTTTTTGTCCGTACTCCTCCGCGGTCTGGAAGCAGTTTTCGTGGATGGCGACCATGATTTCGTCAAGGCGGCTGTCGACTTCCTCGCGCGGCCAGGAGATGCGCATGGCGTTCTGGCTCATTTCCAGTCCGGAGGTGGCCACGCCGCCGGCGTTGGCGGCTTTGCCGGGTCCGTACAGAATGCCGGCGGACAGGTAGGCGTCGATCGCCTCCGGCTCGCTGGGCATGTTGGCGCCTTCGCTGATCAGGGTGCAGCCGTTTTTCAGCAGGGCTTTCGCGTCTTCGCCGCTGATCTCGTTCTGGGTGGCGCAGGGGAAGGCGCAGTCGCAGGGAATGCTCCAGGGGGTCTGCCCTTCATGGAAGGTGCCGCCGAAGTGTTCGGCGTAATCCTTGATGCGTCCGCGTTTTTTGTTTTTGAGGTCCATGACCCAGGCGAGTTTTTCGCGGTCGATGCCGTCCGGATCATGAATCGTGCCGCCGGAGTCCGAAAAGGTCACCGGCTTGGCGCCGAGATCGATCAGTTTCTCCACTGCGTACTGGGCGACATTGCCGGAGCCGGACACCACGCAGGTTTTGCCTTCGAGGGTCTCGTTTTTGGTCTTGAGCATTTCGCGGGCGAAATAGACCGCGCCGTAGCCGGTGGCTTCGGGCCGGATCAGCGATCCGCCCCAGTTCAGTCCCTTGCCGGTGAGCACGCCGGTGAATTCGTTGGCGAGGCGTTTGTACTGGCCGAACATGTAGCCGACTTCGCGGGCGCCCACGCCGATATCGCCGGCGGGCACGTCGTTGTTGGAGCCGATATGACGGAACAGCTCGCTCATGAAACTTTGACAGAAGCGCATCACTTCGGCGTCGCTTTTTCCTTTGGGATCGAAGTCCGAGCCGCCCTTGCCGCCGCCCATGGGCAGGGTGGTGAGCGCGTTTTTGAAGATCTGCTCAAAGCCGAGGAACTTCAAAATGCTGAGGTTCACACTGGGATGAAAGCGCAGTCCGCCTTTGTAGGGGCCGATGGCGCTGTTGAACTGGACGCGAAAGCCGCGGTTGACCTGCACCCGGCCTTTGTCGTCCTGCCAGGGAATGCGGAACTGAATCACGCGCTCGGGTTCGGTGACCCGCTCGAGAATCGCCGCATCCTGGTAATGGGGATGGCGTTCGAGGACGGGGTCGAGGGTTTCAAGCACTTCGCGGGCGGCCTGCAGGAACTCGCGTTCCCCGGCGTTGCGGCGGGACAGATGGTCTAAAACCTGTTCTGTATATTTCATGGGGTGTCTCCTATGAGGTTGTTAAGGTAAGAGGTGAGAGGTTAGGAAAGAGGTTAGAGGTTAGAGATAAGAGGTTAGGAAAAAGATTAGAGGTTAGAGGTGAGGGCACCGCCGCCGATGGGAGTCGGGATTTGAAGTGATAAGACCTGGCGGCGGGAGTGGTGGGGTAATGGAGGATGCGTTGATGGGAAATCCAACACAACATCAAAACAGAACTCCATCACCCCGGGTCCCATACAAGAGGTAAGAGGGATACGCGTAATCGGGATCGGGATCGGAATCGAACCTTCTGTAAGCAGACCTCGATGGGGATTACGATTACGATTACGATTACGATTACGATTACGATTACGATTAAGAAAAGACATTGGGTAAGGAATCAAAGGAGGGTCTCATAAACCGCGAGGGTTTCGCGGGCCATGTTTTCGTAGGTAAAGTGTGCGGCGCGGGGCGGGCCGGCGGCGGCGAGGCGGGCGGAAAGCTCCGCATCGGTCATCACCCGCACCAGCGCGTCAGCCAGTTCGCGCAAATCGCCGGGGGGCACGGTGACCGCCGCGTCTCCGGCGACTTCGGGAAGCGAGGAGGCGTTGCTGCAGATCACCGGGGTGCCGCAGGCCATCGCCTCCGCCACCGGCAGACCGAAGCCCTCATACAGCGAGGGCAGCACCAGCACCGAGGCGCGGCGGTAGGCGTCGAGCAGCGTTTTGTCGTTCACATGCCCCTCCCAGTCCATGCGCGGGAACAGCTCCAACTGACGCGCCAGGGCCATCGCCTCCGGGTAGCGCTCGTCCGGCGGTCCGATGATCCGCAGCCGCGTGTCCGACGGCAGTTTTTTCACCGCCTGCCCGAAGGCGGCCACCAACTGCGGCACGTTTTTATAGGGATCCAGCCGGCCCACATAGAGGATTTCCGGGGGCTGACGCCGCGGTGTCTCCGGATCCGGGCAGTATCGCGGATGAATTCCGTTGTAGACGACTTTGATTTTTTCCCGCTCCCATTCCGGCAGCCGCAACAGGCGGGCGATATCGGCGGCGGAGGATTTGCTCACGGTGATCACCGCGTCCGCGCGGGCCGCGACCTGCCGCATCAGTCCGGCATACACCGGATACAGCCGGCTCTTGCGGGATTTGGGCGCGTGGTCCCGGAACACCATGGGAATGAGATCATGAATCGTGATCACCGCCTTCACCCGTCCGGCGCGGTGGCGGGGAAAGCCTTTCAGCGGCATCATATAGTTGGTGGAATGGTACACCTCTACCCCTTCCCGCCGCAGGAAGCCTGGCAGCTGAAATTGATTCCGCATCGAAAACAGGGAATACGGCAGCACCGCCCGGGGCATGTCGCACCCGGTTTCCGCCGCGACCTGTTCCGCGCGTTCCGCGTCATCGAAAAGCAACAGCCACTCGTGCGGGGTGTCCAGCCCCTGAAGGCCCTGAATGAGTTGCTTGGTGTGCTGACCGATTCCGGAAGTTTCGGCAAAAATCCAGCGGGCATCAAGGGCGATTTTCATGAGGCCACCTCCCGATAGGCGTCCCAGGTCTGGTCCGCGCAACGCTCCCAGGAGAAGTCCGCCGCGCGCGCCTGTCCGGCGGCAATTTGCGCCGCGCGCTGATCCGAATCCGACAAAAGCGTCTCCACCGAAGCCACCCAGGCCGCGGTCTCCAGCGGGAGGACCTGTCCACCCCCTCCCACCACTTCCGGCAGCGAACCGCCGTCACTCGAAATCACCGGACAACCCTGCCGCATCGCCTCGATCGGCGGCAGCCCGAAGCCTTCGTACAGCGACGGAAACAGCAGTGCCTCCGCGCGGCGGTACAGTGCCGTGAGCTGGGTGTCGCTCACATAATGGATCCGCCGGATCCGGTCGCGTTTCGGACTCGCCTCCAGGGCCCGCAAAATCGGATCCACATGCCAGCCCTCCATGCCACACAGGACCAGATCGCCGTCGAAGGTCTCCAGCCGGTTGAAGACCTCAAACAGAAATTGATGGTTTTTGCGGGGCTCGAGGGTGCCCACATGCAGCAGGAAGGGACGGTCCAGGCCCAGCGGTTTCAGCAGCGCCTCCGCCTCCGCGTCTTTGATCGGGGTCAGCGAGGGCGGCGGCCCCAGCAGGGTGGCCCGGACCCGGTCGGCGGGGAGCGAATACGCCTCGCGCAGTTCGTCGGCAATGGTCTCGCTGATGGTCAGAATCAGATCCGCGCGGCGCACGGTGGCATCGATATGCTTTTGCAAATAGGCGAGATTTTTGGGTTCGAGGGTTTCCGGAAAGCGGAGAAAGGAGGCGTCATGAATCGAGACCACCGCTTTGGCCTTCTTCGGCAGCGGCGGAATTACGAAATTGGTGAAATGATGCACATCCGCGCCGGGCGCGAACCAGGTATAGGGCGGAACCCCCAGCCGTTTCCAGGCCTGCTGCACCAGCGCGCCGGGAATCCAGCGCACCCGGTGCTCCTCCAGGGTTCCCGGAGGGAACGGCGAGCCCTTCCGGCGAAAATCGAAATAAAAGCCCAGTAAACGGTCATCGACACCCTTGCGGGCCGCCAGCAGCGGCGCGAGAGTGTGCACATAACGCCCCACCCCGGCGCGTTGCGCAATGGCGGCTTGAAGTTGCAAAGAAACAATCACGCGCGCTTGTCTATGGAATCGAAAGGAAAAAGCAAGATTCTGGTGTATAACCAAAAGGAATACACCTGCATTTTGGTATTGACCAAAATGCAGGCATGTGCATTATGGTTAAATGAAGCGGATTTATGAAACAATTTTATCCCGTCACATGGACCATTACAGGCAAATGGCCTTCGTCAGCGGTCCACGTCAGGTGGGGAAAACCACGGCCTGCCGCGCATTGGCGGATCACTATCTGTCCTGGGATGTTGAAGAACACCGGCGCCTCATTTTAAACGGTCCCGCTTCGGTGGGAGAGACCTTGAACCTGCGCCGGTTACAGGAAAAGCTACCGGTGGTGGTTTTGGATGAACTTCACAAGAATCCTCGGTGGAAGACCTTTTTAAAGGGGTTTTTCGATCTTTATGAATCAGACTGCCGGATCATCGTGACCGGGTCTTCGCGTTTGGATGTCTATCGCAAAGGGGGCGACAGTTTGATGGGGCGCTATTTTTTATACCATATGCATCCGTTATCCGTCGCGGAATTGCTTCATACCCTCCCGCCCGGATCTGATATTCTCCGGGAGCCCGCACCTCTTCAGGATATCGAGTGGAATACCCTGATGAGCCAGGGTGGATTTCCTGAACCCTTTTCAATGAAGGATCCAACGTTTCAAATCAGATGGCGCAAACTCCGGCGGCAACAACTGATTCGGGAGGATATTCGGGATCTCACCCGTATAGAGGATCTGCCTCAATTGGAAATGACCGCCGATTTGCTCGCGGAACGGTCGGGCGAGCCGCTTGTTTATGCAAATCTCGCCAGAGATGCCGGGGTCTCACCGCACACGCTGAAGTCATGGGTGCATACACTTTGTGATTTTCACCACGGGTTTATCGTGCGCCCCTGGCACCGCAATGTAAGCAGTGCTCTGCGTAAAGAACCGAAATGGTATGTTCGGGACTGGTCATCCATTTCCGATCCCGGAAAACGGTTTGAAACCTTTGTGGCCTGCCACCTCCTCAAAGCGGTACAGGGATGGACAGATCTGGGCCTCGGTGAATTTGAGCTGCGTTATCTCCGCGACAAACAACAGCGGGAGGTGGATTTCCTGGTGGTTCGGGACAGCGAACCCTGGTTTTTGGCAGAGGCGAAACACAGCAATACCCGCCTCAGCCCTGCGCTTCAATATTTTCAGGACCAGACGAAAGCCTCCCATGCTTTTCAAGTGGTGGAGACTCTTCCATACGTTGACGCGAACCCTTATGCACATGCTACACCGCATATCGTACCCGCCCGGACGCTTCTTTCTCAGTGGCTGTAGACCGCATATCTCACATTGGGGCGAACGCGATCCTCACGTCAGAATTTTCCGGATCGCTTTGAGCAGGGTTTCAGCGGTGTAGGGCTTGGGCAGGAAATGAGAGACGCCGGCATCGGCGGCTTTGGCGATTTTTCCGTTGCCGGTGATGCCGCTGGCACCGATGATGCGCACGTCCGGATTGAAGCGGCGCAGCACCTTGATGGTGGCGGGTCCGTCCATGACCGGCATCATCATATCGGTGAGCACCACATCAATTCCGTCGGGTTTTTCCGCGTAGATCGATACCGCCTCCGCGCCGTCGGCCGCATCCAGCACCCGGTAGCCGAAGGCTTCGAGCGTATGGCGGGTGATTTGGCGGATGGCGGCCTCATCATCCACCACCAGAACCGTCTCGCCGTGTCCCCGGGGAAGGTCCGGCTCCTCCACCGGCAGAGGCATCCCGTCCGACTCGGTTTTGGCCGGAAGGTAAATTCTGAACTTCGACCCCATCCCCTTGTCACTGTATGCACGGATAAACCCGCCGTGACTTTTCACGATCGCCAGACTGGTGGACAGCCCCAGCCCGGTGCCTTTGCCGGTTTCTTTGGTGGTGAAAAAGGGATCAAAAATTTTATTCAGAATTTCTTTCGGGATGCCACCACCGTTGTCCTCCACTTCGATCCGCACATGAGGTCCCACCCTGGCCTCGATATTCATGGCCGCATACTGTTCGTCGAGGCGGACGTTTTCGGCGATGATCCTGATCTCGCCGCCGTCCTCCATGGCGTCGCGGGCGTTGACGCAAAGATTCACCAGCACCTGATGCAGCTGGGTGGGATCTCCCTCCACGGTCCAGAGATGTTCACTCAGACGGGGCACCAGCTGTATGTTCTTGGGAAAGGTGTCCCGGACAATCTGCTCAATGTCTCTCACCAAATGTTTCACCTGGAGGTTGACCCGCCGTCCGTCCATGCCTTTGGCGAAAGACAAGACCTGACTGACCATCTCCGCGCCGCGTTTGGCGCTTCGGTTGATGGTGTCGAGAATCTCCAGCCCTTCCGGATCCTGAATATAAAACTTCAACAGGTCGTTCGCCATCACGATAGGCGAGAAGACATTATTCAGGTCATGCGCGATTCCGCCGGCAAGCGTGCCGATGCTTTCCATGCGCTGGGCGCGGAGAAACTGCTGTTCCAGCGCTTTGCGTTTGGTGATATCGGTATTGATCGCCAAAACAGATTTCGGATTGCCTTTTTCGTCCCGCACCAGCGTCCAGTGTCCCTCAACGATAATCGTGTCGCCGCTCTTGGTGATTTGATTGAGTTCGCCGACCCACTCCCCTTTTTCCATGGTTTCAGCGGTGGCGGCCGCGAAAATATCGGGATTCCGATACAACAGGTCCACACAGTCCCGCCCCGCCGCTTCGGATTCGGTCCACCCGTAAAGCTTCTCGGCGCTTTTATTCCAAAACAGGATGCGGTTTTCCAAATCCCGCACCAGAATCGCGTCCTGCGCTTTGTTCAATAGTTCAGCCTGTTCCCTCAGACGCTCAATTAGTTTGCTCTGATTTTGTTCGGATTCCCTCAAAGCCCGCGTCAGGCGCACACGCTCCACAGCGTAAAGAATCGACCGTTGTAATTGCAGGGGAGACAGCTCGGCTTTCAGCAAATAATCCTGCGCGCCCCGCGACAAGGCGTTGACCGCCTTCTCATCGTCTCTTGAACCGCTCAACAGAATGATCGGAATATCCGGCGAACACTGTTGAATGCGGAGAAATGTGTCCAGTCCGACTGAGTCGGGGAGACTTAAATCGGCGAGGATCAGATCAACCCGCACCCGTTTCAGCAAATCAACAGCCCGTTCCAAACATTCCGCCTCGTGGGTTTCCGGGAGAAACAGGGCGGAGTCCTTCAGATATTCCCGCACCAGCCGCACATCGCCGGGATTATCCTCCACCAGAAGTATCCGGATCGGAACGGCATTCATTCCGCCGTCCCCTCCGGAAGCTTCACAATCGTGAACCAGAACTGCTCAATGGATTTAACCACTTTCTGAAATTCACCAAGTCCCAGGGGCTTGCTGACAAAGCAGTTGGCGTGGAGACTGTAACTTTGCATCACATCCTCCTCAGCTTCCGAGGTGGTCAGCACCACCACCGGAATAATTTTCAGAGAGTCGTCCGCTTTAATTTCTTTCAAAACCTCCTGTCCGTTTTTCAGGGGAAGGTTCAGGTCCAACAGAATCAGGTCGGGGCGGCGGGCATCCTCATAGCGGCCCCGTTGAAAAAGATAATCGCAGGCGGCCTCTCCGTCGCTCACCACATGCAGGCGAACATGCAGCTTTCCCTCCTTCAGCGCCTCGCGGGCGAGGCGGACATCCCCGGGGTTGTCCTCGACCAACAACACATCCAACAACTCCTCTTCTATACTCATTGGGACATTGTGCCGGGTTTTGAGGGAAGTGTGAAGTAAAATGTGCTGCCATGTTCGGGGACCGACTCCACCCGGATGCTGCCGCCGTGCCGTTCCACGACCCGGCGGCAGATCGCCAGCCCGATTCCGGTTCCCGGAAACGCGTCCCGCGCATGCAGGCGTTGAAAAATCACAAAAATCCGCTCAAAATGCTCCCTGGCGATCCCCACGCCGTTGTCTTGAACCAAAAACTCCCACACCCCGCCCCGCCGCCGGACGCCCACCCGGATCCGGACCGGATCTTTTCCGTGGAATTTCAGCGCGTTCGACAGCAGATTGCGCATCAGCAGGCTTAACTGCACCGGATCCCCCTGAACAACCGGAAGGGCTTCCACCTGAATCTCCGCGTCCAGCGCCTCGACCTTCAGGCGCAGATCCTGCAGAACCTCTTCCATCACCTTGTTCATCTCCACGGCTTCAAACGGCTTTTCCCTGGCGCGAATGCGGGAAAGCGTGAGCAGGTCGTTGATCAAATTCCGCATCCGCACAGCGCCGTCGACCGCGTATCCGATGAATTCGTGTCCGTCTTGATCCAGTTTGTCCGCATAACGCGCTTCAATGAGTTGCAGATAGCTGGAAATCATCCGCAGGGGCTCCTGCAAATCGTGAGAGGCCACATAGGCGAACTGCTCCAGTTCCTGGTTACTGCGTTTTAGTTCAGCCACAGCTTCGGAAAGCCTCGCTTCTGCACGGCTGCGGTAAACATTTTCCCGGTTCAGCAGGATCAGGACGCCTGTAAGGATCACCAAGCCCGCCGTACCCCCGGCCGGGAGCATGAAAAACGTGTACCGGGCGGTCTCACGGGATTGCCTCGACAGCACCTCCGCCTCCATGGCCGACTGTTGATACAATGTATCCAGTCGGCTCCTTTCAGTGGCAACGGAATAGAGGTCGGGGGGAGAAACCAATGACAGCGCATGAATTCGGTATTGAATTTCCCGGCGGTTTTCGTTCACATCTTCAAGCGCCTGAAACGAATCCCACATCTGCGAGACCGCATTCCACCCCTGAACATTCACCGCCAGGAGCAGCATCGTGGCCGAAAGCATCGGGATCCAGATCCGATACCGCAGAGACCATTCCAGCAGTTTCCGCTCCTGAAGCCGGGCAATCATGGAAACCCCCAGCAACAGGAAAGCGACCGCGGTGTGAACCGCCATCGCCGTGGCGTCCCCCCATTGGTACCCTGGAGTGCTGCGCAGCAAATAACCGGTCAGTGCAAGCATCGCGGCGGAAAGCAGCAGTGTGGCCGAAGGCACCACCACCCACACCGTGGCCAACGGCCGTTTGAACGGTTGAAAAAAGGCGGCCAATCCGGCACCGGCGGCACAAAACGCCAAGGCGGTGTTCAGCGCCATGCGTCCGGGCGTTTGGGTGAGAACCACATCCCCCGCTTCGCGGAAGACGAGCTGATCAATTCCGAAATCCGCGTCCCAGGCGTATTGAAGCAACGTCAGAACCCCCAGAAGCAACGTGAATACTCCGCACACCAGCGCAATGCCTGAAACATTTTTCCGCTGATCCCCGAAGCGAAGCCGCCAAAAACCCCAGCCGCAAACCATGATCCCGATGGACGTGTTGGCCTTCATGGTGACCATGCCCGGAAAAACCGATTTTAACGCGGGCACATCAAACATCCATCCGCAAAAAGCCACCGCGCCAAGGCAAAACCCCGCGGCCGCGCAAAGCGCCGCGCTCCTCTGTGCGGACGGACGGAGTTTATGTTTCATGAAGGGGGCCGGATATGATTCCGGATGCCAAGCAGGAGGGATTTCATGTCCACCGGTCCTTCGGAAGGCACGGTTAAGCAAAGAAGCCGGGGGTGCCGCACCGAGAGCGTATCGAGGCATTCCGACCCTCCCGGATGCTTTTCGTTTTTCTCGGTGATCACCACTGCGGGACCGTCGGGAAAGTCGCCGAAAAGAGAATCCGGCGTGTCACAAAGCCGGACCTGAACCTTTTCCTGTTCCAAGACCGCCAACAGCATCCGACGGATACGGGTATCCGACATGACAATAAAAACCTTGGCATTTGCCGGAAAGGTCTGCCGGGGCTCATCGTCCTTCTGAATCCTGTCGAATAATGGAAATCCGGCGGACATTAGCACTCCGCCGGCGGGTCTCTCCGACATCCGTAAAAAACCGCCATGCCCGCGCAGAATGCCCAGCACAAACGGCAGGCCCATCCCGGAGGCGGTTCCGAAGGGCCGGGTGGTGAAAAACGGCTCGAAAATTTTGTCCCGCAAGGCTTCAGGAACACCGGGCCCGGTATCGCTGAAGGTAAACACCATATACATCCCCGGTGTCACCGGCTCGTGTAACACATCGTCCTGCTCCCGGACGTCCTCCACCTGTATCGAAAGGGTCAGGTCGCCTCCCTCCGGCATGGCCGCGCAGGCGTTATGCGCCAGCTGATCCAGAACCGACTCGATTTGCTCTTCATCCCCCCACAGCATCGGCAGATCCGGTTCAGCCTCCAATTGGTAATGAATCCTGTGGTCAAAGGATTCGGACACCAGCAGAGGCAGATCCGCCACTAGATCCGCGGGCGAATGCTCAACCCTCCGCCCACCGATCCCGCGGGCATACGCCAATACGCGCCGAATCACTTTCGCCGCATTATCCACACCGTTTTCAATCATTCCCAGGAGTTCCCTCCCCTGGGAATCCGTGACGGTCTCCTCCAGAAAATTCGCGGCCATTAACATTGGACCGAGCATATTATTCAACTCGTGGGCCATACCCCCGGCTAAAGCCCCGAGCCCCTCCAAACGGTGCGTCCGGAGCATCCGGTGCTGCATGCGCTTCCGCTCGGTCACATCCCGTTCGACGGAGATAAAATTTGTGATCACGCCCGCGGCATTTCGGACCGGTTGAATTTCCATTTCAAGCCAGTACTCCTGACCGTCCTTGGCGTAATTGAGCACTTCCTCCCGAATCGATTCGCCCTTGAATAACGCCGCGTGAATCCGGTCGAGCGTCTTTCGGTCCGTTTTAGCCCCCTGTAAAAACCGGGGACTTTTTCCCAGCACCTCCTCCTGGGAATACCCGCTTAACTGCTCAAACGCGGGATTCACATAAATAATCTCGGGGCCAGGCCCGTCCAGAGACTCCGCCCGGGTGATCACCACCAGGTCGTTCAGCGCCTGCACGCAGGCCTCCAACAGATGAAGCCGCTGACGGGCCGCCCGGGTGTCGGTAATATCCTTGGCGCAAACGGTCAACCCTTCCGCGGAGGGATAGAGCACCGCCTCCATCCAACGGCCGTTGGTCGGAAACTCACATTCAACAGACCGAATCTCTTCCCGGTTCAGGACCTCCCGACACGTGCTCACAAAAAGATGCCCCTCGTCAATACCGGTCAGATCCGTAAGCAGGGCTCCTTTCAGGTTCACAACATCCGAACCGCCAAGTGCCTTGACCGCAGCAGCGTTCAGATGGATCAGACGCAACGAATGGTTCAGCGTGAAAAACGTTTCCGTAAAACTGTTCACCGCGTTTGCGAAACGTTTTTTTTCCAGATGCAGATCCAGCCGGTTCATAATCTGACGGGCCAAATAAAGCAGCAGCTCCTTCTGTTCCGGAGTCAAAACCCGGGGGTGATGATCCAAAACGCAAAGTGTGCCGATCGCATGTCCCTCGTCTGTCCGTAACACCGCGCCCGCGTAGAAGCGGAGACCATTGCGCGCGGTCACCACCGGATTATTCCGGGTGCGCTCATCGTTGAGCGTGTCCTCAATAATAAATAAATCATGTTCCAACACCGCATACTGGCAAATGGAAACATCCAAAGGTGTCTCACGGATCCCGAGTCCGATCTCCGATTTGAACCATTGCCGGTCCCGGTCCAAAAAATTCAATACTGCAATCGGCATCCCGCAGACGGCGGAGGCCATGCGGGTGAACTCGTCAAACAATTCTTCCCTGGGGGTGTCCAGAATGTCATAACGATACAGCGCCAGAAGCCGTTCCTGATTCTCACAGTACAAGATGCCTTCTTCTTTCATTCCTCAATCAAACCACAGTCTCCCGAAAAGATAAACTGGAAAATTTATCAATCCCAGCGACCGCCCATGGCGCGGTAGAGGCGCACGCGGTTGAGGGTCAGCGCGGTTTCGGAAAGCACCCGCCGGTCCTGAACCGAAATCAGCTCCCGCTCGGCATCGAGCACCGACAGGAAATTCTCCTCGCCGGCGTTGTACAGATCCCGGGCCAGCTCCACCGCGCGGCGGGTGCTGCCTTCGGCTTCCCTCAGACGTTCCGCGATTTCGCGTTCGCGGAGATATTGTATCAAGGCGGTTTCGACATCCGCGAACGCCAGCAGCACCTGTTGCTCATACAGCGCCTCCGCCTCCTCCAGCTCCGCGCCACGGACCTCTTCCGCCGCGCGCAGGGCACCGCCCTCCCAAATCGGCCAGTTCATCACCAGCCCGGCCCGATAGCGCTCGCTGTCCGCATCCCCCAAATCCGAAGCCGATTCCGCCCGGCGGCCCGCCTCCCCCAGCAGCGAAAACCGCGGAAAGCGGTCCGCCCGCGCCGCGCCAGCCGCCGCCGCCGCCGCATTCACCGCCTCCTCGGCGGCCCGGACATCCGGACGGCGGCGCAACAGGTGCGACGGCAGTTCCGGCAATCCCGGATCCGGCATCTCCGCCGCCGTTTCCAGTGCCTGGAAGTCCGACAGCAATTCCCGGGATTCGCGCCCCAGGAAGGTGGAAAGCCGATAAACAGTCTCATGAAACCGGACATCCAGCTCCGGCAGACGCGCTTCAATCAGTTGCAACTGACCCCGGGCGCGGACCACATCGAATTCGCTGGTTTCCCCGGCGTCAAACAAGCCCTGCGCCAACTCCAGCGTCCGAACCAGCAGCTCCCGGTTTTGATCCGTGATCCGCTGCTGATGTTTCACCCCCATGATTTGGTAATACGCCAGCGCCACTTCCGACGCCACCCGCAGGCGCGCGTCACGGAGACGCTCGGCTTCAATGCGCCGCCGGGCGTCCGCGGCCTCCACGGTCCGGCCGATGCGGCCGAAAACATCCAGTTCCCAGTCCGCCGCCAGACCCGCGTCCCATTCGGTCCGGGCTCCGCCGCCGTCCACGCCGGTTGCGGTCCGCGACCGGGTAACCCCCGAAACCGCCGACAGCTCCGGACGTCGGCCCGCCCGGGATTCCTCCCGCAGGGCCCGGGCGCGGCGGATACGCGCCTGCGCCACCCGCAATTCGCGGTTCTCCTCCAGCGCCTCCAGAATCAGCCCCTGCAACACCTCATCCTCAATCCCCTCCCACCACGGAGCATCCGACTCCCGGAATTCCGGCAGATCATTTTCTTCGGCCACATCCGCCCAGGAGCGGTCCTCAAAACGTTCCGGGCGCGCGGGGTCCAATGCCGTGCGGCATCCTGCGGTCACGGCGATGAGGCCGAGACCGGCACAGGCCCTCAGAATATGCTTCATTCGCCGGTCTCCTTAAGCATGAAAATTTCCTCCTGCTCCGCCAGATTGCGGGCGACATCGCCGGGGGACCCGGTTTTCCGGGAAAGCAGGGCGTACGCCACCGGCACCACGAAGATGGTGAAAAAGGTGGTCGCCAGCACGCCGGAGAAAATCACGATGCCGATGGCCGAGCGGGTTTCGGCCCCGGCACCCGAGGTGAAGATCAGCGGCAGCGATCCGGCGGCGGTGGTGATGCCGGTCATCACGATGGGCCGCAGGCGGATGGACGCTCCCTCGAGAACCGACTCGTCAAAATCCCGCCCTTCGTCGCGCAATTGGTTGATGAACTCCACAATCAGAATCCCGTTCTTCGCCGCGAGTCCGACCAGCATGATCAGGCCGACCTGGGTGTAGATGTTCAGACTGCCGCCGGAGAAAAACAAACCGACCATCGCCCCGGTCATCGCCAGCGGCACCGTCAGCATAATGATCAGCGGCTGCATCCAGCTTTCGAACTGAGCCGCGAGCACCAGAAACACCACAAACAAACCGAGCCCGAACACGAACAGAATCGAGGTTCCGCTGGTTTGGAAATCGAGCGACTGACCCTTGTAGTCGATCATCACCGTGTCGGGCAAATGCTCGCGCGTCAGATTCTCCAAATGGGTGAGGGCTTCGCCCAGCGAGTATCCCGGCTCCAGATTGCTCTCCAGCGTGATCGCCCGGACCCGGTTGTAGCGGTTCAGGGAAGCGGCGTCGGCCAGTTCGCTGAGTTCCACCAGATTCGAAAGAGGAATGAGCCGGCCGCTGTCGGCCCGTACCTGAATGTTCTCTAGATTGGTGGGCGTGCGCTGGGCGTCGCGCTCGCCTTCGATGATCACATCGTATTCCTCGCCGTCATCGATAAAGGTGGTCACCCGTCTGCCGCCAAGCATTGATTCCAGGGTGCGGCCGACATCCCGCACGCTCACCCCGAGCGCGGCGGCGCGGTCGCGCAGAATGCGGATGCTGATCTGCGGTTTGGTTTCCTGAAAGTCCGACTCCAGACCTTCAAACCCCGGATTATCCTCGCGGATCTTGTCCATCAGTATATCGCGCCACTCCGCGAGTTCCTCGTAGGTGCCGCCGCCGATCACAAACTGCACCGGCTTCTGAATACCGCCGCCGAAACCCTGGCGCATCACCGGAAAGGCCCGCACCCCGGTCAGATCCGCCAAATCCCGGCGCACATCCGCCATGATGTCCCAGGCGGAGCGGCGGTCCTCCCAGGGCTCCAGCACCGCGATCACAATCCCGTCGTTGAAACTGGCGATCGCGCCGAACGAGCGGGGGGCGCGCACGATCAGAGACTGAATTTCCCCGGCCTCCACAAAGCGGGTCATGCGTTCCTCGACAATGTCCATGTACTCTTTGATGTATTCGTAGGAGGCCCCCTCGGGGCCGTTCACCAGCACAAAAAACGCCCCCCGGTCCTCACTGGGCGCGTATTCGCGGGGGATCACACTGAACAGCGCCGCCGCCAGCCCCAGCATGCCCACAAACACCAGACTGATGATCCAGGGCGCGCGCAGATTAAACCGCAACACGCGCTGATAGACGCCGCGCAGTCTTTCGAAATCGCGGTCAATTCTGCGGCTGAACCGGTTTTTCTCGGTCCGTGTGAGCAGCTTGGAGGCGAGCATGGAGGAAAGCGACAGGGCCACCAGCGTGGAGAAAAACACCGCCGCCGCCATGGTCAGCGCGAACTCCGAGAACAGACGCCCCAGGTCCCCCTCCAGAAAAGCGATGGGCGTGAACACCGCGATGAGCACCACCGAGGTGGCCACCACCGCGAAGCCCACCTGACGGCTGCCGTGGAACGCGGCCACCAGCGGCGTTTCGCCGGCTTCAATCCGGCGGGACACATTTTCCAGCACCACAATCGCGTCGTCCACCACCAGCCCGATCGCCAGCACCAGTGCCAGGAGCGTGAGCAGATTGATGGTGAAATTCATGATCAGCAGCACGATAAACGTGCCCACCAGCGCCACCGGAATGGTGACCGCCGGGATGAGCATCGCCCGGACATTTCCGAGAAAGAGCCAAATCACCAGCACCACCAGAAAAATCGCCACCGCCAGGGTGTTGTAGACTTCGCGGATCGCGTTGCGGATAAACACCGAGGTGTCGAAGGCCGGCAGCAGCGACATGCCGTCGGGCAGGGTCGGATTGATCTCTTCCGTCGCCCGGATCGCCGCCTCCGCCACCTCGATCGTATTGCCGGTGGACTGTTTAATGATGCCGATGCCGACCCGCGGCCGTCCGTTCCCCCGGAACATGGTTCGGTCCTCGACCGCCGCCTTCTCAACCCGCGCCACATCCCCCAGACGCACCAGATATCCGCTCTCCCCCCGGGCCACCACCAGTTGCCGGAAATCCTCCTCGTCCTGATACCCCCGCTCAATCCGGGCCGTGAACTGACGGGAGACCGACTCAATCCCCCCGGCGGGCAGCTCCACATTCTCCGCGCGCAGCGCGTCCTCCACATCCGTCACCGTCAGTTGCCGCGCCGCCAGCTTGTCGCGGTCCAGCCAGATCCGCATGGAATACTCCAGTCCGCCGCCGACCCGGACGCGGGCCACGCCCGGCAG
The DNA here is from genome assembly GCA_020831625.1 of Verrucomicrobiota bacterium. Taxonomy (GTDB): domain Bacteria; phylum Verrucomicrobiota; class Kiritimatiellia; order SS1-B-03-39; family UBA6053; genus PXAS01. The sequence goes on along the minus strand of JAFIGD010000041.1, from coordinate 28,765 downwards.
CACCGACAGGCGGTCCACCAGATACCGGTTCGCGTAGTCCGTCAGCTCCAGGCCCGACATCTCATCGCTGGTCAGCGACAGCCAGATAATCACATCGTCACTGGAGTCCGCCTTTTCGATCGAGGGGGCGTCCGCCTCGTCCGGCAGATCATCCAGCAGACCCGAAATCCGGTCGCGGATGTCGTTGGCCGCATTGTCAATGTCCCGCCCGGTGCTGAACTCCACCGAAATGCGGGAACGCCCGTCGCTGCTGCTGGAGGAAATAAAGCGGATGCCCTCCACGCCGGCGATGCGGTCCTCAATCACCTGGGTGATCCGCGTCTCCACCACACTCGCCGCCGCGCCGGGATACGTGGTGTCGATCGAAACCACCGGGGGATCAATGTCGGGATATTCCCGCAGCGGAATCAACTGAAACGACACCACCCCCAGCGCGATCAGCATCAGCGAAATCACCGACGCGAAAACCGGGCGTTTAACCGAAAGGTCCGAAAGTATCATCAGTTCCGCCCGTTATTTCCGTTTTTCCGGTCCAAAAACGAGGCCAGCGGCTCGTCGCCCGTCCATTCGCCCAGAATGCGGACCTTGACCCCGTCGCGGACCTGCATCAGGCCGTGAACCACCACCCGGTCCTCCGCGTCCAAACCCGACGCCGCCTCCACCCAGCCCGGAATCCGGGTGCCCAGCGTGACCTTGCGCTCCTCAACGGTCGTCTCATCCCCGTTTTCCGCGACCCGGAACACAAACGACTCGCGCCCCCGCTGGATGATGGCCCCCTCGGGAATCAGCCGCGCCTCCCGCTGATTTTTGGTCAAATTCACCCGCATCAGCAGACCGGGCCGCAGGCGGCCGTCCTCGTTGGGAAAGTTCGCCCGCGCCCGCAGCGTGCGGGTCACCGGATCAATTCTCGTGTCGATGTGGCTCAGGGTGCCGGTGAACGTTTCTCCCCTAAACGCGTCACTCTCCGCCTCCAGTTCCATGCCCGGACGCAGCGCATTCAGAAACAGCGACGGCGCATCGAACTCCACCCGGATCGAGGTCAGATCGTCCAGAGTTGTCAGGGTCTCCCCGGCGGAGATCAGCGCGCCCGGACTCACCCGCCGGATGCCCAGAACCCCCGAGAAAGGCGCCTTGAGGGTGCGGTCGCGGATCCGCGATTCGATTTCCTCAATCTGTCCCTCAACCTGCCGCAGCGCCGCCTCGCGCTCCTGCAGGGTCGCGGAGGAAACCGCCTGACGCTCCACCAGTTCGCGGGCGCGCTCGAAAGCAGATTTCCGCTCGTCATAGGTGGCTTTGGCCGCTTTCAGCTCCCCCCGCAGCCCGTCATCGCGCATGCGCAGAAGCACCTGCCCCTCCTCCACCACATCCCCGTCATCAAACAGGATTTCCTCGGCGAATTCGGTCACATTGGATTTCAGCAGAACCGACTCCCGCGCCAGTGACGTGCCAAGGGCCTCGAGGCGTTCGCCGAATTCCGTCCGCACATCCACCCGCGCCACCACCACCGACAAAGGCCGGTCGCCGGAGGACTGGGCCCGAACACCCGTCCCCCCCAGCAACAACGCGAAAACGCCCAGTGAAGTCCATAGTGAAAAACGATTGTGAAATGAGATATCCATAGATCTGTACTTACCCCGAAACCAAAACATTGCAACCGGGAGCGTTTCTAAACCTCCCCAGATGATTCCCCATTTTTTGAACAGGAGATAACGGAGAGAGCAGAGGGGAGCTGGTGGAAAGATTACGGTTGAAGAATCAGCAGCGTATTGTCTGTTGGATTGAGCTTTTGCCAGGTGGGAGCGTCCCGCACTCTCAAGATTTGCCCTCCGCCGCCCACACGGACCACAATCACCCAACGGTCCGCGAACGGAGTCTCCCATTCTCCGCGCCCAACGTTTTGCAATCGATCCCGTGTTGTGGACGTTCCGTCTTTTAACCGGGACTCGTTCAAATTCCGGCTGATAAAAACCGGCGTTCCTGAATCGAACCTGTGTCCGGAATTTCCCTCAAAGGAAACCGCCGCCCAGGCATTGTGCTCCGCCGAAAACGCATTCAAATCATCCGCACGTTGAATGCCCGGCGCTGCAAATAATCCGAAGTCGTGAGGTAATACATCAATCGACATCAGATGCCGGAAGTATCCCGTGCTGGTTCCCCCGTGATCAGGATTACCGCTGTCCGCCCAATAATTGGGCGCAGGCTCCTTGTGCAAGTCCTCTATCATGGCCGAAAAAACAGCTTGGTACAAATGTCTTCCATTGTAAAGCATTCTAAGTTGGGCCTGATGAACCCCTGTAGATGTCGTGAACATTGGCACAATCAACCCCACCAAAATCCCCAAACCAAGCAGCACCACCAAAACTTCAACGGGCTTTATTTTCATCCTGCTCCGGTTCTTTGCGGACTTTGTTCTCAAGTTCATCGACACATTTATTGAGGAATGCTCTTAAACACTGGATCGAGCAGAAATAGGCTTCGCCCTGGCCGCCGACAACATCCCGCATAATGTCAACAACACAGCAAATTTCCCGATCACCTCCCTGACCGCCGTCATGGGCCCCGTGCCACAACAAATTCAGAAAGCCATCAAGATCATCGGACATCCCGCCGGAGTCGCTTTTTCGATCCATCAACAGTGCCCCCGCGCTGAGAACCGCAAACGAGTGCGGCTCGAACACCTTCTTCTCGGCGCACATCGGGCAGACCGCTTTCTCAGGCCAGTGCGTGCGCTTTCCTTCAACGACCGGTAATGACAGACTCATTCGCTTCCTCATTTCGTTTTTGCTTCTCAACCGCCTGATGACTGCGGACAACTAAATAACCCAGAAACAGGATCAGGACGAATACAAACCCTGCGAACAGGAAAAAATTAAGGATCGATTGCATAGGGGTATTCTTATGGAAAGTCGTGAGAATAAGCACGCTACGCTTTCAATGATACCGTTGACGAAATGGCTGACAATAACTAATTTATAAATTTCTGCCTGGCTGCTTGATTCCTTCATCATCTGTTTGGGTCGCCTCTTTATCCCAAAAGGATAAAACCCGTCAGCCAGGGGCAAAGCCCTGACGAGTATACGCATTATTTTGAACAGGAGATAGCGGAGAGCGCAGAGGAAAAGTACGTTGGATTTGCTCTGTTTTCTCTGCGACCTCCTGTTTAAACCCCTCTTTCATTCCTCCCTTTCCAATCCGCCGAGTTTTTTACAGAAGGAAAGGAAGGAAACGAAGGCTTTGGGGCAGCTTGCCACGCGGAACGCGTGGGGGCATGCGGAGAAGGTGCTTTGTTTTCTTTGTTATCTTCTGTTCAAAATACCACACCATCCGTGGTCTTCCATCCGTGGTCTCTCCCCAACCCTGCCCCATAAATATCTTGCTGAAAAAATGGGGAATGTCCTGTGAACATCCCGCATTGTAATCAAGACGGGATTCGCGTAGGAGTTTTCCATGCTCAACCCCTCCCCCCTCCCTCCTGAAAAATCTTTCGCGGAAATTTTTACGGGAAACGGACTCATGAAACCTCACTGGCAACGGAACAATCCCCTTGCGAATGAGCGGCCGTTGATCATGTCAATCGGAGGAATCAGTGCCATCCTGGCTTCATGTTCCACAATATTTATGACGCGAAGAGATTGGAGAACCGTTTGAGCATTCAAATAAACCGATTTTTCGGGACGGTTATAACAACGCTTCTAATCGGTTTGTGGGCCGGATGTCAACATGAGCCAACGCCTAATGTGGCGGGTACGCGGGACCCTTTCGCTGAAACATCAGCAAGCAGCACCGGGCTGGCGGATCAGGCGAATATGCAAAGACTCACGATCACGTCAACATATGCCATGGAGAAGATCGTTATCGAATTCTCAACTGAAACGGACTTTGCAAGGGCCTATGGGGTGAATAATGCACAACCGCTTGCTTCGGGATCTGTTCTGGAATTTACGGCTGGAAATCCAGCCGATTTAATTTTGCAACTGGACGCTTCGGGAGAGACTGTTCTTGCCCTGGTTTTTGGAGGCGCTTACATATCGAACCATGTTGCCCGGACACACCTTCCTGACGGAACGATCGTCCCAAACAACCCGGACGTTGTCTATCAAGACGCCACAGAAGACATTATCGGGCTGTGGCAGCGGCTCCGTCAGATCAACAAAAGCTTTCGCATTGAACTTTTGGAAGTCCCTTGAATCCTTGACCTTTCGGTGTGCCCGCTTACGGTAACGTTAAGGAGATTTTACGATGCACCCGATACGTTATCTGAATTACGCTACTCAACTTATCCTCGGCCTCATCATGAGCCTCACGGTTTTTGCCGATCCGCCGGACATGCCGGAAGGCCGTCTGGATCACCGGGACGATTACCGCATGGATTCAATTTCCGGCGGCGCGTTCCGAAACTATATTTCGTCCCATATTTCCGAAGACGATCTCTGGGCGCGCTCCATGCGGACCTTCGGCAGCTTTCACAATCACATGCATGAAATGATGTCACACATGGCGGAATACGCGGTGGAGTTGCGCGGAGACCGCGGGCATGTCCCGGAGTTCACGCACCGGATTTCCGGCGGACAATGGGCGGCGTACCGCAAATCTCTTGAGGCGGCGGGGGATGATTCGGACTGGTACGAACTGGTGCGCATCACCGAGATCATGCATGACCGGGTTCATCACGCCATGGCCCGCTCTCTGATTCGGGACCGCGATGCCCGCGGCCGGGATGCGGACCTGAGTGAATACCTCCGCGGCGACCCGATGGATCACGGCGAGGGCATTCCCGCTGAAGATGCGCGGCGGCTGAACCACGTCACTCTGGATGAATTTCGCGAGTGGGCCTGGCAATACGATGTCGAACCCCGGCTTCTCCACGAGTCCGTGCAAAGCATGATCGTTTTCGCCCATATGCTGGATGATCTGCTCACCCAGTGGCTAACCTACGGCGAAACCCTGGAGACAGCGGCCTGCCGCCCCGCACCCGGTCTGTCGGACCGCCGGGGCGAAGCCTGGGCGGAGTATGTGGCTCAAATCGACGCCTGTGAACACGCGGAATGGCGCGAATTCGTCCTGGTGGCCGGGCTCATGCGCGACCGGATTCACCATATGATGTACAAGATGAAACACTACCGGAATTAATTTTTCATTCGTCTTCCTCCAACACCAGACAGACGGAGTTGATGCAGTAGCGGAGGTGTGTGGGGGGCGGACCGTCGGGGAACACGTGTCCGAGGTGTGCGCCGCAGGCGGAACAGCACACTTCGGTGCGGCGGTATCCGAGCAGATGATCGGAATGCTCCTCCATCGCGTCTTCGCTGACCGGCTCGAAATAGCTGGGCCAGCCGCAGCCGGAATGGAATTTGGCGTCGGACCGGAACAACGGCGCATCGCAGCAGACGCAATGATACACGCCGGGGGTCTCGGTATCGGTGTATTCACCGGTGTAAGGCCGTTCGGTTCCTTTTTCCACGCAGACGCGAAACTGCTCGGGCGTGAGCCGGGGCCGCCAATAGGCGCGGCTTGCCGCATCGTGCGGATCGATTCGGGGGAAGTCTTTCATCCTCTCAATGTGCCGCAAAATCGACAATGTGCAATCCGTAAATTTCCGGCTGGCTTTTCGAGCGCTCCGCTTTAGGGTTCGTTCATGACCTTATCCGACCTGATTGATATGCTGGAAACACTCGCGCCGCCCGAAGGCGCGGCGGAATGGGACAACACCGGCCTGATTCTGGAGGCAAGCTCCGGTTTGCCGCTCAAAAAGATCCTGTTGACCCTCGATTTGACCGCCGAAGTGGCGGAGGAGGCTCTGGATTCGGCCGTTCAGGCGATTGTGGCCTACCACCCGCCGGTGTTCTCGGGCCTCAAACAATTGAACCGCGCGGATCCGGTGGCGGCCCCGCTCTTGGATCTGCTGGCGGCGGGAGTGAGTGTGTATTCGCCCCACACGGCGCTTGACGCCGCCCCGGAGGGAATGTCCGACTGGATGGCACGCGCCTTCGAATATGATCTCATCGAAGCGATCGAGGGCAGCGGACGGGTGCTGACGTTATCCAACCCGCTAACCCCTGCAGAAGCGGGACAGCGCTTGAAAACCTCACTCTCGCTGCCCTACCTCCGCCGGGCGCTGGCGGCGCACGGGACCGGGTCCATCCGCCGTCTGGCGCTTTGTCCGGGCGCGGGTGCCTCCGTGCTGTCCGGCCTGGAGGTGGACGCGGTGGTGACCGGCGAAATGAAGCATCACGACATCCTGTCCTTCACCCGCCGCGGCGTTCATGTGTTTTTGAGTGAGCACACCCACACGGAACGTCCGTATCTCGCGGTGCTCCGGGAACGGCTGCTTGCCCGTCTGCCCGCGGGGGTGGAGGTCCTCCTTTCCCGGGCGGATAAAGATCCGGTCGAGCTGGTGGACAGCGATGCCTGAATTGCCGGAGGTGGAAACCTGGCGGCGGCTCGCGGAACGCGAGGCAACCGGCCGGATCATTCGCGGGGTTCAGGTCGCGGAGGACCGGATCGTGATGGATGAGACGCCCCCGGATGATCTGGGCCGTTTGTTGCCGGGCCGCACCATTCTGGGTACCGGACGGCGCGGGAAGCACATGTGGCTGGAATTTGATGCGCCGGGGCATCTCTATCTCCATTTCGGCATGAGCGGCTCCCTGACCGCCCACGAGCCCGGCGAAGGCCCCTCTCACGCGAAACTCGCCCTGGAACTGGACAACGGCAAATGGCTGACCTACCGCAACCCCAGGCGGATCGGCAAGGTCCGCTATTACGAAAACGCCCTGACCAGCAAACCGATCGCGGCGCTGGGGCCGGACCCGCTGGCGGAGCCGCTGTCTCCCGACGAGATCGCGAAGGCGTTTGCAGGAAAAAAACGCCCCGTCAAAAGCGCCCTGCTGGATCAGCGGCTCTTTGCGGGGGTTGGCAACTGGATTGCGGACGAGGTGCTGTATCAGGCAAACCTTTCACCGCACCGCGCCTGTGGCGATCTGAGCCGGCAAGAAATTCAAACCCTGTTGCGCACCCTTCACCGCATCCTCGCCAAAGCGGTGGCGGTGAGCGCGGACGATGCACACTTTCCCAAAACCTGGCTGTTTCACACCCGCTGGGGCAAACAGGCGGAGAAAACCGGACGGGGTGAAATCATCCGCTTCGAAACCATCGGCGGACGCACCTGCGCCTGGGTGCCGGAACGGCAATCCTGATGTTTCCACATCGGCTTTTCCGTTGCCAAAGATATGTCAATATCGTATGGATGAAGAGATCCCCTATATTCACTATTTTCAGAAAAAAATGAATATTACCGTTTGCCCTTTTTCCGAGGGCGTGCATATTCCTTTACTCTATGATGGCCTCCTCCACAACCGACACCTTATCAACGCTTGATCAGCATCTTGAAGATGTGCGTCAATTGATGTTCCGCACCCTGGAGGAGACATCCCTGAAGGGAATTGTGAAGGATTCCCCTTCTCTCTCGGCGCTGGGCGGGAAAATGCTTCGCTCGCGCCTCGCGTTCCGGGTCGGCAGCGCCACCGGCGCGGACCCGGAACTGCTGGTGTACGGTTCGGCGGCGGTGGAAATGATTCACACCGCCAGTCTTCTGCACGATGATGTGATTGACGGCGGGGTGATGCGCCGCGGGGTGCCGACTTTCTGGATGGAAAAAGGCAAAGCGGGCGCAATTCTGCTGGGGGATCTGCTGTTGTTCAAAGCGGTGGATCTGATGTGCCGGGTGGCCAATGGCGCCTACACGCATGAACTGGTGAAGCTGACCGGTGAAGTCTGCGAGGCGGAATCCGAACAGGAACTCATTTTTCAGGGATCGGAATCCCGTCTGGAACTGTGTCAGAGCATTGCCCGCCGCAAAACCGGGGCGCTGTTCGCCTTCGCCGCCCTGCTGGGCGGTCAGGGAAATGAACACCGCACCGAAGTGCTCAAAGAATCCGGATACCTCCTGGGCACCGTGTACCAGTTGGCCGACGATATCCTGGACACCCATGCGGGTGACGACAGTTCCGGCAAAACGCTGGGCACCGACGCCGCCCGGGACATCGTCTCCGCGGCCCGGCTCGATGATGTGGATCTCGAACGGCATTTGGACACCTTGCTGGAGGAGGCGGTCCGGATTCTGAACGGGGACACTCAGGCGGTTTCCGGGGTGAAGACCTATATCGCCGAGGACCTCCAACCCGCGCTGCGCGCCCTGCTGGGATGAACGTTCTCATCACCCATGCGATGCCGATTGAAAAACCGGTCTGCACCCTCCCTCCCGGCTGCCGGGTGCTGGAAACCGGAATCGGAAAAGTCCTCTCAACCGTCAAAACCGCTCAGGCCATCCAGGCAGACCGGCCGGACCTCATCCTTTCCGTCGGATTTTGCGGAGGTTTGAACGGCAGCGGCCAGGGTTCGCTGATTCTGGCCCGCGAAACCCGGCAATGGGACTTCTTTTTGGCCATTCCGGGCATTGCCATCGGACACGGTTACCAAAACCACTGCCCGCTTCCCTTGCCGGACAATGACCGTTTGTTGCAATTTTTGAGTGACAAATCCGTTGTCCGTGGCACCCTGATCTCCGGTGACCGGTTTGTGGACCGCGAGGTGCACATTGATCCGGACGCCGTCGCAGTGGATATGGAAACCGCGGCCCTGGCCCTGCTGGCCCGCGAATTCCGGATTCCGTTTTTAAGCCTGCGGGAAGTGTCTGATGTCGCCGATGGCGACGCGGAGATGACCCACGGGCAGTTTATGAACTATATTCAATCCCGGGGTCCGGGGTATTCTCCCGTCCTGGAGAAATTCTGCATGTCATGTATCTGAGTTGTTTAAAAAAAACGATTGTTGTCTTATTTAGTTTCGCGTGTGTATCGGCTCCCGCACTCCGGGCGGATCCGGACGGGCCGCGTGTCTGGTCGCTGGAGGCGCTTCAGGACTATGCCCTGAACCATGCCCCCGGTCTGGAACGTCAGCGGCTGGGGTATGAAAACCTCATCGAGGCGGTCACCATTGCCCGGACAAAATTTGATCCGGTGTTCACCGCCCGTCAGGAATGGCAGGACGACGGCGATGCCGGACGAACGCAGGGCAGTGTGCGCCAGACCCTACCGGCGGATCTCCAACTCACCGCCACCGCCAGTGTGCAGGATCAGGGGGACCGGGGCGATTTGACCCGCTATGCCATTCAGTTGAGCAAAACCCTGCTGGGAGGCGGCTCCCTGCTGGAAAGCCGAATTTCGGTGATCCGGGCCATGATCAATGAAGCCCGCGAATTCAACCGCCTGAGTCTGGAACAGCGCCGGGTCCGTTTTTCAGTGACCCGCCAGTTTTTCGACGTCATCCGCAGTCAGCAGACGCTCCGTCTGCGTGAAATGCAGCTGGAGCGCGCCAAACTGAACCTGGAGCACGCTCTGGTCCGGGAGGATCCCCTCGACATCGCCACCGCGCGGCTGCGGATTCCCGAGAGTGAACTGGACGTGGCCGCGGCTGAACGGCAGATTTCCAGCGGCCTGCTCAATCTGAAAACCGAAATCGGTTTCCCTTTGTCTGAAGAATTACGCTTGGAGCCGGACGTGGACTTCGCATTTGCATCTCTGGCGCTGACGGACGATTTGGCCTATGCCCTGGAAAATCACGAATTGCTGTTGAATAACCGTCTGGAGCTGGAACTGCTGGAGAAAGAGCTTCGCGTGGCCAGAAGCCGCCGCTTCCCGGAGGTCACCGCCCAGGTGAGTCACACCACCAGCGAGTTTTCAGGCGAAAACGAACGGGACAGCGAAACCCGCGGAGAGGTGGTGGTGACCTGGCCCTGGCTGAACCGCCGCGACCGGGCCGAAGCCCGCCAAAAGCAAAATGAACTCGACAGCGCGATCATCGGCTATTCTCTCGCGCAAAACGAGCGCCGGCGGGATATCGAGGTTCTGCACAGCCGGGTTCTGGAGGCAGAGCGCAGCGTGGGCCTGCAGGAGGAGCGCGTGGAGGTGCTCGAACAGCAGTTACGTCTGTTTCAGGACCGCTGGGAGAACGGCGAAATCGGAATCTTGGAGTACATCCGAAGTCAGAACAACCTGGAAGACGCACAGGTGCAGCGGATCACCCAACAATTGCGTTATCTCGAGTTGGTGGCGGAATACCGCTTCAGCGTGGGGCATTAGGCGGGAGATACATCGATCCGCCGCCCCGTTGCAGGAACGGTTGCAGACTGTTGTCCAGAACCAGAGCAAGATCCGAGGCCGCTCTGGCCAAATGAATTCTCGCTTCTGTGAGATTGCCGGAGCTGTAATGAATCAACGCCCGGTAAATATCAAAATGAGGCTCGTCCCAGCCGTTCATCCGCTGAAGAATTTCACGAGAACTGAGCCGGTGAAACGGAATCAGCTCCTCCAACATCCCCCTGATCCGGCCTCCGGAATCCAAAATAGGGATACCAAGGGTCAGGCCGTCCCGGCCAACATGCAGAACCGCCCCGGTCACCGGACCCGAATGCAGCAGAAGCGTGATATCCTGGTCCTGCCGCCCCCGGTAGGTTTGGATAATCTCGCCCTGAACAGCCTGAAGGCGAAGCAGCTCCGTACGCAGGGACGCAAGCTCCTCGGAAAGCGGAAAAAGGCCGGGCCGGCCCACCGCGCTTTCCACCAGCCTTAACGCCTCCGCCCAATCCCGCGCCAGTACTGGCGACACCAGCTCCTCTAAAAGATCCTGATAGCGTTCGCGGGCCCGCCGCTCATCCTCGATCCGCTGATTGCGCTCCTGAAGTTCCCAGTCCTCGATCTGTTGATTGAGCCGTTGACGAAGTCCTTCAGCCGCATTTTGAAACGGACTTTCCGACTCCGCCAGATACAACCGGGCCGCATCTCCGCCCTGTTGAACCAATATCCGAAGCGTGTTGTCCTGCAAGCGGCGGCGGTAAACCTCCACCGCATCGCTTCGCGCCTGCTGAATTCTGCGGATTTGCTGTTCCGCTCGCTCCTCCAAATCCGTTCCCTCCGCTTCCCGCGCGATCGCCAACAAATCCTCCAAAACCGGATCAAACTGACCGGGGTTCCGTTCATAGGTCAACATTAACTGGCTGTAACGCCGACGCAAGTCCGCAAGCGGGTCCGCCTCGGGTGAGGCTTCCGCTTCAGCATTCTCAACCAGGTCCGGTTGCGGATCCTGATCCCGGACCTCTTCAACCGGAGACGGCAGAAAAACAATCAGTCCCTGAATTCCCGCCACCCCCAGGATCAGACCCAGACCCACAGACAAGGCGACACCCAAAGGCCGGGGTACCGCCTCAACCCGCCGACGAAGAGAGGGCGTCGACGGTTCGGAATCCGGTATGGGCCGCGCCGGTGCGGGAGGCGGAGCCTCATGGGCGGGGTCCAATGCAAGCGTGGTTTCGCCGACAGGAAGCGAAATCGGCGGACCGGTGTGCGTGAGCGCCCGGTCCAACGCGGCCAGAACACCCTCCCAGGTCGCCAGACGGTCGGCCGGGTCTCTCGCCAGCAGACGGGCGAGCAGATGCGCGGTATGCCGGGAAATTCCCGGCACCAACGACCGGGGATCCTCCAGCTTCTCGGCGGCGTGACGCTTCAGCGTCTTTAAATACCCGGTGTCTTCAAACGGGATTTTCCCGGTCAGCGTGTGATACAGCGTCATGCCCAGACTGAACATGTCCGAGCGGGTGTCGATTTGCTGGGGATGGTCAATCTGCTCCGGACTCATATAGTTCGGCGTGCCCATCAGCGTGTCCGCATGGGTGGTCGAATGCTTCTCCAGCAGATTTTTGGACAGTCCCATGTCCAGAACTTTCGCGTGAAAGGTGGGGCTCAGCATAATGTTGCCCGGTTTAATGTCCCGGTGCAGAATATCCTTCTGTTCAAAGGCGTACTGCAGGGCCAGCGCCACCTGACGGACAATTTTCAACGCCTCCGCCTCCGGCAGACACCCCTCCCGCTCCAGCAGCGCCTCCAGGGTCTCCCCCGCCACATGCGCCATCGCCATGAAATACACCCCGTTGTCCTCTCCGGCGTCGTAGGCCGTGACAATGTTGGGGTGATCCATCTTGGCCTGATAATGCACCTCTTTCAAAAACCGGACCACAAACGAACTCTGCTGCGTGTACTGCGCCGGGAGAATCTTCAACGCCACATCGCGTTCCAGCGACAGTTGCTTCGCCAGATAGACCTCTCCCATCCCGCCCTGACCGATCCGGTGCTTGATCAGAAAGCCCCCCACCACAAACCCCGGCCCCAAATCAAGCTTCGGGACCCGGATCTCGCCCTCGCATTCCGGACAATTCAACATCGTCCCCATCGCATTGGCGTTGATGCGGAGACGGGCGTCGCAGTTGGAACAGTGAAACGTGACGAGCATAGCGGAGAACGCTATTGGGAAACAAGTTCCAGAATCCGCTGATAGCCTTCGGCGGATGTGAACGTGTAGTGACACGGCAGATCAATCTGCATGCTCACATCATCGCGCAACTGAAGGTTAAAAGGATTCAGCACCGCGATAAGCGGTTCGCCGGCCACAAAACCGTACGCGCAGGCCGCCCGGACCCTCATAAACTCGGGCGGCAACAATTCCAGCGCCTGCGGATCCGGCTCAATCAAACCGAGATCGATATACGGCACCCCGGAATCATGGGTTAGAAACTCCAGCGCGGTATCGCGGTGCGGAAGCACCCGGTCGTCCAACACATACGCCAGCGTCCGCGGAGAGGTGGGCGCATGCGTGGAATACCAACACAGATCATGCAGGATCACCTTATACTCCGCGTCGGAAATTTTCCGGGCCCGCATCAAATGCTGAGCCAACAGCAGTTCCGGAATCAAATCGTGCTGATAAATTTTGCGCTGATCCAAATGCAGCGTGTTGGCCCCCAGATCCTCATCGCTTTCACTGATCATATCCGCCAGCGCCTCATAGGCCGACTGCGCCTCGGGATTCAACTGTGCGAATAACTCAAGATTGTTGTACAAAAAGAAGCAGAGTTCGGGATGTTCCCCCCCTGTGACCCTGCGCGCGGCCTCCACCAAACAATTTCCGGCGTCATTCAGCGCCTCGATCTCTGTGTACATATCAAATAAGGTGATCAGAATCCCCACGGGATCTTCAATCTCATGGAGCTTATCCTCCAGAATACGGATCGCCTCAATCACCACCCGGTTTTCTTCGGGGGTGGAGGTGTCGGAGGGCGCGTCTAAATCGGAACGATCATCGTCCCAGTCAGCATCGGGGTCAAAGGGGTCGGAACTCATACGAAAGATCTAACAGAGAACCCGCACGGAAAGCAAGCGTTTCAGAACGGGAGTTCACCAAAGTTTGATAAACGTTAAAGAGCCTCCAGCGCGTCCCGGGCGGTTTGCGTCGGCAAAAGCGTCATGCTGCGCTCCAAATCCCGCCGGGCGGCGGCGTTCCGTCCCTGCGCGGCGTGAAGCCGTCCACGCTCCAGCCAGAACAAAAACCACTCCGGATTCCGCTCAATCGCCTGATCCCAGGCCTGCTGAGCCGCCTGCGGATTATTCATCCGCTGATGCGCCTGCGCGCTCAGTCCGTAAAAAAGCGCCTCCCGCGGCTCCATCCGTCTCGCCTCCATCGAAAGCCGCAAGGCTTCTTCGGGGCGTTCATTCAACGCTTTCACCCCTTGCTCATACAGTTCATAGGCCGGGGCCTGTTGCCGCAGATTGCGCATTTGCACCCGGTATTCCGCCTCCCCCAGATACCCCGGCTCGCTCGTGTGCCGCTCCAGCGTCTGCCGGTTCCGTCGCACCCGCTCGATCGAGGCCGGATGCGACGCCAGCCACCCCCCGGCGCTGGCCATGTTCTCCGCGAACGTTTCCTGCAGCGTCACCGCCCCGACCGCGTCATACCCGCTCCGCATCATATACAGCATCCCGAAATAATCCGCCTCCGCCTCCGCCGCCCGGCTGTACCGCAACATGCCCAGATTCAACCCGATAATCCCCGCCGTCTCCACCAGATTCCGGTAATCCGAGCCCGCCAAACCACTGATCCCGGCCACTCCGGCCTGCATCCACACCCCCCGTTCCATCTGCTGAGCCGAATGCCGCGCCGCCGCGTGCACAATCTCATGCGCCAGTACCGCCGCCAGCTCACTCTCATTGCTTAACGCCAGCAACAACCCCCGGTTGATTCCGATCTTGCCCCCCGGCATCGCCCAGGCGTTCCACGAACTGTCATTCAGCACCACAAATTCATACGGCAGATGCGGACGGTCACTCACCCTCGCAAGTTTTTGCCCCACCTCGTTGATGTACGCGTTCACCCCGGGATCCAGTTGATACACGCCGCCCTGGATCTGCTGCTGATACGGGAAATTCCGGGTTCCGATGGAGATTTCCTGCTGTTCACTAATCAATTGCAGTTCCGTCCGGCCCGTCACCGGATTGGTCACACAACTGTAGCCGATCACCAGAAACAACAGTACAAACAGAATTGGACGCCTTGGATAGTTCATGGCCGGATTTTACGCGACATTTCCTCAAAATACCATCCCCGCACTTGCCTTTTTTTGAAAAAAACGCATCATGACTGCTTTATTAACCCGTATGGAGAACCCATTTATGTACAAAATCACCATGTTCCTCGGTGCCCTTCTCAGCCTCATCGGCCTGATCAGCTATGCCGTTTCCGCATTTGAACACTTCACCGCCGCTCTCCCCCTGATTTTGGGACTGCCCATCATCTATTGCGGCTGGGAAAGCGCCCGCAGTCCCGAAAAACGCAAACTGCTCATGCACATCGCCCTAACCTGCGCGGTCATCCTGTTTTTGGGCTCGTTCATGCGCATCGTCACCATGGGCCCCCATCCCGACCGCAAAGAGCTGAATAAAGTCTTCTCCCTTTGGGGCACCACCGTGATCACCTTCGTGCTCATCGGCATCTACGTCCAGTCCTTCCTCGCCGCCCGCAGTGGCAAAACCACCGCGCCCGCCGCCCCCGAATCCACACCGGCCCCCGAACCCGAAGCGCCCTCCGAACCCAAGGCCTGATCCGCGGTGCAGGGCCTGACCCCTATTCTGGGCCGGCAAAGTCATCTCGCCGTGCTGAGGGTCATCCATCATGCCGACACCCCCCTGAGCGGCCGGGAGGTTCAACGCGCCAGCGGCCTCAGCAACCGGGCCGCCATGCAGGCCCTCGGCAATCTGACGGCCGAAGGCGTTCTCCTGAAAACCGTTCAGGGGAACGCCCATTTCTTTTCCGGAAATCCCCGGCATTACCTCTGGACCAAAGCCGTCCGGCCCGCGCTGGACGCCGAGGTCGGCTTCTGGGACGACCTGCGCAAAACCGTCCGCCGCCACATGCATCCCAAACCCGAGGCCGCCATCGTCACCGGTCCCCTGGCAAGATCCCCGGAACCCGGCGTCCGCCCTCCCAATCAGAAGGACATCCTCGAGATCCACCTTCTCTTTGCCACAGGAAGACTGCGCCTTCAGGCTTACCGCTCTCTGGACCGTCTGCGGGAAAACCTCCGCGCCCGCTACGCCCTCGACTCCAGGGTCACCTTTATGGATATCCGCACCATGGACGACCCGGAGTTCAGCCCCCTCTGGACCCGTATCGCCCGGGAGGGCATCCTTGTCTTCGGAAAACTTCCGTGAACCCCGCTTCCCGCTTGCTTCTTCCATAAAAATCCGCAACATCACAAAGCATTCTGCCAACAACCACCCCATACCGGACCTCCTGCTATGAAACGCTTTATTCTTTGCCTCATCCTCGCGCTCCCCGCGCTGCACACCCTTCAGGGCGCAGATGTCGCCGTGATGGTGAAGCAGCACACCAACCACTCAAAATTCAGCGACCGCCCATACGGAAACAGCGATCTCTCCTACGGTGCCTTTCTGGAAATCTTTGACGGCACCGCCGGCTGGCGGCTTGGAGCCCTGTACGGCTCGGATCCCAGCGGCGCGGGTGAAGTCGACTCCGTGATCACCCCTGAACTCACCCTCCTCCTGCAGGACGGCATTTGGGAGGCCGGGGTTTCCGCGCTCATCGATTACATCGACGACGGCAACAGCAACGGCTGGGGAGATCACTACTACCAGTTCCAACTCGGCCTGAATTTTCCTGTCGGAAAAAGCATGTCCATCGGCGGCCACGCCTTTTACGCCTTTGACCGCTTCGGAAACCTCAATGACTTCCGCTTCAACAACCTGGACTACGGCCTGACCTTCCGGTTCAGATTTTAATCGAATCAGGCAAACCGGCTGGGATGGGCCCACAGGCCCAGCGCCGGATTGGAGACAAAGTAATAACGCTCTCCGTTCCGCTCATTCCAGCCGTCCCGCAGTTCCTCGACCGGATAGCGTTCCGAATACGCCGCCAGGTCTCCGTACTCATATCCAACCCCCTCGACCTCCTCCCGGCTCAGCTTTCCGGGGCAATACGTGACCCGGAACCGCCCTTCGGACGAACCGTGGATCAAATGCGCCGCCGCCGACAGATTGTTGCGGATATCCTCGTTCTTCTCCACAAAATCCATCACCTCCGGCGTGGTGCGGTACCCGTACTTGCGGATCAGGCGGTCGATTTCTTTATCCTCCCCGAAAGTCCCCACCTCCGGCCCCAGCACCACCAGCTCCCCGCCGTCCGCGATCGCCATCCGCGTCCGGTAAATCGCCTTGTTTCCCAGCCAGGTGCTGTGAAACTCCTCCGGATCCAGATACACCACCACCTTCGACGGCGCCTCGTCCAGCATATTGAAATTCACCAGCAGCGACAACTCCGCCGCCCGCTCAAAACAGTCATGGCTGTCCCCGATATACAGCCCCCGCGTCACCAGACCGCCCTTGCCGTCCGGCCCGATCACCGTCAGCACATACATCAGCGGCAGATGCGCGCAAAAGCGGTCCGCCGCCTCGTTCAGAATCCGGCGCAGCGGCGTGTCCGCCCGGCCCATCATCCGCTCCATGCCGAACGCCGCGCCGATGAAATGACTCTCATTGATCCCCTTCACACCCCCGGTCCCCACAAAAATATTCTTGGTATAGTTCGCCATCCCGATCACCTCGTGCGGCACCACCTGGCCAACGCTCAGAATCAGATCATGCCCGCCCTCCCACAGCAGCCGGTTCATCTGCGCCGGCCACGGCTTCGTATAAATTCCCTCGGTCGCCTCCGACACAAATTCCGACGGCACCTCGCCCACCGTCACCACATCATTCCGCCAGTCATGCTCGCGAATCAGCGATTTCGGCACCGTCGGATACATCCGCTCCAACTGCCAGTCCGGCATCGGCACATGCGTCCCCAGCGCCGGCATCACATCCACCAGGGCATCGCCATAATACGCATGCGTCATACAGGTCAACGGACCCGCCCGCGAATTCAGCCGCGTGAAATCCGGCGGCACCGCCAGCACCTTCTTCTTCGGCCCCATTGCCTCAAACGCCTCAAACAAATGACGTTGCAAATCCTCGTCCGTCAGGACCGTCTCCGGGGAACCAATCGCTTTATAGATCATGATTCAGGATTATGAAGAAAACCCAGTCCTGTCAAGCGGATGCGGGGCCGGGACATTCCCCGTTTTTCATGGCTAAAATTAAGGATTCGCCTTTAAAAACAGGGAATATCCGAATTTTTTAGGCGAAAGGCGTTGGATTTGCTCCGTTTTCTCTGCGACCTCCTGTTTAAAATACCCAGCCCCACAACATCCGTGGTCTTCCATCCGTGGTCTCACCCTAACCCTGCCCCACAGCATCCGTGGTCTTCCATCCGTGGTCTCACCCTAACCCTGCCCCACAGCATCCGCGGTCTTCCATCCGTGGTCTCACCCTAACCCTGCCCCAATGCATCCGTGGTCTTCCATCCGTGGTCTCCCCCTAACCCTGCCCCGCAGCCCTCTGCGTCTCCTGGATGCAGATTGTAATCGCTTTCTTGACAACCAATATGGGTTTAATACGGTTCCAGTATGGGAACAATCATATTAAGAGAAAGTTCTGAAAACATTTCCCCGAATTGCCGTTTCCGCTGTCGATTTTTTGCAGGCCTGAACGTAACCCACTAAAATGCGCATTCAACTCCCCTGGTGGCTTCAGGATCTCTGGGAAGGCTGGCGGACATCGCCCGCCCGGGTCTTCCTGACCCTGTTCGCCGTGGGGACCGGAACCCTCACGCTCACACTGCTCCTCGCCGCCATGGGCGGTCTCCGCGATCAAGCCGCCCGCCTCACCGCCGACTTCGGCGCCGACACCGCCATCCTCGAACTCGAAGAAGAAAACCGGCCCGCCCTCACCCCCGGCCACCTCGCGACCCTTCGGAACCAATTCCCTGAAACCCGCTGGGTCGGCGAACGCGAATACGGCCCCCTGAATGTTCCGCCCCACGGCCGCCTGACCCTCTATGCCGCCACCCCCGCGTGGAACACCGTCCGCAGCCTCCCCGTTCACGCCGGCCGCCCCCTCGACCCCGCCGATGCCGCCCGGCGCGACACCTACGCCCTCGCCTCCTCCGATTTGAACCTCGCCCTGGGCGACCGCCTCCGAATCCGCCAAACCGAATTCACCGTCGTCGGCGTCACCGGACCCGGACGCTTTCTGCAGATTCCCGACACCCTCCGGGGCGACTGGGAACACCCGGAGGACTCCGAACGCTTCCACCGCATCCGCCTCCTTCACACCGCAACCGACCCATTACCGCTTTTCCGGCATATCGAAGCGTTTTTCGCCCGCGAAGCCCCGAACGCCGATCTCCACCTCATCACCCCCGACCAGCTTCTGACCGAAACCCGCCGCCTCTCACGGATTCTCCAACGCGTCTTCGGCACCGTCACCCTCCTGTCCCTCCTCCTCGGCGGCGCCACCCTCGGCAGCCTCATGATCCAGAACGTCCGCCAGCGCCGCCGTGAAATCGGCCTGCGCATGGCCATCGGTGCCCGCGGCCGGGATATTTTCACGCTTTTCATGTCCGAAGGACTTCTGCTCAGCACTTTTGCCGCTTTTATTGGGGTTTTCCTCGCGACGCACCTGTTGCACCGCCTCCCGGAGGACCTGGATATCCCCTTAAAACAGGACGGCTACGTGCTGATCCTTCCCTTTCTTCTCGCCTGGATCACCGGCGGCGTCTTCTCCTGGATCCCCGCCCGCATGGCCGCCCGCCTCGTTCCCGCCCGGGCCCTCCGATGTGAAGACTAACGGCCCATTTCCTCAAATCGATTCAACTCCGTATCTCTGTGCCTCCGTGAGAATATCTCCGAGAGAATAACGCCAGTATCCGCCTGTAAGGATCCCCCCTCCGTTCCGAAACGTTAACATGAGCATGCCCCCCCCTGTAATTGTCTGGTTTCGAAACGATTTACGTTTAGATGACAACCCCGCCCTTCACAACGCCGCCGAAAGCGGAAGACCCGTTATTCCGGTATTTCTTTGGACGCCGGACTCCGAAGGCCGCTGGAAACCCGGCGGCGCGACCCGCTGGTGGTTGCATCACGCCCTCAAATCCCTGTCCGGCCAACTGGAATCCCTCGGCTCCAAACTCATCCTCCGCGCCGGAAACTCCGAAGCCGACCTGCTCAAAAACCTGATGGCTCAAACCGGAGCAGATCTAGTCCTCTGGAACCGCCGCTACGATCCTTATGGTGTCCAAACCGATACCCGGCTCAAAAAAGACCTCCCCGCTAAAAGCTTCCGGGGCAATGTCCTGTTCGAACCCCATCAAATCGCCAACCAGTCCGGCGACTACTACAAAGTGTTCACCCCCTTTTACAAAGCCATGCTCGCCCAGGGCGATTTTTCAGAACCGGTGGACACCCCGAAATCCCTTCCCGCACCCTCCGCCTGGCCCGAATCCCTCAGTCTCGACGAGCTGAACCTGCTCCCCGACATCCACTGGGACCAAGGCTTTTACGACACCTGGGATCCCGGTTCGGACGGATGTCGAGAGCAAGTCGAAACGTTTCTCGACGAAGCCGCGGGTGTCTACAAAGACAAGCGGGATTATCCCGGCATCCGCGGCACCTCGCGGCTCAGCCCCTACCTCTGTTTCGGCCAGATCAGTACCCGCCGCCTCTGGCATCAGGCGCAGGAGGCCGCCGAACGCGGTGCAAAGCGCGGGGGGATCGAAGCCTGGACCCGACAGCTCGTCTGGCGCGACTTCGCCACTCACCTCCTGTTTCATCAGCCCCAGCTCGACTGGGAGCCAATGCAGGAAAAATTCAAAGACTTTCCCTGGGAAAAAAATGACAAATTGCTCAACGCCTGGCGGCGCGGACAGACCGGCTATCCCATTGTGGATGCGGGCATGCGCGAACTCTGGACCACCGGATGGATGCACAACCGCGTCCGCATGATTGTCGCCTCCTTCCTCGTTAAAGACCTCCTGATCCACTGGCGGGAGGGTGCGCTCTGGTTCTGGGACACCCTCGTCGACGCCGATCTCGCCAACAACAGCTTCGGCTGGCAGTGGGCCGGCGGCTGCGGTGCCGACGCCGCGCCCTACTTCCGCATCTTCAACCCCGTCCTGCAAAGCAAAAAATTCGATGCCGACGGCGCGTACATCCGGCGCTGGGTCCCGGAATTGCGGGAACTCGACACCAAAGACCTCCACGCCCCCTGGGAAATGGACACACCCCCGAAAAACTATCCCGCCCCCATCGTCAACCACCCCCAGGCCCGCGACCGCGCCCTCGAAGCCCTCAGCTCGCTCAAAGACTCGAACTGACACGAACAGAAATCGTTGTAGAGGCTGTCGTCCGTCTTCGTCGCGTAGCGCCCTCCGACGCATAGAAGTGGGTTTCAACCCCGCCCCCCCTTCCTCATCCGTGGTCCGGCAAGGCTATTCGTGGTTCGTTCCCCCTCTTCTGCATCCGTGGTGCGGCAAAGCTATCCGAGGTCTTTCCTTTTTTTCATCCGTTGTCCGGCGCAAGCCATCCGTTGGGTGAATCCCGCCCTCCGTCTTCATCCGTGGTCTTCTATCCGTGGCCCTATCCGTTGTCCGGCGCAAGCCATGCTCCTTCGCCTCCGGCTTCGGCGCACACGTCCGTTTTGGACTCCTCCATTTTCATTCGCGGGACGGCAAAGCTATCCGTGGTTCTTCCCCCCTCTTCTTCATCCGTGGTCTTCTATCCGTGGTCCTTCACTTTCTTCATCCGGGGTCGGGGTTTGAATGAACATCTTCACGGCAATTTTGTAGAAAAAATATGCAACGCCCATCGGCAAAATGACGTACAATATCCCCATGAATGGAAACCCATTTGATGCTGACCAATGACGCGAAAGAATGTTTTGGTGGATGTTTTCATTTTTTCCTAAAACGAGGGTCTGGGCCGTTCAAACGCGTCCGCCAGGGCGATGAGCAGCAGTTGTTGCTCCACGGTGAAGGTGTTGCCGCGGCGCACGGCGGCGTCACAGGCGTAATAGACATTGGCGCGGATCATCGGGGCGGCGTGGGCGAGTTCCTCGACCACCTCTTCGAAGGCCTGAAGGTTTTGGGGATCGACCTCCATGAGGGTAAAGTCCTGTTTTTTCGGATGATTCAAATTCGCCACCCCTTCATCATACGCGGCCCGGGCGGTGTCGGGGGTCGCCTCCGTGCGGGCGATGAGCGAGAGGAGTTTTGACACCGGCCCGGTAATCGCGTCGAAGTTCCGGTACCGCAGCGGATGCTCCGGTTTCAATCCGAATCCGGCATCCACCTGACGGGTCATGGACTGCAGCAGCGCCCATTCAAAAAAGGTCAGCCGGTCGTCCGCCTCGACCGCCTCCACCACCCGCCGCCGCAGCGTGCGGTACGCGGCCGGGGTCAGTTCCCTCATTTCGGGATAAAGCGCCTCGATCCGGTCAAGTGCCGCCAGTGGCTCCGCCGGTTCGTGCTCAAACAGAGCCAGCAGCCGGTCGCAAAGAGCCTCTTCAACGGCCCGCTCTTCGCCTTCGGCCTCATATCCTGCCGCCGCCGCCAGGGCCGCCGCACTGGCGGGCGTGTCCCCCGTATCTGCGGGCACATCCGGTTCCGCGCCTTCGGCCGCCGGACTGTGGGCGGTCGGAATCGGCGGGGGCGGAGGCGTTTGCGCCCGTTCCCAGACCGCCTGAACCGACGGCGGCACATGCAGCACCGCCCCGCCGTCCATGTGAAACACCGCCTCTTTGAAGCCGAACATCCGCGCGAACAGCACATCGGGGAACACCGCGATCCGGGTGTTGTAGGTCTCCACGGCGTCGTTGTATCCCTTCCGCATCAGCGCCGCCTCGTTCTCCAGCAGAATCAGCGTCCGCATCATCAGCGCGGTCTGTTTGTCCGCCACCAGCGACGGATTGGCCTCCACCCGCATAAGCATCTGCTGCAACAGCCCGTGCTCCGCCTGAAGATGCTTTTGCAGCCCCTCCGGCGTCCGGTCGACCTTCTGCGTGTACAGACTCCGCATTTCCGTCAGACCCTCCTGAATCTGCCGCTCATGCTCGGTCAGGGCCCGGGTGATGTTCTCCAACTGCGGCACCAGATCGTGGCGTTTCTTAAGCGAAACATCGATGTTCGACTGATTCCGCCGCACCCGCTCCCGCAGAAACACCAGGTCGTTGTAATGCAGCATCAGCGTCACCGCGGTCATGAAAAACGGAGCCGTCAACGCCGCTGCCAGATAATCCGTGGCCGCAAACGAACCCGACAGACCGAACAGCAGCAGGGCCGTCAGCAGAATCGCCGCGAACGACACATTCAGCAGCGCGATTCCGCTCCGGGCCACCTTCAGCATCACCTGCTGCTCGGTGAAATTGCTGAGAATAAACGGATAGTCATCCCGCGGCTTGCTGAGATACAGCTTTTCGCCGCTCACCGGCTCCACCCGGCATTCGCCGATCGCGTAAAGCGGGTCGCCGTATTCCAGGCGGGTCTCGGAATAGCGGCGGCCCAGCCGGGACCGGCGGGAACTGTGCGATGTGTACACCTTGGCTCCGGCCGGGTCGACCAGCAGGCTGCCCTCCTCGTCCCGCACCAGAAACGGAATCCGCCGATGCTGATCCAGCACCGTGACCCAGCGCGCTTTTTTGCCTGAACCCCTCCGCTCCTCAATCTTATAGTGATACTGAATGCAGGGCTGCGCGCTCAGCGGACCTTTCAGCAGATCCGCCCCGGCGGCCACGTCCACCACCCCCTTGAATTCCGCCAGCCCCCACACCGCTCCGGTCGTGGGCGAGGTCGGCAGATTTTCCATACAGCGCTTGAACCGAACCCTCCGGAATCCGGTGAAAAACGTGGCGAATCCCACCACCAGACTGATCCCGATCAAAATCAGCCCCACCAGCGGCGGCACTTTCGCCGTCTCCGGGATCACCTCCCGGCTCTCAAATTCCTCGGACTCCGCCGCCGAGAGCGGCAGCGCCTCCGGTTCCGCAATGCCCCACAGCGGTGCCAACAAAAATTCAGGAAAGGCCGACCGCTGATGCCGCACCCGCTCGATCGCCACCGCGAGATTCACCCGGATCTCACGCACCCGCGCCGCCTCCTCCTCCGTCAGGCCCCGGAGCGCCCGCGCGTCCATCGCCGCCAGCGAGTCCCGTCCGCCGTCCCACGCAATATTCCGGGCACCGAACATCCGCGCGATTTCCGCACCGGTCCGCCGCTCATGCTGCGCCAGACGCTCCATCGCGGATTCCAGATCCAGCTTCATCATGTTCAGCCCCAAAACCACCATATAGATGGCGACCAGCACATTCAGGATGCTGAAATACACCAGCAGCCGGTGAATCCGCAGCACCGAGATCACCAAGGACAGACCGATCGCCAACACCACCACCCCGAACCAGACTTTGGCGATCGACCCGCCCGCCATCGTCGCCCGCTCACTCGTCTCGCCGAACACCGAGAGAATCGGCGAATAATACCCGTCCCGCTCAAATCCCACCGTAAACGCCCCGCGCGCGTCCCGCTCCGCAAATCCGAACAGAAACAGCGAATCTCCCGGCTCCAGCCGATACTCCGTGTACCGCATGTCGCCCCGGGTCTGACTCCACGACTGGCGCAAAGCGATCCGCGCCCGGCCCGCCGGCTCCACCCGAACCGAACCCGTGTCATCCTCCAGCAAAAACGGCACAAACCGGGTTTCGTCCCGGATGGTGCGCCACCGCGTATCCCCGTCCGAATCCCGCTCCTGCCGCTCCACCACGTAGCGATAGATCAAACACGCCGTCCCCGTGCTCGGAGCGCTCAGCGCGGCGTCCAGCCGACGCCCCCGCCCGTTCAGATTCACCTCCCCTTCCAGCACGCCCCGCACCGACACCGCCGGAATCCGCTCCAACTGCCGCATTTCCGCCAGCGACTCAAAACTCCACATGCCCAGCAAAATCGACGCCCCCGCCATCATCAATGCCACAAACAACAGCAAACAGGCCTTCAGCGCCCCCGCAAGCCTCCCGCCCACCCCGCGGCGCAGCTCCATCTCCGCCGGGCCGCAGGCTTTGCGGTGCTCCAGCAAATCCGAACGGGACACTTTCTGCTTACAACGTGAACATTGATAGGTTTGCAT
The DNA here is from genome assembly GCA_020831625.1 of Verrucomicrobiota bacterium. Taxonomy (GTDB): domain Bacteria; phylum Verrucomicrobiota; class Kiritimatiellia; order SS1-B-03-39; family UBA6053; genus PXAS01. Next base: position 4,320 of record JAFIGD010000041.1, on the reverse strand, counting down.
GTCCCCAGCCTAGAAAGGCCCGGCGCGCAATGCAAATCCCGAATGCCGCCCTTTTAGATTTTCCGAGCTTCGGAAAACAAAGCGCGCGGTTTTCCGAACGCCGGAAAGCCGGAAAAGAGAAATGAAACCCTCTTTGGCTTGCATTTCGGCGGGGCTCTGGCACATTTGTTCTTTTCCCCGGAGACACGCATTATGGCACAAAAACGACAAATTTATGTTACCGAATTCGACTTGCAGCGCTTACAGGATCACCTGGACAATCTGGATGTGAAAACCCGCAAACAGTTCCAGTCGCTGGATCACGAGCTGAGCCGGGCCAAGGTGGTGGACTCCGCCAAGGTTCCCGCCAGCGTGGTGACCATGAATTCACGGCTGGCCTATCGGGACCTCGAGGAGGACACGGTTTCCGAGATCACCCTCGTGTTTCCGGACCAGGCGGATTTGGATCAGGGCAAAATGTCCGTCTTCTCCCCCATCGGCACCGCGCTGCTGGGCTATGCGGTCGGCGACGTGATCGAATGGACCGTCCCCGCCGGCACCCGGAAGCTGAAAATTGAAGACCTGCTCTACCAGCCCGAGGCGGCCGGTGATTTGAACCTGTAAGGAGAAGAATTATGGCCACCGCACCCACCGGGGAAGAATGGAAAGACATGGAATCCGTCCACCGCTCGGTGGATTTCAGTCAGTACGCCGATGACGTGAGCGCGGCGCGGAAACGGATCCGCGACATCCGCTGCGGCGATGCCGAAATCCGGTTGACCGATCATCAGGGCCGCCCGCTGAAGAACCGCGAATTTTCAGTGGTCCAGACCCGCAGTCACTTCAACTGGGGGGAAAACCTCTGGGGCCTGGACACCCTGCTGCGGCACGGATTCGCCGACAGCGACCGGGTCCGTCATTACACCCGGCTTTTCACTGACTGTTTGAACAGCGCCAACTGCCTGAGCTACTGGACCGAAGCCCCCCGGAACGACGGTCCGAAACACATGGAGTTTCAGGGCGAGGACAAACTCGACAACTTCGAGGCCCAGGTCAACTGGGCCCTGCAGAACGGACTGACCCCCAAAGGCCATCCGATTTTCTGGTCTCTGCCCAAAGCCTATCCCGAATGGCTGAGCCGCTACCCGATGGACACCCAGTGGAAATTCATCGAAGTGAGGGTCCGCAATCTTGTCGCCCGCTTCAAAGGCAAAGTGAAACTGTGGGATGTCATCAATGAAGCCATGTGGGAGGCGGCCCCCAAAAACCTTCCCCACCGCTTCTGGCCGCATCTGGAGTCGCTCGACAACATCTGCGAATACATCATTCCGGTCATGCAGTGGGCCCGCGAGGAGGATCCGGATGCGAAATTCATCGTCAACGATTACGGCATGGAGGTCGACAGTCCCGGAAAACATCTGCAGGATAAAGACGGTCATGCGGTGACCGCCAAAAGTCAGCGCGACCGCTACACGGCGCTGTTCCGCCGACTGCGCGAAGAGGGCGCCTGCCCCGACGGACTCGGAATCCAGGCCCACACCGGCGCGTGGATGACCCCGGCGGAACAGAACGGCATTCTCGACGACCTCGCCACCGGCGGCGTGCCCCTGCACATTACCGAATTCTGGGCCCACACCCATCACCTCATCGGCGCGGGCATGGATCCCGACGAGGCCCACGAAAAGAAAGCCGACTACATCGCCCAGGTCATGACCCTCGCCTACGCCCATCCCAAGGTGGACGCGTTTTATTTCTGGGGCGACATCAACGAAAGCTTCGGCTTCAAAAGCGATCACAACAGCCACGGCATCCCCACGTCCTCCAATAACCCCACCCTCGTGTATGACCGGGTGAAAAAACTGTTGCGTGAGGAATGGATGACCCGCGAAACCCTGCGCACAGATGCCGACGGCATCCTGCGGTTCCGCGGGTTTTTCGGCGACTACAGCCTGCGCGCCCGAACCCCGACCGGTCAATCCGTCGGCCTTCCCTTCCAACTGCTCCCGGAACAGTCCGGCCCCCTGTCCATCCGCTTGAACGCCCTGTGATGCTTTCCAAAGGGCTGGAAAAATGAGAACGGGGGGCGGCATGCGCGGTCCGATGAGCACGGTGGGCGGAATCCCCCGCACCTTCGGTCTGCAACGTGCCTTTGGCAAAGAAGAGCCCACACCGGGCCAACGCATCAACCGGGCCTCTTTCCGGCGGATCGCCGCTTATTTCAAGCCGTATTGGGGAAAAGGCCTGGTGGTGGTGGTTTGCATCCTGCTTTCGTCCGGGCTTTCGGTCCTGCCCCCGTTTTGTGTGGCCGGGATTGTGGATGTGGCCCTTCCGGAACAACGCGAAGGACTGTTGATCGCACTGGCCGGAGCCATGGTGGGGCTGGCGGTGCTTTCGGGCCTGATCGGCGTGCTGCAGCAGTCTCTGACCGCGCGGGTCGGGCAGGGTATCATGTACGATATCCGGCAGCAGTTGTACCGGCATCTGCAAAGCATGTCGCTGAATTTTTTCATGACCAACCGGTCCGGGGAAATTATCTCCCGGATCAACAATGATGTCAGCGCCGTGCAGGGCGTGGCCACAGGGACCTTCGTCTCCATCCTCAGCAACCTCGCCACCCTCATCGCCACCTCCGCCGCCCTCTTGTCCATGAACTGGCGGCTGACCCTCCTGGCGGTGGTGGTGGTGCCCGCGTTCTATATTCCCTCCAAAGTCGTGGGTAAAATCCGCAGACGGCTCTCCGCGGAAACCCAGGACCGCCACGCGGCGCTGCTGGGCTTCATGGGCGAACGCCTGCACATGGCCGGGGCGATGTTGATGCATATTTTCGGTCAGCGCGATGCCGACGCGGAAATCTTCTCCCGGCACAGTTCCGAAGTGCGGGATCTTCACGTGCGGCAAACCGTGGTCGGCCGCTGGCTGTTTGTCATTCTCAGTGTCTTCAGCGCCCTGGGGCCGGCCCTGATTTTCTGGTACGGGGGCATGCAGGTGATGGAGGGTTCCTTGTCAGTGGGACAACTCATCGCCTTTGCGGCGCTGCTGACGCTCCTGTACCGTCCCCTCATGCAACTGGCGACCGTGTACGTGGATATTCAGGGATCGTTCGCGGTGTTTGACCGGATTTTTGAATATCTGGACATGGTGCCGGATGTGCGGAACGCTCCGGAGACCCAACCGCTTCCCTCCACCCGGGGGCATGTGGTGTTCGAGAAGGTCGGTTTTGAATACCCCGCCGCCGCGCCGGCGGGCCGCGAACTCCCGGAGGCGGATGCCGCGGAGACTCCGGCACCCCGCCCGGCACTGGTCGATGTCAGCTTCGAAATCGCCCCCGGACAGCGGGTCGCCCTGGTCGGACTCAGCGGCGCGGGCAAAAGCACCATCACCTACATGCTGCCCCGCTTTTACGATCCAAACGAGGGCCGGATCACGCTGGACGGCATCGATCTGCGGGAGCTGGACCAGGCGGAACTCCGGCAGCATATCGGCATGGTCACCCAGGAAACGTTTCTGTTTCATGACACCCTGCGCACCAATCTGCTGTACGCGAGGCCGGACGCGGACGAGGCGAAAATGATCGAGGCCTGCCGGGCCGCGAACATTCACGACTTCATCGCCGGGCTTCCGGACGGATACGACACCCTGGTGGGCGAACGCGGCTTCCGCCTCTCCGGCGGCGAAAAACAGCGGGTGTCCATCGCCCGGGCTTTGCTGAAAGATCCGGCGATCCTGATTCTCGACGAAGCCACCAGCAATCTGGACGCCACCAGTGAATACCTCATTCAGGGCGCATTAGAGACCCTGCTGCGGGGACGCACGTCCCTGGTCATCGCCCACCGACTGTCCACAATTCTCAGCGCCGATCAAATTCTCGTCATGGATTCCGGACGCATCGTCGACCGCGGCCGCCATGAGGAACTCATCGCCCGCGAAGGACTGTACAGCACGCTGTTCGAACAGCAGTTCCACCATGTGCTGAACTCACAGAAGTAATTGGACGGAGTGGTTCCCCCAAAGGCATTTGTAACCCCGGAGGGCATATGCGTCAAGCTAAGGATATCCGCAGACGTGAAATCGAGTTTTCCGAGGTGTTTGCCACCCCTCCGCTTGTCGGAGGGAAGCAATGACTTTGTGCACGAAGCGTCACCATAAGCCCGAATCGCCGCCCCTATGCTTGCCACGGGGGTGTCGCGACGACTGAGAAACCACCTGTATCCTCAAGCCCCCCGTGGAAAGTCGTGGCGACACCCCTCCGACAAGCGAAGGGGCGGCCTCAATCAGAAATGGAGCTGATCGGACGCAAAGTTGTGGCACCACCGGGACAAGCCCGGCGGCAACCTATTTCAG
>JAFIGD010000090.1 GCA_020831625.1 Verrucomicrobiota bacterium | reverse complement strand
GCGCCCCCCCCCCCCCCCACCAGCGTGATTCCGCAGATTCCGAGGAGGAAGCGGGGAGAGAGATATGGAGTTTTAAAAGGCTTCATCCTTTTAGTCTACACGATATTAAGGGTGTGTAAAGTTGTAAAGCGTTCTTTTGTATGTGTTTATGCAAATCAGAGGTTTCAGATGCCGTGCGGGTGTTTGAGATCCCGACCTTATGGGCGTTATGTAGAATAGCACTGACCCTTACCCCACAAATTCCAGCCAGTTCCCGGGATCCACGCGCTGAAATTCAGCGGACGGATAAGAGGTTGCAAACGGTTTGGGCGCGCGTGCCGTTTGGCCCGGTTTCCATTTGAACTCTGCGGCCAGAAGTTTTCCGTTTTGATCCTCGATGTAATCAATTTCCTGTTGCTGATGTGTCCGCCAGAAGTAGGATTGAAAAAGGCATCTTTGGTTTTGTTGACGTTTGATTCGTTCCACGACCAGAAAATTTTCCCAGAGGGCACCCACATCACTGCGAAGTTCAGCGGGATGTACATTATTCAAAAGCGCGTTGCGGATTCCGTTATCCCAAAAATAGATTTTCCGGCTTTTCCGGAGTTCGGTGCGCAGATTGCGGCTGAAGGAGTTCAGTCGAAAGACGACAAAGGCCTGTTCCAGTACGTCCAGGTAGGTGGAGACCGTGTTTTTGTCCACACCGAGCGTTTGGGCCAGTTCGTTATAGGACACTTCAAATCCAGAAGGTGGACGATCTGAGGGCGGTGTTGCAAAGCAGGCGGAAGCAGCCGACGAACCGATAACGCCACCGAAAATCAAACACGGTGGGGGCTTGTTCCCCGCCTTGTTTTTTGTATCCTAGACACATGAGATCCTTTACCTCCCTTTTGATCAGCATCGCCTTCTCCGTTTGCCTGGGCGAAGCCTCGATGGATCCGCCCGCAGGCATGGTCCTCATTCCCGGCGGGGAGTTTCTCATGGGATCCGAAGCGCCGGAGGCGTTTCCCAACGAAGGCCCGGTGCACCGGGTCCGCGTGGATGCTTTTTACATGGACACCCATCCGGTCACCAACGCGCAGTTCGCCCGTTTTGTGGAGGAGACCGACTATAAAACCGTGGCCGAGCGTCCGGTGGACTGGGAGGAGATGAAATCGCAGCTTCCCCCCGGCACGCCCAAACCGCCGGACGAAGTGCTGGCACCCGGCACTGTGGTCTTCCGCCCCACGCGGGGGCCGGTGGATTTACGGCGCATGAATGCCTGGTGGCACTGGACTCCCGGCGCCACCTGGCAGCATCCCGAGGGCCCGGAAAGCTCGATTGAGGACCGCATGGATCATCCCGTGGTGCAGGTCGCCTGGGAGGATGCCGCCGCGTATGCGGCCTGGGCGGGCAAGCGTCTGCCCACCGAAGCCGAATGGGAGTTCGCCGCACGGGGCGGCCTCGAAGGCGTGCGTTACGCCTGGGGCAACGAGGAGCGGCCGGACGGCAAAATCATGGTCAACCGCTGGCATGGCGATTTCCCCTGGCGAAACACTGCCGAGGACGGCTACGCCGGCACCTCCCCGGTCGGCAGTTTCCCGGCCAACGGCTACGGACTCCATGACATGGGCGGGAATGTGTGGAACTGGTGCGCGGATGTGTACCACGCCAACGCCTTCGCCGCCCGTGTTGAAGGCGATGACGGCGTGTGCTGCAATCCAGCCGGCCCCGATCCGGACGCGGTGGAAACCCCGCTGCGCGGCGATCCCTCGCCCCCCACCGCGCCCGGGGCCCTCCGCCGCGTCATGAAAGGCGGATCCTTTCTGTGTCATCCCGACTACTGCGAAAGCTACCGGCCCGCCGCCCGCCGCGGCACTCCGCCCGACACCGCCACCAGCCACACCGGCTTCCGCTGTGTGATGGATGTCCCCGCGCCTTGAAAACCGGACTTTCCGAAGTTCGGAAAAGGATATCTTCGATTTTCCGGGCTTCGGAATTCAGGGCTTCTATCCCCCCGCATGTTCTGACTTGTGGAAACGGAGATCTGATCTTATAACATCGTCAACGTATCAATTCTTCAATATCAGTTCCCTGGAAAGGACAAATTCATGACACAAAATTTAGATGAAAAACCGGTTGAAACCGCTTCGGGCAAAAAACGCGGGGGATGTTTGAAGATTGGCTTGATCGTGATTGTACTTCTGCTGGCGGTGTTGCATTTCGTGACACCCGTCATTGTCCGCACAGTGGCCAACAAAGAGTTGCCCAAGGCACTGGGCACGGAGGCGTCGCTGGACCGGGTGTCGATTTTTCTTCCCGGCGGCCGGGTGGGGCTGCAGGGACTTCAGATTGAGCAGCCGGAGGGCTTTGAAGGTCTGCCGCTGTTCCGCCTGGGGTCGTTGTCCGTGGCGGCACCCCTGGGCCGGGCGCTGGGTCAGAATCCGGTGACGGTGAATCATCTTCGGCTCGACGATCTGTTTGTGCGGATCATCAGCAACGAGGACGGGGAGTTGAATGTGGCACGGCTGGGACCGCCGGTGGATGAGGAGGTTGAGGTTGAGGCGGAAGAGGCGGGAGAGGTTCCGCCGGTGTGGATTCGGGAAATTGTGATCTCCAATCTGAACCTGGTGTTCGAGGACCTGGCGCAGGAATGGTTGCTGGAGGTTGTCGATTTTGATCTGTCGCTGACGGATCTGCGGATTGCGGGCGCGGGCGGCGCGGAGGGGCCGGCGGAATTGGACGGTTCTTTTGAGATTGTCAATGCGGACGTGAATGCGCAATTCCGGATTCTGGGGAAAATCGGGATGATTCAGCCGGATCAGCCGGAGCGGGTGCCGCCGATTCAGTTGGCGGTCGGATTGACCGGGTTCAGTCTGGACATCGTGCAGCCGTTTATGGTGCGCGGCGCGCGGACGGCTCTCGGCGGCAGTGCGCTTGATTTCTGGCTGTTCCTGGAAATCGGGGAGGGCTCCTCTCCCGAAGATCAGACTCTGGCCGGCAGCTATGCGCTGGTGACGGATCAGAATCACCGCTACGGCGGAAATCTGGGCGGTACGGTGGAGCGGCCGGTCTTGCCGTTTTTGAATATTTTCGGTGATGTGGTTGGGAATCAGTTCGGGCGGATCACCAGTTTGGGCGGCAATGTGGCCGAGGGCGGCATTGAGGCGGCCCGTGCGGTGGGTGAGACCGGGGCGGCGGCGGTGCGTGGCGCCACGGGGGTGGTGACCGGCGCGGCGGGCGGATTGCTCCGGACTGCGCGCGGTGTGGCCACACTGGATGTTGAAGAGGCGACCGGCGGTTTGCGGGACACCACGGTCGGCACCGTGAGCGGAGCCGCCGGCACGGTGACCGACACCGTGGGCACCGCCGGCTCCGGCGTCGCCCGAGCGGGGGGCGCGGCGTTGGGACAGGAGGCGGTTCGCCGCTGGTGGGAGGCGGTGGACGAGCGCGCGGCGTTGTTTGAAGCCGAGGCGGAGGCCTGGTTCGCCTCCCGGCCGTTTCCGGAATGAGCGCCCGCCTGCCGGGCGTTCGGAGATCGTTAACCACGGATGAACACGGATACACACGGATTTTTGGGATAGACTCACCCCTACGGGAACAAGTCCGTACGGGCGAGTCCTGCAAGTTGAAGCATTTCGGGACAATTTTTTCTTGTCAAGTTTCGCGTGATTTCTTATTAACCGTATATCCGGATATTAGAATAAACCACCTTTCAGGAGAAATCATGGCCGCCAAATCGTATATTTTCACCTCTGAGTCTGTCACCGAGGGTCACCCCGATAAAATTTGTGACGGCGTTTCCGATGCGATTTTGGACGCGGTGCTGGCGCAGGATCCGGACAGCCGGGTGGCCTGCGAAACGCTGGTGAAAACGGGCATGGCGATTATTGCCGGGGAAATCACCACCAACGCGGTGGTGAATTACGCGGATGTGGTCCGGCGCAAAATCAAAGACATCGGCTATGTGAGTTCTGAAATGGGTTTTGATGCTGAAACCTGCGCGGTGATGGTGGCACTGGACCGTCAGTCGCCCGATATCGCCCAGGGCGTGACCGAGGGCCAGGGCAAATTCAAAGAGCAGGGTGCCGGCGACCAGGGCATGATGTTCGGCTATGCCTGCAATGAGACGCGCGAGCTGATGCCCGCGCCGATTTCATATTCCCACAAGTTGACCGAAGCGATGTCCAAGGCGCGCAAGAGCGGCAAGCTTCCCTTTTTGCGTCCCGACGGCAAATCACAGGTTTCGGTGGTGTATGAGGATGGCAAGCCGGTGCGGATCGACACGATTGTGCTGTCCACGCAGCACAGTGCGGATGTGACTCAGAAGCAGATTAAGGCCGGGTTGCTGGAGGAGGTTGTGTACAAGGTGCTGCCGGCTTCAATGCTGGATAAGAAAACCCGCTACCTGATCAATCCCACCGGCAAATTCGTGATCGGCGGACCGCAGGGCGACTGCGGGTTGACCGGCCGGAAAATTATCGTGGACACCTACGGCGGCATGGGGCGTCACGGCGGCGGCGCGTTCAGCGGCAAAGACGCGAGCAAGGTGGACCGCAGCGCGGCCTACATGGCGCGATATGTTGCCAAGAATATTGTGGCGGCCAAACTGGCCTCACGTTGCGAAGTGCAGTTGGCCTATGCGATCGGTTTCCCGGAACCGGTTTCGGTTTTGGTCGAGACCTTCGGCACCGGGGTTCGCGACGACGCGGAAATCGCGGCCGCGGTCCGCAAGGTGTTCGGTCTGAAGCCCCGCGAGATCGTGGAAGGCCTGGATCTGAAACGTCCGATTTTTGAAGCGACGTCCGCCTACGGACATTTCGGCCGCACGAAGAAAAAAGATCTGGAGTCGTTCTCCTGGGAACGCACCGACAAAACGGACGCTCTGCTGGCCGCGCTGTGAATCCGGTCCGCGCGGTCCTCTTCGATTTCGACGGGGTGATGGCGGACACCGAGCGCCTGCACTGGCAGGCGTTTTGTGAGATCCTGGCTCCGCTGGGCGCTTCGTATTCCTGGGAGGAATACGAAAAGAATTACATCGGTTTCGACGACCGCGATGCGATCCGCACCGCGCTCGACCGGGCCGGGGTGGCCTGTTCGCCGGAGGAGTTGACCGCGTTGTTAAAAGCCAAAGCAGAGGTTTTCCCGAAGCTGGCGGCGGGCGTGGCGCCTTTTCCCGGCGCGGTGGAGGCGGTCAGGACCTCGGCGGCACTCGGGCCGGTTGCCTTGTGCACCGGCGCGCTGCGGTCGGATGTGGAGCCGTTATTAAAGGCCTTTGGCATCCTGGATCTTTTCGCCGCCATTGTGACCGCCGAGGATGTGGCGCGCAGCAAGCCGGATCCGGCGTGCTATCAGATGGCCGTTCAACGGCTTGGCATACCTGCGGAGGATTGCCTGGCGGTCGAAGACACGCCCTACGGCCTCCAGGCCGCGCGGGGCGCGGGGTGTCAGACCCTCGGTGTCGCCCAAACCCACGCCCGCGAAGAGCTGGCACCGCATGCTGACCGGGTGATTGGGACGATGTTGGAATTTTGAGAAGCGTGAATTCCAGCGGATAAAGAAAAGATTTTCCCGAAACGCTGGTTCACGGATGCTGAATGGGAGGAATTCCAGAGGATTTTGAAAGGCGTTTTTAGATGATGGGATTAAAATCCTGACGAATATACACATTTCGCATTGTGGGAGGATATGAGGTAAAACTATTTGTGATGGAGAGGATCCATTCACAATTTTCTGTCCTTCCGCCCCCGGATGGGGGCAAAGCGCATAGCCCAAGGCAAGGGAGGCACGACCGCAG
>JAFIGD010000040.1 GCA_020831625.1 Verrucomicrobiota bacterium | reverse complement strand
ATTATGTATATGAATCACCTATGAATGGTCGAATAAATCGACACGCCCTAAACGCGGGACTCCGACCCTTCAGCCTCTCGAACTCGAACTCCAAACTCGAACTTCTTCCCCTTTCCCCCCGTTCCGCTAACCCGCCGACCGGCGGCTGCGGATTTCAGCGAAAATTTCTTCGGGCGGCGCGCCGGTCATGCCCAGCGCCGCCGCAGTTTCCGGATGATCGGCCATGAGCATGGGGTTGCTCCGCGACTGCCCGCCCACGGTCACCGGCGCGAAAATGCGGCCCGCATCCGCTTCGGCCTCCACAGTTTTGAGCGTTTCCCGGAAAACCGGCATATCCGGAAAGGTCCGGGAGCCGAAGCGGTAATTTTCGAGAGCGTAATCATGTCCGACACAGAGGAGGGTGTTGTCCGGCAGGGCCCGCAGGCGCAAGAGCGACGCCCACATGCGGGCCGGCGGCCCCGCGAACAGACGGCCGCATCCCCCGGCGAACACAGTGTCCCCGCAAAAACAAAGTGCCGGGCCGGGCAGATAAAACGAGGTGTCGCAGTCCGAATGTCCCGAAGTGTCCATCACCCGGATTTCATAATCCTTCCACGTAAAGACCCCGCCATCCGCGGGAATCGCGGTCGCGTCCTTCAGCCCCAGGCGGGGATGCGCCCAAACATCTGCGGGATGGGAACGAAGCAGCGCGTGTAACCCGCCGGTATGATCCCGGTGACCGTGGGTGATCAACACCCGCTCCAGCCGAAGGTTGTTTTCCCGAAGAAAGCGGTCCACCGGAGCCGCCTCCGGCACATCCACCAACAGCACGCCGCCATCCGTATCCGCCAAGCCCCAGGCCAGATTGTCCTCCAGACAGGGAATCCCGAACAACAACTCCCCGCCGTTGGGACCGGGAACAGAATGCGTGACAGGCAGGGAGTCGGAGAAAGACATGGAATCAAACCGGGATGGCGGCGGAAGTCAAAGAATCAGAAGGTGAACAAAGAGCCTTATTGTCCTACTAAGGGATCAAATCAAAACAAAAAAGTAAAAAAACGTCGTATTTCCAGAGTTTTCTGCTATACTTAAAATCATTCGAAACAGGGAAAGAGCATTCTTTGCTCCCTGATCATTGAGTGTAAAATCTAAACACATTGAGAAGAGGCATGATTATACTTCACGCGACTTACGCGGATCATCAAATACATTTTTGGGGTGAAAAGCCTGTGGACGATCTGGAGGGCGCCGCGCTCGCCGCCGGGAAAAAAGCGGTTTCTTTTTATCCCTATGATGCCGGGGAGGAAACTCTCAAGGAAATCCTCTGCGAAACACTTTTTGACCGCTCCATCCGCAGGAAAGACGCGGTGGACCGGGTCGTATGGCTGCCGACATCCGGCAACACCGCCATCGCCTCAAGCCCCCTGCTGAGTAAAAACCCCGTCGCCCACAAAGATGTGGCTCTGCAGCCGTGGAAAGTCACCACCATGAGTCTCACCCTGGAAAGCACCATCGGCTTTCTGGCCGCGTTTGTGGACAAGGAACTGCTGAGTTCCGGCGTGATGGGCGGCGCCGATTTGGCTTTTTGGACCAAAGTCATGCGCTTCGCGGGCGCGCTGGTCACCCGCCAGGAATACCTCCCCGGCCTCGAACGCACCAAAGCCGGCGAGATGGAGGCCATCTGGGAGCCGATTTTTCTTGGAAACGACCTGGAGTATCTCAATCAGCTCGTCGAAGCCATGCCGCATGCCTGCGGCTGCATGCAGTCGGTGCATGAGAAAGACAAAATGCCGAAACTCTTCCCGGCCACCATGGTCCGGGATTTCATCACCCAAATCGTCGATTATCTGGCCCGCTATTCGATTTTCACCCAGCCCCAGTCCAGTTGGCCCAAAAGCTTCCTCAGCGACCCCGGAACCGAGTTCGACAGCATGCACGATCACTGGCTCAACGCCCTGGTCACCGAGGAGCCTATCCTCCCCGACGCGCCCGAGGATCTGCAGGATCTCTACCGCCAGGTCCGCAACTGGCGCAAACCGATTTCGCTTTCCACCGCGACCCCCTTCCGGCTCTGCCTGAAACTGGAGGAGCCCCCGGCCAAATCCAAGAACGTGGACTGGTTTGTTCACTTCTTCCTTCAGTCACTGAGCGATCCGTCTCTCCTGATTCCCGCCGAGCATGTCTGGAATCCCAATCCGGACGAGGCTAAAGTCCTCAATTCCGACGTGTTCGACGCCAAGGAGTTTCTGCTCTCCTCTCTCGGGATCGCCAGCACCATTTGCCCCCGCATCGAGAACAGCCTCCGCCAGGACGCCCCCAAAGGCTACGAACTCGACACCGACGGCGCCTACGAATTTCTCACCCAGCGCTCCCTCGCTCTGGAGCAGGCCGGTTTCGGCGCCATGACCCCCGCCTGGTGGAACCAGAGCGGCAGCAAGCAGCGGCTGGGCACCCGGGCGATTCTGCAGAGCAGCGAAAAACCGGAAGCCCCCAAAAAAGGCAAAAAACCCGGATTCAGTCTGGATCAGGTGTTGGAATTCGACTGGGAAATCACCCTCGCGGGCGAAAAAGTCACCCGCGAAGAGCTGGAATCCCTGGCCAAATCCCCCTCCCCGCTCGTCAACATGCGCGGGCATTGGATTCAAGTCAGCGAAAAGGAAATCAACAAGGCTCTGGAATTCACCTCCTCCGCCCACAAAGCCAAAGCCCCCCTGCGCGAAATCGTGCAGATGGCATTGGGCGCCTCCAAATCCTCGGATGATTTTCAGTTCGACGGCGTGGAGGCCTCCGGCTGGGTTCAGGAGTTTTTGGAACAGCTTCAGGGTGTCAACACCTTCGAGGAACTCCCCCCGCCCGAAGGACTGACCGGCGATCTCCGTCCGTATCAGTTGCGGGGATACTCCTGGCTGACTTTCCTGAAGCGCTGGGGCCTCGGAGCCTGTCTGGCCGATGACATGGGTCTCGGAAAAACGATTCAGGCCCTCACCCTCATTCAGTACGAGCGGGAACACGGATGCGAGAAACCCTATCTGATCATTTGCCCCACCTCGCTCACAGGCAACTGGTACAAGGAAGTGAAAAAATTCACCCCCGATCTGCCGGTGCTCGTTCACCACGGCGTCAACCGCAACAAAGGCTCCGCCTTCCGCAAGGACGCCGAGAAATACGCAGTCATCATCAGCAGCTACTCCCTGCTGCACCGCGATATCGAGGTACTGAAAACCATCGACTGGGGCGGGGCGATTCTCGACGAGGCCCAGAACATCAAGAATCCCAAAACCAAACAGGCCCGCTCCGCCCGCTCCATCAAGGCGGACAACCGGATCGCCCTCACCGGTACCCCCATCGAAAACAATGTGGGCGACCTCTGGTCGATCATGGAATTCCTGAACAACGGCTTCCTGGGCACCCAGGCGGATTTCAAACGCAACTTCCTCCTGCCCATCCAGGCCAACCGGGACCCGGCGGTCATTCAAAAACTGAAGACCCTCACCAATCCCTTCATTCTCCGCCGTCTGAAAAGCGACAAAACCATCATCAAGGATCTGCCCCAGAAGCTGGAGATGAAAACCTACTGCAACCTCACCAAAGAGCAGGCCGCCCTCTATCAGGCCCTGGTGCAGGATGTGGAGAACGCGCTGGACGCCACCGACGGCATTCAACGCAAAGGACTGGTGCTGGCCACCCTCACCAAACTCAAGCAAATCTGCAACCATCCCGCCCAGTACCTCAACGAGTCCGGGAAACTCGCAGAGCGGAGCGGCAAGCTCTCGCGGCTCACGGAAATGCTGGAGGAGGTCATTGAGGTTGACGAACGCGCGCTGATTTTCACCCAGTTCGTGGAAATGGGCAAGATCGTCCAGCAGCACCTGCAGGACACCTTCGGTCAGGAAGTAATCTTCCTGCACGGCGGCGTCAGCAAAAAAGCCCGCGACAAGATGATCGAACGCTTCCAGGAGGAGGACAACGGTCCCCATATCTTTGTGCTGTCCCTGAAAGCCGGCGGCACCGGTCTGAACCTCACCCGCGCCAACCACGTCTTCCATTACGACCGCTGGTGGAACCCCGCCGTCGAGGACCAGGCCACCGACCGGGTACACCGGATCGGGCAGACCCGAAACGTGCAGATTCACAAATTCCTCTGCATGGGAACCCTCGAAGAGCGCATCGATGAAATGCTCGAGCATAAAAAAGGGCTTGCCGACAGCATCGTGGGCAGTGACGAGGCCTGGCTCACCGAGCTTTCGACCGACGAATTGAGAAACCTCTTCCAACTTCAGCAGGACGCCATCGGCGAATAACGGGATTTAAAGGACCACAAAATCATGTCAGACAACAACAATCGAAGCACCCGCCCCCTGACCGCCCGGGGAGGCATCCGCGCTCAGACCAAAAGCCGCAAGGTCGGCAAAAACTGGTGGACCAAACGCTGGATGGCGGTTTTGGAAAATCATTACATGGGCGCCGAACTGCCCCGCGGCCGCGCCTACGCCCAGGCCGGGCAGGTTCTCGCCCTCAAAATCGAGGACGGAACCGTCACCGCCACCGTGCAGGGCTCCCGCGAAAAACCCCACAAAGTCATCATCCGCTTCAAGCCCGCGCCCAAAGATCAGTGGCAGCAACTCTTCGACACCCTGACCAGTCAGGCGATTTTCGCCGCCAAACTGCTTTCGGGTCAAATGCCCGAATCCATTGAGGAGACGTTCGAAGAACAGGGGCTGTGCCTCTTCCCGAAAAATATCGACGACCTGGAAACCTCCTGTACCTGCGGAACCAAAGGCCTTTGCCGTCATATCATCGCCGTGTATTATCTGCTGGCCGAAGAGTTCGACCGCGACCCTTTCCTGTTCCTGCGGCTGCGCGGATTGGACCGTGAGCAGCTGATCCGGGACATCGGATCCAGCGTGACACGCAACAACCGCATCAAAGCCGAATATCTGGATATGGAACTCCACAGCGGTCCGCGCGAAATGGGCAGATCTTTCGGAACGGATGTCGCATATTTCTGGAGCGGCGGCGCGGTCGGTGAGGATCAGCTTGGTGATGTCCGCATCCCGCCCAATCCAGGTGCCCTTTCCAAGCATCTCGGCCATTTCCCGATGTGGCGGGGTGAGGAGCGGTTTCTGGATGCCCTGGAGTTGGTCTACAAAAAGGCGTCCAACAACGGCCTGAACGTGTTTATGGGCGACTGGTAAACCGCCCGAGCAGCGGCGCCGCCCTCGCGTCCTCGACCAACAACGGCCCCTTTGCAAGTGCCCGCGCCCACCACCGTTCGGCCAAATCGAACTGTTCTTGGTCCAGCGCTGCCAGCGCACCGAAAAAGGCTGATTTTGCGGTAACCGGAATATTCATCCGCTCCGCCTCGGCCAGTTCCCGTAAAATTCGTCGGTTCTGACCGGCCGCAAACATCGCCTCGACCGCCATTTCCAAATGCAGCGCATTCGGTTCGGCATATTGCAGCTGTCTGGCCAGTCGTTCCGCCTCCACCTCGTCCCGCCCCCTCTCCCCGAAATCGCCTCGGCGGATTCGATACAGCCAGCGGACCACATCCGGCATTTCGCCTTCTGTTGACAGGTTCACTGCCTCCAGCAGCCGTAAAGCCTCGTCACTCTGTCCCATCGCCAGGAAATTCACCGCCCGGCCGTACGCGGTCATCGGATGCGCGCTTGGATGCATTCGGACCAGCCGGATCATATCCTCGCGCGCGCCCCCTACATTGCCCGACAGATAACGGATCTCTCCCCGGAGACGGTAAAGACGAACCTTTAAAGCATGTGTCCATGCGGGGGATTCACGTGACCCCAGCGCTTCCGTTTCCAATTGGGCCTGATCATCCGCATTCTGAAAAAGAAACTCCGCGCGGCTCAGTTCCGTGTCCAGGCTCTCCCGGCCCAGGATTTGCAAAATAGTCGAGTGCCCCCAAATCCCTCCCAGCCCGAAAACCAACAAAAGCCCCAAGGGTAGCGCGATTTTCCTTGGGCTGGCCTGACAATGGCGACTGGACGCGCTTTGCAGCACCCGCACGGCCGCCCAGACAGCAGCAGCCGAATAAGCGGTTTGCGCGAAATGAAACCAGCTTTCCGGCCGATATCCGCGAAAATAGGCCTCAAGACCAACATCCGAAAGATCCAACAACAGATAAATCCACACCAGGGTCAGCGGGGCCAAAGCATACACTAGGATTTTAAACACCCATAGGAAAGGCGGGGCCCCCTTGGCTGCCCGGTATAAAATCAGACTGATGACCGACAAGATGAAAATACACCCAGTCCCGATGCCAAACGAACGTCCAAGATGCCCCACCCAAAACGCCCCGGTATCCCCCACACGAAGGGCGCCTGGATGGGACGGCAGTGAGCGCAGAGCCCATCCATGCCCCAGCGCAAGCGCGGTGAGTCCAAAAAACAAACTGAACCCGAACCAGCCCCGCAAAGGGTGCACCTGATTGGAAAACCGGTCAAACCGGAAAAAAAAATCCGTGAGTGACGGCCCCTCTCCCACATCGGCATCCTCGGGTTCATCCGGTTCAATCGGATTGGGAGGCAGCTTGCGGCTTTCATTCGCGCGGGCCAGCGCCAGCGGCAACGACGAGCGGGCATTGGGATCCAGCTCTGCCGAGCGGTGGGGCTCGGTATCATCCGGAATTGCCGATTTTCCGGGATCCTCCAACAAATTTGCGCGGGCCAGGGCAGACTTCAGAGATGTGGAGGAAGGCAGATCCGCGTCCGCCGGCGGCAAGTCCGGCGGAATCGTTTCCGGCCCTGGCCCCTGCTCACGCTCCCGCTTCAGCTCATGATGACGCAGAAGATTTTTTCGGGGCGCACCGTCACCGGGACCGGACTGGGAATCGAAAGTATTCATAAAAGAAGGGGAGACATGTTCAAAATCCAAAGTGATTAAACACAATCCAGATAAAAAAGAAAGTCCCAAAGATGCGCTTGCCAAGGCCGACCGAACACCATAGGTCATGCGGCATGAAAAAATGTTACATCACCGCCGTCGCCAACCAGAAAGGCGGGGTGGGAAAAACCACCACATCCATCAATCTCGCCGCCGGCGTCGCCGCCCTCGGCAAGAAGGTGCTCCTGATTGATCTGGACCCCCAGGCCAACGCCACCTCCGGTCTCGGCCTTGACAAGCGCACCTCGCCCAGCATCTATCAGGTGCTCGTGGGTGAAGCCTCCCTTGAGGAAATCATCCAGCCCACCGACCAGAAAAAACTGTGGATTGCCCCCTCCGAGCTCGACCTTGCCGGCGCCGAAATTGAAATCGCCCGCATGGATGATTATCTCTACCGCCTGAAAGAGGCTCTGGACCCGGTCCGGGAGCAAAAACAGTACGACTATATCTTCCTGGACTGCCCGCCCTCTCTGGGATTGATCACCCTCAACGCCCTCACCGCCGCTGACAACCTGCTCGTTCCGCTTCAGTGCGAATATTACGCACTGGAAGGCCTCAGCGTGATTACCGACATGGTCCTCACTCTCCAGGAATCCACCAACCCCGATCTCCGCCTCGACGGCATTCTCTTCACCATGTTCGACACCCGCACCAACCTCTCCAAAGACGTGGTCGATGAGGTCCGGCGCCATTTTGCCGAGGGCGTGTACACATCCGTGATTCCCCGCAATGTCCGCCTCAGTGAGGCCCCCAGTCACGGCATGAGTATCTTCGGCTACGCCCCCGTTTCCACCGGCGCCGGCGCATATCTCTCCCTCGCGAAAGAATTTTTGAAACGCAACGCCTGATCCCCCTTGCAGCTCAGCCTCCTCATCCCGGCCTACAACGAACGCAACCGGATCGCCCCCATGCTGGAGGCCTATTCGGTCAGCACGCGCTCAATGGACTGCGAGATCCTCATCATCGTCAACGGCAGCAGCGACGGCACCGAGGCTTTGATCGAAACGGAATTCCTGCCCCGCTTTCCACAACTCCGACTGATTGTGATTCCCGAGCCCGTCGGCAAAGGCGGAGCCCTCATCCGCGGCATGATGGAGGCCCGGGGAGACACCATCGCCTTTGTGGACGCCGACGGCTCCACCGCCCCCGAAAGCCTGTTCGAACTGGTTCACGCCCTTCGCGGCGATGAAATCCTCGTCGCCTCCCGCTGGCTGCCGGAAAGTGAAATTGACACCCCGCAATCCCGCTCCCGCCGGGTCGGATCCCGCATCTTCAACCGCGCCGTCCGCCTGCTGTTCGGACTCCGGCTCACCGACACCCAGTGCGGAGCCAAAGTCATGAGCCGCGCCGTCATGCAAACCGTGCTTCCCCGCATCGGCGCCACCCAGTGGGCCTTTGATGTCGATCTCCTCTACCGGATCCGCCGCGCCGGATTTCCCGTCCGCGAGCAAGCCACCCGCTGGACGGATGTCTCCGGCTCCAAAGTGCATCCCGTCCTCGCACCGCTCGGCATGCTTCTCGCCATATCCAGACTGCGCCTGCTGTATTCCCCTCTGGCCGGTCTGGTGCATCTCTGGGACCGGACCCTGGGAATCCGGCTCTTCCGCCGCCGGCTCGCGCGCATGAAATCCATCCGGGGCACGGCAGCATGACTGCTCAGGGAAGCGATCGACTGGAGCGTCACGCCCTGCTCATGCTCGCCGCCGCGCTCAGCGGCCATGTCGGCAACTATGCCTTCCACACCCTCACCGGACGGATGCTGCCCCTCGGGGATTACGGGCTTATGATCGCGGTGCTGGGCGCCCTGCAGATCCTTCAGTTACCCCTGACCGCCCTGAATATGTCCGTTGCCCAATACACGGCCGCCCATCCCGGCCACACCCGCGCCCTGTTGTATTCCGGGTCCCGACGCCTCTTGGGCCTCAGTCTGCTGTGCGCACTGAGTCTTTGGATCGGCGCCGCACCGCTGCTCGCGTTTTTTTCAAGCAACCGCAGATCCCTGATTCCCGCCGCCGCCACCCTGATCGGACTCAGCCTCTTCGTGACCCTGACCGGCGGCATCCTTCAGGGTCACCAAAAATTCCGCTGGCTCGCCGCCCGTTCCCTGAGCCTGTTTTTATTGAGAGCCCTTTTCGTCCTGGCCCTCCTGACCTGGTTTCATCCGCGGGCCGAATTCGCGCTGCTCGCCCATCTCCTCGCCATGTTCACCACCCTGGCCATCAGCCTCGCGGGTATTCTCTGGTTTCCCCCCTGCAAACACGTCACGCCGCCCGCCCGCGCCCCGCTCGGAGCGATCGGTCTCCAGTCCCTGAAATCCCTGCCCGCGCTGACCGGATTCGCGATGCTCATGTCCGCCGATGTGGTTCTCGTCCGCCGCTGGTTTCCGCCGGAAACCAGCGGACAGTTCGCGCAGGCCGCCGTTCTTGCCCGCATGGTGCTCTGGCTGCCGCTGCCGATTGCCTCCGCCATGTTTCCCAAGGTGATCCATCCGGGACCCAACGCCCGGCGCACCCTCCGCAAAGCCTCCCTCTACACCCTCGCCCTCCTCGCCCTCACCCTCCTCGGCTTCCGGATCACCGCGCCGTTCTTCCTGAACCTCCTCTACGGATCCGCCACCCCGGAACAGATTCACTGGGCCCGGCAAATGGCGTTCGCCATGGCCCCGCTGGGATTCACCCATGTCCTGCTCCAATTTGACCTCGCCCAAAAACGCTTCGCCGGAAGCGCCGCCCTCCTGATCATCGCCCTGGCCTATCTGCTTGTGGCGTCACGTTACCATCCCGACGTGCAAAGCCTGATCACAGTTTTAACCCTTGCCACAGTTGCATCCGCCCTTCTCCTCTTTGCTCAGCGCCGCCGCGCGTAATAGGCCATCAGATCCGGATTCACCAGCACATCCAGCGACAAGCCGCGGCACACCGGCAGATCCAGAATATACCGCAACAGCACCGCCGAGCCCGCCGCGTCGAACAGGGCATCATGCTCCTCCCGCCCCGGCAACAGTTCCGCCACCTGTTCGCGCAATCCGTGGGTCACCAACAGGTCCCCGAGCTTGTGCGACCGCAAATCCGGCCACAAAGCCCGGCTGAGCTTCAGGGTGTCAATCCAGGGGCCGAAGCGCTCCATCGGCACCGCGTCCCGAAAGCATTTTTGTTCCGTGGCCGCATTGTGAGCCACCAGCGGGATCCCGGCACAGAGGTCACGCACTTCAGGCAGCAGCGCGTCCAGACGCGGCGCTCCCGCCAGCTCGTCCCGAACCGCCTCATGCCGTCCAGGCGCGCGCGGATGAAACGGCCTCTCCCCCACTCTCAGCCAGTGCTCCCAAAACCGATACGCCCCCGACTCCCAACGCGCCACCCCGATCTGCCACGGCTCCACCGGATATCCGGCCACCGAACCCGTCGTCTCAAAATCAATCGCCGCGAACACGAAATTTTCCATTCCCTTCCCGCTATCGACTCCGGAAAAGCGTGTCAAATCCTTTACCCCATGCCGATAATTTCGGAGAAATCCATCTTCTCGGCGGAAAGCACCATCACCACCGGCATGCCGTGGGTCGAAGCGACAATTCGCCGATAGTAGGTGACGTACGCCTCTTCGGGTTCCTCCGCCTCGGGATGACGGAGTCCGAGGAGCACCATGGACGCGTCCGCCGAGGATTCACGCATGAGATCAAACGGCACTTTACCCTCCCCGTTCAAAATCTCATACTCCATCTCCAGCCGCTGTGACTCGATGAATTCAGACAAAAACGTTTCAATTTCCTCCCGCTCGGATTCTTTTTGAATCATCCGTTTGAGCACAATCCGCCCCCCCTGCCAGACAGAGCTGCGGCGCAACTGATACGCCAGCGTCAACATCAGGCCGATATTCGCCTGACCGCCCCGCCACCAGAGGTCGATCCGCGGTGTATCCGGAAACACGTCCTTTTCCTTCCCCTCGCGGACAATCATCAAATTCCGCCCCATCCGGTGCGTCATGCGAATGACCCGTGTAAAGCCCTCCACTTTCTCCTCATCCTGACTCTCGCCGATGACAATGGTGTTGGGTTCCAGCGGACCGAAGCCGTAGGCCTGAATCAGCGCCTCCGCGCCTTTGAGCACATCCGAGGACGGGAAAATTTTGATCATCGCCTCCACATCGCGCTTGCGGAGATACTCATCGATGCTGGTTTTCAAGGACTGAACCCGATCCGCGTTCCAGCTTCCCGTCGGCATAATCGTCGCCAGCGTCAGATAGGAAGGCCCCCGCGCCAGCGCGTGGGACAGTTCAATCAAATGCCAGCGGGACTGCGGCGAGCCGCTGAACACCAGAATATTCGGCCGCCAGTTCCGCTCGTCGGCGGGCCGCCGGATCAGGCGGCGGATGGCGAGCCGCACCATCAACATCAGAATCCCGTACCGCATATCACCCCAGTGCGCTTTCAACTGACGCCGCTTCATCATCGTGTACAGACCGCCGGTCACAATCAGCGCGGTCAGGGTGGCGCCGAGATCAATCATCAGCATGGTCAGCAGACAGGCGGCCGCGCCCAGCAGCGATCCCCACCAGGGGAACTTGAACTTCGGCCGCCAGGTGGGACTTTCAATCAACCCCTCCAGCCCGGCGGACAGATTGATCAGGCCGTACGAGGTCAGAAAAAACATCGAAAGAATCGGGGCGATCATGTTCAGATCCCCCAGCAGGATCGCCGCCAGCGCCACCGCGAAGGAGAAAACCGTCGCGGGAATCGGATCATTGGTTTTTCCGTACCCTTTGGCCAGAAACCGGGGCAGCACTTTGTCTTTGGCAATGGCCTGCAGGGTGCGGGGCGCCCCGAGAATCGCGCCCAGAGCGCTGGAAAGGGTCGCGGCGAACACCCCCACAAGAATCAGTTCGCCCCAGCGGGCGATATCCACCATGATCAACGGACGCACCCGCAGCACCCGTTCATCCCGGATCATCCAGGCGAGAAAAACCGGAATCGCCATGTACACGGCATAGCCGGTCAATACCGCCGCCAGCGTCCCCCGGGGAAGCGATTTTGCGGGGTTTTTCAAATCACCGGACATGGAGATGCCGGCTTCGATTCCGGTCACCGCCGGAAAAAACACCGCGAACACCACCCAAAACCCAAGTTTCGACGGAAACTCAGTGTCAGCGCTCATGAAATCCCCCGTGGGCGTTCCGCCGGCAAAAAACGAAACCAGTGACAGCACAATCGCCAATAAAATAAACAACTGTGTCTTCAGGGCAATGTCGGCGGAAATCAGCGCGAGCAGCGTTAAGCCCGCCAGCGTCACCACCGCAATGAGCCGGGTTTCAGTGATGGCGAAAGGAATCTGTTCCAGCCAGGGGCTTAAATCCACGATTCCCGACAACGCCTCGGCAAACCCTGAAATATAAAAAGCAATTCCGAGCGCCTGGGCGAAAAACAGCGGCAGGCCGATGGCGGTGCCGACCTCCAGACCCAGCGATCTGGAAATCAGATAGTAGGCCCCGCCTCCGCCGATCTTCATGTTGGACGCGGTCGCGGACAGCGACAGCCCTGTCAGCAGCGTGATCGCGGTGGACAGGGTGACAATCAGCAAGGTCAACCCCAGCCCCACATTGCCGAGCACCCAGCCGAAGCGCAAAAACATAATCACCCCGAGTATCGTCAGAATACTGGGGGTGAACACGCCCTGAAAAGTCCCGAACTGATAGCCGGTCGCGGCGGGCTCCGTTCCTTTTTCACCGGTCTTGATTTTAGCCATGAGATCACCGTAACGCCACACCGTCCGGGGGTCAAGCCCTCTAAGGCGGCCGCAGAGACCGAACCGAGATTTCCCGGCCCGTTCCAACGCTTTCCTGATCGTTCCCGCTTGCCTATTCTCAGGATTCCTTCAAAGGTGACGGCAAGATGATCCTCACCGAAAACATCAACGTTTTACAGGCCTCCCTCATTGTCGAGGAATGCTTCCGCAACGGAATCGACACCTTTTTTCTCTCCCCCGGTGCCCGGTGCTCGCCGCTCACCCTCGCCGTGGCCCGGCATCCGGATGTCCGCGCCGTGCTGCACTTCGACGAACGCGGACTCGGCTTCGCCGCCCTCGGGTACGCCCGCGCCACCGGACGCCCCGGTGTCGTCATCACCACCTCCGGCTCCGCCGTCTCCAACCTTCATCCCGCCGTCACGGAAGCCTTCATGGACGCGCAGCCCATGCTGTTGCTGACCGCCGACCGGCCGCCCGAGCTGCGCGAAACCGGCTCCAACCAGACCATCGATCAGGTCAATCATTTCGGAGCCCAGACGGTCTGGCATCAGGATGTCCCCTGCCCCACCACCCAAATCTCACCCGCCGTCATTCTCACCACCATCGACCTCGCCCTGCATCACGCCCGCGGCGGCCCCGTTCATCTGAACTGCATGTTCCGCGAACCCCTCGGGCCCCAGCCCGACCGCACCGACTCCGAGGCCCACCTCCTTCCCGTACACGCCTGGCACCGCGGCCGCCAGCCCTACACCACCTACCGCGAACCGGCCCTCGACCTCGACGAACTCACCGCCGTGGAACTCGAGGACCTGCTCGCCTCGCCCTCCAGTGTTGTCGTCGTTGTCGGAGGCGGACTGACCGAATCCGAAGCCCTCGCCGTCCTTCAACTCGCCGCGAAACGCAAATGGCCCGTCATCTCCGATGTCTGCTCCGGCCTCCATTTCGGCCCCCACCGGGGCGGAGTAATCCGCCACATCGACGCCCTCATTTCTCCCGAAGGCTTTCCCGAAGACCTCCACCCCGAAATCGTGCTTCAATTCGGTCCCCGCTTTCTTTCCAAAACGCTGCTGCAGGCCCTCGCAGCCACACCCCTCACCGCCTGGATTCACGTCAGCGACCGACAGGGCCGCTTCGATCCCCTCCACCGTCTCACCCACCGGTTCCGCCTCCAAATCGACCGGTTCTGCATGAAAATCGAGCGGAACGGAGCCCAGGCCGCCGACCCGGAATGGCGGCAGCGCTGGCTCGACCGCGACCGGGAGATTGACCGGATTTATTCTGAAAATCTCGACAAATCCGACCGCATCACCGAACCCGGCGTACTCCGCGCCGTCTCCCGCTGGATGCCCAATCTCCACGGACTCTTTCTCGGCGCCTCCATGCCCGTCCGCGACATGAACCGTTTCGCCGCCCGCAACCCCCATCAAATTCACGTCGCCGCCAACCGCGGGGCCAGCGGCATCGACGGCACCATCGCCTCCGCCGCCGGTTTCGCCCGCGGGCTCAACCGCCCCGTCACCCTCGCCATCGGCGACCTCACCGCCCTGCACGACCTCAACAGCCTCGCCCTCCTCGCCGCCCAGCGCGTCCCTGTCATCCTCGTCATCCTCAACAACCGCGGCGGCGGCATCTTCCATTTTCTTCCGATGGCCGACGCCTCCCCCGAATTTGAAACCTACTGGGGCACCCCCCATAAATGGTCCTTCGAACACGCCGCCGCCCAGTTCAACCTTCCCTACGCCAAAGCCAAAACCATGGGCGAATTCAGCGACACCTACCGCGACGCGCTCGACAGCGGTGTCTCCTGCATCATCGAGGTTGAAACCGACCGCCGCCAAAATCTCCTCGACCATCAGGCTCTCGCCAAAGAACTCCCCCTCAGCCAAAACCTCCGCTGAACGTCACGCGCGCTCACATCTGCCCCCCGAAAAATCCGTTTTTCTGAGGATTCTCTCATATAAACCTGAAATAACCCTCATTTTCTTAGGTTTTAGAGTTGCAAACGTGATTTCAGTCAGGAAACATAGGGCGCATCCGGGAGAGACACATGTAGGGTCTCTCGGGAGTTTATACCGTAACCTCAAAGGAGTAATACAAACATGGCAGCAACGAAAAAGCCCCTGACCAAAACGCAAACCATCGCCGAACTGGCTGAAAAAACCGAACTGTCCAAAAAGGATGTCACCGCCGTTCTCGAAGCGCTGGTTGAGCTTTCTTACAAACAGGCCAAAGTCGGCTTCACCATCCCCGGTCTGGGCAAACTGGTGGTTCAGAACCGCGCCGCCCGCACGGGCCGCAACCCCGCCACCGGCGAAACCATCAAAATCCCCGCCAAAAAAGTCTTGAAGTTCCGCATCGCCAAAGCGGCCAAAGACGCCATCGTTGGCTAAGTCGATCCTTTAAGATCGCATACCCGAAGCCGCGACGGTTCCCGTCGCGGTTTTTATTTTGCCTTTTCCCCTTTGCTGTCGTAAAACAATTCCCCATGTCCAACGAGTCCCCTTTTATTGACCCCCCGCTGCGCGAGCGCTTCGCCGCCGCCGAACGCCCCCTGCTCTCCTACGAGTTTTTCCCGCCGAAATCCGAAGCCGGCATGATCTCCCTGCAGGAGGCTGTCGAGGGGCTGGTGCACACCGCGCCCGATTTCGTCACCGTAACCTACGGAGCCGGCGGCTCCACCCGCAACCTCACCTTCGAAATCGCCGCCCTGCTGCGCCGCTTCCGCTACGGCCCGGTTATGCCGCACCTCACGTGTGTCGGCTCCAGTCTCGACGACCTCAACGCCCTCGCCGACCGCATCTGGGATGACGGCTTTCGCAACATCATGACCCTGCGCGGCGATCCGCCGAAAGGACAAACCGCCTTTATTCCGGCTTCCGACGGCCTGGCCTGCGCCCGCGATCTGGTGAAGCTCCTCAAAGAACGCCACCCGGATTTCTGTCTCGGCGTCGCCGGCTACCCCGAAGGCCATCCCGAAGCCGACAGCCCCCAGAATGAACTGAATTACCTGAAGTCAAAAATCGACGCCGGAGCCGACTTCATCACCACCCAGCTCTTTCTCGAAAACGATTCGTATTATCGTTTCATCGACCGCTGCCGCGCCGCCGGGATCCACGTGCCCATCCTCCCCGGCCTGATGCCCGCACTCTCCCTCGGCCAGATCCGCCGCATCACCGCCATGTGCGGGGCCGCTCTGCCCCCCGAACTTGTGAAACGCCTTGAAAACGCCGGGGACCATCCCGAACGCGCCATGAGCGCCGGCATCCTCTGGTGCACCGAACAGATTGTCGATCTGCTGCAACAGGGCGTCCCCGGCATTCACCTTTATATTCTTAATCAAATCCGCCCCGCCATGTCCTATCAACTAGCCCAAACCGTAATGGAGATGACCCGATGAGCCAGGAAGTGTGGAAAGAATTCGAAGACAATCAGATCACCCACAGCGCGGCCCATTATCTGATGGCCATTAAACAGCTGCTCGAGGACAACGGCTATGCCCGCGTCACCGATATCGCCAAAGCGCTCAATATCACCCGAGGAAGCTGCTCCATCTCCCTCAAACCCCTGAAAAAGCGGGGCTATGTGGTGGAGGATGAAAACCGCTTTCTCAAACTCAGCGATGAGGGCCAGCGCCTCGCGGAACTCGTGGAACTCAACGACAAACTCCTGGAAGTCCTGTTCGGCGAGGTGCTGGGGGTCGATCCCGACCAGGCCGAAATCGACGCCTGCAAAATCGAGCACCTGCTCAGCATCGAATCCAGCCGCCGCCTCTCCGTGTTCATCCGCACCTGGCGCAGCGCCGCCCCCGAGGTCAATGCGTTCCGCAAACTGCTCTCCAAACAGAATCCCGACTGCGCCGGCGACGCCGAGCATTGCCAACTCTGCAAATCAATCTGCATCGAACCCCACGACTGATTGATGTCGCTCTACCTGCACATCCCCTTTTGCGTGCGTCGCTGCCTGTATTGCGATTTTTATGTCCTGCCCCTCGGGACCGGCCCCGTCTCACAGCGGATTCGCGAATTCCGATCGCTCAAACACAAAGCCTTCCTCAAGGCCATGGCTGAGGAACTCAAAGCCCTGCCCAGAGGCTATCGCCCCCGCACCCTCTACGTCGGCGGCGGCACCCCCACCGAACTCCCCCCGCAGGACCTGAAACAACTGTTCCAAACCATTCATAATCATGTGGACATGTCCCGCGTCTCCGAATTCACCTGCGAGGTGAATCCCGGAACCCTCGACGCCGAAACCGCGCAAATTCTAATTGAATCCGGTGTCGACCGGGTCTCCCTGGGCATCCAGAGTTTCGACAACCCCACCCTCGAGGCCCTCGGTCGCATTCACAACGCCGAAGAGGCCAAAGAGGCCTTTCATCTCCTCCGGGACGCCGGAGTCACCAACCTCAGCATCGATCTCCTCTTCGCTCTGCCCAACGCCGGCAAAGATGTCATTGATATCAATCTCGAAGCCATCGACGAACTCCGTCCCGACCACATCAGCTGGTACAGCCTCGAATTCGAACCCGGCACCGCCTTCACCGAAATGAAAGAAAAAGGCTTTCTCGAAGAGCCGGACCAGACCCGCACCGAGCAGGAATACCGCCGCATCCGCCGCGGCCTCCGCAAACTCGAGTACAAACAATACGAACTCTTCAGCTTCACCCGGCCCGGACGCGAATGCGTCCACAACATCAACTACTGGCGCGGCGGCCCCTACTTCGGCTGCGGCCCCTCCGCCCATTCCCATCAGTTCGGCATCCGCTGGTCCAACCCCGCCGACCTCACCACCTGGACCCAGGCCTGGCTCCACGGCTACCCGCCAGACCGTCAGCAGGAAACCCTCGATCCCGAACCCAAAGCCCGCGAACGGCTCATGACCGAACTGCGCCTCACCGAAGGCGTTTCCCGCATCGATTTCCACCGGGACACCGGATTCACCCCCGAATCCCTCATCCCCCCCGAAACCTGCGAGGAGTGGCTTCAGGACGGACGGCTGCATCAGACCGAAGACCGCCTCCGTCTCAGCCCCTCCGCCTATCTCATCAGCGACAGCCTCTTCCGTGACATCGTATAAGCAAGGAGTATGAACATGACCGACCCCCACACACCGCCGTCCGTTCCCGCGAACGCCCCGCCGCCCCCGCCGCCCAAACCCTCCTCCGGCAAAAGCTGCCTCCTCTTCGGCTGCGGCGGCTGCCTCACCGTGCTGTTGCTTCTGCTCATCAGCTCGTTTTTTATGTTCCGCGCCATGCGCAACAGCCTCAATCAGCCCCCCTTCCCGCCCTTCGAACTCACCGAAGACGAACGTCAGGTGCTCACCGGGAAACGGGATCTGCTGGGGCTTACCGACGGCCGGGCCGCGCCCGAGCCCCGGACCGAAACCCCGGTCATCCTCTCCGGACGCGAACTCAACGGCCTTCTCTTCATGGCCAATCCGGAACTGGAGGAGATCGTCCGCCTGCATCTGGAGCCCGACACCATCCGCGGCGAACTCCGCGTCGGGGATGACGACCAGCGCGTCGCCGTTCAGGTCGCCCTCGGCATCCGCCGTCAGGAGGATCGCATCAACATCGTGCTCCGCGACATGCGCATCGGCAACTTCGGACTGCCCCGCTTCGTGCGCCGCGCCCTCGAAAACGAGGATCTCGCCGCCGAATTCTTCGATTCCCCCGCAAAACGCGCCGAATTCGAACGGATCGTTCAACAAATCGAAATTCAGGACGACGCGATTCTGTTCATGCGGAAGGCTCCTTGAGTTTCATACCCGCAGGGAACGGGGCAAGCCCGTTCCCTGCGGGGTGTTTTTTGGGGGACGTTTCCTTGATATGAGATGACTGCGCAACATGAGCAAGCTCATGTCTTGCTGACAGCGCGTTTATTGTTGGTCCGTGAAAAAGCGCTTTCCCAGCTTGCTGGGGAGGCGTAATCATCTCATTCCACGACCCGGCCCCTCAAAAAACAAGCAAGGAAAGGGCTCGCCCCGTTCCGCGCAGCCATCTCATCCCACCCACGCTTTCCCAGCTTGCTGGGGAAGCGGAATCATCTCATTCCACGACCCGGCCCCCCAAAAAAAACAAGCAAGGAACGGGCTCGCCCCGTTCCGCGCAGTCATCTCATCCCCCGCTTAAAACACCCGCGCGGCATCCAGTTCGCGCCCGCGGATGCGGCGCAGAACTTCATCTTTAAAATCACCGGCGGCCATCGTCTGCTGCTCCTCGACGCCGTAGCGGCGCCAGGTCACGGTTCCGTCAGACTGCTCTTTTTCACCAATGACCAGCACGTTCGGAATCTTCGCCTTGGCGGCGTTGCGGATCTTCTTGCCCATGGTGTCATGGGCCGGATCCACCTCCGCGCGGACCAGATGCTCCCGCAGCTCCGCCACCAGCTTGTCCGCGTATTCGCGGAAATCATCACTGACCGTAATCACCCGCACCTGAACCGGCGCCAGCCAGGTCGGGAACGCGCCACCGAAATGCTCCACCAAAAACGCCACGAAGCGCTCGTGCGTTCCCGCCGGCGCCCGGTGAATAATGTACGGATGCCGCTCGGTGTTGTCTTTATCGGTGTACACCAGGTTCATCCGCGGCGGCACCGCGAAATCAAGCTGATTGGTGGAGGCCGTCTCTTCACGGCCGGTCACACTCTTGAACTGAAAATCAATTTTCGGCCCGTAAAACGCGGCTTCCCCTTTGACTTCCTTGAACGGCAGTCCGGATTTTTCCATGGCCGAACGCACCAGATCCTGGGTGCGCGCCCAGGCTTCGGGATTGTCCACATACTTCTGCTTGCCTTTGGGATCGTCCGGATCCCAGGTCGACAGCCGCATGTGATAATGTTTAATCCCCAGCTTGTCATAGAGCGTCTTGTGCATGTCCATCACCGCCAGGAACTCCGCCTCAATCTGCTCCTCGGTGCAGTAAATGTGCGCGTCATTCATGCACATCGCCCGAACCCGCAGCAGACCCGACAGCGAGCCGGAATCCTCATAGCGGTGACAGATGCCGTACTCGGCCAGCCGCAGCGGCAAATCGCGGTAGCTGCGCTTTTCCGACGCGAAAATAAGATGGTGGTGCGGACAATTCATGGGCTTGAGGACATATTCCTCCACCACTTCACCGCCTTCACGGGAGGTTTCCTTGATCTCCATGAACGGAAACATGCCCTCTTTGTAATACGGCAAATGACCGGTGGTGTGGTACAAACTGGTTTTCGCCAGCAGCGGCGTGGTCACCCGTTTGTAATCCGCGCGGAACTCCAGCTCCTCCACATAACGCTGCAGCTGATCCCGAATCACGGTGCCGTTCGGCAGCCACAGCGGCAGGCCCTTGCCCACCTGCTCATCGATCTTAAAGATCCCCAATTCCTTGCCCAGCTTCTTATGATCCCGCTTCAGCGCCTCTTCGTGCGCCTGAATCGCCGCCTTCAGCTCCTCCTTGGACGTGTAGGCCCAGGCGTAGATGCGGGTCATCATCACATTGCGGCTGTCCCCGCGCCAGTAAGCCCCGGCGACCGAACGCAGTTTGAACCCGTCCGCCGGAATCGCTTTGGTGCTCGGCACATGCGGACCCTCGCACATGTCCAGAAACGGACCGTTGCGGTAAAACCGCAGCGTCTCAATGCCCTTCTTGTCAAACAACTCCTGCGCGTACTCTTTCTTGTACGGCTCCCCCATCTCCTCCAGACGCGCCATGGCGTCCGCGTAAGACAGATTCTCCTCTTCGAAGACCTGATCCTGATTGATGATCTTCCGCATCCGTTTCTCGACTTCCTTGAAGTCCGCCTCGGTCAGCGGCTCACTCAAAATGAAATCGTAATAGAATCCGTTGTCAATCGGCGGACCGAAGCCCAGCTTGCTGCCGGGCCGGACTTCCAGGAGCGCCTGGGCCATCACGTGGGCCAGGCTGTGACGGATACGGTACAGATCGTCTTTCACGACGGGGGAATCTTGCATGGAATCAGTTTTTCTTTTTGCCGGGACTCAGCAGCATGCTCAGATTCTTACCGGCCAGTTTCGGGGGTTGTTCAGCGAAGGCGATGTCTTTGGACTCCTCCATGATCCGCTCAAACAGCTGCACGCCCAGTTCGGTGTGCGTGTTCTCGCGGCCGCGGAACCAAAGGGTGCACTTCACCCGGTTGTTGTCGGCAATAAAGTCGCGCAGATGCCGCATCTTGGTCTGGTAGTCATGCTCCTCCACGTTCGCGTGGAACTTCACTTCCTTCACCTTCACCACGGACTGCTTTTTCTTGGCTTCTTTTTTCTTCCGGTCCAACTCGAACTTGTGCTTGCCGTAATCCATGATCCGGCAAACCGGCGGGACAGCGTTGGGCGAAATTTCAACCAGATCCAGGCCGTACTCCATGGCCTTTCTCATGGCGTCGCGCGTGTCAAGCACACCGACCTGATTGCCGTCGGGGCCGATCAGGCGCACTTCACGGGCGCGAATAAATTTATTGTGGCGGATCTCCGGCTCGCGATTGAACCGTTGATTGCGATTTTTAGGTCGGTTGGCGATAAGAAACTCCGTGTTGAGGTTAACAATGAGAGGACAGGAACAAAAACACGCCGCCCCTTGAACGGGGAAGCGCGGAAAAAAAGAGGGAACTTGCGGCGGGTTGCATGGAATGACACATCAGGCAACAGGAAAACGGAACGCGCCCGGCGTTCTCGAAACATCTAAAAAGATCGAAGCAAGTAATCGATTCATAATCTAAAATAAACTTCTCGCCGTCCGCAAAACACCCGCGGAGAGAAGATGGTGGGCGATACAGGATTCGAACCAGTGACCTCATGCATGTCAAGCATGCGCTCTAACCAACTGAGCTAATCGCCCGAACGATGGGGATGTTCATACGCGGGCATTTCAGACTTGGCAAGTGAAAATTCAAACAGACAACACGCTTTTATCCGCCCACCGTTTTCAATCCGCACCCCCTCCGCCTCCAGCAGCCCGCGCTTGCGGGAAACCTCCTCCCCCTCCCGGCGTCCCATGAAGCCCCCGATCGTCAAATCCGAAGCCACCACCCGGTGGCACGGCACCGCCGGCGCGAACGGATTCCGCTTCAGCGCCTGCCCCACCGCCCGCGGCGACCCGCAGCCAATCGAACGCGCCAGCCCCGCATACGTCGCCACCTTTCCCGGCGGAATCCGCGAACAGGCCGCATACACCCGCCGCTGAAACTCGGTGACATTTTCGGATGGCGGTGTGGAAGACGGATCACTCATGGAGCGAAGATGCGGTAGGGGTTTTATGAATCAAGTCAAAAGAGAGAATATCAGCGCTTTCCCAGCTTGCCCGGAGAGGAGCAATCATCTCATTCCCCCAGCGCGTTCCCGGCTTGCCCGGGGAGAGGCGCAATCATCACATTCTCCCAGCGCTTTCCCAGCTTGCTGGGGAAGTGCAATCATCTCATTCCACGGCCAATGGCTAAACGAAAACACCCGCTTTCCCGGCTTGCCCGGGGAAGCGGAACCATCTCATTTCACGACCGCGCCCCAAAAAAACACAAGCAAGGAACGGGCTCGCCCCGTTCCGCGCAGCCATCTCATCCCCAACCCCTGCAAATTTGACACACCAACTCAATAAAACACCAAAAAAGGCAAACCCAACCCCTTCAACATACAAATTTGTAGTAAATACAAACACCTCACGGATTTCTAACGGTATGTCGTTTGCGCATTGAACCTTTCGTCTTTAAATGTGTAGGATATGAAAATGGACCCGCCAACCCATCCCGGCAAAAACGGCAGCGCTCTGCTCGTGACCCTTCTGGTCATGGGCTTGATGACCATGATGGTCCTCGCATTCAGCACCCACGTCCGCCTCGAACTCCGCAACATCAGCAACCACCAGGACCAGCACCTCGCCAGAGCCAACGCCCGCCTCGGCCTGGAACTCGCCCTCGCGCAGTTGCAAATCACCGCCGGCCCGGATCAACGCGCCACCGCTACCGCCGCCATCCTCGGCTCCTCGGCCCACAACACCAACCGTCATGTCACCGGGGTCTGGAACACACAAACCGTCTCCGGATCTCCTGAATGGCTGATTTCCGGACCGCCCGGCGCGAATTTCAATCCGGCAAATCCAATCCCGGTGAACCAAAGCATTCTTTTGGTCGGGCCCGGAACCCTGGGAAGCGGCGCAACCGCGGAAAATCTTGTCCGTGCTCCCCTGGTCGGCATTCCCGGTCAGAACGCGAGCTATGCCTATTGGGTCGGCGACGAGGGCGTCAAAGCCAGCATTGCCCTTACAAACCCCTTCGATCCTCCCGGCGGCACCACCATCAACGGACTCCATCAAACCGAAATCGACCGCAAACGGTTTACCGTTCCATATCGTCAGCGCGGAGAACTCGCCTTCTCGACACCTCCCGATTTCAGCGACCCCGATCTACAGGATGAAAAACGGAAAACCCTCAGTCTGGAGGATTTTCAACACTTCGGACCCGGAGAGGATCCCCGCCATAACGGCGGGTTTCATCATTATACCCACAACGCCCGGGGACTGCTCACCCATCCGCTCAACGGCGGCGTGAAAAAAGATCTCTCCATGAACCCGTCCCTTCTCGGCCCCGGCTTTGAGGCCTACATGAATTTTCCTTCTTACATGGTCGATCCCAACCCCGGAAATTTCCTGATACAGTCTCCTTCAGATCTCCGAAGAATGCACCGCATCACCCCGCCCTCAAACCTGACCCCTTCTTCCGGAGAAATCGTCCACTCCGTGGTGCCCATTATTACCGACTTCGGATTGCAGATCAGCCCCCGGCGAACAAACGAGTCGCCCAACGCCCGACTTATGTTCAGCTTCATCCTGGAAATGTGGAATCCCTACACCTCCGGAATACCCGCTGAAGACTTAATACTTGAAATCACAGGATTTGAACCCTTCACAATGACACTGTCAGATGATACGGATAACGAAATCTGGCAACATGAATTCGATGTCCACGGCAGCTACGGTGACAATACAGTTACCCTGCGGCTTGATCGCGAGCAACGCCACACCAACATAAATAACAGGTATTCCATTGTTCAGGCCGACGCCTTTGACACCCGTGTTCATGCGCCGGGGCGATTGCTGTATTGGATTGGTCCTGCGGATGAAGAACCCGAATTTACCACCTTTGGATCACGGTCAGCGAATCAATCCCGATTGAACCGAGCCGGAGTGCCCGCCGCCACATTCCCAACCGGAACGGGAACCCACCTTTATAGAGTTGGCTATGAAATGCCGGAAACAACCCTGAACATTACCTTACGCAGAGCCCCGGAAAACGGAGGCCAGATTTTAGCACGCTACCATGGATTCGCTTACGATGATGTGGAAAATAATAACGTCGGCAGCTTGGGTAGCTGGGAGCAACGTTTTTTAACATGGCGATTCCGTGTGATTGAAAGAGGAACAACCTACGGCGGCGATCAGAGCGCGTGGATTCGGCATTCCGATCCGCGCACACCGAGGCCATCTTTCGGTGACGATGTTATTTCCAACAGTCATACAATGCATGAAAACGCGTTGTCATACAGCCCGGGAGACTCAGAACTGAGCAGTATTCTCAGCGTAAATCAAAATCAGGAGTTTTTTCTTTTTGACCGTGTGTTAAGCTCGGGCCCCTGGAGCCGCGACACCCGCCGGGACATCCCTCTGTTTGAACTTCCCCGTCAGCCGTTGATCTCTATCGGGCAATTACAGCATCTACACATAGAAGGCAGTCCACCCTATTCCATCGGAAACCCCTGGGGGGGAGAAGCCTTAAATCAATTTTTTGACGATTATCTGTTATCAGGAATTCAGCCCGGAATTTCCATGCCGGATTTTTCAGCCAATCCCACAACCCTTCCACACCCGAGGTATGCTCTGGCCCGTTCTGAAAATCTCGGATTGAGCGAGTATACAGAATCCGACTTTGAAGCACTTGGAGAAAATGCGGCCGTCTCCCTTGAGGTTCAAGGAATCTTCAACATCAACAGCGTTTCGCCGGAGGCGTGGAAATCGGTCATGGGCAACAGCCTCTTTTCAAATTTCGCCCATGCCACCCGGGATACTAACCTACATGACACAGTACACATCAGCGGATCAGACATTCAAACAAACAACACCGACTACCCTCCTGGATTTACACGCTTCACTCAGTCGATTCAGGAAATTTTTCAAACCGACATCCTGTCTTATAATCATGAAAATGATCGGCCGCTGCTGAACATGAAACCCGGCGTGACTTTTTTGACACCTCGCACAGGAATGAATGATAACAGCACAGATTATGACGCGAACAACACCGCCCTGCTGGAAGAATTCACCCGGGCTCTGGCGGAGGCCGTTCAAAACCGGAATCAACAGGCCGGAAGACCCTACTTCTCGTTGAACGAACTTATCACCGAGCCCTACGAAAGCGGAGAACCCTTGATCGAAAGCCTTCTCCGCGGCGATGTCGATGCGGCCCGTTTCCCCCGCCTTGCCGCCGGACATATGCGGCGCATCTTTGTTCCAACATCCAGCACAACCCTCGAGGCCGTTACGCCTGAAGAGCGAACACCTTCTTGGCTCTCCCAGGCGGACATTCTGACCACAATCGCCCCCTTTATCAGCACCCGCTCCGACACGTTCATCCTCCGCGCCTATGGCGACAGTCGAACCTCGGAAGGCGTGATTCTTTCCCGGGTCTGGGCCGAGGCGGTCGTTCAGCGTGTTATCACCCCGTTTGACCCCGTATCCTCCCTCCCCGAAATGGCCGAAAACGCCGACGGCTTTGGCCGGAAATTCAAAATCCTCTCCTTCAAATGGCTAAACGAATCAGACATCTAATTCTGCTTACCGCAACGGTAATGCTTATGTTTCCGATCACAAGGTCAGAAAATGATCCCCCGCCCATGCGGTCCGTCGAATTCCACCTGCTCGATAATTCGCGCATACGGAACATCCGTTTCGGAGTGTTCGACGAAAACGGTCAGCTCACCGGTTCTTCACGCACGGGCTTTCCCACCTCAGGTTTATCCCGCCGGTATCACTATGAGGGGCCGATGCCGATCACCTTTTTTGAAGAAAACAGGATCGAGCAATCCAATGGATCTGAGCGCATCGAACGAACACCCATGGCCCGGGTGAATCTCCCCGAAAATCAATCAGAGGTAATGCTTCTTTTCCTTCCCAATCCCTCATACCCTGAGGAAGGGTTGCGATATAATATCCAGTGGATTGACATTCGCCCCGGGGCGCTTCCGCCGGGATATTTAGGCATCTACAACACCACGCCAATCAGTTACATCGGTGCTGTGGGCCGTCCTGATAACAATACCCGAACCGCGACAATAAACCCAGGCCTCAATGCCCCGCTTCCCATTCATCCAAGAGCTGCCCTGGTTATCGCGATCAAGACCGAAGAAGACGAACTCATTAGGCTTTATGAAAACACCTTCGAATGCGACACTACGCAAAGCCTGCTGTTTGTCGTCTTCCCCCCCCGTTTTCCCGGCTCCATCCACCTCGGCGGAAAACTGGTGCAAATTCCCCTTCGCCAAACACCGGAGCCGGACGAATCCGAATAGAGCCCTCTTTGACGGACGCCAAGGCGTTGTGAAACACGCGGATTTGTCCGTCATGTGGACAGAAGGACTGCGCGGTATGGGCAAGCCCGTTCCTTGCGGGGTTCTTGGGTGTGGGCGGTTCTTGAAATGAGATGTTTGCGCTCAGCGGGCAAGCCCGCCTCGCGCGTTTCACGGTTTCCATTTCCGTTTCGTTTTCCGACCCTCGGAAAAGCGACGCCCCGGTTTTCCGAGGGTCGGAAACCTCCGGAATCAATCCCCGATCGGCTCCCGAAGCGCGTGCAGGAACACAAACGCGGTCAACACCCCGGCCAGGGCAGTCTCACCAACCATGGAGACGGACTCCAGAAACGGAAAGTAGAGGGTGGTATACGCCATTTCCAAACAGATCAGCACACAGTATCCCCAGAAAAACAGTCCGGTGATCGACACGGTCCGCGCATTCATTCCGCCCTGAACCCGGACCTCGCGGAAGAATAAATGCACCGCCCCCGCCAGCGCCGCCCCGTAAAAATAGCTCATGTCCCCCAGCCCCGGAATCGGCGCGCTTAACAGCGCGTTATACAGCCCATGCAACCCGATCACCATCGCCAGAACGGTAATACTGTCCGCAAGCCACTTTCCCGGGTCCCTCACCGCCCGGTACAGAGCCAAACCGGCGGTGCCGGTCAGCATCGCGTGCAGCAGGGTGGCACTGACAAACCGGGATGTTGAGATGCCTCCCGCCAACGTCCCGGCGAAATACCCCAGATTCTCCTCCACCGCAAACCCCAGACCCGTCATCGCCCCCAGCATCAACGCATCCAGCTCTCCGCGTTGGCGGTCCCTGCGAATCACGATCAGCAGCGGACTGAACAGCAGCAGCTTGAACAGTTCCTCCCGGATCCCCACCGACAGCGTGTGAAACAAAAGCGCCTCAAAAAAATCGTTCCCGGAGGGCTCCACAAACCCGAAACGCTCCTCCATCCAAATCATGCTCATCACCGTCGGCCAGGTCGACATCCACCCCATAGCCAGCGCCGCGGGAACCCAAAAGCGAATCGGACGCAACCCGCCCCGGGGATACACATGCAGCAAAATCGCCGCCCAAATCCCGCCGGTCAGCAGCGCCAAAATCAACAGCGAAACCCGAAGCCCCTCATATTCGGCAATCAGCAAATGACGGAACATCAGCGGCAGATCCCCCAGTCGGAACGCAATGCGCACCATCTTTCCTCCGCGAAGTGCTCCCGTATATTCAGGATCCTCCGACAGCGCCGCCAACTCCCGGAAACGCCCCCCGCGAAACAGGGCGTCCACCGCCAAATGACGGACAATCCCATGGGGATACAACTCATTTTCCCGGCGGGCGGCGGCGGCGGCTTCCTCATATTCCCCCATGCGCATATGGTGCAACCCCAGCAAAAACAGCACCCCCTCATCCGGAACGGAATCAACTCCCGCCCTTTGCTTCAATTCAGCCAGGGCTTCATGATCCCCCGCCAGCACCCTCCGGCCGAAGGCCTGAAAGGAATCCGCGGTTTCCTCCGGCAGCACCTCCAAACCCGACAGCAACGTTTCCAAATCCCAAAACCAATGCTCATACAGCCGCTCCCGGTCATCCCGCGGCATGCTCCGGTCTGTCTCCCAGATCCGTTCCCGGTCCGCCCGGAACATCCAGGACGAAATT
The DNA here is from genome assembly GCA_020831625.1 of Verrucomicrobiota bacterium. Classification (GTDB taxonomy): domain Bacteria; phylum Verrucomicrobiota; class Kiritimatiellia; order SS1-B-03-39; family UBA6053; genus PXAS01. The sequence goes on along the minus strand of JAFIGD010000040.1, from coordinate 18,415 downwards.
GCCGCCCCCAAAACCCCCGCCAGCAAAATCACCGCACAACTGCGCATCAACCCGGATCGGGAATACGAAAGCGCTCTCAGATACCGCATGAAATTCATTCACCCGTCTCTAGCGGGTTCACAAAGGACTGCAAGCGGGAAACCTTTCACAAAAAAGCCCGGGATAATCCCGGGCTTTTTTCAGAAATGCTAGGCGAAGCTTCTTAGAAGCGATAGCGCAGCGCCAGATTCAGGAAGCTTTTATCGACAATTTCAAAACTGACGATACCGGCAAAGTCTTCAGTAAAGTCGTAAAGCAGACCCGCTTCAAGGCCGAGTTCCGTATCGTTCCAGGAATCGGAACCACGCCGTGCTTCCGGTTCAATTGAGGAACTGTAGGACACGCTGGAGTTGAGGAAGTGCAGACCGACTTCGCCGAACCATTTCAGATTTTCAACCGCCTCAAGGTTTCCGCTCAGAACGTACCGGACGGTGATCTCATTGATATCCACATCCACCGAGCCCAGCCCGCCGAAACCATAAGAACCGGACCAGCGATAAAAGGAGGCCTTGATCCCGCTGCGGAAGGCGGTGTTAAAATCAGGCAGCGTATAGATGACCCCGCCACCGAAGGAGAGATCGCTTTCCGAACCGACATCGGAATTTCCGAGACCGCCGAACACTTTAAGTTCAGGGGTGATGCGGTAATTCAGACGCACACCGAAGGTGTCGATATCCCCCGCGGAAAACCCGGCGTCAGCTGAAAGTTGGGTGGGATCGTCAAGGTCGATTCCCGAGGTGATGGAAAGGACTTCAGCCCGGGCAAGGCCGGAAAAAGAAAGGGCGGTAAGGGTCAGGCACGTTAATAACTTCATATGGTGTCTCCTACAGGTAGGTGTTGCGATTTTCAGCCGGAATGGCTTAGGAGTAAAGGGAAACATTCACACACCCGCTAAACAAGGAAAAAGGACCGCTAAATTAGCGGTCCTTTTAAATCAGATGTAAAGAAGGCCGTCTATTGCGCTTCTAAATCTCCAGGAAAGCGGTCAGTTACCTCCGCCAGTGATAGAAAACGCATTCACCGGGGCCACAGCATTGACACTGGCGACAACACCGCCCCGCTCAACCCAGGTTCCGCGGAGGCGCATGGCGGCATTGGAATCATTCAGTTCGAATTCATTGGACACAATAGATTCATTGAAGGTGGTGCTGCTGCTGCCGGAGGTAATGGTGTTGTTGCCATCCACAATCGGGGCACCGCTAACGGTGCGGCCGGATTGGCTGAGTCTCTCGGTTTCAGAGGAACTGGCTTGAACACTTGTAATCGTGGCCAGCGTCAAACTGCCCGAAAACTCAATGTCCCGGGCGGCGACACCGTCACGTCCGCTAAACCCGAGTTGGAAGGATGCGACAACAGCGTTTGTCCCAATCGAACTGCTTTGTGTTTCTGAGGTGACCGCCGGAGCGGAAACACGGCCATCGTAGCGGGAGCCCTGGTTGTCCAGTACACGTATCGTGTTTCCTGATTGTTGAATGTTCAGACTGCGGATGGTGCCGTTGCTGGTGTTGCTCACCGCGCGACCGCCGGAAAGCTGCCCTTCGTAGACCCCGGAGATGTTCACATTATTGGCTCGGGAATTAAAATTGGCCTGCGAGCCGCTTTCCCAGTCACACGCCACCAAAAACACCGTGGCGGAAAGGGCGGTCAAACTCATCAGATTCAATGCGATACGTTTCATCAAGGTCTCCATAACTGGGTTGGGTATTTCGATATTACTATCTTTCAAAAGAATCCCCGTTTGGTCAATGCAAATCGGTTAACTTTTTTGAAAAAGTTCAAACGTCCTCCCCAAAGTCACGCGGACACTCCGGCAGCGCCTGGACGAACCAGCGGCCGTACCAGCGGTCGCGGATGCGCGGATCGAGCACCACCACCGTGCCGGAATCCTCCCGGCTGCGGATCAGCCGGCCCACGCCCTGTTTAAATTTCAACACCGCCTCCGGCAGCGAATAATCCTTGAAGGCGTTGCCGCCGCCCTCGGTGATTTTTTCCATCCGCGCCTGAATCAGCGGATGATCCGGCACCGCGAACGGCAGACGGGTGATGATCACGTTCCGCAGCGCGTCTCCGGGCACGTCCACCCCCATCCAGAAGCTGCTCAGCCCGAAGAGCACACTCCGCTCCGTTTCCTTGAACGCCTCCAGAAGATGATGCCGTGACTGCTCCCGTCCCTGCACCCAGCAGGCGAATCCGTCCCGCGTCAATCCGGCCTCGATGCGCTGCAGCACATCCTTCATGAGTTTCACCGCCGTGAACAGCACAAACGCGCCGCCGTCGGACTTGCGGACCTGCGCGTTGATCTCCGCCGCCGCCGCGTCGGGATAGCCGGGCTGGGTCGGCTCGGGAATGCCCGTGGGCACCACCAGCCGCATCTGCCGGGCGTAATCGAACGGACTCCCCACCTGCAGCTCCCGCGCGGTGTCCGCCCCCAGCCGCCGCCGCGAATACGCCAGATTTCCAGCCACCGCCAGGGTCGCGCTGGTGAGCACCACGCAGTGCATGCGGTCGAAAAGCAGCGATTTGATCAGCGGCCCCACCTCCACCGGCGCGGCGTTCAGCACAATTCTCGGCCGCGCCGCCGGCCCCTCCTGCTCAATCCAGTAGACGGCTCCCTCCTCGCGCTGCTCAAGAAACGTCAGCAATCCGTTCGCCAAATCCCCCGCCCGACGCCGGGCCAGCGCCACCTCCGACCGCAAATCGGCCGACTCGATATCCTCCTCCAGATCCTGAAGCTCCCGGGCGATCCGGTTCAGCATCCCCGGAATCGGGGTGTCAATCTCCAGCGGTTCGCGCAGGCGGCACGTTGTCACGCCGTGCCCCTGATGAAACAGCCAGGTGTGCAGTTCCTGAAACAACTGATCCACCGCCCCCCGCAGCCGCCCCACCTCATGCGCCGTATCGCCCGCCTTCAAAACCGACAGCAGCCCCTTCCCGCTCTCCGGGATATACAGGCTCCGGATCCAGCGGTTGAAACTCCAGGGCGTGATCCGCAGTCCCAGCGCCTGACCCGCCACATCCTCCACCTGATGCGCCTCATCCAGCACCGCCACATCAAATTCCGGCAGAATCCCCCCGCCCTCGGCCCGCATCGCCAGATCCGCGAAAAACATCGCATGATTCACAATCAGCACGTCCGCCTCCTGCATCCGCGCCCGCGCCTTGGTCAAATAGCAGTCCTTGTGATCCCGCTGCGCCGGATACATGCACGTCCCCTCCTCCGCGCAGACCTGCGCCCAGACATCCGCCGGGGGCGGTTCCGGAAGCGACTGCAGGCTGCCGTCCCACTCCCCGTTGTCCGTCAGCGCCCGCAAGCGGTCCAGCCACATCTGTTGCTCCGCCCGGAACAGATCCCCGCCCATGCGCCGCGCCAGCGCCAGGCGCTTCCGGCAGAGATAATTGCTCCGCCCCTTCACCAGCACCGCCTTCACCTCCCGCCCCAGACAGGCACTCAGCCGCGGCACATCGTGATGCAAAAGCTGTTCCTGTAAACTAATGGTGTACGTGCTCACGACGACTTTTTGCCCCGCTTCGAGCGCCGCAACCAGGGTCGGCACCAGATACGCGAACGACTTTCCCACCCCGGTGCCCGCCTCCACCATCAAATGTTCGCCCTCGGCCACACAGGCCGCGATCGCCTTGGCCATGCTCAACTGTTGCGGACGGTGCTCATAGGATTTCCCCTGCCCCGTGAACACCCGCGCCATTTCCCCGTCCGGTCCCAGAATCCGCTCCACCTCTTCTGTGCAGTCCGCATAAACCGGACCCTCGTCCATGGACGGATCATCCACATCGTCAAAAGGAAACGGAGCGATCATGCCCGCGCGCCGTCAATCCTGATCCCGCATGAAATGCGGCATGCTCAGGATTTTCAGTCCCCCCGCCATCGTGCGCGGATCGCCCACCATCGGCATTAAACTCACCAAAAACTTCGCGTTCAAATAAACCCGCGGCTGACAATGCGGATCCCATTCGGACCAGGAGCGGGCCTTGCCCTCCTCATCGTAATACACCAGATCCTCCAGCAGAACCAGTTCTCCCCGGTTCAGCGAGGCCGCCATTTCCTTTTCCGGAATGGTTGAGGAGCCGAAGACACAGAAGGTCTCCGGACCCGAAGTCATTTCCGCACGATACCAGCAACGTTGATTCGCCATACCTTATTCCACCTTTTTCCGTTTACGATCATCATACAACTCGACCATCCGCTCCATCATTTCCGCCTCATACTCGCGCAGACCGCTGAGGACCATGCGTTTTTCGCCGGTGCCGACCTCGCGCCCTTCCTCCAGGAACCGGAAATGCAGGGCCGCGTTTCCGCGTTTGCCCACCACATCCATGGTCGCCTCCGCGAACTCCAGCTCCGGATTATGGATTGAATCTTTCTCCAGATCAATCGCCATGCTCTCATAAATCACCAAGGGACGGTCGATATTGATCATCACATTCTTCTCCGCCATCAGCGGCTGAAGGATATGCGGAAAATTGTGACCGGAAAAGCGGACATAGTTGCGGACCAGCGATTCGATGGCCTCGGGATCCCGGTTCGGACTTCCCGCATACGTCGCGCGTAAATATTCCTTGTCCCGTCCATCCACAATCCGCCATTCCCCCTCGTCGCCGTCCTCAATCCGGAGGAACACCCCATCCATCACCATCCCGGAAAAAATAAAGTTCATCCGGGGATACAAACCCTTCTGGGTCAATAGATAAGCAAACAATAAATCGCCTGGAACACAAAAGCGCTTCGCCTCCACATCGTGAATCGGATTATAGTCATCCGCGACATGTTTTGCAAAACGGCTCGCCTGAAGGCGCGTGAACGAGAATCCATCATCAGATTCGGAAACATAAGGGGCTAAAAAACTCATAGGCGCATCTTATCCCTTTTTCCGCGAAACAAATCAATCGCAAACATTGAGAAAGCACATTTCCGGACACACGGCATGCGTTCCGACCGCCGGAAAAAGGTCTCCGGACTCTTTGGGTCTATTTATTCGTTTTAGAACTATACACTCTCCAATATTATGTGTAAAATATTAATGTGAAAACATTAAGAGTTCTTTTTATATCCGCAATAGCCTCCGTCTGCCTGACCGGCAACGGCATGCTTTTTTACGGTTTGGACAACAGTGCAAACACAAGCGATCCCGGAACAGGTCTCCCGTTTGATGCGGTTGCCCGGGTCACCAGCACAAGCAATCCCACGCAACTGAACCATCTCCGCGGCACCGCAGTTCATCTGGGAGGGGGATACATGCTGACGGCGAACCACGTAAACACCAATGACAGCACCCGGGTCAGTTTCGACGGAGTCACCTGGTATCAGCGGGATCTCAATTTTACGCCGGTTCAGGTCGAACCGAATGTTGACCTGAAAATCTTTAAACTCGAAACCGCGCCGGCGGGAATCTCCGCCGCGCAAATCTACACCGGGAGCAGCGAAAATCTCGGCGGAGCCGCAACAATTGTAGGCTGGGGACTGGGGAGAGACGGCACCGCATTGAATTCATCCACGGTCGGATGGGGGGATTACACCACCTCTGACAAACGCTGGGGTATCAACAATCCTGTTTCATTTGCAAACATTGGGTATCAAACGGGTTCATATCAAGCCTTGCAAACAAATCTGCAGGCAAACCAGGGAAGCGGCCAGGCCGCCGTGGTCGACAAAGACTCCGGTTCGCCCATGTTTCAATTTCTCGATAACCAGTGGTACATTATCGGTATTGCCACTGTGGTGACGCAAAAAAGTGGTGCCCGAACCAGCACGTTCTCAAATAATTCCAATGCCTCCGACCAGAATTATTTCGCCCGGATCAGTGCTTATTCCGAACAAATTATTTTCGTCATCCCCGAACCCGGCACCCTCGTCCTTAGTTTGATTCTTCTGGGTGCCTGCGGCCTGATGCTGCGTCCGAAGCGACCGGAAAACCAATAGATAGCCACAGAGGCAACAATGCCTGGAACCGACAACGATTGCGCTGAGGACGGTGTCCCGCTCAGCTGTATTCCGTAACCCCAACAGGATCAACGCCCCGCCCCGCTTCAAGCATCCTCATCATCATCCTTGAGCCGCACCTTCAGTGCTCTGCTTTAAATGCCGACAAAAACCCGGTCCTGACGGACCGGGCTCTGCAAAGTCGGGCCGTTGGCCCTGCATTGGTTCCCCCCTCAATCTTAATCTTAATCTTAATCTTAATCCTATTCCGACCCAGTCCCGAACCCGATCCCGATCCTGATCCTGATCCCGTCATTCGTAACCCGTCACCAGTCCATTCACCACCCCCTTCGCCCCGCCAATACGGCGATTGGCGCTCCCGTCACGCCACCCGAGACGTTCACATTCTTCTTTCGCTCGGAATCGGGTTCGATTGGGATTACGATTAGGATTAGGATTACGATTAAGATTAAGACTAAGAAACGATATCCGTGGTCTTCTATCCGTGGTCTACCCTTATTCGTCATTCGTCACCCGTCACTCGTCATTCGTCACCCGTCATTCGTCATTCGTCATTCGTCACTCGTCATTCCTCCCCCCCTCATCTCCTTAAACGCCGCGATCAGCCGGTTGGTGGAGGCGTCGTGTTTCTCCGGCGTGCTTTCGCCCTCCAGCTCGGGCAGAATCACCTTCGCCAGCACTTTCCCCAACTCAACGCCCCACTGATCAAAGCTGAAAATGTTCCAGACAATGCCCTGGGTGAAGATTTTGTGTTCATAGGCCGAAATCAACTGACCCAGTGTGAAGGGGGTGAGTTTCTGAATCAAAAACGAGTTGCTCGGCCGGTTGCCTTCGAAGGTCTTGTGCGGCACCAGCGCCTCGTTCACTCCTTCGGCCCGCAGATCCTCCGGCGTCTTTCCAAAGGCCAGTGCCTCGGTCTGCGCAAAATAATTGCTCATCAGCTTCACATGGTGATCGCCCACCGGATTGTGCGACTCCGCGAACCCGATGAAATCACACGGGATCAGCTTCGTGCCCTGGTGGATCAACTGATAAAACGCGTGCTGACCGTTCGTGCCCGGCTCGCCCCACAGCACCGGCCCGGTCTGATACCCGACCCGAAGCCCCTGCCGGTCGGTGGATTTCCCGTTCGATTCCATGTCCGCCTGCTGAAAATACGCCGCGAAGCGGTGCAGATACTGATCGTACGGTAGAATCGCCTGCGTGTCCGCCCCCAGGAAGTTGTTGTACCACACCCCCAGCATCGCCAGAATCACCGGGAGATTCTCCTCCAGCGGCGCGGTGCGGAAATGCTCATCCATCTCGTGATAGCCCGCCAGCAGGTCCCGGAAATTCTCCGGCCCCACCGCCAGCATGATCGGCAGCCCGATGGCGCTGCACAGCGAATAGCGGCCGCCCACCCAGTCCCAGAATTCAAACATGTTCGCCTCATCAATGCCGAAGGCCTTCACCGCCTCCGCGTTCGTCGACAGTGCCACAAAGTGCTTCGCCACCGCCGCCTCGTCCCCCAACTGATCCACCAGCCAGGTTCGGGCCGAATGGGCGTTGGTGAGCGTTTCCTGAGTCGTGAACGTCTTGCTGGCCACAATAAACAGCGTTTCCGCCGCATCCAGATCCCGCACACACTCCGCCAGATGGGTTCCGTCCACATTGGACACAAAGCGCAGCGTCAACCCGCGGTCCGCATAGGGCTTCAGCGCCTCCACCACCATCACCGGCCCCAAATCCGATCCGCCGATCCCGATATTCACCACATTCCGAATCCGCTTTCCCGTGTGCCCTTTCCAGTCTCCGCTCCGCACCCGGCGCGACAGAGCCTCCATCTTCGCCAACACCGCCTGCACCGCCAGCACCACATTTTCACCGTCCACCACAATCTCCGCATCCGCCGGAGCCCGCAGCGCCGTGTGCAGCACCGCCCGCCCCTCGGTTTCATTGATCTTCTCCCCGCGGAACATCGCGTCCCGCGCCGCTTCAACCCCCGTGGCCCGCGCCAGCGCAAACAAAAGCGCCATCGTCTCATCCGTCACCCGGTTTTTGGAATAATCCACCAAAAAGCCGTCCCGCCGCCAGACATAACGCTCCGCCCGCCCCGGATCCGAGGCGAACAAATCCCGCAGATGCTGTTCCGCACTCCCGGCGGCATGGGTTTCCAGGGCTTTCCATTCAGGCAGTTCGTTTACAGTCGGGGTCATATCAGTTCCTTGCTTCAGGTTAAAGTCGCCCTCCCCCTATCGAAATGACCTCCACATTCAAATTAAATTCACTTTACAAATCATTCGTTTTCTGAAATATTCGATTAATGAAGCAATTATCCCGCGAAGAAATGATGTCGTTTATCTTTGAAACCGGAAGGGCCTTCCGGTTTCATATGGATCAATTCGTTCTCAGCGGAGACATGCCCATGGATCCGATCTGTTCGGATCTCACCGCCATTCAGACCCGCGCCACCCTGCAGGTGTGGCTGCGTCAACCCCTGAGCCTCAACGAACTCGCCAAAATCCTCCAGGTCACCCCCTCCGCCGCCAGCGCGCTGGTGGACAAGCTGGTCGAAAAAGAGGTGTTGACCCGCGAGCAGGACCCGCGCGACCGTCGGCGGGTTGTCATCAAGGTTCATAAACGGGCCGAGGAGGCCATGAACACTGTCAACGAACAATTTCTGAAAGCTTTCCGCTCCATCGCCGATGTAATTCCCGACGAAAGCCTCCGCCACTGGCATCTGGCCATGCGGTCGGTCGCCGACGTCCTCCAGCAAAAGTCCGCATCATGACCCCACACAAAAAACTCCTGCTTGTCCGCTTTGCCGCCGGTCTCGGCATCCTCGCCTTTTCATTCATCGTGGCCGCCGCCCTCATCCGCTTCAGCCAGCGTCCCGATCAGGTCGATCCTCCCGAAAACCTCCTGGCGGTCCGCATCATGACCGCGCAACCGGATTCCGCCGCCGCAGTCCTCACCGCCCACGGGGTGGTCCGCCCGCTCCGCGAGGCCCGCATCGCCGCCGAAGTCACCGGATTGCTTCAGGACTCGGTGCAGGTCGCCCGCGTCGGCGAACGGGTGGAGGCTGGAGACGTGCTGGCCCGGATTGACCCCAGGGATACCGAGGCCGCCCTGGCCGACGCCCGGGCCGCGCTCGCCCAGGCCCGCAGTCATCTCACCCGGCTGACCGTTCAGGAGGAAAGCGACCGCCAGCGCCGCGCCCTCGCCCACCGCGCCAACGAACTGGCCGAATCCGAATTTCTCCGCACCAAAACCCTGTTTGAAGAGCAGGAGATCGGATCCATCTCGCTCGTCGAGGGCGCGGAACAGGCCTTCACCCAGGCCGCGACCCAGCTCGCCCTGCTGGATCAGGCTCTGGCGCTCTATCCCGCTCAGCGCGAAGAGACCGAGGCCCGCGTCACCGCCGCCGAAGCCCGGGCCCGCCAGGCCGAAACCCACCTCGCCCGCACTGAAATCACCGCGCCCTTCACCGGACGCATCACCCACTCCGCCGCCGAGCCGGGCGAAAAGGTGCAGCCGGGTCAGGTGCTCTTTCATCTGGCCGACGACCAAACGCTGGAGTTGACCGCGCCGCTCGAGGCCTCCGAAGTGCGCAACTGGCTTCAGTTTGAAGAAACGCCCGCCGCCGGCTCCGCCTGGTTCCCGCCCCCGGTCCCGGTCCCCGTCCGCCTCACCTGGGCCGAGGCCGCGCAGGAACTCTCCTGGACCGGCACCCTCCACCGCATCGTGAACTTCGACAGCACCGCCCGCACCGTTCACGTCGCCATCCGCGTCGATGCCGAAGCCGCCCGCTCCCCCGACCATCCGATTCCGCTCGCGGACGGCATGTTCTGCCGCGTCGAAATTCCCGGACGCACCCTGGACGATGTCTACACCCTCCCCCGCACCGCCGTCACCTTCGACGGCCACGTCTATCTGGCTGATAAGGACGACCGGCTCCGCGCTTCTCCCGTGGAGGTCCTTCGCGCCCAGCGCGACGAGGTGATCGTCCGCGGCGGCATCTCCCCCGGCGACCGCGTCATCACCACCCGGCTCATCGCCCCGCTTGAAGGCGCCCGGCTCGACATTCAGGAAGACTGATCATGCGAAAGTTTGTCACCGCCTTCGCCTCCAACACCGTTCTGGCAAACATCAGTATTTTCCTGATGTTCCTGCTGGGCTTTGTCAGCATTCAACTGATGCAGCGGGAAACCTTTCCCGAAATGTCGCTGGACCGGATCACCATTTCCGTCGCGTTTCCCGGCGCCGATCCGGAGGAAATTGAGGAGGGCATTCTCCGCAAAATCGAGGAGGCGCTCCAGGGGCAGGAGGGTGTCAAAGAACTCACCACCCACGCCCGGGAAAACATCGGCACTGCCGTGGTCACCGTGCTGGAGGGTTCCAACACCCAGCGGGTGCTCGACCGGGTGCGCCTCAAAGTGGACGCCATCAACACCTTTCCGGTGGACGCGGAAAATCCGGTCATCAGCGAACTGATTCTCGAGGACGTTGTCACCATCCTCACCCTCTCCGGCGACATGCCCGAACACCGCATGAAAGAATGGGCCGAGCGCACCAAAACCGCCCTGCTGCAACGGCCCGAAATCACCGTCGTCGATATTTTCGGAGCCCGGGACTACGAAATCTCCATCGAAATTTCCGAAGCCCGCCTGCGCGAACACGACCTCACCCATGAAGAGGTCATGACCGCAGTCCGCCGCAACAATCTCAATGTGCCCGGCGGCCTGATCCGCAATGAGCAGGAGGAAATCCGCCTGCGCACCCTTGGCCGCAAATACACCGGCGAGGAACTGGCCGAAATCCCGCTGATCACCCGGCCCGACGGAACCCGCATCCGCCTCGGAGACGTTGCCCGCATTGTCGACGGCTTCGTCGAGGAGGGCATGAAAGCCCGGGTGGACGGCTCCCCCGCCCTCTTTCTCTATGTGAAGCGAACCTCCGAGCAGGACTCGCTGGACATCTCGGCGGCGGTGCGCGAATTTCTGGAGGAACAGCGCGCACTCCTTCCCGAGGGTCTGTTGATCGCCGAGGTCTTTGACACCACCGACATGCTTCGCGCCCGCATCAACCTCCTCATCCGCAACGGAATCATCGGCCTTTCCCTGGTCTTTCTGCTCCTCTGGCTGTTTCTGGACCTGCGCCTCAGCTTCTGGGCGGGCATGGGCATGCCGATCTCCATCGCCGGAGCGCTGGTCATTCTCTGGGCTGTGGGCGGCTCCATCAATATGATCTCGCTGTTCGGACTGATCATGGTGCTGGGCATCATCGTGGACGACGCCATCGTGGTCGGCGAAGCCATCTACCGCCGCCAGCAAAAAGGCGACGTGCCGCCCCTCCAGGCGGCGGTCGACGGCGTTTGCGAAGTGGGCATGCCCGTCTTCGGCGCGGTCGCCACCACCATCATCGCCTTTCTGCCGCTGATGTTCGTCGGCGGCATCATGGGAAAATTCATCTCTATTCTCCCCGTGGTCGTCATCGCCTGTCTGGTCGTGTCCCTCTTCGAGTGTCTGCTGCTCCTCCCGGCGCATTTGGGCGAAAAAAGCATCAAAGAGCGACGAACCGGCGGTAAATTGCACAAGTTTTTCAACGCCCTCCACGATGCCACCGGCACCCGTCTGGAGAATTTCATTGAAAACCATTACGAACACTTTCTCCGCACCGCCCTAAGCTGGCGCTATGTGTTCCTGTCCGCCGCCGTCGGCATCCTCATCCTCACCGCCGGCGCCCTGGGCGGCGGCCACATTCCGGTCAGCATGTTCTCCGCCTTCGACAGCTTTATTCTCACCACCGCGGTCGAATTCCCGGACGGCACCCCGCTTGAAGTCACCGACGCCGCCCTGCAGCGGATCGAATCCGCCGCCCTGAGCCTCAACGACAAGATCGCCACCCGCAGCGGGGACCCCGCCATTCAACGCGTGATGCGTCTCGCCGGACAGAACCTCGGGGATCAATACGCCGCCGGCGGTCACAACATCGGCTCTGTGCAGATTATTCTGGTGGAGAGCACCGACCGCCGCATCGATTCCGACGCCATCCGCAATCTCTGGGAGGAGGCCATCGGGCCCATCCCCGGCGCCGAGGCGGTCAGCATCAGCGGCATCGACGCCGGCCCCCCCGGCATGCCGGTGGATATCCGCATCCGGGGCACCGACCTGACGCGCATGGAGGAGGCCTCCCGCGAGGTGCTCCGCCGCCTCGCCACGTTTAACGGCCTCACCCAGATTCAAACCGATTTCCGTCCCGGCCGCAATGAAATCCGCTTCCGGCTCAAAGAGGAGGCCGAAAGCCTCGGCCTTACCGTGGAGGATCTCGGCCGACAAATCAGCACCGGATATTTCGGCGGCGAAGCCTTGAGAATTCAGCGAGGACGCGATGATATCCGCGTGATGGTCCGCTACACCGCCGACGAACGCAGCCGCGCCGCCGATCTGCAACAGGTGCGCATCCGCCTGCCCGATGGCCGCGCGCTGCCTCTCTATGCCGTGGCCCATGTCGAGGTCGCCCCCGGATACGCCGAAATCACCCGCGTGGACGGCATGCGCATCATCGGCGTCAGCGCCGATGTCAACACCGCCGTCGCCAACGCTGAACAGATCAACCGCGTCATCGAACGCGAACACTTTCCCGAACTCCATCAGGCCTATCCCGGGGTCTTTTTCGAATTCCAGGGCGAAAAACAGGATTCCGCCGACTCGCTCGCGTCCCTGAAAATCAGCTTCCCCGTCGCCCTCATCGGCATCTATGTGATCATTGCCGCGATTTTCCGCTCCTATATTCAGCCGATGATCATCATGCTCACCGTGCCGTTCGGCATCATCGGCGCGGTGATCGGCCACCTGCTGCGCGGCATTGATGTGTCCATGATGAGCCTCTTCGGCATCGTCGCCCTCGCCGGCGTGGTCGTCAACGACGCCATCGTCCTCATCGAAGCCTACAACTACAACATCGCCCACGGACTGGATGTGCGCGAAGCGATTGTCGAAGCCGGCAAACGCCGCTTCCGCGCCGTCTTTCTCACCACCCTCAGCACCGTCGGCGGTCTCACCCCGCTGATCCTCGAACGCGACCTGCAGGCGCAGTTCCTCATCCCCATGGCTCTCTCCATCGCCGCCGGGGTCGCCTTCGCCACCCTGCTCACCCTGCTGTTGATTCCGAATTTGCTCCTGATTTTGAATGACATCCGCTGCTTTCTGCACTACCTGTTCACAGGTCAACATCCTCAAACCCGCCTGGCCGTCGAACCCGCACGGCACCGCGAACCCCGGGAATCCCTTCCTTCATGAAAACCATCCTCCTGTCCCTCCTTCTCATTGCGCTCCTTCCCGTCCACGCCGAAGAAACCCTCACCCTGGAAGAAGCCTGGCGCACGGCCCTGCGCGACAACCCCAACGAAGCCGCCACCCGCGCCCGCTTCGAACAGGCCCTCGCCCGCGCCCGCCTCGCCCGCGGCGCCTATCATCCCCAGCTCGAAGCCACCGGAAACGCCGCCCGCGTCAGCTTCAGCGACCGCGCGCAGGAACTTAATCCCCTGCTCGAGGATTCCGCCGAACAGTTTGAAGCCGCCCTCCGCGCCACCTGGCTCATTTGGGACGGCGGCGCCCGCCGCAGCCGCCTGAACGCCGCCCTCAGCGCCGCCGATGCCGCCGAAGCCTCTCTCGAGGAAATCCGCATGGACCTCCTGGCCAACGTCGGACGCGCCTTCACCTCCGCCCAGCTTGCCCGCGAAAACGTCCGCATCTCCACCGCCGACGCCGAATTTCAAAACCGTCAGCTTCAGGACATCCGCCGCCGCGAAGCCGCCGGAGCCGCCTCCCGCGCCGACCGCCTCAACTTCGACATCCGCCGCCTCGCCGCCGAGAATTCCGCCGTGACCGCCAAAGCGAACTACGACACCGCCATGGCCGCGCTGACCGCCCTCCTCGGTCTGGATGCCGACCATCCCCTGCCCGCCCCGGCCCCGGTTGATCCCGACGCCCCCGCGCACGGGGCGCCCGCCTACGCCGACGCCTGGCTCGAGGCCCGCACCCAACTTCCCGCCCTCATGCGCGCCGAATCGCAGGTCCGGGCCGCCCGGGCCAATGTGGATGTCGAACGCGGCGCGTACCGCCCCACTCTCGCCGCTTTCGGCGATGTCAGCGCCACCCGCACCGAAGACCCCGCGTTTTCCGGTGAGGATTTCGGCAACACCGTCGGCCTGCAGATCGCCTGGGACCTCTGGGACGGCGGTCAGCGCCGTGCCCGCACCCGGGAGGCCCAATGGGCGCTGGACGAGGCAGGCGCCGGCGCCAGGGCCATTGAACTTCAGGCCCAGTCCCAACTCGCCAACGCCATCACCGCCTACACCGCCGCCGTGCGCTCCGAGGAAATCACCCGCGAAACCCTGGAACTCACCCGCGAAAACCGTGATCTCGTCGAAGCCGCCTTCCGCGCCGGTCAGGAAAGCCTCCTCCGCCTCAACGAGGCCCAGCGCGACTACACCACCGCCGAATCCCGCGCCGTTCAGGCCCGCCTCACCCGCGAACAGGCCTGGATCGACCTCCAGCGCGCCAAGGGCTCCTTAATCCTCCCCTGAAGAAATCAGGTTGCTTTTCCATCAAAAAAAATCTAGCAATTGAAAAATCAGCCTGCACAGGTACCGCACAGTATTCATTCAGTCCATCCGTGTCCATCCGTGGTTCAATAAAAAAAGAGCTTATCCTACCCCCACCCTAACCAAAACAAAAGCAATCATGCGTTTATCAACCCTCCGCATCTCCGTCCTTTTTTTAGCCTGTATGACGGTCCCTTTCCTTCAGGCACAAACGGGCGTCACCGGCAAAATCGCCACCTCCGGATTCGGATTTGATGTGACCCGGGACGTCGCCGAAACGATCAACCTGCGAATCGGCTACAACCGGCTCGGCATTATTACCGGTTACGATTTTGACGACAACCTCCGCCTGAATCTCCAGCTCGAAAGCATCCCCGTGCTCCTCGACTGGCACCTGCTCGACAGCAGTTTTCGACTCACCGGCGGCCTGTTCTACAACCGCAACCGCTTCACACTCAGCGCCCGCGGCAATGATGTGGTGGACGTAAACAACACCCGCTACCGGGTTGAATCCTACAGCGTCAATGTGAGCGTGAACGACTTCACACCCTACCTCGGATTCGGCTGGGGCAGAGCGAATGACCCCGCCCAGCGTCTGGCGTTCGCCTTTGACATCGGGATCATGTTTCAGGGCGATCCCTCCGTCAGCGGCCGCGCGGTGGCCTTTTCGTCCGACGCCCAGGAACGCCTGGACAGCGATTTCGACGCCGAACTCGCCTCCCGGCGCTCCGATCTCAGCGACCTCAAATATTACCCCCTCATCTCCATCGGCCTTTCCTACCGATTCTGATTCACGCATCATGTCTCCCCTTGAAACCCTTCTGGCACATTACCCGCAACTCACCCCCAGTGTTCCCCAAATCGAGGCCGCGTTCGGGCTCCTCAAACACTGCTACGCCCGGGGCGGAAAACTGCTCCTCTGCGGAAACGGGGGCAGCGCCTCCGATGCCGATCATATCGCGGGGGAACTCCTGAAGGGCTTCAAATCCCGCCGTCCCCTCCCGCCCGATCTCCGCGCCCAGCTCGGCGACAACCTCGCCGACAAGCTTCAGGGCGCCCTCCCCGCCATTCCCCTCGGCAACCTCACCGCCCTGAACACCGCCTACCTTAACGATGTCGACGGCGAATACACCTACGCCCAGCTCGTCCTCGGCCTCGGCAAACCCGGTGATGTCCTTCTCGGAATTTCCACCTCCGGCAACGCGAAAAACGTCAACCACGCCTTCCGCGCCGCCCGCGCCCTCGGACTCAAAACCCTCGGCCTCACCGGAGAGCACGGCGGCGCTTTCCGGGAAAACTGCGACGTCTGCGTGCATGCGCCGTCCACGGAAACCTACCGGATTCAGGAATTCCATCTTCCGATTTACCACGCCCTCTGCCTCATGATCGAGGCCGAATTTTTTCCGCCCGCCACTCCGGAATCCGCATGACCGACTCCACCCGACGCAAACCCAATATTCTCTGGATCTTCGGGGACCAGCACCGCGCCCAGGCCCTCAGCATCATGGGCGATCCCAACGTCCAAACCCCCAACATCGACCGCCTCGCGACCGAAGGCGTGCATTTCACCCGCGCCGTCGCCACCAACCCCTGGTGCTGCCCCTTCCGCTTCAGCCTCACCACCGGACTCTACCCCCACAAAGGCATCGACCGCACCCCGCCGCCCGCGCCGCTCGACCCCGGACTCCCCACCGTCGCCACCCTGCTCAAAGCCAGCGGCTATCAAACCTCTTACGTCGGGAAATGGCATCTATACGGAAAAGGTGAACCCGGCTCCGACGCCAAAACCATGGTGATCCCCCGCGAAAACCGGGGCGGCTTCGACAGCTGGATCGGCTACGAAAACAACAACAGCCAATACGACACCTGGGTCCACGGCCACCGCCATGACGGCGCCGAAGTGCCCGTCCAACGATTGCCCCGCTACGAAACCGATGCCCTCACCGACCTCCTCCTCGCGGAAATCGACCGCATGGCGCAAACCCCGGATCAGCCTTTCTTCGGCGTGCTTTCCGTTCAGCCTCCGCATGTGCCCAACGTCGCCCCGCCCGAAGACATGGCCCGTCACAATCCCGGCCGCATCCAACTCCGGCCCAACGTCCCCCCCGTGCCCCGCATCGAGGAAACCGCCCGCCGCGAACTCGCCGGCTACTACGCCCAAATCGAGAACCTTGACCGCAATCTCGGGCGGGTGCTCGAAAAACTTCGCGAACAAAACCTCCTTGATGACACCCTGATTCTCTTCTTTTCCGACCACGGCGACTGCATGGGCTCCCACGGCTTCCGCGAAAAATCCTCCCCCTGGGAGGAATCGATCCGCATTCCCTTCATCATTGGCGGCGGGGTTCCCTACAAAAACCGGCGCTATGGACCGGTGGACGCGCAAATCTCCGCCGTGGATATCCTCCCCACCACCCTCGGCCTCGCCGACATCGCCCCGCCCGACTCTCTGCCCGGTTTCGACTACAGCGGCTACCTCAATTCCGCCACTTCCGTGCCCCTGGCCAACGAACCCGACTCCTGCTACATTCAACACACCCGGTATAAAAAGCTCGCAGACGGCCTCAATCTGCCCTGGCGTGGGGTTGTGACCCGGGACGGCTGGAAATACGTTTGCATCCCCGACGCCCCCTTCGGCATGTGGAATCTCAACGAGGACCCCTTCGAAACCGCCAACCTGGTGTTCAATCAGCGCTTCATCGGAAAACGCCGGGAACTGCACGCACGGCTGGCCCGCTGGATCGAGGAAACCGGCGACGCCTTCGATCTGCCCGAAATCCCCGATTGAGACACGGTCAGAATCGGCCGACCAGCATCCCCGCCGCGACCTCCCCGGCCGCGTCCCCGCCCGCCAGCCGCTCCAGAATCCTGAGCGCGAACGCAAACGAAGTGCCCGGCCCCTGACTGGTGATCAGATTTCCGTCCTCCACCACCGCCGCGTCCACCCAGGTCCCGCCGCCCGCACAGCGGGCCTTCAATCCCGGATAACAGGTGAACTGCAGACCCTCCAGCAGACCCAGTCCGTCCAGCACCGTCGGGGCCGCGCAGACCGCCGCGACCCGCCTGGTTGCATCCCCCGTGTACGCCAGCAACAAATCCCGAACCCGCGGATCCTCCCGCAGGGCCTCCGTGCCCGGCAGCCCGCCCGGCAGAATCAGCACATCAAAATCCTTCGCGTTCTCCAACGCGTCCAGCGCGATATCCGGCGTGATCACCACCCCGCGCGACGCCGTCAGCGGCCCTTCCGCCAGACCGGCGGCAACGACCTCCACGCCGCCGCGCCGCAGCGTGTCCATCACAATCACCGCCTCCATCTCCTCACACCCCGCCGCCAATAAAATCAATGCTTTCATGAAATCAGTCCTAATGGACTCCCTACAGAATTCAATAAATTATTTGACCCAGGAGCGGTAGGGGCACCCGAGATGGGGCCCCCCGCACAGATCCGTACGTGCGGGATTACCGCATACGGCTCCTACCTTGAGTATTTAGCGTCAAATCTGGGATCGCATAGTACGGGTACGCACCCCGGAGGATACTCGCCAGCCATTTTCCCGTCTTGCTCAGCGGATCATGCATCCGGACTCTGAGCTCCTTCTTGATAGTTGGCCTCCGCCTTTCCAAACCTGTCCGCTATGAATCAGGCAATGAAAACGCTGGGAGTCGAATTTTCCCCAATGCAGGCGGATTCGGCTGTCCTTGCCGGCCGCTTCTGGAAAAATATCGTCAACGCGGTGGACAGGCGCACAGGGTTGTTGCCGATTTTTTGATCGGGGCTCCAGACCTCAATTTGAAGATGGATTTCCTCGAAACGGATCGCAGATTCAAATGCA